>CP033784.1:630062-1260125 GCA_003955985.1 Corynebacterium jeikeium
CCCGGGCAGACCTCGGCAATCTTTTCCACCACGCTGGTCAACAATCCAAGCTCATGCACAGATACCATTATGGCGAAGCACTCAGCGCGAAGGAGGCGCAGGCGGACCATGTCATCCAAATCCGTTCCGGTTACCCAGCACATCCAGCTCGATGAGCTTGTTGACCCATTCGAGGCACGACTGGATGTCTATCGCGATGACAACGGCGCCATCACACAGGTGTCCTTCGACCTTTCAGGGCTGCCGCGTATCGACGGGATGCTCGTGGGCAAGCAGGCATTAGATGTGCCAGATATCACCAAGCGGCTGTGTGGCCTGTGCCCGGTTGTGCATCATCTTGCAGGTGTACGGGCGGTGGAGGACCTCTACGGGATTTCCGATATTCCCCGCACCGCACAGTTGATTCGAGAGCTGCTGGCGGCCGGGTCGGCCTTGGATAATCTAGCGACCAAGTTTGTGGCCGCCGACCGCGAGGGGGCGCGGGCAATGAAGCGTGCGGGAAAAGCTCTGATGCGTGCAGCGGGGGCACCGTCGCACTTCCCGGATGTCGCCGTCCCCGGCGGTGTGCGCGCGGCAGTGGATAAGACGCTTGTTTCTGAGGCCGAAAGTGCTCTGGAGGCGCTGGCTGAGACGGCGGTAATCAAGGAAGTGGAGCTTCTTGCCGCCCCCGATGCTTCTGATGCTTGGACGGATACTTTTGACGGTCTCGACGTCGCAGTCGTCGACGCTGACGGTGAACTTGCTCCGCTGGGAAATTACCTGGCAGTCGCGCGGCACGACACCGATACCGCAGCGCAGATTTTCCCGGCTGCTGATTGGCCTACACGTGTTCGGGAATCCCGTCCGGGCGATGCCGCTCCCAGGCCGGTGTTTGATGCCTCGAAGGAGCTGGGCAAGGATGGTTGTGAAGGTCAGCGGGCAGATTTTTACCGGGTGGGGCCGGTCTCCAGGCAGGTTGTCGTCGATAAGCGTGGAATCAGCCCACGCGACGCCCAACGCCAGCTTCTCGCCGACACCGTGGCCTGGGCGAAGCGGGTGCTTGCCGACGGGGAGCTGCTCGGCGACCATGTGTGCAATCCGAATGCTGCGACGGCGATTGAGAATGCTGACTTTGAAGGACATCGCAGTGGTGTCGGGATGATTGACGGGCCACGTGGGCTGTTAGTGCATCGTTATACGGCAGGAGCTGACGGCATCATTACGGATTGTCAGATTATGACACCGACTGCGCAGAATGAACCCTGGCTGACGCGTATGCTTACCGAGCAGCTGTGCGGTGGCGGGGAGACTGCGGGGGTCGAGAAGTCGATTTGGGCCGCTGATCCGTGCCTACCGTGTAGTTCGGCACCTGCGGGAGTGATGACATTCACGATGCAGGAACATGCCGGTGCACCTGCGGACAATATAACAACGGATAGCCCTGGTTCGGCGGACGCCCGACTGTAGTGGAGAGGACGAAGTAACACGATGTGTCTTGGAATTCCTGCCCGGGTTTTGGCAATCGCCGATGGTCCATTGCCGATGGCGACGGTGGATATGGCGGGGCAGAAGCGGCAATGCTCGGCAATGTACGTGCCTGAGCTGGTGGCAGGTGATTGGGTGTTCGTCCAGAACGGGTTCATCATGAACGTGCTGGACGAACAGGAGGCCAAGGAGGCCTTGGCCGCAATTGAGGAATATAACCTCATCGAACATGTCGCTGAGGTCTCCCCGAAGGGACGGGCCTAGTTCACGCAGGTCACGCCGGCGGCGTCGATAGCGGGGCGATCTTCCTGCGGAATTGCCCCGCCTTCCTGGCCGATGACATCGCCATTGGAACCATCTTCGACTTCAGGCGCGGGTTCGGCACCGTCGCCCGAATCAGCGGCCATTCCCTCTGATGTCAATCCCGGGCCTTCGTAGTCACCGGCAATTGTCACTGAGATGTGGTGCGGGTCGAGGTATGGATCGTGGACAATCGGTACGCCACCGAGTGCCTCAGAGATGGCCTGCGCTGCCGGATCCTCTGGGTCAGCCGCATTGATCTGGCTGGAGGCAACGCCGGCGAACTCAGCGTTGCCGACCTCGCCCTGGGTGTAGCCCTTTTCCGTTAAGAAACCTGAGACGCCGCTGGCCAAACCTTCAATGCCTGTGGCGTTGTAAACGCTGACCGTAGTTTCAGCCGCGTTGGGGTCAGCCTTCTTTTCGTCTTCTTCCTTCGCCGGAGCTTTTTCTTCCTTGGTGCCCAGCAGGGTCTCGAAGTACTTGTGAACCTGGCCCTTATCGATTGTGACCACCGACTCGCCATAGTCACCGACACCGTCAATCGAGGTCACCGGGATAGTTTCAAACTTCACGTTGCCACCACTGAGGCCCTGCATCTGGGTAGCAAATCCGGTGACATCCCAGTTGTCGTCGAGTACCACCGAGCGCTGGACAGCATTGCCCAGTTCAGACAGCTTCGCGGGATTAGACAGTGTGCCAGCGCCGAGCAGCTTATTGGTGAACGAGGCCATGAAGACCTGCTGGCGAGTAATTCGGTCGAGGTCACCGCGGGGCAGACCATGGCGTTGGCGGACGAATGAGAGCGCGTCGGCACCCTTCAACGTCTGTGAGCCCGCTGGGAAATCTGCACCCGAGAACTCGTCGTAGACAGCCTCATTCAGACATACATCGACACCGCCGATGGCGTCGGTGAGCAGGACGAAGCCGAGCAGGCCAACTTCTGCGTAGTGGTCAACGGTGATACCGCTGAGGTCGCTAATGGTTTCAATCAGAGCTCTGCGCCCGGCCTCAGTCGAGCGACGCTCAATATCTTCCGGCGAGGCCCCGCTTCCTGCGAGTTCCTCTTCCACCATTTGCTTTGTGTTGCCGTAGACACCATTAATCTTTGTGTTGCCTAGACGATTGGTGTGGACATAGGTATCGCGCGGAATGGAAATTGCCGTCGCTGAAGAACCATCGGCAGGAACACGAATCACAATAATCGTGTCTGTATTCGTGGCTTCTTCGTCGCCGGCACGCAGAAGCTCAACTTCTTCCGGAGTCAGCGGGTTGCCCTGGGCATCGGTGCGGGAGTCGGAGCCGACGAGCAGAATATCGGTTGCACCGTCCTTCTCACTGCCTAGACCGAAGTCGCCACCCGAACCCAAGTTGTCGGTGGTCCTACCAAGTGTCCACCAGCCAACTGCGGAAATAACCAGGATAATGGCTGAGAGCAGCACAAGCGCATTGCGCAGCATCGGCGGCCAAGCTTGGGCTGTACTCTCTGCAGAGGACGGTGGCGCTTGAATATCGCGTGCGTGACGCGCGCGTGGCGTGTGGCTGCTCAAACCGGGGCTCCTCTTAAACCGTTTTTCGAAAATATAATTTGTGCTGCATGTCTGCGTGGGCATTCCACACATCGTGGAGGGCAGTAAGCGGCTGCGGAAACTACATAAACCTTAACCGTCCAACCGTGTGCGGTTGCACCTCAACACAGTGTCAATCCGTATCCGGTTACACCTCAACACAGTGTCAATCGTATCTACGATAGTGATGAAGAAGAATATGTCCGAAATTTCAGTCTCGCATTTCGCCACTCCTGGACCAACCCACAGCAACTCGCGGCGTCCCATTGTCGCCATAACTGGTGCGGCGGGACAGCTGGGTACTGCGCTTCAGTGTGATCCTTTTGCCGCCGATGTTGAGGTGCGCGCTCTCACTCGGGCACAGTTGGATATCACTGATTCGGCTGCTGTGGAGGCAACGCCTCTGCTTGACGACGTCGACATCATCATTAACGCGGCAGCGGCGACCGATGTCGATGGCGCAGAATCCGATCCCGGTTCGGCGCACCTTATCAATGCACTTGGACCGAAGTACTTGGCGGCTCGGGCGAAAAAGGAAGACGCGTATCTCATTCACATCTCCACCGACTATGTCTTTGGTGATGTAGCAATCGATGAGATGACGGGGCAGCGTCGAGCGCTGCGAGTTGATGATTTCACCGCGCCTCGGACTATGTACGGACGTACCAAGTTAGTGGGGGAGAGTAATGTGCATGATTCGGGTGCGCGTTTCGCTATTTTGCGCACGGCGTGGGTCTGGTCGGGGCCCACACAGCCGGAGGCCAAGGACTTCGTTTCCACGATGATTCGTCTGGCAGAGACGGCGACTGACGACCAGGGCAACCCGGCAATTATTAAGGTCGTTGACGATCAGCACGGTAACCCCACCTTTGTTGGTGATCTCGCCGGGGCTATCTGGGAGTTGTCCGAACGTGTGTTGTCTGAACCGAGCAGCGCACCGACCGGCACCTTCCATGTCACGGGCAGCGGTGAGGCGACATGGTTCGAGGTGGCTCGCGAAGTGTTTCGGCTCACCGGTCACGATCCGCAGCGTGTGGTGGCTTGTACCAGCAGTGAGTTCCCACGTCCGGCCCCACGTCCGGCCTGGTCCGTGTTGGATGGTTCGGCATGGAGTGAGGTAGGTCTACATGCACTTCCGGAGTGGCAGGACACTTTGCGAGCAGTCCTGACCTAGGGTCTAGGTTTGTGATTGAAACCTCGAATTCCCCGCAACCCTCGCAGCTTCCGCTCGGTGTGGTCACCGTGACCTTTTCGCCCGGTGAGCACCTGAGCAAGCTGGTGGATTCGCTGGGCCCCGCCGCCAGTGCCTCCACGCGTCTGATTATGGCCGACAACGGCTCGACGGATGGTTCCGTGGAGAAGGAAGAAGCTCGGGCCAAGGAGACCGGAGCGGATGTTCAGCTTCTGCGCACCGGCGGCAACATTGGCTATGGCGCGGCCGCCAACCGTGGCATTGCGGAGCTGGGGCGGGCTCGCCGTGCTGGTGAAATCAATCCTGATTACGTCATGCTGGTCAACCCTGACGTGGTGTTTGCCCCTGGCGCAATCGATGTTCTGTTGGAATGCGCGCAGCGCAATCCCAAAGCTGGAGCGATTGGTCCGCTGATTCGCGAGGCGGATGGCAGCGTGTACCCGTCGGCACGCGCGGTTCCTAAACTTGTCAGCGGTATCGGACACGCGCTGCTTGCCGATATCTGGCCTACTAACCCTTTCTCACGTCACTACCGGGATGACACGGATATGGATCGTGAGCGATCGGCGGGATGGTTGTCGGGCGCATGCCTGCTGCTGCGGTGGGATGCGTTCGACCAGATTGATGGCTTTGATACCCGCTACTTCATGTACATGGAGGACGTGGATTTGGGTGACCGACTGGGCAAGGCCGGTTGGAGCAATGTTTTCTGTCCCCGTGCAGAGATACGTCACGCGCAGGGACATTCTGCCAGTAAGCACCCGGAAATTACCGTAAAGGCCCATCACGAGTCGGCATACCGTTTTATGTCAGATCGCCTGCCGGGGCCGGCGCTGGCACCTGTGCGACTGGCATTGCGTTTGGGGCTGTTCCTGCGTGGCAAAGTCATAATCGCGGTCAAAAAGCGTAGGAATTAATTAACTGTTGGAATGATCCATCGAAGAAAGTTACCGATTTCATGACTACCGAAGTTCGTCCGAGTGCTGGGCATGGCTCCGCCTTCCAGCCGGGAGCGGATGCTGCACAGCAGGCGGGAGCCACGTTGGCTGAACAGACTGACGCTGTCATTCTGGTTGGCGGGCAAGGTACGCGTTTGCGTCCCCTTACCGTGAATACGCCGAAGCCGATGCTGCCCACGGCAGGGCATCCATTCCTGGAGCATCTGCTTGGCCGCATTCGTGCAGCAGGTATGAAGCACGTGGTATTGGGCACCTCCTACCGAGCTGAAGTATTTGAAGAACACTTCGGCGACGGTTCGGATTTGGGTCTCGAAATTGAATACGTCTTTGAGGCTGAGCCGCTGGGTACCGGTGGCGGTATCCGAAACGTCCTAGACAAGCTGCGCTATGACACCGCAATGATTTTCAATGGCGATGTCCTCGGCGGTACCGACTTGCGCGCGGTGTTGGGCACCCACGCGGAGAAGGATGCGGACGTCACGATGCACCTCGTCCGTGTGCCGGATCCACGCGCGTTCGGCTGTGTTCCGACCGATGAGGATGGGCGCGTCCTGGAGTTCCTGGAGAAGACCCAGGATCCGCCGACCGATCAGATTAATGCCGGTATCTACGTGTTCCGCCGCGAGATTATCGAGTCGATTCCGGCTGGTCGCCCCATCAGCGTTGAGCGTGAAATCTTCCCAGCGCTGCTTGACCGCGGTATGAACGTCTACGGTCACGTTGATTACGCCTACTGGCGTGACATGGGGACTCCGGGTGACTTCGTCCGCGGCTCCTCTGATTTGGTCCGCGGTATCGCGCCGTCACCACTTCTAGAGGGTAAGCACGGCGAAGCGCTTGTCGACGAATCTGCGTCGGTCGGTGGCGGTGCTCTTCTCTACGGTGGCTCTGTTGTCGGCCGTGGGGCGGAGATTGGTGCGGGAGCTCGGATTGATCAATCGGTGATCTTCGACGGCGCACGCATCGGTGCCGGTGCTGTAATCGAGCGCTCTGTGATTGCCGATGGTGCCGATATTGGCCCGCGAACGGTCATCAGTGATGCCATTATCGGCGAGGGTGCCGTCGTTGGTGCGCGCTGTGAATTGATCAACGGTATCCGTGTGTGGCCGGGCGTCCAGATCCCCGATCACGGAGTACGTTTTTCGACGGATGTCTAGTCTGCAGCCTTCGGCGTGTCAGACTTTTGTCGGCAATATCTGATTAGAGTTGCCGAAGTGTCGCCAAAGTTGCTGGTGAGAGGCATGTGGTGAATGTGATTGAGTTTGGGTGGCAGGTTTAGGGTTCGGGCACCATCCTTCAACCTGAACTTAATCCCCAACGCGGGGGGAGGGGCTTCAGGGGCAATGAAAAGTATTGGGGCAAATTCTCTATTCGGCTTGACCGATGGTGGGTTACACGTGTGTAATCACAAATGTGTGTTTCGCACACTAAGCCCAATTTAAAGACCCGCAGCAACAACCATCAGGAGGCCCTCGGCATGGAAAAGTCCAGCATGTTTGATGGCGGCTCTGCTGTGGATAGTGAGACGAATGCGGGTGACATCGCTGTGAATGATAGCTCCTCTGAAAACCAGCCTCGGCCGTTGACAGAGTGGGCAGATGACCTTTCGGGGTTGTTTGAAGCCGTCGATCAGGACTGGCAGGAGCAAGCTCTGTGTGCCCAGACCGATCCAGAAGCTTTCTTCCCTGAGAAGGGTGGATCCACTCGCGAAGCAAAGCGTATTTGTCGTGCTTGTGGTGTGCGAGATGAATGCCTGGAGTTTGCTCTCGAGCATGATGAGCGCTTCGGTATTTGGGGTGGCCTCTCTGAGCGTGAGCGCCGCCGTTTGAAGCGGCAGATTGGCTAGGGCAGCCGGGTCTGCATTTTATCCCTCGCTCGACCTCGCAGTTTCCCCTTGGGTAATACCCTGGGGGATTTTTCGGTGAACGAGTTTTTCCTGCTCTCTAGGGTTAATAGACGAAAATATGTCCGCTCAGCATGTCGCTGGGTGGGCCCTTTTGTCGCTTAGTTCTTAATGCGAGTTACTGACTGCGTTTATGACAAAAATCGCCCGAAAAATGGCCTGAAAGTGTCATAAACTTGCACAGTTTCACATTTGCAGCCCGTATTCACGCGTGCAGCCGGTAATTTATGGGGCCTGACCAGTTACTATCTTGAGAATCACAGACACTTTTTGTCTATATACCCGGTTTCTAGGGAGCTCCTTAGGAGAAAGCTTTCTACAGGAAGTTCTCGTTGAAACTAGGGTCCACCTCAACCGGGTCAATGCCCAGATATACCGCTACCAGGCGGGTCAGTACATATTGCAGCATCTGGTCCAGTTCCACTCGGCCCGAGACACGGCGCTCAATGGGGCGGCGGAACACTACTACGCAGGGGCGGGTGGGGTTGCCTACGCGGTCAATGCCAGCGGGGATAAGCCGTCCCAGCGGTACAGGTCCGTCAGCGACAATCTCTTCCGGGAAATACATGTCCGGGCGCAACTGCATGCGAGGAATCGTGTCGATGGCGATGTCCAGGTGTGACAGTTGCCGGGACCAGCGCTGATCCAATGGGGCGTAGGCGTCAATAACCGCCTGGTCAAAAGCTTCTGAACGGCTCTTCCAGCGGGGTACCTCCGGCGGCAACAGAGGACCCCGAGGTCCGCGACCGCGTCGCAGTGAGCGTCGCAAAGAGCGCGGAGTATAAGCCGATGAATTCATATTTGTTGAGCTTAATCGGTCGGATCGTCAACGTGGGTGAGGCCAGCTTCCGGCCATGTCGCAGGTTTACTGGGTAAGGCTGGGGTGCCCCGGGGGAGCGTCGGAAAGCGAAAAACGCCCGAGTGGGAGAAAAACTATCGAAACTTAAAGTTAGGGTCTAGACTTTGATGCCGTGAGTGTTTTTAGACGTTGTTGCCGGCCCGGCTGTGGCAAACCTGCCGTAGCTACGTTGACGTATGCCTACGCGGAGTCGACGGCTGTGGTGGGTCCGCTCGCCGCCGCGTCCGAACCGCATAGCTGGGATCTCTGTGAGAAGCACGCGCGTTCTATCACCGCACCGCTGGGGTGGGAGCTCGTTCGTTACGACGTGCCGACGCCCGCCCAGGACGATGATGATTTGACCGCACTGGCGGAAGCCGTCCGTGAAGCTGGCCGCAACGCGACTGGCCTGGTGCTGCGGGATGAGGTCGACAACCGTCCGCAAACCTACAAGATTGATTCCAGCCGCCACCCGTCGACGCGGAAATCCGCGCGCGGTCACCTGCATGTAGTTCGCGATCCGGAGGATTCGGACGACTAACGGGTCGGGCGCCGTGCCCCAGCTCATGCCATCTTGCCGCGGCATTTCTTTGTGAGAGCCTCTCTGTGGCTAGTATCATTTTTCACAAAACTGATACTTACCCAGAGAGGTTTTTCGTGGGCACTTACAATCGTTCCGATTTGGATGCCGTCATCAAGGCCTATGACGTGCGCGGTGTTGTCGGTGAGGGCATCGACGCGGATCTTGTCGGAGCCATCGGCGCCGCCTTCGGACACATCATGCGTTCAGAGGGCGCAACACGTGCCGTAGTTGGCCACGATATGCGTGAGTCCTCACCGGAGTTGGCGGCTAGTTTCGCCGACGGCGCGGCTGCACAGGAGCTCAACGTCACCCTGCTCGGCCTGACCTCTACGGACGAGCTGTATTTCGCCTCCGGAGTAAAGGAATGCCCGGGCGCGATGTTCACTGCCAGCCACAACCCGGCTGAATACAACGGCATCAAGATGTGCCGTTCGCTGGCACGTCCGATTGGGCAGGAGACAGGGCTTGCTCAGATTAAGGATCTGCTTGTCGACGGAATCCCGGAGTACACCGGCACTCCGGGTGAAATTGATCACGAGGATGTTCTGCAGGATTACGCGGCGTTCCTCCATGGGCTGGTCGACATCCGCTCCGGCCGTCGTCTGAAGGTCGCAGTCGATGCCGGTAACGGTATGGGAGGACTGACAGTCCCGGCAGTGCTCGGAGAAGACATGGATGTTGCTGACCTCTACTTTGAGCTCGACGGCAACTTCCCGAATCACGAGGCCAACCCATTGGAACCCGCCAACCTCGTTGACCTGCAGAAGTTCACGGTGGAGCAGGGCGCAGACATCGGTATTGCCTTCGATGGCGACGCTGACCGCTGCTTCGTCGTCGACGAGAAGGGCAACCCGGTCAGCCCATCGGCCATCTGTGCGTTGGTGGCCACCCGCTACCTGGAGCAGAACCCGGGCGCGGCTATCATCCATAACCTGATTACCTCACACGTCGTGCCGGAGATGATTGTGGAAAACGGCGGAACCCCGGTTCGTACCCGTGTTGGGCACTCCTTTATTAAGGCGCAAATGGCCGAGCACAGTGCTGTTTTTGGTGGCGAGCATTCGGCGCACTACTACTTCAAGGAATTCTTCAACGCTGACTCCGGCATGCTCGCCGCCATGCATGTCCTGGCCGCACTGGCAGAGCAGGATAAGCCACTGAGCGAATTCATGGCCGAGTACAACCGCTACGAGGCCTCCGGCGAGATTAATTCCCGCCTGGGCAGCGCAGAGGAGCAGCAGGCAAAGCAGAAGGAAATCGAGACTGCCTTTGCCGATCGCACCGAGTCCTCGGACTGGATGGATGGCCTGACCATTGAGCTGGCGGACTCCAAGGCGTGGTTCAACGTCCGGGCCTCCAATACGGAGCCGCTGCTGCGTCTGAACGTCGAGGCGCCGACGCGTGCTGAGGTCGATGCGCTTGTCGACGAAGTTCTCGGCATCATCCGCGGTTAATCAACCCCACACGCCCGTTTTCAGGCATGCTTGGGAGTATGACCTCGTCATTCGACTCCTCCCATAACCCGCGCCAAGAGGCCCTGTTCTATCGTATGGCCACTGCCGGTGCAGGTCTCAGAGCTGCTGCTTCCGCGACTCGCGGGGGTGCGTTTGCTCAACTTTCACTGCCGCGCAGTGCGGTCATCCTCGTGGGAAATCGTCGGGCGCAGCTCGCTGCCGAATCCGTGCGCGCGCTTGCCGACGATATCCGCTGTCCGGTGGTAATTGCGCATCAGTTGCCCAGTTATGTCGGTGCCCTCGACTTGGTCATCGTCTGTGACGACAACCCCGGCAGCCCACTGGGGGCAGCTCTGGCTGAAGCTGATAGGCGAGGTGCTGCCACGGTCGTGGTGGATCCCGGTGAAGGGCCACTGCGTGCCGCCGGTAGCCCCGATACGGTTGTGGTTCCGCGCCCGGCGATGGCGGAGTCCGCGTCCTTTACCGCCTATGTCGGTGCCATCGCCAGCGCGCTCACCGAATGCGGTGCCACCACCCTGGCTCCGGCCGGGGTAGTGGAGGAAGTCGCTGATGCGGTGGACGCCGATATTGCCGCCTGTGCTCCGCAGCGAGATGAAACAGTTAACCCCGCGCGGCAGGTAGCGCAGTGGGTGGCAGGCCGCAGAATGCTTGCAGTGTCGACGACCTCGGCGCTGGCGCCGGTAGCGGAACTGGCATCGTTACAGATGCTTGAGGCAGGCGTGGTCTCGGCAGCGTCGTCGATAAGCGAATTGTCTCTTAGTGTGGGCGCGTTGCTCGCTGCAGAACCCCAGGAAAGCCGCGATATTTTCTATGACCCGTTTATTGATGGTGGGGATGAAGGGGCGACAGTGCTACCGTTGGGGGCGATTGTTTTAGCTGCGCCGAACAATGTGGGCCACTACCGGGACCACTACGGCGAGGTTGGATGGGCTCGTGTGGAGTGCCCTGCGCTCGATGCGGAGACTCATCATCCATTGGTTGAAGTATGTGTTGCTGCAGCCAGAGTTGGTGCGATTGCGGCGTTTTCTGCGTAATCGCCGGGTGTCACCGAAGGCTTTTGGGCCTTCGGTGAGATTGGCGTGCTCGCGCCAGAAGTGACTATTAGAGGAGTGATACGGGCATGGAGCTGTTGGACCCCGTGCTGCAGTCGTACCCCTGGGGGTCTCGTACACATTTGGCGAGAATCACCGGTGCGGACGCTCCCACATCGAAGCCCTGGGCGGAACTGTGGTTTGGTGCGCATGCACTGGCATCGGCCACGGTGGCCGGCACGCCGCTGGATGAGCTCATTGCGCAGGATCCGGCAGCTGCGCTCGGATATGCAATTGACACCGACAACGGCAGGCTGCCGTTCCTGTTGAAGCTGCTCGCAGCCGATGAGCCGTTATCGCTGCAGGCACACCCCACCTTGGCAGAAGCTCAGGAGGGATTTGCACGCGAAAATGCGGAGGGCATTCCGGCCACTGCACATTTCCGAAATTACCGGGACAACAACCACAAGCCGGAACTTATTGTCGCCCTGACTACCTTCGACGCGTTGGCCGGATTCCGCCCGGTGGAGCGCACGAAGGAGTTGCTCGCGACGCTGGCGGTACCGGAGCTCGACCATTACATGGGACTGCTCGATGCCGCCGATGACGAGAGTGCTCTGCGGGCATTGTTTACAACGTGGTTGACGTTGCCCCAGGATGTCCTCGATGAGCTGGTCGAGGCCGTGGCTGCCAAGTGCGCGGATTACAGTGGCGATGACGAGGAGTTCTCGCGAGTAGCCGAGACCACTTGCGAATTGGCTCGAAAGTATCCGGGGGACCCGGGAGTCCTGGGGTCGATGCTGCTTAATCGCCTTCGCTTACAGCCGGGCGAAGCCATCTACCTTGGTGCTGGACAGCTGCATGCTTACCTCAATGGCATGGGCGTGGAAATCATGGCCAACTCCGACAACGTGCTGCGCGGAGGGCTGACCTCTAAGCACGTCGATGTCGTGGAGCTACTGCGCGTGCTCTCTTTCCGACCGCTGCCAGATCCGGTGCTGCAGTCGCGGCTGACCGATGATGGCTGGAATGACTATGACGCGCCGGTGCGCGAGTTTCGCCTTCGTTCGCGGGATCTGGAGCCGGGCGAACATGTTCTGCTCGACGAAGAATCCGCCACGGTTGTGTTGTCTACAGCGGGCACGGTGGCGTTGCGTCACGACGACTCCGTGGTTGAGGTTCCCAGCGGCCATGCGGCCTGGGTTCCGGCTGTCGACGCAGTCGATATTGAGCTGACTGCGCGCCAAGACGGGGCAACCGTCTTTGTCGCGACCGTCCCGCGGGTGGGTTAGTCCTCGTCGTTATCGAAGAGATTTCCCAGGAATCCGGAGTCCTTCGGCTTTTCCGGGATTGGGGAAATCTTGCTATTGCTAGCCCCATTGCCGCCAGTGGTGTCCTTCTCCGTCGAAGGGGTCTGGTCCTTCGGAGGTGTCGGCTCCTTCGGGGATGTCGGCTCCTTCGAAGGAGTCTTCTGAGGAGTCTCGGACGGAGTTGTGGTTTGCGTACCCGACTGGGACTGCGCCTGCGATGAAGGCGGCTTCGGCTCAGCTGCTGCACCACCATCGCCTTCCGGAAGACTGTCGTTCGGCTTTTCCGAGTTATCTTCCGGTAGCAGTGGCACCGGCTTGCTGGGCGTCGGCGAAGAAACGTCGTCAGAGGTGGGCTCTGTGGTCTCCGTGGTCGTCGGAGGTGTCGATGTCGTCGACGTCGGAGTTGTCGCACTTGAGCTTGTGGAAGTCGGGGGGATGTACGCCTGCGGTGGCAGGTACGGATCCTCAACGATCTCGGTGCTCGATGACGTGGTCGGACGAGATACTAGACTGTCGTTCGTCTCAGTCAGCGAGGAATCTGAATTCGGTTCAGTGGTCTGCTGCAGCTCGGCATCACTAGGAACTGGAGGCAGTGGAGCAGAGGTCTCCATTTCCGACTGAGAGCCGGCGTTTTCCGGATTTGCACCCTTGGCGGCATTGCTATCGGAGCAGCCTACGAGCGAAGCGCTCAGGGGAAGGGCTGCAAGCAGAAGAGCTCCAAAAGCCTTCTTCACCATGGTAGGTACTCCTTTCGTGTCATGCGTGAGGTCGCCCTGTAACGAAAAAGATAACAGTTGCATTACGAGGTCTGGGAACTAACTTAACATGCCCGTTATCTTCTCTCTAGGGTGAAAATTGTGTTGAAGGGATTAAATATGTCTCTCGAACTGTAAAAGTGACGAAAAGTCGGGTAGAACTTCGGTAAGGCCACATGCGGTTTTCCGGCTAGCGGTACGTGCAGGCGACAGCTTTTAGGTCGGCGGCCAGATTACCGTGGGCTCGTCGAAAAGCGCTCTTTGGAAAGCGCTCGTCGATAGGCGAAAACTGGCTATTGGTTCGAAGCGCGAAAGGAGCGTGGCCACCTATCATGTCCATCTGGGATACTGAGATTTTTGGTAGCGATTCGGTCATTGAACTCTTCGATGAGGTTCAGGATCTCGACTCACAGGATCGTGTTGGTGCATTGATTGATGCTGGCCGCATTGGGGTGGATTCCGAAAATAGCGATGAGAAAGCATGCGCACTCGCGGCGGCTGTGATCATTGCAATTTGGAATGGTGCGCCATTTAGCGGCGGTGACATTGTGGAGGACTACAGCTTCATCCGGGAGGGAATCTCCGAGGCGCACGGCAGCGAGGAAGATGCGTTGGCTATCGCATCCGAGGTCTTCGATAGTCTTCTGGGGGAACTCAGTGAGTCTGACCAGGCGGCGCTGGAAAACTGCGTCGAAGCGGTAGAGTAACTCTCGCGTCCCCAGTAGTAATTCTTTAAGAAGAATCTCACGTCAAAGAATCTAGAGAAAGCGTTACATGTCCTCGAAGAACATTGATTTCAAGGTTGCAGACCTCTCCCTGGCTGAGGCCGGTCGTCACCAGATTCGTCTGGCTGAGCACGAGATGCCAGGTCTAATGGCGCTGCGCGAAGAGTACGCGGAGCAGCAGCCACTGGCCGGTGCCCGTATTTCCGGCTCCATTCACATGACGGTTCAAACCGCAGTGCTCATCGAGACGTTGACGGCGCTGGGCGCACAGGTCCGCTGGGCCTCGTGCAACATCTTCTCCACTCAGGATGAGGCCGCTGCGGCAGTCGTCGTTGGGCGAAACGGCACTCCGGAGGACCCGCAGGGTGTTCCGGTTTTCGCTTGGAAGGGCGAGACACTGGAAGAGTACTGGTGGTGCCTCGACCGCATCTTCGACTGGGGCGATGAAGATGCCAACATGATTCTGGACGACGGCGGCGACGCCACCATGGCTGTCATTAAGGGCATGGAATTCGAGGATGCTGGCCTGGTGCCGCCTGCAGAAGAGTCGGATTCGGATGAGTTTATTGCCTTCAAGGACATGCTTCGCGCCAGCCTGGAGAAGGATGCCGGCCGTTGGCACCGAATTGCAGAGTCGGTCAAGGGTGTCACAGAGGAGACCACCACTGGTGTCCACCGCCTCTACCACTTCGCAGAGCAGGGAGTGCTGCCATTCCCGGCCATGAACGTCAACGATGCGGTCACCAAGTCCAAGTTCGATAACAAGTACGGCACCCGTCACAGCCTTCTGGACGGCATCAACCGCGGTACCGACATGCTGGTTGGCGGCAAGAACGTACTGGTCTGTGGCTACGGTGACGTGGGTAAGGGATGCGCAGAGGCACTGGCTGGCCAGGGCGCTCGCGTTCAGGTCACCGAGGCCGACCCGATTAACGCATTGCAGGCATTGATGGACGGTTTCGACGTTGTCGCTACTGAGAGCGTCATCGCAGATGTCGACATTGTCATCACCGCCACAGGCAACAAGGACGTCATTACTTTCGAGCACATGCAGCAGATGAAGAACCACGCGCTGCTGGGCAACATCGGGCACTTCGACAACGAGATTGACATGCATAGCCTGCACCATCGCGATGATGTCCGTCGTGTGGAGATCAAGCCGCAGGTCACCGAGTACATCTTTCCGCATGCAGACGGCGAAGAGCGCTCTCTGATCGTGCTTTCCGAGGGGCGTTTGCTCAACCTGGGCAATGCCACCGGACATCCGTCCTTCGTAATGTCGAACTCCTTCGCCGACCAGACGATCGCGCAGATTGAGCTCTACTGCAACGGTGATAAGTACGACAACTCTGTCCATCGTCTGCCGAAGATTCTGGATGAGAAGGTCGCTCGCATTCACGTCGAGGCACTTGGCGGCGAGCTCACCCGGCTGTCCAAGGAACAGGCCGAATACATCGGCGTTGATGTCGAGGGCCCGTATAAGCCAGAGCACTACCGCTACTAGTTCTAAGCAAGGCTAGGCCGTAGCCATGTGTGCGAGGAGAAAAATTTGATTATCGCAGTCGAAGGAATCGACGGTGCTGGCAAGAACACGCTTGTCACAGCTGTTACCAATCAACTCCGAAGTCAAGGGCACTCCGTTTCATCGATGACCTTTCCGGCGTACCGGCAGACAATCTTCGCTGATTTCGCCGATCAAGCCTTGCACGGTCAGCTCGGCGACACCGCGGACTCCGCTTGGGCAATGGCACTCCTGTTCGCTCTGGACCGCAAAGAACGTCGTGAAGCGATTGTTGATGCAGCGCGCGAGAACGATGTTCTGATTATCGACCGCTACGTCGCGTCCAACGCGGCCTACTCCCTGGCTCGCACACAGGATTCGGCGATCGTTGAGTGGATTGAGAAGACCGAATTCGGAGATTTCCAGCTTCCGCTTCCCGACGTTCAGGTCTGTCTGGCCACGTCGGTGGGAGTGGCAGCCGACCGCGCACGCAATCGGGAAGCCGCTGATGTGCAGCGAACTAGGGATACCTACGAAAAGGACTCGGGTTTGCAGGAGCGCACGCTGGCGGCGTACCAGAAGTTCGCGGGGGGCTCGTGGCAGTCACCATGGTTGATGCTTACGGGGGATGATGGGGCGGACCGTCTTGTGGAATGGATCAGTGCACGCCTGCGCTAGCCACCTCAACCGGAAACTACAGAACTAGATAGCTTTACGTTTAGAATATGACGCATGAGCTCAAAAATCCTGGTTGTTGATGATGATCCGGCCATCGCCGAAATGCTCACGATGGTGATGGAGCGCGAGGGCTTCGACACAGTAGTAGTCGACGATGGCCTCGAAGCTGTCAAGGCAGCAGAGCGGGAGAATCCAGATTTGATTCTGCTGGATCTCATGTTGCCGGGCATGGGTGGTGTCGATGTCTGTCGCACTGTGCGAGAGACATCGGCGGTGCCGATCATCATGTTGACTGCGAAGACCGACACGGTCGATGTGGTCCTCGGCCTGGAATCCGGTGCGGATGACTATGTCACGAAGCCCTTTAAGCCGAAGGAGCTCGTGGCGCGTGTGCGCGCTCGGCTGCGTCGTCAAGAAGACAGCCCGAGTGAGACTCTCGAGGTCGGCGACTTGACCATCGACGTGCCCGGTCACGCCGTGTTCCGTGATGGCAAGGAGATTTCTCTGACCCCGTTGGAGTTTGACCTATTGCACACTCTTGCTTCCCGTCCGAAGCAGGTCTTTTCCCGTGATGAGTTGTTGGAAAAGGTCTGGGGATATCAGCACACCTCGGATACCCGACTCGTCAACGTTCACGTTCAGCGTCTGCGCTCGAAGATTGAATTGGATCCGGAAAACCCCCAGATTGTGCTGACCGTCCGCGGTGTCGGGTACAAGACGGGTGACTAATCAAGGTCAGTCAGCTTTAGTGGGAGCCGATTCTTGCGTCGATTAATAACGAAGCTTCGAGACTTCACCAATAGGGGAGTGACCTGGGCGGTTACACTCTGGCGCACGTCTATTCAAGCGCGCATTCTGACCTCTGTGGTGGTACTGAGCGCGATGGTGATTGCGGTACTCGGTTTCGCGTTGGCGACTATTGTTACCCAGCGGCTTATCGACGCAAAGGTTACCGCTGCCGACGAGGAAATTGACCGTGCTCGCGCAGTGGTGGAGCGGGCGATTGAGAACTCTTCGTCCAACGAGCTGCAAGCTCTGCTCAACGTGGGGCGCGATGCCCTTGTGAACCGTGCAGCCGGTTCCGGTGCTGCACCATTGACAAGTTATGAACCACTGCTCGTGGCGCCGGTGCCGCGAGGCACGGTGTTGGCTTCATCGCCGATTAAGGCTGATGTCCCAGAACGATTGCATGAAGTAGTCCGACAAGGGCAAATTGCGTATCAGGTACGCCAAGTCACTGATAACCGCGGCGATACGTACTCGGCGTTAATTATCGGTAGTCCCACTTCTACCTCGGTTGATGGGCTCGAGCTCTATCTGGTCACCTCTATGGCCGCAGAGGAATCGACTATTAAGTTGGTTCGTGGTCTGCTCGCCGGTGCGACAGTAATCATCATGGCGCTTCTCGGTGGTATTACTTGGTTCTTCTCCAATCAGGTGACGACACCAGTGCGTTCCGCTGCCCAGATTGCCCAGCGCTTTGCCGACGGGCACTTGCGCGAACGCATGGTCGTGCAAGGTGAAGATGACATGGCGCGACTGGCAATGAGCTTTAACAAGATGGCCGAATCGCTGTCCACGCAGATTAGACAGTTGGAGGAATACGGCAGTCTGCAGCGACAGTTCACCTCCGATGTTTCGCATGAGTTGAGGACACCTCTGACCACGGTGCGTATGGCGGCCGATCTTATTGCGGACGGCGCTGAGGACCTTGATCCGGCGACTCGCCGCGCAGCTGAGCTGATGAATGAGGAGCTTGAGCGTTTTGAGATGCTTCTCAATGACCTGCTTGAGATCTCACGCCACGATGCCGGCGTTGCCGACCTGTCCGCAGAAAAGGTCGATGTTCGTCGCTGCGTGGATGCTGCCTATCAGCAGGTAACAGTCGTGGCTAAGGAGACCGGTACGCCCATCCGCTTCCATCTGCCCGATGAACCGGTAATGGCGACAGTCGACTCGCGTCGTATCGAGCGCGTGCTACGCAATCTTATGGCCAACGCTGTTGACCACAGTGAGGGCAATCCGGTGGATGTCACCGTGCGGGCGAGCGATTCCGCGGTTTCGTTTACGGTCGTTGACCACGGTGTGGGGCTAAAGCCGGAGCAGCAGGAACTGGTGTTTAACCGTTTCTGGCGTGCTGACCCCTCGCGTGTCCGACGCACCGGCGGTACGGGACTTGGCTTGGCGATCGCACGCGAGGACGCACAATTGCACGGTGGGGAACTAGAGGCATTTGGCGTGCCGACGGTCGGTAGCTGTTTCCGTCTGACTGTGCCGCTGGAGCCCGATGCGAGCTTCGGCGAGCATCCGCTCGGACTGGAAGTTCCCCCGCTGCCCGATCAGATTCCGCACCAGCGGGAAATTGGTGCACGGGAGTTGGAATCGGAATCGAATGCACCGCAAGCCAAGAGCCAGGATCAGGGTAAGGGGCAGAGGGCTAGCGATAGCGAATCCCAACAGGCACGAGAGGAGGATAGTTAAATGACGGCGCAGCAACAGTCAAAGGCTCGTCGCGTCCTGCGTAAGACAGTGGCGCTTAGCTCGGTGATCATTTTGGGCACGGCCGCAGGATGTACCACCATTCCGCGGAACACCAGCCCCCAGGTGCTGCGTCCGTTTGAGCCGCCCCAGGTTCGTATTGAAGTTCCGCAGCCACGTCCGAATGTCAATGCAGACATTGTCCTGCGCGACTTTTTCGCCGCGGCCGCGCATCCGGTTGATGATTTTCAAGCTATGCGTGCCTTCATGACCCCGGAACTTGCGGCCAGTTGGAAACCGCAAGATAGCGCCCGCATTCTCGACGGTGTCAACCTCATCGCTCAGCGGGAAGATGGAGGATCGCGACAGTCCTTCGTTGCCCGAGGTCGCAGCGTTGGTCAATTCGGTACTGATGGTGCGTATGAGCCCCAGTCCGGTGACTATGAGGAAACCGTGGAGATGAAGCTCGGTTCGGATGGGCAGTGGCGCATTTCCTCGCTGCCCGACGGAGTTGTCATGGAGCGTCAGGCATTCCTGGAAAACAATGTGCCTCGCAATGTCTATTTCCTCGACCCGGCGGGTAATCATTTGGTCACAGATCGCCGTTGGCTCTATCGTGGCGTCACCGATGGCGCGACCAATCTGTTGACGAAGCTGAAGAACGGCCCATCAGCACCACTGCGGCCGGGCGTCACCACCGTGCTCAAGCCCAATGCCTCGATTGCGGTGGAAGCAGGACCTGTGTCCAACGCGGACGGTCGCAGGGTCGAAATCACCGGGTTGGGTGATGTTTCCGAGGAACTGCGTGTCATGCTCGCGGCGCAGATTATCTGGACTCTCGACTCGGCAGATTTCCGTGGTCCGTGGATCCTCATGGCCGACGGCGAACCACTAGTTGCCAGCCACGACGAGCCGTGGACGAAGGACACCGACACAATCCAGCTCTACGACCCGAATCATCTACCGGCTGATAACGCACCGTTACGGACGGTCGACCGCAGCGGTATCTACGAGATCGCTGACGGCCACGCCACACCTGTGGGACGCGGCTGGACCGCCAGCGGCAGCACTGCGGTGTTTTCCGCGGCAGTGGGCACCAACCCCAATGGCAGCGAGCTTATTGCCGCCGTGTTCCGCTCGGCCGTGGATGGTCGTGCTGGGTCGTATGACCTCGGGGAGTCCACATTGATGCTCGGCGGAATACAAGATCAGCCGGTTCCTGTGCTGACTGGCGAGAGTCTCACCCGTCCGACATGGTCTCCAGACGCCGAGGCGGTCTGGACAGTGAAGGACGGTACAACAGTCGTACGCCTGGTTCGGCAGTCGACGTCATCTCAGATTCAGCAGGAGGAGGTTGATACCTCTGAGCTCAGCCACCTTCTTGACGGCGGCGAAGGAACGGGGCGCCCGAGCGCCGGCATTTCTGAATTCCGCGTCGATTCTTCAGGCACGCAGGTAGCGATGATTATCGCTGGTGAAGTCTATATCGCCACAATCGAAAGGCATGACGATAAACCGTGGAAGTTGACGCACCCGCGCGCTCTGCCGCTCCCTGAAAACGTTTCCCCAGTGTCGCTGACGTGGTCGCCGAATCAAACGGTCACGGTGGGCGGTTACAGCGGAGACACCCCGATGTGGAGTGCCTTCCCGGACGGTGCGACTAGCTCCGTTCTGCCGAAGCTCAACCTGACACCGCCAATTCCTGTAGTTACCGCGACCTCGTCGAAGCGTTACGCATTGGATGCCACCGGTGTCATGGAGCTGATCTCCAGCGAGGGGCAGCAGCAGTTCTGGCGCCAGGTTCCGGGTGCGCGCGGTCGAATGGCTCCGGTGTCTGTGGAATAAGCGCAAATCGGGGAGGGGATTAATGGCGCAGGGGAGGTCATCGCAGGAATTTCTGCGCGTGCTTTACGACGTTACCCGCGATGCAATCGGCCTCGTGATACCGGAAACCTGTCCGGTGTGCGGCTGCTCCGGGGCGCTGTGTCGCGGTTGCAAGGACGATCTTCAGCAACCTCCAGTGCGGTTTTCACCGCGGGCTTCGTTACGCGCAGCAGCGTGGACCTGCGGTCCGTACTCGGGTGCGAGGAGACATCTCATTTTGTCGGCCAAAGAACGGGGCAGTGGTGAAGCTAGACGAATCATGGGGGCCGTGTTCGCCGCTGCGGTACGAAGGCTGGCCTCTGATGGCCATATAATGCCCCCGGAAATTACCCCCGTCATTTTGATTCCCGCGCCGACAAGATCGTCATCCCGTCGACAACGGGGTGGGGACCCGGTAACAATTGCCTGCGACTTTGCTTGCAGTCAGCTCCCCTCCAGTTCGGTATTGCCCCTGGTGCGCATTGGCGGGCGCACGCGGGATTCCGCGGAGCTGGGGGCTTCTCAACGCAGACGAAATCTTTCTGGCCACATTGTGCCGCTGACGCAATTCAAGCGCGGAATTAGCGACAAGCTGCGACAACGCTGTGCGAAGGCGACAGTAATTCTGGTTGATGATGTGGCCACCACTGGTGCCACTGCAGCGGAAACCGAGTTGGTGGCAGCGTCATTGGGGATTCGCATCGACATGGTGTTGGTGCTCGCCCGGGCGTAGACGCAGGGGGTGTCGTCGGCAAGCGAAAAATAAACGAGGGGAACGTGGCATTGGTTACCCCCGGAACTGTATCCTGGGGGTGCAGAAAGACTCGTCACCGTAGACGCCGTGAGTAATCCCGCTCACGGAAGGGCGGTGGCCATACCGGGAGGTAGGTAGCAAGTGTCCACACCTGCTGACAACAACGAGGTACTCAGCCCGAACGCTCAGGTGACCATCACCGGGCGCAATGTTGAGGTTCCAGAGCACTTCGCAGATCGTGTTAAGGCGAAGCTGGCGAAGATTGAGCGCCTCGACCCGACTTTGACCTTCTTCCACGTGGAGCTCCAGCACGAGCCGAATCCGCGCCGTGCAGACCGCTCTGACCGTATTCAGATCACCGCTACTGGCAAGGGACACCTGGCTCGTGCGGAAGCGAAGGAAGATAGCTTCTACGCTGCACTGGAGTCTGCTCTGGGCAAGATGGAGCGCTCCCTGCGTAAGGTGAAGGCTCGCCGCAAGATTAGCCGTTCTGGCCACCGTGCACCGATGTCCGTCGGCGAGGCAACTGCTTCGCTGGTTGCAGAGGCTGAGGCAGCGGCTCCGGAAAAGGCTGATCCGTACGAGGATCTGGTTGAGGACGTGACCCCGGGCCAGGTTGTGCGTACCAAGCAGCACTCCGCAACTCCGATGACGGTGGAAGATGCTCTGTCTGAGATGGAGCTCGTCGGTCACGACTTCTACCTCTTCGTTAACGAGGCAACCTCTCGTCCGTCCGTGGTCTACCGTCGTCACGCGTACGACTACGGTCTGATTGAGCTGGCAGACGAAGACGAGAAGTAAGTCTTCACCAAAAAGAGCACGCAATACCGCGCAGAGCTGTGTATTGGTAAGTAATTGCTCACATGAGCCCGTCTTCTCTTAGAAGGGAAGGCGGGTTCGTCGTATAATCAACCGTTGCACATTAAAGTTCGACGTGAATCGGCCGGAAAGGTCCCAATTTAGTGTTTTCGCTCAGCAAGTTGCTCCGCATTGGTGAAGGCCGCGCTGTCAAGAGGCTTGGCAATATTGCAGATCAGGTCATCGCCAAGGAAGACGAGTACGCAGCTCTTTCAGACGATGAACTCCGTGCCAAGACCGAGGAGTTTAAGAAGCAGCTGGCTGACGGTGCCGATGTAGACGATTTGCTTCTGGATGCTTTCGCCACGGCGCGCGAGGCATCCTGGCGCGTGCTGGGGCAGAAGCACTACCGCGTCCAGGTTATGGGCGGTGCGGCACTGCACTTCGGCAACGTTGCCGAGATGGGTACTGGTGAAGGTAAGACCCTGACCTGTGTGCTGCCCGCATACCTCAATGCGTTGGCAGGCAAGGGCGTTCATGTCGTTACGGTTAATGACTACCTGGCTAAGCGTGACGCGGAGTGGATGGGTCGAGTCCACCGCTTCCTGGGGCTTGAGACTTCCGTGATTCTCTCTGAGCTCAGCCCGGATCAGCGCCGCAAGGCCTATGCTGCCGACATCACCTACGGCACGAACAACGAGTTCGGCTTTGACTACCTGCGCGATAACATGGCGCATTCGCTCGACGATTTGGTGCAGCGTGGGCACCACTTCGCCATCGTCGATGAGGTTGACTCGATTCTGATTGACGAGGCCCGTACTCCGTTAATCATTTCCGGTCCGGCAGATGGCGATCCGCACTGGTACCTGGCGTTCTCCAAGATTGTGCCGCGTATGAAGCGCGATATTCACTACGAAGTCGATGAGCGAAAGCGCACCATCGGTATTCGTGAAGAGGGTGTTGAATTCGTTGAGGATCAGCTGGGCATTGCCAACCTGTATGCTCCGGAAAACTCTTCGCTGGTCAGTTACCTGAACAATGCCCTGAAGGCCAAGGAGCTGTTCACCCGCGACAAGGATTACATTATCCGTAATGGTGAGATTCTCATCGTTGATGAGTTCACCGGTCGCGTGCTGGCAGGCCGTCGCTATAACGAGGGCATGCACCAGGCAATTGAGGCCAAGGAAGGGGTGGAGATTAAAAACGAGAACCAGACGCTGGCAACCGTTACGCTCCAGAACTACTTCCGCCTCTACGACAAGCTGTCCGGTATGACCGGTACGGCTGAGACTGAAGCGGCTGAGCTGCACCAGATTTACAAGCTGAATGTCATGGCGATTCCGCCGAATCGCCCGAAGCAGCGTGAGGATCTGCCCGACCTGATTTACAAGACGCAGGAGGCAAAGTTCGCCGCTGTTGTCGAAGACATCCGCGAATGCCATGAAAAGGGGCAGCCAGTTCTCGTTGGTACGACGTCAGTCGAGAAATCCGAGTACCTTTCCAAGCTCCTGCAGCGCGAAGGTATTCCTCACTCTGTGCTGAACGCTAAGCACCACGAGAAGGAAGCTGAGATTGTCGCAGTGGCGGGTCGTCTCGGAGGCGTTACCGTGGCAACTAACATGGCCGGTCGTGGTACTGACATCGTGCTGGGCGGTAACCCGGACATTATCGCTGACCTGAATCTGCGCTCTCGTGGTCTGGACCCGGTGGAAACTCCGGAAGAGTACGAAGAGGCGTGGGACGCTGAGATTGAGCGTGTTCGTCAGCAGTCGAAGGAAGAAGCTGACAAGGTACGTGAGGCCGGTGGCCTCTACGTCCTGGGTACTGAGCGTCATGAGTCACGCCGCATTGACAACCAGTTGCGTGGTCGTACCGGTCGTCAGGGTGACCCGGGCGTTACCCGCTTTTACCTGTCCATGCGCGATGATCTCATGGTTCGCTTCAACGGTCAGCGCATGGAAGCGCTGATGAACACTCTGAATGTCCCGGATGACGTTCCTATTGACTCCAAGGTTGTTTCCAACTCCATTAAGAGCGTTCAGGCTCAGGTGGAAAGCCAGAACTTCGAAATCCGTAAGAATGTTCTGAAGTATGACGAGGTTATGAACCAGCAGCGTAAGGTCATCTACGCTGAGCGCCGTCGCATCCTCGAAGGTGAGGATTTGAAGACTCAGGTCCGTGACATGCAGGACGACGTCGTCGATGCGTATGTCAACGGTGCCACCGCTGACGGTTACGTGGAGGATTGGGACCTCGACGAGCTGTGGAATGCCCTTGAGCAGCTCTACAGCCCGACGTTTACGGCGCAAGAGCTTATTGATGGCTCTGACTTCGGTACCCCAGGTGACCTCTCGGCCGATGAGCTGTCCAAGGCTCTGCACACGGACATCTCGGCCAGCTACGACCAGCTTGAGGATGCGGTCTCCGCAATTGGCGGCGACGACCAGATGCGCAACATCGAGCGCTTCACCATCCTGAACGTCATGGACCAGAAGTGGCGCGAGCACCTCTACGAGATGGACTACCTCAAGGAGGGCATTGGCTTGCGCGCCATGGCCCAGGCTGACCCGCTGGTGGAGTACCAGCGTGAGGGCTACGACATGTTCACCGCGATGATGGACGGCATCAAGGAAGAATCGGTTCGTCAGCTGTTCCTAATCCGTAAGCAGGTTATGCCCGCAGTGGAAAACGCCGAGGGGCAGGAGAACCAGGCTCCAGCTCTGCCAACGGAAGCTGCTGAGCAGAATCAGCAGATGACTTACTCCGGCCCCAGCGAGGACGGCAGTGCAGAGCAGCAGCGCGTGGATCAAGAGTCTGAGGGCAACCGAGCGCAGCGTCGGAAGGCGGCTCGCAAGCGCCGTCGCTAAGCACTAAAGCACCCGAAACGCGGTCATGGTCCATGGCCGCGTTTTTGCTGTTCCGCGGCGGAAAGTGCCCGTGAACGCGCGAACGCGCGGACCGACACGGCAACTACCCAGGAACTCGACCTTCTTGCCGTCCGCGGAAGCGCTGGCGTGAAAGGATTGCAACGCGACACCCTTGAGGCTGGTGTTTTTCGACAGCGTGAGTATCGCAGCGTGAATAATCGGGTCGATATTGATGCGACGTAGATCGTTGACTCGCCTGCGACCCGCGATGATGTCGAAGACGCGGCGAGTAATCGTGCCAAGCTCCTGTCTCAGATTCTGTTCACAGTGCTGGACGACGTGCGGTGTTTGCGGCGTCTTTTTTGCAGCAGGAGCGGCCGCGACGGGCGGTAATGCCGTCATGACAGCGGCTCCGGTGGCAGCCGAGCATCCGCTGTAGGTCGGTGCCACTTTTGCGGTTTGAGAGGCGGCGGCATTAGCTGACTGGCCGAGTTGAATTGTGTGGAGAAGCGAAAAGCCCGTTGCCGGTTCAATGGATTCCCTGCCACTGGAGCGGTGCTCAGCGGCGTGCGACAGCGCGTAAGGCATCGGTGTCTGAGATTTTGGTACGTGAGACGTTGGTGCCATGGATTAATCCCCCTAAAAACTCTCCATTGGCAAGTTCCCCCTTGCTGAAGACCATTGTCCTACAAGTGCTTTAAGTGTGCAGCTTGTGAAGGGGAATTCACGGCCGGCGTGGGGGGATTGTGGAGAAGGCGCAGTCGCGAAATGGGCTGAGTGTTTCGCTGTTAATGGTCCTATCGGTTTCCGTCAAGGCCGTTCTGGTCGTCTACAAATGGGCGTAACGAACAGCCAATTAACACGCTGAACTGGAAAAAAGGCAAACGTGCAGGTCATGCGATAAACTACAGGCCATGCGCGGAATGATTATCGATTACTGTGGTGTCCTTGACGGCACGGATGAAGACCAGGCACGTTGGCGTAATTTGCTGGTAGAGGCGCGTGCAAATGGTGTTGGCCTGGCAGTCCTGTCGAATGACCCAGGTGGCCCATCGGCGGATCCGATTCGCAAGCTCGAAGATGAGGGCCTGGTAGACGCAGTTGTGCTCTCTGGTGAAATTGGCCATGAGAAGCCTTCGGCAGAGGCTTTTAATGCAGCCGCTGCGGCTATTGAACTGCCGGCACGGGACTGCGTGTTGGTAGATGATTCGATTGAGAACATCCATGCGGCCGTCTCTAACGGCATGGTGGGAGTCTTCTATCAGCAGTTCGACCGCGCAGTGGTCGAGATTGCCGGTCTGCTGGGTCTCGAGGGCGAGTTCTAATGCGCGTCTATATCCCAGCGACTTTCTCCATGCTTGAGGCGCTTAAGGAGGATGAGCTCTTCCACGCCCGCGGTGGTTGGGGCTTTGCTGTCACTGAAGCGCTGCGCGATTTCTTTACTGAGGGCGATGATGAGGAACTGGCAGACGTAGCCTTTGATGAGGCTGCGCGTGCGTCGCTCCGTCTGCTCGATGCCGCAGAAGAGAAGTTCCCGCACCGTCGAGTGGTCATTTCCGTTGATGTGGAGGCGGAGCCGCAGTCGGATATGGGAGATGCTGTGGTTAAGGTCGGCGGCCCAATTTCGCTTGCCGACGTTGCAGCTCTCCACATTGATGTGGAAGAGGCGGAAAGCAAGGTTGAGGCTGCGATTGATGCCGTCGATAAGGCAGATCTCGGTGACGAGGATGCGGAGCTCACTGTCGGCGATGCGCTGGAGATCCCGCTGGCGTGGTACGACGTAGCTGAGCTCGGCATGGTGGTCGACTTCCTGTAGTAGCGCGTGCTCGGCGTTAAAGAAGGGGACTGGGTTTAGGAACCCAGCCCCTTTTTTGTATGGCACAAGTGTTTTCAGTGGGGGTATAAAAGACGGGATTGTTTTGTGTGGATAAGCTCCATGTCAAAGGGGGTGTTTCGCACGGGAGTGGGGGTAATGACAATTTCGCTATTTGTGTCAAAATCATTTGTTTCTCTTGACCAATAACTTACCGCTCCGTAGTCTACGTCTAAGTAACCTACGGACACGTAATAATGAATCGGGTGGGGCATGCCTACTGATGAACAGCGTTATTACTTGTTCGCCCGTGACAGTCAGGAGGGCCAAAAATGGGGCTTAAGACCAAAGTTTCCCGGGTATTCAAGCATTTATCCACGCCACTTTTGCCCGATGATTACACGCATTTGCTAAATCCGCTGTGGTCAAGTCGCGAGCTGCGCGGTCAGATTGAGGCCATCAATCCCACATCTCCTACTTCAGCAGAGTTGATAATCCGTCCGGGTTGGGGGATGCCAACAGACTTCAAGCCAGGCCAGTTCATCGGACTTGGCGTAGAGGTCAAGGGGAAATACCTGTGGCGTTCCTACTCGCTGACAAATGCGCCGCGGCCTCATGACGGGCTGCTGACTATCAACATCCGTGCGCTAAACGACGGCTATGTGTCCCAACACCTCGTCGCCAATGTCAAGCCGGGTACTGTCGTCCGCCTGGCTGCCCCGGCTGGGGATTTCCATCTTCCGGAGCCGCTCCCAGCCCGCATTGCGTTTGTTACCGCAGGCTCCGGCGTAACTCCGGTGATTTCCATGCTGCGTGATCTTTCAGCTCGCAATGCCTCAGTGGAAGTCGAGCACATTCACTCCTACCGCGGCGAGGCAGAAGCTGTGTTTGTCAATGAGCTTCGCGAGCTGGAACAGTGCAGCGCTACTAGCGCGTTGAAGTATCGCCTGCATGCCCGGAATACGGAGACGCAGCCGCGGATTGACGCTGCGGCGGTTACCGACATCATTGCTGACTTTGGAGCGCTGGCATCGTCGGCAAGCGCCTACGCCTGTGGTCCGGTTGAACTGCTGAAAAACCTTGAGCCGGAGTTTCCCGGGCTGCGGACGGAACGTTTCACCGTTGACCGCTCGGCGGCAGGGGAGGTCGGCGGCACGGTGAGTTTAGGCAGCCGAGGCGATATCGACGTAGACGGTGCAACCACCATCCTGGAGGCGGCCGAGAGCGTCGGGGTTGACCTGCCGTACGGCTGTCGGATGGGAATTTGTGCGACGTGCGTGCAGCAGCTCTCCGACGGCGCAGCGCGGGACATCCGCACCGGTGCGACGTTTGTGGCGGGGGAGCGGGTCCGAACGTGCGTCTGTGCGCCGGCGGGGCACGCGCGTATCGAACTGTAAGTTCGCCCCACATCTATCTCAACCTGTATTAACCAGGAGAAACTACCTAAAGGAGTTGGGACCCTTCCCATGGCAATTTCTGATATCGCATCGTATGCGCACTTGAGCGAAGAAGACGTCGCAGAGATTGGGCGTCGATTTGCGGAAATCGAAAAGCAACACCGCGATTCGCTGGGGCAGAAGGATGCTCGCTACATCCGCACGCTCATCCGCATTCAACGCACCCTTGAGGTGACTGGTCGAGGTCTGCTGATGGTACCGACAGCCGGCATGGCCCTGAACAAACTAGGGATGCTGCCGAAGTCGTGGAAGAACACCGCGCACTGGGGTTTCAAATGGGCGGGTGCCTCAGCGCTGGGGCTGGCAAAGATTTTGGAAAACCTCGAAATCGGCCACAACACCATGCACGGTCAGTGGGACTGGATGAATGACCCCGAGATTCACTCGGCCACCTGGGAGTGGGACAATTCCTGCCCATCCAGCGGGTGGAAGCACTCCCACAACTTTGTCCACCACAAGTACACCAACGTGCTCGGTATGGACAACGATGTGGGATATGGCATTCTCCGGGTGACTCGTGACCGCCGTTGGAAGCCATCGACGCTGCTGCAGCCGGTGACAAACGTGGTGTTGGCCAGCCTTTTCCAATGGGCAGTGGCCTTCTATGACGTCGAGCTCGGGCGCGTGTTCGCCGGCAAGAAATCCTGGGATGAGGCCCGACCGCAGCTCATGGAGGTGCTCAACAAGTCGGGGCGCCAGGTGCTCAAGGACTACGTTCTCTTCCCGGCGATGGCGGGTCCGCGTTACCGTGAGGTGGCCTTTGCGAACATGATGGCCAACCTCGCCCGTAATCTTTGGGCCTACGCGGTCATCTTCTGCGGACACTTTCCGGATGATGCCGAGACTTTCACCAAGGAGCAGTACAACACCGAGGACAAGAGTGAGTGGTATTTGCGCCAAATGCTGGGCTCGGCGAACTTCCACGGTGGGCTGGCGCTGTCGGTGCTCTCAGGAAATCTGAATTACCAGATTGAGCACCACCTGTTCCCGGACATGCCGTCCAACAGGCTCGCGCAGATTTCGAAGCAGGTTCAGCAGATCTGCCGGGAATACGACCTGCCATACAACACGGGGTCGTTCCCGAAGCAGTTCTTCCAGGTCCAGCGCACGCTGCTGAAGTTGTCGCTGCCGGATCGTTTCTTAGTCGCTGACCCGGACAACGCCCCAGAGGTACGTTCGGAGACGGCGTTCAAGAAGTATCCGCAGGTTGAAGCGGAGCTCCAGTCCAGTTCCCCGCAACGCAAGGGCTTAGCGACGGGCCTGCGAATGCTCCGCCGTCTTCGCCCAGGTGTCCGGGAAATTGTCCGGGCCTACACCGGTCGCTCGACGCACACTGCTGCGCGCGGTTAGCCCTCGGCCCGCTTGCGAACCGCAGCCGCGACTGCTGGTTCGCGGTTCCATGGCATTGATTGCTTGTGGGGGAGCCGTAGCCAGGCGCGAATCATGGTCACGGTCAGCGTCGCAGTTGCACCAGCGAGGAAGAGTGCTAAGTAAGCCGAGGAATTCTGGCCGGTGAACTCCACGGTCACGATCAGTGCGAAAAGTGGGGCTGCCATGGACGCCGACAGGAAGGCCGCCGCGCCGAGAATCGCAAAGTCGCTCAGCGGAACTGAGGGCATCAATGGCTGTACGAAGCAGCCGACGATGAAACCGCTGAGCGCGCCAAGGGCAAAGCCGGGAGTCAAGAGACCACCGACGGCACCAGAACGGAAAGTAACGAGAACCGCGATAGCTTTCGCAATCAGCAGGATGACTGCAAAACCCAGCAGCGGGCGGTCCATGAGAACTGTGGTCGCAGCGATACGGCCATTGCCCAATACTTCTGGAACCCACAGTGAAATCACACCAACCAGTGTGAATGCGAGGGGGATGGCCCAGGCAGAGTGCCAGCCAGTCGGTGCTGTGTCCGACATTCGAGAGCTGAGAATGCGAAATGCGTAGCCAATGGCACCGCAGATAACACCGATGAGCAGTGCTGCCCCGAGGTTGCCCCAGCCGTCTGAGAGATTAATTGGGCTGTAGAGCGGGCTACTGCCGACCACGATGCCCGACGTCACCGTGGCGATGGCTGAACACGCCAGCACCACCATCACCGCGGTAATGCTCAGTGAGCCCAGCAGAATCTCCAACGAGAAAACCGCTCCAGCCAACGGGATGTGATAAATCGCCCCCAGGCCGGCACCGGCTGCTGCTGCGACCAGAATACGGCGGTGTAGCGGATCGATGCGCAGTCGATGCGACATCTGTGAAGCCACCATCGCACCGAGCTCACGCGGGGCATTCTCGCGTCCCATGGATGCACCTGCAGCGACGGTCGCCATCTGCAAAAACACATTGACAAGAGTTGACCACACAGGCATGGGGCGGCCGTGCATGCCCGCTTCAACGCTTTCAACAGGCTTCGCCTTTGTGCGAAGAGCTGCCCAGATTGGTCCTGCAATCAGCCCCGCCAACACAATTCCGACAAAGCGCTGTAAACCAGTGGTGCCATCGGTTACGACCGCTACGTCACCCTCGTGCTGCCCGTAGACCGCGTACTCGATGCCGTGCATGATCAGCGCGAGCCCGGCAGCTCCGAGCCCCGTCGCAAGACCCACGATAAGCGTGTAGATGCACAGCCGAATCCAACTGCCGGGAGCGGGGTAGAGTCCGGAGCCCGCTTTGTCCGACTCAGCACCAGCCGCGGCTTCAGAGGGCGTCTCCACAGAATCGGTGTGGCTAGTCTCTTTCAATGTCCAGCTCCCAGTCCTCGTTGTCGCTGATGGCGCTCAACAGGCGACGCACGGCCATCGCTCGACGGTGCTGAACTCCCTCCAGCTTGTCGAGGGCGCACTCTGGATCCGCGGGCGGCCCCAAATGGGTGCAACCACGTGGGCATTCATCTGTCGCTGCCTGGATATCTGGAAACGCCGCCAGCAGCGTCTCCGGTGTCACATGAGCCAGACCAAAGGAACGAATGCCCGGGGTATCAATAATCCACGACGCCGCATCGTCATCGCTTTCCGACGGCAACATCAGCGCCACCGACTGCGTGGAGGTATGGCGGCCCTTACCCACACCACTAACTTCGCCGGTCTCACGGTTGGCTTCGGGAACAATCCGGTTGACGAGGGTCGATTTCCCCACGCCGGAATGCCCAACCAAAGCTGTCACTCGTCCTGGGGCATCGATGAGTTCTGACAGAGGAGCCAAGTCATCATTAATACCGCAGACAACGACATCCACTCCGAGTGCCGAGAACTCCCCGGCAAATTCCTCTGGGTCGGCCAGATCGGATTTAGTCAGACAGAGCACGGGGCGGACACCGCCGGCGTAGGCCGCGACCAGCGCGCGTTCGACAAAACCGGTGCGAGGTTCAGGATCGGCGACTGCGCACACAATGAGCAGCAGGCTGGCATTGGCCACGACGATGCGCTCATACGGGTCATTGTCATCGGCGGTGCGACGCAAAACCGTGCTGCGCTCTGCCAGCTTGACGATGCGGGCCAGTGTGCCCGCACGGCCGCTGACATCGCCTACGACACCGACACGGTCACCGACAACGATATTGGTGCGGCCGAGCTCGCGGGCACGCATGCATGTCACTGCAACATCAGGGTTGTTATCGAGGACTACACCCCAACGACCACGATCCTTGGTCACCACCATGCCCCAGTGGGCATCGGCGTGGCGGGGGCGATCCTTCGTCCGTGGTCGCGACCCTTTACCGGGGCGGATGCGTACATCGGACTCGTCCCATTGCCGTCCACGCCTGCGTGCCGCCACTGTTATTTCCCTGCCTCGGTTCCGTTGTCCACACCATCAATTCGAGCTTCGACTGACTTTTCCAACGAACTAGGGCTGGGGGAGGCCAGTCCGAGCATCTCCAGCCAGCGCAGATCGAATCCAGGCATGGTCTTAGCAGTGGTACCGATATTTTCGACTTCCACGCCCTCCGTGCGCAGGCCAACAATGGCACCAGCGGTGGCCATTCGATGGTCGGCGTAGCTGTGCCAGAGACCACCGTGGAGCGGAACGGGGTCGATCGCAATGCCGTCGTCAAGCTCGGTCGCGCGACCGCCGAGACGGTTGATTTCCGTGGTGAGCGCGGCGAGACGGTTGGTTTCGTGACCGCGCAGGTGTGCGATACCCGTCAGCTCGGTGCGGGTAGTGGCCAAGGCGGCGATGGCCGCGACGGTGGGGGTCAGCTCGCCAACCTCGGACATGTCCATCGTGATTCCGCGCAGCTCCGACGGCTTTGGGCCCACGACGGTGAGGCTGGTGTGGCCACCTTCGTGACGGTTGAACGTCACGGTAGCGCCCATAGCGGTGAGGATCTCGCGGATGCGGTCGCCCGGCTGCGTGGTGTGCTCTGGCCAGTCGGGCACGGTGACGCTGCCACCAGTGACAGCCGCAGCGGCCAGGAAGGCGGCGGCGTTGGACAGATCAGGCTCGACCTGCCAAATACGACCCATCATTTCGGTCGGGTGAATGGTGAACGTTGTGCGTGGTCCCTCAGGTGTGTCGGCCGTGGTCTCCTCGACCTGCACACCGGCCTCGCGAAGCATGTCCAGGGTCATGTCAATGTGCGGGCGGGAAGGAATCTCACCGGTCGGGCGAAGTACCAGGCCACGGCCGTAGCGCGGTGCTGACAGCAACAGACCAGAGACGAACTGGCTCGAAGCCGAAGCGTCAATTTCCACTTCGCCGCCGATGTCCGGCAGATCCTGCTCCTGGACCGAGTCACCGAGGCGGTTGCCCTGATTCGGACCCTGCGGATTGACCGTGAAGGGAAGCCCATTGCCCGCGATGTTCACACCGAGGCTGCGCAGGGCATCCAGCACGGCCGACATCGGGCGAGCCTTGGCTTCTACGTCGCCTTCGAAGAACACCGACCCCTGCGCAAGAGCTGCGATAGGTGGCACGAAGCGCATAACCGTACCTGCGAGACCACATTCCACGACACCACCGCGAAGCATGCGTGGAGTGACGCGGAGCGTGTGGTTCGGGGCACCCGAATATGTCGAGTCGGCACTGATGTCAGTTCCCAGGGCCTGCAGTGCGCGAATCATAAGATCGGTATCGCGAGAGCGCAGAGCACCATGGATAACCGATGGTGTCGAAGATATCGCCGCGATGACAAGGGCACGGTTCGTAATCGACTTCGAGCCGGCAATCTGCACCGTGGCGCTAAAAGGCTGTCGACCGGCCTCGGCACCGTCGACACTTACAGTAGGGGCGGACCAATTCTGATTTTGGGAACACACACAACCAATTATGGAACACTTTCACTCCATACCTCGACTAGAGGGGGAGTCAACGGCACAATCAGTTGGTATGTGTGGTCGTTTCGTCAATTTCACAGTCGCCGAAGAACTGCTCAGCACCACGGCTGAGATTCCCGGTTTGGCGCCCGTGCGTGCCGACGGCCCGTTGCCCACCTCCCGCTACAACATCGGACCGACCATGCCAATAGTTGCTCTTGCCCGCGAGCACCCCGGCCGCACAGGAACCATTGCTGCCACCGTGCGCTGGGGTTTAATTCCGCAGTGGGCCCGCGAAGTGCCAACAACACCTTTCTTCAATGCTCGTGCGGAAACCTGGCAGTCCAAACCGACTTTCCGGGACAGCCTGCCCTGCGCAATCCCCATGAACGGTTGGTACGAGTGGAAGAATCGCCAGCCCTACTTCGTCAGCTTCAGCGATGACGCACCGCTTTTCACCGTCGCGGGGCTGTGGGCGCGCTGGGGCGATATCGTCTCCGCCACAATTCTCACCACCGACGCCGTGGGACAGCTCGCGGATCTGCATCATCGTATGCCGCGCGTGCTTGCCGACGACGAAGTCAGTGACTGGTTGGATCTCTCGGCCTGGGCAGCAGACGGAAATGTTGGCATGACCAGCGCAGAAGTGGTGGACAAGCTGACCATCCGACCGGTCAACCGCGCCGTCGGCAATGTTGCGAATGAAGGGCCGCACCTGCTGAATGGGCCCGATGGAGCAGCACCCGGCCACAACGAGGAGCTGTTTTAAGGCCGTATCAGCGGGGAGGTTGCAGGAGTAGCCGCAGGGTTAGCGGGCGATGTCGGCGACCGTGGCGTCGCAAAGCGAAACCAGATCAGCGGGTGACAGTTCGATGTCCCACCCGCGGCGACCACCGGAGACAAACACAGTGTCGGCGAGAGTGGCTGTCTCATCAATGACTGTGGGGAGCTTGCGGCGACCGCCAAGCGGGGAGATGCCGCCGGGAGCGTAGCCGGTGGCAAGTGACGCGTCATGGGGGTCGGCCATCGTTGCCTTGGAAGCCCCGACAGCCGCGGCGGCGGCCTTGAGGTTGAGCATTCCGGTGGCGGGGACGACGGCGATGGCCAGCCCAGTGCGTTTGCCGGATAGCTCGATAATGAGAGTTTTGAAGATGCGTTCGGGCTCGACTCCGAGATGCTCTAGTAGCCAAGAGGCGGCCTCTTCGCCGAAGTTGTCGCTGCCGTGGGGGAATTGGTGAACGTGGAAGTCGATTCCGGCGTTCTGACAGACGGCGATTGCCGGGGTGGCGGCAGCGGATTTCTTGGCGGACTTCTTCGACATAATTTCCCATCGTTGCACACCAGTGCAGCTACGCGACGAAATGCCTGGTGACGGGGGTCTGGCCGACTCGTGGGTGCGGATGTTTTAGGATAGGTAGCATGTCAGGTGATCAGACAGGAACATCGGCCATCCGGACTGATGAGTCGGATGAGGAGCTTGCGCAGCGCTTTGAGCGTGATGCCATGCCGCTTTTGGATCAGCTCTATGGAGCGGCGCTGCGGATGACACGCAACCCCGCCGATGCCGAAGACCTGGTGCAGGAGACCTATATCAAGGCTTTTCAGGGCTTCCGCTCCTACAAGCCGGGCACGAATCTGAAAGCGTGGCTCTACCGCATTCTGACGAATGCGTACATCAACAGCTACCGCAAGGCGCAGCGACGTCCTGCCGAGTACGCCACCGATGACATCACGGATTCACAGATCGCGGAAACCGCGTCGCACACTTCGATAGGGCTGCGCTCTGCTGAGGTTGAAGCGCTGGAAAAGCTTCCTGACGAGGAAATTCGTGACGCTTTGATGAGTCTCAAAGAGGACTACCGGATGGTGGTCTACTACGCCGATGTCGAGGGATTGCCCTACAAGGAGATCGCCGAAATCATGGGCACGCCCATCGGAACTGTGATGAGTCGGCTCCACCGTGGAAGAAAACAGCTCCGAGACGCGTTGCACAACGTAGCCGTGGAACGTGGATTCTTGAAAGAAGAGAAGGGAGATTCTCCGCGATGAGCCGAGAGTCGAGCCAAGATATGGAGCAGACGCCAGAGCGCGGACACGCCTGTGAAGATGCTTTCTGTCAGGATGTCCACTCGCGCCTACACGCATTTTTGGATGGAGAGTGTGATTCGGAGGAGCGCCGCTTTCTCGAGGAACACATTCACAAATGCCCTCAGTGCTTGGAAGAGTTCGGTTCCGAGCAAGCTATACGACGGCTGCTGCGCCGGTGTTGCCAGCAACCTGCCCCTGAGGACCTCCGTCAGCGCATTACCACTCGGATTCGCGTGTCCTATACGCGGGTGGAGTACCGCGGATAATTGCTGGCGGCTAGGTTTTGGTGCGTCATCTTTTGGCTCGTATTCCTTTGATGCTTAATGCGATGTTGCGTAATGCGGTAATGCGGTAATGCGTAATGGGAAAATCCCAGGTCACGGTGATGTGGCCTGGGATATTTTTGTGGAGCTATTTGTGGAGCTAAGGGGAATCGAACCCCTGACCTTCGCATTGCGAACGCGACGCTCTACCAGCTGAGCTATAGCCCCATTGCTTTCGAGCAACCTAGCTGGAGCTGCTGTAAAAGCTCTGTTTTCAGACGTTACTCCGGTGGGGTTTGGGCTCCAAACTCGCTGGTAAGGTTCTGGCGGATGGTTAATCCGGAAAGCGAGGATGCGGTATCGACGAGGCATCGAAAAGGTGTTGAAAGTGACTAGGTTTATGACAAAAAACCGCGGGTGAATTCAATTCATGTGTCATAAACCTAGTCACTTTCAGACCTGTACCCGTTGGGGTATCCGCTGGAGGCATAAAAAACTCCACCCCGTCCCTCGGTGCAATACCGAGTTGTGCTGGAGTGGAGTGAGATGTCTTAGCCGGTGATGGCTAAGACTGCTGCAACTAAGGGCAACTTAGCTGTTCGGACGCTTGCCGTGGTTAGCCTTGTTCTTACGGCGGTCCTTGCGCTTACGGCCACGCTTGCTCATAGCTGGGCTCTCTTTCTATCGGGTTAAACAGGTATCAACCGGTATAGATTACACGGTACGAGGGTAAGTCCTTTAATTAGACCGTGGTGCTGGTGCGAGTGCGACGGGTGCGGCCGCGGTTGCGACGGCGCTTCAGTGCGCGACGCTCATCCTCGCTCATGCCGCCCCAGACACCTGCATCCTGGCCGGTCTCAAGTGCCCAGGCCAGGCACTGAGCAGTAACGGGGCAACGGTTGCAAACGACCTTGGCCTTAGCAATCTGGGCGAGGGCCGGGCCGGAGTTACCGACCGGGAAGAACAGCTCCGGATCCTCTTCACGACAAACGGCCTTGTGACGCCAATCCATGACAAACTCCTAAAACATTACGAGCCCCGGGTGAGGGCAGGGTTAAATTTCCTTGCGGGAAGGCAGCTCCGGAAATGGATTTCGTCAGACACGACAAATCGCCGTATCTCAACGAAGGTTGGGGTTCATTCCCGGTTGCCCAGGGGTATTAGGCATCTTGGGAGGGGCCACCTGTTCCATCGCCTATACGACGTGAAAGGTAGTGGGGACTCACCAAAGAGTTTGCGCCTAAAAAGGCGAGACTTGCATGGTTACACAACCAGTGAACTGCGTGCCTGTCTCGCTGACGATTTACATGTTTTCACGACTGGGACGGTTCGTAAAGAGCAAAATGAATAAAAGTGCCAAACCTCACAGAAAAGTGAAGTTTTGGTTAAAACGCCAGGTCAAAACTAGCCCTTTGTGGGGGTAAAATTAGTTTTGGTAATTGCAGTAGTGAGGGTGTATGGCGCATTTTTGTTGGCTTGTCAGTAAACAGTTGCAGTTTAAGCCGGGTTTGCCTCGGTCTTTTGGCTAGTACTGAACAGTCGGCGTGTGCGATCCATGACCTTTTTGGTCACCACAACGAGCAAGCGCTCGTCCACGGGGCGGGTAGCGACTTTCTTGGTGAACTGGTCCTCGGTGTAATCGTCGGCACGCGCCACAAAATTGATAGCGCCTTGCTTAACACGGATGTTGAGGGACTCACACTGATTGATGTACTCGCCGTCCAACTGGAGACGAAGTGGGGCAGTAGCGGTGAGCTCGATGTGCTGGACGTTGTCGACGCGTCGTTCGCGGGCTTCGACGTGGAAGGGGGAACGCAGTCGGGTGAAGAAACCGGCTAAATTGGCTGCGGCGACAAGTCCCGTCACTCCCCTCAGGGAAGTGAAGCCATAAAAGCCCAGGCCCCTGCGTAGGGACACAGTGGGGTTGGTGACGATGGGGAGGTCGCCGAGGAATGTCCAGGGATTGGAGTTGGACACCACGGCCATTGCGAGATCACGGCCAAACTCCGTGCCGTCGGTAGTTGCGGTGATTTGTGGCGGGCTTTTGCGCAACTGATTCCATGCGGTGAAAATTGCCGGCAAATAGCGCACGGCTTTGGCGCGGGTACCGTTTTGTCGGAGCTGTTCCATGGTGGAAATGACTTCCGCATCGATGCCGATACCGGCATTGACCACGAAGCATCGCTCCGCTGCATGTCCAACGCTGATAGTGCTGCGGGTTCGGGAGCGCAGCAGACTTGCGATGTACCACGCGGCATCTACGGGGTCGCGGGGAATACCCAACGCACCTGCCAAAACGTTGGCACTGCCGGTGGGAATTGTCGCGATGACAGGCAGGTCAGTGGCAGGCAGTGCGGAGAATGGGTTGGAGTTCATGAGCCCATTGACAATCTCGTTAATGGTTCCGTCGCCGCCGAGAGAAATAATGACGTCGTAATCGCGAACCGTTTTACCCGCCACCATTTCCGCAGCATGGCCAGGGTAGGCGGTAAACATGGATGTCAAGCGAATCCCCTCGACCGAGCGAAGCGCCCGCACAACGCCGGGCATACGTCGAGCAGTGTTACTGGTCGAATTCGGATTGGAGATTAGCAACGCACGCACAGGCACCAAGAATAGTGCATGAGCAGACTTGTGATGGGCGCATTAGCCGGTATGCCTCCAGGGTGTATTCATCGGTTCGCACCGGGCTAACATGTAGGGCGTGAGTAACCAGAAAAACAGCAGCAATGCGCCCAAATCGCGTACTACCGACCAGCTTGCGGCAGCCGACGGGCCGATCGCCGCACCTCAGGTTGTTATGGTCGGTGCGTGGATTGGTGTCGCCGAATGTGCCCTCGGTCTGGGCTACGGGATCTTCCTTCTCATTCGTGATTTGATGGGGTACCGCGACGAGGCCGCGGTCATTTCCGGTTGGGGTACCGCGCTGTGGTTCCTTCTCATTTTCGGCGCTGTTCTCGCTGGTGCGATTATGTTGCTGCGTGGCGCCCGATGGGGGCGCGGGCCGATCATTATGCTCAACCTCTGCTTGCTGGGCGTGGCCTATTACATGTTCCGCTCGAGCGCTTTTCTGCTTGCTCTACCGACGGCGGCAGCTTCAATTGCTGCGCTGGCCTGTATGTTTAGTCCGAAGGCGATTGATTGGGCTGCCCGCTCTTTCTAAGCTTCGATGGCGAACGCGTCGACTGACTCACCGCGCTGAACCAGTAGCGTGTCACCGACAACCGCAAGGCGCACGGGCACTTCCGGCTTGTCCGCATTATTTGCTTGAGTGGACTTCGCAGCTGCAGGCAACGGGAGTGTGCCGATAATCTCCAGAGTCTTGGCATTCAATACCGCGACTCCGTCAGTGACTGGCATGAAAACATGCTCACCCCATGGAGCTGGGGTTCCTGTGGCCTCAGCAAACTCGAAATCCGGCGCCAGGGTGCTCGGGCGGAAGCCCAGTAAACCACGCGGCGACCACCACGTCATGTGATGGGGAAGATCCGTTGTAAAAGGCGCACGCGGGGCATCGCCGTTGGAGTTAGCTTCCGCCGGTGCTGGGCGCAGGGTAGTCTCATCCAGCGCCAATTCAGTCAGCATCGTGCCGTCCATACGAAAAACTCGGATGCGGTTGTCTGACAGTACCGCCGCCGTGTCCTGGCCAATCGATACCAGTGACATATCTGCAGTTGCCGGACCAAGGTCAATATCGCTCTTGACCTCCGGTTTCCGAGACTCCTCCGGATTTGCCGCCTGCATGACCAGGCGCCCGTGACCATCGCAGTTGTTTACGACGGCCAGCAGCTCCACGCGCGTGAGCGCACTGATAATCGAACACTCCGGATGCGGCTGCATCTTCGGTTCCGGAGACGCTGGAATCTTGCCGTACTCGACTACTCGGACCAGGTCAGAGCGCCACAGCTCCAGGAATCCAGAGTCGTAGACACCCGCGTATGAGTTCGAGCGCACGGCGGCAGGGCTGTCAGCCGCAATCGATTTACGGGTCGCGACATACTGCCCCGAGTCGGGCTTGAGTGCAACGGTCTCACCGCAGCCAGCTGCCCCACGAAAAGTCGCGAAAACTTGGCCATCACTGCCCGAGAGCGCACAAAGCGGAATATCTCGTCGATAGTGCCAGCGCTCCGTGCCGTCGTTAAGCGAGATAGCACGCACGCCCTTGTTCTCAGCAACGATGAGGGAGTTGTCCATCACCAGTGGCGCCGGGGAGATGGTGTGCGTGCTTGTGCTTGCCGACGATTCAGTGGACCACACCGGCCGGAGAGTATGTGGCATTGCCTCCGGATCGTTCGCGGCCGGGGCTTGCGCTGTGCTGCTCGTCGGTGCCGTGGATTCAGTGCGATCGACCTTACGAGCCGGAGAAGCGACCCATGTCCAACCGACGACTAGCACTACGGCGATGATGAGAACTACTGATGCGATTCGATTGCGGCGCAGTCGGGTCTCTGCAGTGGTGGGCTCAGCGTTGGCTTGTGGTGACTGCAGCACGGTTGGAATGTCCTGTCGACGAGTGGTCGTGGCGAGAGGTGAGGCGGGGAGTTGGCACGCGCAGCGGCCTAGCTGCGACGATGAGAATTGGAGTGGCCGGCCCGCTTTGAGCTTCGTCCTTGGCCGCGATTGCGATGATGAGCCTGTGAGCGGTTGTTTCGCGGGCCTCTTCCGCCACGCCCGCGAGGTGGTCTGGAACCCAATACCGGGCGGGCTGGCCCGACCTTCTCATCGATCCCCTCGGGGATGTCTAGAGCTTCGGCGAGCTCGGGGGAGGTGGAAAACCACGTCGGAATCTCGGCCATGTCCAGGTCGAGAGCATCTGAAATAGCCTTCCACTTTGTGGTTTCATCCCAGCCGACGAGCGTAACGGCGACACCGCTGTGTCCCGCGCGGCCGGTGCGGCCGATGCGGTGGACATAGGTCATTTCGTCATCGGGCACCTGGTGGTTGATGACGTGGGTGACATCGTCGATATCGATACCGCGAGCCGCGACATCGGTTGCGACCAGGACGTCGACGTCGCCATTGCGGAACGCCGTCAGCGAGCGCTCACGTGCAGGCTGGCCCATATCGCCGTGGACGGCGGTGACCAGGAAGCCGCGCTCGCCGAGCTGCTCAGCAACCGAGGCGGCGCCGCGCTTCGTGCGAGCAAAAATGATGGTGCGACCACGATCGTTGGCTTGCAGGATGCGGGCAATGACCGAGACCTTATCCATCTGGTGCGATTGGAAAACAATCTGTTTAGTGGTCTCGTGGACTGTGGCCTCTTCCTCGCCTGATTCGGCGCGGATGTGCACCGGGCGATTCATAAAGGTACGTGCGAGAGTCAGAATTGGGCCCGGCATTGTTGCCGAGAAGAGCATGGTCTGACGTTCATCTGGCACCGCAGCCAGAATCTTCTCGATGTCCGGCAGGAAGCCCAAGTCGAGCATCTCATCGGCCTCGTCGAGAACCAAAATCTTTACGCCTGACAGCTCTAGATTATTGCGCTGGTAAAGATCGATGAGACGGCCGGGAGTACCGACGATGATGTCCACACCGCGGTCTAGCTGTTCAATCTGTTCCTCATAGGGGCGGCCACCGTAAATAGTGCACACACGCAGATTGGTTGAGTGCGCAGCGCGGGCCAAATCCTCGCCGACCTGCACACATAGCTCACGGGTGGGGACGATGATGATTGCGCGGGCAGTGCCATCCGGTTCTGGAATGCGGGCGTCATCAAAGACGCGGTCAATAAGGGGGACACCAAAACCAAGAGTTTTTCCCATGCCAGTACGGGCTTGGCCGATAATGTCCGTGCCGTCGAGTGCCAAGGGCAGCGTCAGTTCCTGGATTGCAAATGTGCGGGTGATTCCTTCGTCGGCGAGTGCGTCGCAGATTTCCGCGGCGACCCCCAATTCGACGAATGTCGGGGACTGGGACTCTGCCACGGCGACTCCTTTGCTGTTTGTAACCTCACGTGACACGACGGCTTAATCGGTCTCTCTAATCCTAGCCGCTTTGGGAATGGTTATGATGTCACCTATGGACATCACTATTGGATTTGCAGACAATACGCGTGAGCTGAACATTGAAAACGTCGCTGGTGGTGAGGAGGTCAAGGCTGCGATCTCCCAGAAGCTGGCTGCTGGCGAAGGTGTGATTGAGCTCAGCGACGGCGCTGGTCAGGAGTACCTGATTAATGCTGACAAGGTCGCCTACGTCCGTACCGGTAATAACGCAGACCGTAAGGTTGGCTTCTTCGCCTAATGACGCAAGAACCCTTTCTCGTACGCATTGCAAGGAGTTGGGGGTGGCGAGCCTATGCCATCCCTGTACTTGTGGTGCTCACAGTCATCATTCTCTTCGACATCTTCACTGCTGAAGATGATTCTTCAGGTTCCGGCACTGGCACTGTCGCCTCGCAGAGTGGCAATGGTCGCCCTGGTCCGGTGCCCGGTGAGGGATACGGTGATGGTTACGAGGGAGGGCAGTTGCCACCCGGTCCGGCCTTTGCCACGGAACCCTCGGGAAATTTTAAAGATGTCACCGTGGCGCATCCCCGTGTTGGGGAGGGGCGCGACAATGCGGTCAGGTATTCCGTGGAAATTGAAGACAACATTGATGTTCCTTCGATTGGTGGCGAGCGCGCCTTTGCAGAGACGGTGAACTCGATTCTGGCCGATCCACGTGGCTGGACAGCTAATCCAGATTTTTCTTTCGAGGCAGTGCCTCGCGACCAGGATCCGACGATTGTCGTGCAGCTTTCCGCGACTGGAACCGCACATCAGCTGTGCGGCAACACCTTGGGAATGGAGACCTCCTGTTACCTGTCTGGGCAGCGGGAAGGTGAGCCTGGGCGCGTGGTCGTCAGTATCGCCCGGTGGGTTCGAGGTGCCCTGCCTTTTGAGGGGGACCTGGGATTGTATCGCCAATACCTTATTAATCACGAGGTTGGTCACGGACTTGGGTACGCGGTTCACGAGCCCTGTCCGAGGGACGGCGGTATCGCGCCAATCATGATGCAGCAGACCCTGAGCGTGTCGAACGATGAACTGCACAAAATCGACAGCAGCGAGGTCTATCAGGTCGATGGTAAGACGTGTTCTGTCAACGGCTGGCCGTACCCATTTGGGGCGGACGACGATACGGCCGCACCGACTCAGAAAGCAAGGTAGTAGCAGATTATGATCGCCACTCCTCCCGACCGTGTTTTAGAGGCCTTTGGTGCCGAGGGCGAGCCGCATCGTGCCGGGCGAGCTTGGGACAATGGCTGGGTCTACGACGATTCCATTGTCCTTTCGCCGGTACATAATTCGGCGCAGGCGCTGTGGTCTGCAAAGGTTCGCAGTGCGCTAGATGTCGATGGCGTCCGAGTGGCGAAATCTGTGCGTACCAGTGACGGCCGCTTGGTTATTGCTGGGTGGCAGGCTCGTCATTTCATCCCGGGGGGATTCGCGCCACGTGCCGATGAAACCATTGTGGCCGCTGGTCGCGTGGAAGAGTCGCTTGCCAGTATTGAACGGCCACAGTTTCTCCTTGATAAGGAGCCCGATTACTTCGTCATGTGTAATCGCGCAGCTTGGGACTCTGACCCAATCGGCATCCTCGAGCAGCTTCTCGACGCGGATAGCGTCCCCCGCGCCGATTGTGCCGAGGCTCTCACGATCTCCGGTGATCTTCTCCAGCTGCGGGCAGAGATGGTTGTGCCAACGGAGCTTCTGCAGGTCTGTCACGCAGACCTCGTCGGCACGCTGCTTTACGACGGCACGGCCGCCCCGGTTCTCACCGATATCGTGCCAGCGTGGCATGTCCGTGGTTGGACAGCTGCCTTGGCGGCAGTGGATTGTCTGTCCATGATGGGGGCTGATGAGGAGCTACTGCGGCGCTTCGATCACCTGCCGGATTTCGGTCAGTTGCTCGTTCGTGCGATGTGTTATCGACTTTTTGTCCACGCTGTTAGTCCAGAATCGCAGCCGAGTGCGTATCGCGGTCTGTTCCGCGCGGCTTCGCTAGTTCGCGCGTTTGTGTCTAAGTAACGCCGGGCAGTATTTACGGGAGTTTTTTGGGGCGGGGGTATTTTTCTCCTTACTTCGAATGGGTGTTCGAGTATTGGTCCGGAGGTTGTGCCACAATGGTGCACATGAACGTAGATGGAATGCCGAAGGTTCGGTTCGTCCAGGAGGAACCTCCTCGTCGTCGGCAGTGGTTGGGTACTGCGGTAGAGGCGCTTTTCCCTTCCCATAATCAGGCGCTCGTGGTAGAGAACAAGCTTGTAAACCAGTCTGTTGTGCGCGTTTTAGGCGGCCCAGGGACTGGTAAGAGTTCGCTGCTGGCAGATCTCGCGGTGGACTACATGCAGGCGGGCATTCCGGCGGACAGCATTTTGGTGGTGTCACAGTCAAAAGAGGCCGCCGCGGAATTGAGGCGGGATATTGACAGGCGTTTTTCCTCTGAACTGGGGGAAGGCGGTTCGGTCGGGGCAGGTCAAGGTGGCATGGTGCGTGCCGTGCATTCGCTTGCCTATGCAGTAGTACGTGATGCCGCTGTCAGTCGGGGAGAGCCTGAACCATCGTTGACCACTGGTGCACGCCAAGATGCTGTCGTGCGGCAACTTTTGGCCGGTCATGCGGAAGATGGTGGTGCGTATTGGCCAGAGCGGTTGCGCCCGGCTCTTCCGTTAGTCGGTTTTTCCCGTGCGGTTCGTGACTTTCTGCTGCGTGCAGCTGAGCGGGGGATTGATGCCCCGAGGCTTCAGCAGCTCGGCGTGGACTATGGCATTGAGTCGTGGTGTGCGGCTGGCAAGTTTATGGCGGAGTATCAGCAGACTATGCGGTTGGCGTGGGAGCCCAGCCTGAACGCTGCAGAGATTGTCTCTGCGGCATTGATGGAGCTGGATACAGACGCGCAAGCACTGGCTCGGTGGGGAAAGTCGGTGGTGCTGGTCGATGATGCTGAACACCTATCCCCGGAAGCTGCGCGTCTTGTGGATCGGTTTGTGTCGCAGGCGGCCGTAGCCGTCATTACTGGTGATGAAGATCAATCGGTATTCCATTTCCGCGGTGCTAATAATGACTATCTCCGGGGGACTGGTGAGGTCGAGTACAAGGCAATCCACTTGCAGCAGTCTTACCGCTGTAACGCTGATATCGCGGATTTAGTCAACGCAGTTTCTCAGCGCTTGCCTAAGGCTCCTGCATACCGTGGCATTGTCGGTTCAGTTGGAGCACAGGAAGCTCGTGAATCCGAAGTTGGAAACAACAGCGATACCGTCGCAGCGGAAAACTCGTACGCAGCTAAAAGTGCAGTAAGCATAGCTATTCATCCTTCTGAACGTGCACAGCGAGCCACAGTCGCGGACTACTTCCGGCGCCTTCATATTGACGAGGGAGTGGCATGGAAGGATATGGCGGTCATCGTCCGGTCCGGTGCAGGGGAGTCCTCTCTGTTCCGTGCGTTGTCGCGTGCGGGTGTGCCTGTGCAGATTGACCCAACGGACATCGTGCTAAGTCATCAGCGATTGGTGCGAGCGCTGATGGTGGCGTTGCGGGCAACTATGAACCAGCTCGATGACGTGGAGTGGGACGAGTTCCTCTCCGGCCCATTGGTCAACATGGATCCGATTGTCAAAGAGCGTCTGCTGCGCGGAATCCGAAAGGCCGACCTGTTCGGCGGGGCCGCGATGACTCAGCTCATCGGAATCTTGAAGGCAGAGGGACTCACAGCTGAACAGCTGGAGCTTATTGAGTCTCTGTCGCAGCGTGAACGTCAGGCGCTGCAGGTGCCGCTGGATCTGTTGAGCGCAGCTCGTGAAGCGTTGCGCGATGGTGTGGAAGCAACTTTGTGGGCAATTTGGCAGTCCACTGGTTTGGCAGACCATCTGGTGGCGGCATCGTTGCGCGGCGGTACAGCTGGCGCATCGGCTGACCGCGATTTGGATGCTGTGATGGCACTGTTCGACTTTGCTGGTGACCGTGTGGAGCTGAATCCAAAACTGACGGTTGACGGTTTTATCGCTTCTGTGGAAGAGCAGGAGCTGCCCATCGGCGCACGTGACCGTAGCGGGGTAGAGCGCGATGCCGTGCGCATTCTCTCAGCCCATGCGGCTCTGGGCAGGCAGTGGAAAGCAGTAGCGGTTGTCGGAGTCCAGGAAGGCCAGTGGCCCAGCCTCGGTGTGACTGGCTCGGTGATGAAGCAGAACGAGTTCATCGGTCTCGTTGATCACGGAATTGAGCCGCGGGAGTACATCAATTCCATGGCGGATGCGCTGGCGGAGGAACGTCGTTTGCTGCACGTCGCGGTATCACGGGCGAGCGACAGGGTACTGCTGACCGCAGTCGATTCTCCTGACGATGTTGGAGTTCCCAGTCCGTTTATTATCGAGCTCGTTGAAAAGCTCGGTAATTCGGTGACGGAGCTGGTGAAACAGTCGGAAGCATCGTCGTCTGCGAACGGAGTCGGGGCTACGGCTAATGAAGCAAACGCCGGCAATCCGGATGTTGCAGAGGCAGAAGATGTCGCATGGGCCGGTGAAGGCCTGCCACGGGTGCTCTCTGTGGAGTCACTGCTGGCAGAACTGCGTGCAGCCGTTGTGGACGATGCGGAGACTGAGACGCGGCGTCGACAAGCTGCACGTCAACTCGCGCGATTGGCGCAGGTTGAGGTTGCTGGCGCACATCCAGACACCTGGTGGGGGCTCCGTGCACCGTCGACTTCGAAGCCGGTAAATGACAAGAAGCCGATGAGGATCAATCCCTCCAAGGTGGAAGCAACCCTGAGTTGTCCGTTGAAGGCCATGTTGGATAAATCAGCACCGACATCGGCCATGTATCTGGGCTCTCTACTGCATCAGGCGGTAGAAGCAGTCGCCAAGGGAGTGACTGTGCCTGAGGCTCAGTCTGAGATCCGGCGTGTTTTTGGGGACCTGTCCGATGATCCGGAGTGGCGTAAGCGTACTGAGGAAGAGACCTGGTTGACCGGGCTGGAGGATTGGCAGCGGTGGATTGAGACTAAGAAAGATATCGGAACCGAGGTCCCAGTAAATGTCAACATCAACGATGACATCGTGATTGTCGGACGAATCGACCGGTTGATTGAAGACGCTGATGGTGCAGTTCAAATCGTCGATATTAAAACCGGTAAGACAGCGCCCTCCGGTAAAGAAGTAGAAGGACACGCACAGCTAGCTACATATCAACTGGCGCTGTCGAAGGGGAAGCTCGTTGAAAGCGGAGATGGGCTCGCTGTGGACAACGGCGAAGGCATTGAACAATCTGGGGCATACCTGGTATTTCCGCGAAAGTCACACAATAAGACCATTATCACTAGCCGCGAACAGTCAAAGCTCACGGAAGACAAGTTGGCTGACTGGGAGCGTCGCGTAGAGCAGGTAGCACGTGCGACGTCTGGCCCGCGTGCCTTGGCGCTCGCTGGTGATCATTGCAAGTTCTGCACGCTTTCGAAGGCGTGCCCGGCAGCAGAAGGGAATCGGTAGTCATGTCGGAGGAACGAACCATCATTGATCCCGTCACCCTGTCGGAGATGATGGGGCAGGACTTTCCGCCCACCCCGCAACAAGCGGCGGTAATCGGTGCACTGATGGAACCAATGCTTGTTGTCGCCGGTGCCGGTGCTGGTAAAACAGCGACAATGGCTGCCCGTGTTGTGTGGTTGGTCGCCAACGGCTTTATCCGCCCAGAAGAAGTTCTAGGTTTGACCTTCACCAGGAAGGCAGCGCGCGAGCTCGGCGTCCGTATCCGCCAACAGCTGAATGCGCTTGCTTCTTCCGCTGCATTTCGTGCACAAGCTTCACCAGAGGTGCTAGCAAGCCTCGAGGTCATTGCCCCAACCACGCTTACTTACGATGCCTATGCCTCTGAAGTCGTGAGCAATTATGGTCTTTTGCTGCCGACGGAGCCGGGGGTCACCATTATGGATGGCGCGACGCAGTGGCAGTTGGCCTGGGAAACAGCTCGCAATGTGACCGAAATTGATGTCGATATTGCGCCATCAACGCTGGCCAGTCGCATTATTGAGCTGGGGTCGAACATCGACTCAAACTTGTCTACTCCGCAGGCGATTCGCGAGGAAACCGAAGCGTTCATCAGCAATATTGAGCAGACCCCGCAGAAGGGTAAACGCGAGGGGCTAATTGGCGATCTACAGGGCATCGTCGATAAGCAGCGGGAGAGATTAGAGATTTTGCCGCTGGTAGAGCAGGTTCGAGCTCGGTGCAATGAAGAAAATGTAGCCACCTTTGGTATGCAGATGGCTCGTGCGGCCCGGCTAGCCACCGACTTCGCGGAAGTCGGGGAGGAGGAGCGGCGTCGCTTTAAGATCATCATGCTCGACGAGTACCAGGACACGTCGCACACACAGCGGCTGTTCCTGCGTGCGCTGTTCTCCGGTGGTTGTGTCACCGCTGTCGGCGATCCGATGCAGGCAATTTATGGCTGGCGAGGAGCAACGGCCGAAAACCTTGTGCAGTTTGTCAATGATTTTCCGCGGTCGGATGGGCAGCCAGCGGAGAAAAAGCAACTGACCATTTCTTGGCGAAACCCGCAGTCAGTGCTGCAGCTTGCTAACGCAGTCTCCGACCGTGCTTTTGCGGGGCAGGCTCGTACGGTAGAGGCACTGGATGCGGGGCCAAAAGCAGGTCAGGGCGAGGTGCAGCTTGCTTTCACTGCAACCGGTGAGGAAGAAGTTGCATACATCGCAGATTGCATGGAGGCGCAATTACGCGAATGTGAAGCAGCTGGCAACAAGCTCGATGCTGCCATCCTGGTTCGGACAAATGCTGAATCGGCTGTCTATTTAGATGCACTGTCTGAGCGGGGTGTGCCTGCAATCATTGTGGGACTCGCTGGATTGCTGCACTTGCCCGAGGTCATGGATATCACCTCGGTGATGAAGATATTGGTCGACCCCAGTTCAGACCAGGATGCTCTGCGTCTGCTACTCAGCCCACAGTTCAATTTGGGTGCCGCAGACGTGGAGGCACTTCGCACTCGTGTAGATCAGCTGGCAATCACAGGAAAGGACGAGTTGGCCCGCAAGAAGGGCAACGTCGAAGAGACTTCAGACTCCTCACCGCTTTCCCAGCTCGCTCGCCAGTATGACAAGCTCGTGGAAGATGCCGAAGCAGCATCGTCCGCGGTGGGGCTGGGGCACGCCATCGCCGACCCGGATATTCGTTTTTACGACGGCACCCCGCTGGCGCGCGGCAGTGTGGAAAAAAATGGGCGGTTGGTCTGCAGCGAGTCACTGAACTACACAGATGAAGCAATGGTGCGCATCGCACAGTTGGGTGCAAGCCTACGAAAACTACGCCGGTTCTCGCTGAATAAGCCTCTGCCGGAACTGGTCGAGGACATCGCTACTGAGTTTGGAATTCGCGTAGAAGCAGCGGCCGGACAGTACGGTTCCGCTACCGCGATAACCAGGCCGACGACTGCACATCTGGATCGGTTTGTCGATATCGCTGCGACGTATTCTCAAAATATCTCGGACGATGTGACAGGGTTTTTGAACTATCTGGAATTCGCTGTCGAACACGATGATGGCTTGGAACGGGCACCTATGAACATGCCGGAAAACTGTGTCCAAATCATGACTATGCACAAGTCAAAGGGCTTGGAGTGGGAAACCGTTGCTGTTCCGGGCATCACCACTAGCAAGTTCGACAGAGTTGATTTGTCATCGTGGCTCACCAATTCAGTTCAGCTTCCTCCTGGCGCAATTACTCAAGTGGATCCGCTAACGGCTAGTGCGGAAACAACAGAGGATGCAACGCAGCTTGCAGCAGGCGATTGGGCTCCTGTCGCTGATTCTGTCGATAGCAACGCCCCCGAACTGGACATATCAGGCACCGATAACCAGACCGACCTCAACAAGGTGATCAAAGCCTACAAGGAAGAGCTGCGAGAAGTGGAGAGGGAAGAAAAACAGCGCCTCTTCTACGTTGCCATGACTCGCTCCGCGAAAAAGCTCATTGTCACTGCAAGCAGGCGGCCTAATCCGAGCTTGAAGAAACCCACCGACGTGTCGGCGGACTTCGCAGCCATCGCCACTCAATTCAGTGACTATGTGGTGTCGTGGACAGATGGGGAGGACCCTGAGGTAGAGGACACTGAAGTCGATTTGGACTGCGACACTGCGGTTGATGGGGTGGTCTGGCCCGTCGATACCCTGGGCAACCGCCGAGATAGTGTGCAGCGAGCAGCCGAAAGCGTCATGCGCTACATGGGCGAAGACCAGGATGAGCGCCCCATTGCAGGTGACCTGTCTGAGGTATGGGAAACGGAAACGACCATTCTCGTGGATGAAATCCTTCGAGCTAAGGCCGCGGAGATTCATCTACCAATGCCGACAAGCATGTCCACTAGCGAATACCAAGCGATGATTGCGGATCCGGTCGCGTTTGCTCGTCGGAAAGCACGCCCGGTGCCGTTTAAGCCAAACCGATTCGCGCGCCGAGGTACGGCATTCCACGCTTGGTTGGAGAATCGCTTCGGTGCACACAGTCTGCTGGACGATGAGGATCTCTTCGGGGATCAACTGGATGACTTCCTCGGCACAGAACAAGTCGCGTCCGAACGCGAACTGGAGAAATTGAAGGCGAATTTCGAGGCATCTGAGTGGGCTGACCGCACGCCAACGCATGTAGAGGTGCCGTTTGAAATTGCCATCGGGCAGAGGCGGGTCGTCGGCCGAATCGACGCGGTGTTTAACGACAACGGGAAGTGGAGCGTCATTGACTGGAAGACAGGCCAGATGCCGCGCGGAAAGGAAAGGGAAGTAGCGGCGCTACAGCTGGCGATTTACCGCCTGGCGTGGTCGGATAGGCTGCGCGAGATGGGAATGGAAACTGCCCTCGAAGACATTGAAGCCGGGTTCTTCTACGTTTCGGCAGGACGGACGCTAATACCAGATGAAGCGCTACTGCCAAGCAGGATAGAGTTAGACAGGAAAATGCGCGAGCTGATTGGATAATCATCTACGTATGTAACTGCCGCGTGGCCGTGGCCAGTTATCCAGGTGAAAGCAGCAGTTTGTATGCGCTATTTTTCACCGGGAGGAGTTTTCATGAAAGGCAGGCGAGGAGCGGTTGCGTAATCCAATTCGGAAATCTTCGGGATACGAAACCGGGCTCAATGATCTTCCCGGGCATGCACTGCTGGGAGTCATTGGTCTGCCTGAGTCCGCGCCGAAGAATCCTTGGCGGCTAATCATACGTCGTTTGAACTACGCCGTGTTTTTGCTGCTGATTGCATCCGTCGTGGTCTACTACGACCACGACGGATACACGGAGCCTCTCACCTTCATCGATGCGGTGTATTACTCGGCTGTCAGCCTGTCGACGACGGGCTACGGTGACATCACGCCGGTCACACAGAGGGCTCGATTACTCAATATTTTGATCATTACGCCACTGCGTGTGGCCTTCCTTGCTCTCTTGGTCGGTACTACTCTGACCGTTTTGACCCAAGAGTCTCGGAAAACCCTGCAAATTCAGCGCTGGAGGAGACAGTTGCGCAACCACACCGTCGTTATCGGATACGGCACCAAGGGTCGTTCTGCCATTGCAGCTCTTCTCGCGGACGGCGTAGATCCGGCAGAAATCGTTGTTATTGATACGGACAAGGAAGCACTCGACCACGCTTCGAATCAAGGCTTGGCGACGGTGCATGGGTCGGCTACTAAATCTGATGTGCTGAAGTTAGCTGGTATTCAGCGTGCCCGCTCTATAGTCGTTGCACCGAACAAAGATGACACAGCGGTGCTGGTCACGTTGTCTGTCCGCGAGTTGGCACCGGGTGCCTCAATTGTGGCTTCAGTGCGTGAATCAGAAAACCGCCACTTGTTGACGCAGTCAGGTGCAGACCAAGTGGTCATTTCTTCTGAAACCGCCGGCCGAATGCTGGGGCTGGCCACGGTGACTCCTTCGGTGGTGGAGATGATGGAAGACCTCCTGAGCCCGGATGAAGGATTCTCTGTTGCAGAGAGGCTCGTCACCGAAGAGGAAATCGGTGCCAGCCCACGGCACCTCGCGGATATTGCACTCGGTGTGGTGCGCTCGGGTGAGCTGTACCGAATTGATTCACCGGAGTGTGAATCGGTGGAGCCAGGCGACCGGCTGCTGTACGTCCGCCGTGTCTACAGCAATGACGAATAGCACTCGACAAGTTTAAAAATGGGGTCTAACAACTTTTGACTTACTCAGAGGCGGATGTGAACGAGCCGGAATATCTAGCTGGGCTGGATCCAGATCAGCGTGAGGCAGCCACGGCTCCGATGGGGCCGGTGTGCATTCTTGCCGGAGCCGGTACAGGTAAGACCCGAACAATTACTCATCGCATCAAGTACCTCATTGACCAGGGGTTTGTGCAGCCGCAAAAGGTATTAGCGGTGACATTTACCTCGCGTGCCGCAGGGGAGATGCGCGACCGCCTGGCAAAGATGGGAACGCCTGGAGTCCAGGCGCGCACTTTCCACTCGGCATCACTTCGCCAGCTGCGCTACTTCTGGCCCCAAGTCGCCGGTGATATGCCCTGGCAGCTGTTGGATGACAAGAAATTCCGTGTTGTCGCCCAAGCAGTACGTCGAGTGGGCCTGGACACCTCTAAGGAAACAATCCGAGATGTCATGGGCGAGATTGAGTGGGCGAAGGCCACTCTGGCCGGTGCGGATCAGTACCAAGCCGCGCTGCGGGAGCATGGGCGCACGGCGCCTCTGTCTGCGGAGAAAATTGTCGATTGCTATCGCGCTTACGAGGACATAAAAACCACCCCGGACGGGCTATTGCTCGACTTCGACGACCTACTCATTCACACCGCCGGTGCGATGGAGAATTCCCGTGCAGTGGCGGAGGAATTCCGCAACCAGTATCGGTGCTTCGTCGTCGATGAGTACCAGGATGTCACCCCGTTACAGCAGCGAGTTCTCAACGCCTGGCTGGGAGACCGTGACAACCTGACAGTTGTCGGGGACGCCAACCAGACGATTTACTCTTTCACAGGCGCGACTCCGCAATACCTGATGAACTTCTCTCGGGACTACCCGGAAGCCACAGTGGTCCGCCTGCAGCGGGACTACCGATCGACCCCACAGGTCGTCGGTCTGGCTAACAATGTCATCGGCCGTGCGCAGGGACGTATCGCCGGCTCGCGGCTGAAGCTGATTGGGCAGCGTGAAGACGGCCCGGAGCCGACTTTCAATCAGTACGACGATGAGCCAATGGAAGCTCGCGCGACCGCGCGCAGCATCAAGCGACTTATCGACGCGGGTACGCCGGCATCGGAGATTGCCGTTTTGTACCGGATTAACGCACAGTCCGCAGTTTTTGAGCAGGCTTTGTCCGAGGTAGGAGTCGCCTACCAGGTTCGTGGCGGGGACGGTTTCTACCAGCGTCCCGAGATCCGCGATGCCATCGCAGCACTTGTGCGAGTTTCCCGTTCCTCACGGACTGTTCCGACATTGCAGGGCACGAATCTGTTGGATTTGGTCAAGCAGGTTTTCGCGGGTCTTGGCATGACTGACCAAGAGCCGGAAGGCACTGGTGCCAGGGAACGTTGGCAGTCACTGCGCGCCCTATTCGACCTGTGTAAGGACATCGTTCATGCCAACACCGAGGTCAATATCCAGGCGCTCCTCGGCCAATTGCACACTCGGCAGCAGGCCAAACATCCACCGACGCTGGATGGCGTGACGCTGGCTAGCCTGCATGCAGCCAAGGGGCTGGAGTGGGATGCGGTGTTCCTCGTTGGGCTTACCGACGGTTCGCTGCCTATCCAACATGCGCTGAATAAATTCGACCGTTCTCCTGCGCAGGGGGCGGAAGCCATCGAAGAAGAGCGCCGTCTGTTCTATGTCGGCATTACTCGAGCCCGCGAACATCTGGAGCTATCTTGGTCATTGTCGCGGACAGAAGGCGGCCGCAGGTCACGTCGCCGCACACGATTCCTCGATGAACTCGACATTGATGTCTCTGACTACTCGGCTGAGGCACAGCGAAGCTCAAGGAGCTCTAGTTCCCGCAGTAAGCGTCAGCAGTCCAAACAGTGCAAGGGCTGTACTAAGCCATTGCACACCGATGCCGAGCGGATTTCAGGGCGTTGTGAAGAGTGCCCAGTCAGTGCGGATCCTGCACTACTGGAAGCATTGCGTGCATGGCGCTTGGAAATGTCGAGGGAAATGACGGTCCCCGCATTCGTAATCTTCTCCGATGCGACCCTTCTGGCCATCGGTGAGCAGCAGCCGACTACGCCGGAGGAACTTCTGCAGATTCCCGGAATTGGAGAAGCGAAGCTCAATCATTTCGGCGAAGGCATCTTGGGAATCGTCAATTCTTTCGTGAATTCCTAGTCAGATTCTGCTCAAGGCACTTCGAATTACATGAACTGCATCTGCGAGTTTCCATGACCACACACTGGGCACTGCGGGTGGGGAGCAACAGTAGTGCGAGTGATATCGAGGCTTTCCAGATCTATGCGCACCTCCGTTGCACATAGATCTGAGAGATCCGGCCGCCGCAGCTGCCCAACCAACAGTGGCACCGCTGTGTTCAGCCATTCCGGTGCGGCCACGGGCGTAAAAGTGCGAAGCTGTAGCGCAATCAGTGCCCGGACGGGGTCGCGGTCTCGTCGATAAGCTTCGAAACACATCGAGCAGGGTCCTTGACCTGGTTGAACAAGTGGCCCAAGAATCAGTGCCCCATCGCGGAAATGCGTGTGCAGATGCTCAATTCCACGATGAAACAGAGCGCGAACCAAGGGCATGCTCGGTACTTCCATGCCCGTGACCACCGCGAGCCCGATCTCTTCCGGTGTGGATTGAGATATTTTCAGCGTCGCATTGCGGGTGGGCGACATTGCCGTCGTCCAACTACCACAACCCGTGCGACGAAGCTCCTTTAAAAGTCCGGTGCGCAAGCTGTCCCGACCAATCAGCGTAATCCTCCGCCGTGTCGGTGGTTTTTGGACCAGCGCGGCTCGGTGAAGGTCGGAGATAAGTGCGGTAATGAACTGCGGTGACAGTTTGTCGTGACTGTCAGTAAAGGCCTCGCTTAAGGTGCTACCTCTATGAGCTGCAAGAAGCGCCGAGAAGACAGGCCCCGGCGGGGTGCCGTCGGAAAGCGGCAGAATCATGCTGCGCTCCGGTTCCACGCCGAACTGAATCCGCGCGCCTGGGCGCATGACAATCGGTACCTCCGGCCGCAGCGCGTAGTCCGTGGCAGGCGCGGCAAGTGTTTGTGCAGCGGGTGCGTGCGAACCTATTACGCCAGCCGTACCATCCCGCCCCCGAGACGTATCCCTGTATTCCCCCATAAAAATATCTTTTACCCCGGGGCCAGCTTTTACGCAATCGCAGCGCAGAGCATATACGCTTAAAAAGCATGAGCACCAAGCGACCTGAGTACGGCCCGGATGTTGAGGTTCGGCGCTCGAAGCGCCGCCGCCGTACTGTGTCCGCCCGCGCGGAGGGAAACCGGATCATTGTCATGGTTCCGGACGATCTCAGCGCCGCTGCGGAAAAACAGCAGGTCAATGAAATTGTTGCGCGAGTGCGGAAGAAAGTTGGCAGCAACCTGGATAATTCCGAGCTGGAGCGCCGCGCACGGCTGCTCTCTCGTACGGTGCTGGAAGATCGCCCGCGGTTCGAGTCAATCAAATGGGTCAAGAACATGTCGCGCAGGTGGGCATCCGTCACCGGCGGTGTCGATAGTCCTGGGCGCATTCGCATTTCGCACAGGCTTGCCGACGTCCCGGGGTACGTCCTCGACGATGTCATTGTGCACGAACTGGTGCACACTTTCGTCGACGGTGGTCATACCGAAGAGTTCTGGTATTGGGCGGCAAAAGCCCCGTACCACGAACGGGCACGGGGCTATTTAGAGGCGTATCAACGCTGGGGAACCCAGAGCTAACTCGCTACTTATCGTCGTCGGCGTCACTGTCGTTGCCCTCAGCCGCGCGCTTTTCGGCTTCTTTGCGCAGCTGCTCTTCAAGCTCTGCGATCGGGTCGAAGTCATCGTTTTCCGAGCCGCCAAGAACCGAGTCAATAAAGGCCGCGGGTTCATCCAAATCCTCTGCCACGGGCAGGAAGTCCGGGTGATCCCAGACCTTGTCGCGTCGCTCGATGCCCACAGCGGTGGTCAGACGGTGCCACAAGTTGGTTGCCTCACGCACCTTGGGGGATCCGAGGTCAATGCCGGTGGCCTTCTCCAGTGCCTGTTCAGCACCTTCGGTGGCGCGGCGACGACGCCAGGCTTCATCCAGTTGTGCGGCACCCGGTAGACGCTCACCGAGGGCATCGGTGACAACCATGTCCACCCACCCTTCGACCAGTGCTAGCAGCGTCTGGAAACGAGTACGAGCATTCTCGTTACGAGAACGAATCTTCGGGCTCAGATCCATATTCTGCAGCTCGCTCATAGCTTCCTGCATACGCTGCGGATCCTGCATGTTCTCAATATCCAGACCGCGGGCGGCCTCTTCAATCGCGGAGTAGTCGATGACGATGCCGGCAGCGTACTCCTCGACAGAGGAAATCATGCGTTCAGCCAGCCATGGCACGCGGTCGAAGAGACGTTGGTGGGCAGCTTCGCGGGCAGTGGCGTAGATAAACAGATCGCGCGCTGGAACCTCGAGTTCCTCCGCGAGAGCGACGAGATGCGTTGGCAGCAGTACCGCCGCACCAGTGGTGTGTAGTGGCAGTCCGAGGTCAGAACCAGTCAGGCTCGTCTGTGCCAATTCAGCCAGCGCATTTCCTAGCTGAGTACCGAAACTCATCGAGTTCATCTGGCGCATGATGCCCAGCATCGGCCCCATCATCTCGCGAGCTTCCTCTGGAACGCCCTCGAGGGAGGCATCACTCATGCGGCTGGCGACGGGATCGACAAGGCGAGTCCATGTCGACTTGGTGTTCTCCAACCACTGCAGGCTATTCCACGCTTCTACGCGGTTGACACCAGCCGGCAGGGAGGTGACGTCATCTAGCCACAGTTCGGCCAGGCGCAGGGAATCAGTCAGCGCCTCGCGGGCCGAGTCCTTCACCGGAGCCGGGTTACCAAGACGGGTCCGCGCAACGCGCTCGGCCGCGTCGTAGTTGACAGGGCCAGAGTTAGACTCCTGGAATCGCTGCCCCATGCCGGAGAACATCTCGCCGAACTGGTTGAGAATATCGCCCAAGTTCGGCTGGTCCCCCTTGCCGGAGGCGCCGCTGCCGGGCTGCCCGGGGCCGCCGAAACCGAAGCCACCGGCGCCGCCCATGCCACCGAAGGGAAACCCGAAGAAACCGAAAGGACCGCCCTGGCCGCCCTGACCGCCCTGACCGGAGTCATTGTTGCCAGCGTCGTCGCGATCGTCATCATTGTCGTTCGGACCAAAGCCAAATCCGTTAGAACTCATGCTCCCACCGTACCGGGCAATGACCCGCGTGAGTACTTAAAAGCACCACTTTATTGGCAACTTCGCGCCCAGCGAACAGACACGGACAAGATTCATCAGGTGTCCAGTAGGCAGATAGCGAGAATGTAGGGTGTTATTTGTGAATCGTCGTACCCAAACTCTTGTTGCGGGCGCTGTGCCCATCGCCGCGTTGGCAACTGTGCTCTCGCTGCCAACGCTGACAGTGCCCTATGCCGCGCAGGGGCCTGGCCCGGTCTTCGATGTTCTCAGCGATGTCGAGGGCAAGAGCATTATCTCGGTCAGTGGCAGTGCTGCGGACTCCGAACTCTCTAAGGGCACGCTGGATATGACAACCGTCGCAGTCAGACATAACCTGACATTGCCGCAGGTCATTGGCCTGTGGTTCGATCGTGACAACGATATCGTCCCCATTGAGGCGGTCTTCCCTCCGGGCCAGAGTCAGGACGAGGTGGAAGAGGAGAACAAGGCTGCATTCACCGAGTCAGAGGCCAACGCCACCTCCGCTGCGCTGGCACATCTCGGGTTGCCGATGGAAGTCACCGTCGCCTACACAGTGCCGGATAGTCCCGTCGATGGGCGACTGCATGAAGACGATGTGATTCTCGCCGTGGATGGGGTGGCCGTAAGCAAGCCTGAGCAAGTCAAGGCGATTATTGCCGGACGCAACCCGGGCGATACTGTCACGTTGAGGGTCAAGCCTGCGACCGTCGATAAGCAGAAGGCTACTAAGGGCGAGGACTCTGACCCCGAGAAAGCCGTTGATGTTTCTGTGACACTGGCGGAAAATCCGCATCAGAAGAATGCCGCGCTGCTCGGCGTTGGGATGGGGGCGCAATCCGCGGACGACACCAAGGTTGAGTACCAGCTCAGCGGCATTGGAGGTCCGTCTGCGGGGCTCATGATGACGCTCGGAGTGATTGACAAGCTGAGTCCAGGCGATTTGACCGAGGGGCAGCACCTCGCTGGCACCGGCACTATTGACGCTGCCGGCAACGTGGGCGAAATCGGTGGCATTACACACAAAATCTCGGCCGCCCGAGATGAGGGCGCCGAGATGTTCTTCGTGCCGGAAGGCAATTGCGCAGAGGCTGTGACTGCCGACCGAGGCGATATGAAGTTGGTAAAGGTCTCTGTGCTTGACGACGCGCTTGCGGCAATCGAAAAGCCGGAGACCGCGCAGACCTGCTCGTAGTTTTTGTCGTAGTCCCTACGAGCAGCTGCTAGTTTCAGCTAGTTCTTGCTGAAGGCCTCGAAGTTTTGCTGAGACTGCCATTTATCAATCTCTGCCGCCGTTGCGCGCAACTGCGGGTCAAATTTGAGGTAGGCCTTTGTCTCGCGCGCAATGAGCCCGGACAGGACAATCAGACCGATGAGGTTCGGTAGCGCCATCAGGCCGTTGAGAGCCGAGGCGACGGACCAGACGGTTTCCAGATGAGTAACAGCGCCGACGAAGACTACGCAGGTGAAGACCGCACGGTAGAGACCGGTGCCGCGGCGACCGACCAGGGACTCGAATGCGCGCTCACCGTAGTAGGACCAGCCCAGCATGGTGGAGAATGCGAAGAAGACAACCGACAGCGTGACGATTGTGCCACCCCAGTGGCCAGGTAGACCGCGGGAGAATGCCTCAGCAGTCAGAGCGCCAGTGTCGACGTTGCCATCCTGCCAAACACCGGTGCTGATGATAACCAGGCCGGTGAAGGACACGACGATGATGGTGTCAATGAAGGTCTGAGTCATGGAGACCAGACCCTGACGAACCGGGTGAGTGGTCGATGCGGCGGCAGCGGCGATAGCACCGGAACCCAGGCCCGACTCGTTGGAGAACAGGCCGCGGGCAACACCCATCTGCAGGGCGAGAATGAGCGTGGAGCCTGCGAACCCACCAACGGCCGCGGTGCCGGTGAAAGCATCGGTGAAGATGAGCTTGAAGGTCTCGGGCAGCGCCGAGACATTGGCGACGAGCACCCACACGGCCGCACCGATGTAGAGCACAATCATCATCGGCACAAAGCCGGCGGTGATGCGGCCAATCGACTTAATGCCACCCATCAGCGCCGCACCTACCAGGATGAACATGATCATGCCGGAGAGCGTCGGATCGATGTCGAAGCTGTTTTCCAGGTTCGAGGCCACGGCATTGCCCTGGGTCAGGTTGCCGATACCAAACGCTGCCAGCGCAGCAAAGACGGCGAAGAGAATACCGAGCGTCTTACCAAAACCATTCGGGATGGCCTTGCGCAGGTAGTACTGCGGGCCACCGGACTGTTCGCCAGCTGCATCGACCTGACGGTACTTCACACCCAGGAATGCCTCGGAGTACTTCGATGCCATACCAAGCAGGCCGGTCACCCACATCCAGAACAGCGCACCGGGTCCACCCAGGCCGATCGCGGTAGCGACACCGACAATGTTGCCGACACCGACTGTTGCCGCGAGAGCCGTCGCAAGCGCCTGGTAGTTGGTGATATCTCCCTCGGCGTCTTCGTCGTTACGGTCGATGAGTCCGAGGCGCAGTGCCGGGCCGAGTTTGACCAGGTGAATTGCACCCAGGCGAATGGTCAAAATGATTCCGGTGCCGATCAGCGCGGGGATCAGGAGATACGGACTCCAAATAAAACTATCCGCCGCTGAGGCAAAATCGCTGAAGCTTTCCATGCTGTGGAACTTTACTGGTAGAAAGCCTAAATCCGATCATTAAATTCTCAGAAAATGATTATTGTGCTACTAATTCGCCACAAGTGGGGGTAAACACATTCCGGCGAAAGCAAAAACTATTCCGCCAATCAGTGTGAGAGCAAGGTAGCCACATGCCCTCCAAAAGTGTTGGTTCTTAAGGCGTACGATCTCTCCGGCGAGTGTGGACCACGTCGACAGGCCGCCGGCGAAGCCAATCATTACCGTCGCATAGGCCAGGGCAGGCGTCATGCCATTGCTTATCGACGTTCCCCGCGACCACACCACAGCAGCGACACCGGCGACGAAGCAGGCAATCATATTCGCGGTCCACGTTCCGGGCAATTTGGAATCAGCCCACTTCACCGCAAGTTCGGCCAGCGCATAGCGCAGCGCTCCACCTACTGCCGCGCCAAGTGCGATAGCGAGGATGGCCGACAGCGCCGAGGAAAAAGAGTCGAGGAGATCGCCGGTCATTCCGCGACCTTCCGTGCGCACTTGGTGCCCAGCCAGTAGGCGAGAGGGCAGCACAGCAGGTGAATAAGCCCAACACTGATAAGAAGAGCGACTGACGTGTCGGCCTGTGCCAACAGGAGAATGACAAAGGCGGAGAAGGTGGTGAAGCCGCCACAAAAGCCGGTGCCGAAGAAAGCGGCGAGCCGGGGATTAGCAAACGCGATACTGCTGACCAGACCGAAGAGAAGGCAGCCCAGTAAGTTGATGACAGTCGTCGAGATTGCGCTAATTCCCGAGCCAACGATTGCATCGATCGCCGCTCCGAACAGAAAGCGACATATTGCGCCAACAGCGGCGCCGCCGGCCACGGCCAGAGCTGTCAGAACCTGCGCTCGTCCTGCTGATGGCAGCTTCGGAGCAACAGATTCCTCATTCACAGGGCAAACGCTAGCACAGCGGCTAAAGGGGAGACAGGAGACAGGTGCCGGCAGCCCGGAATCCTCTCGAGAAGGTGCTCCCGTCGGCACGCGGCAATCTATCTGATGCACCCTATTGCAGGGGCGAGTTTGCATTACCGAGTGGTTCTGGCCATGCGCGTTGGCCCTAAAACGGGGACACTGGGAAGAGGAAGCGCATCTAAGTTCGGTTTCCTTGTCCCGGCCGGTTGGTCGGCAATGAAATCGGCGGTTGCGCAGTTCGCTGATTTAGCAGGAGGATACCCACAATGGCTCATGAGCGCGCCGGGCAATTGGCCCAGCCATCCGACCTTATCGATGTCGCGGAACTGGTCACTGCCTACTACACAAAGCACCCGGACCCAACTAATCCTGACCAGAAGGTCGTCTTCGGTACTTCCGGTCACCGCGGTTCCTCCCTCGACGGCGCTTTCAACGAAGACCACATTCACGCCACCACCCAGGCCATCGTGGATTACCGCAAGGGCCAGGGCATTGAAGGTCCGCTCTACGTCGGCCGCGATACCCACGGCCTGTCCGAGCCGGCAATGATTTCCGCCCTCGAGGTGCTCACGGCCAACGGCATTACCGTGATGGTTGACGCTCAGGATCGCTACACGCCGACTCCGGCCGTCAGCCACGCGATTCTGACGTACAACAGCGACGTGGAGGGCGGTCCGACGGGTAATAGCTCCGCGCGTGCCGACGGCATCGTGATTACCCCTTCCCACAATCCGCCACGAGATGGTGGTTTTAAGTACAACCCGCCGACCGGTGGTCCGGCGGACGCGGATGCGACGGACTGGATTGCAGCTCGTGCCAATGAATACCTGGCTAAGGGCCTGGATGGGGTTAAGCGCCAGCTGGTGGATAAGGCAGGAGACCTCGTCGTAAAGCACGACTACCTCAATGCGTACGTGTCGGACCTGCCGAATGTTGTCAACCTCGACGCCATCCGTGATGCCGGCGTGCGTATCGGTGCTGACCCGATGGGCGGTGCGTCGGTGGATTACTGGGGCGCAATTGGCGATGCGCATAACCTAAACCTGACTGTGGTCAATCCGCTGGTCGATGCGACCTGGCGTTTTATGACGCTGGATACCGACGGCAAGATTCGTATGGACTGCTCCTCGCCGAATGCGATGGCGTCCCTGATTGGTAACCGCGATAAGTTCGACATCTCCACAGGTAATGACGCGGACTCGGATCGCCACGGAATTGTTACCCCGGACGCGGGTCTGATGAACCCGAACCACTACCTGGCCGTTGCCATTGACTACCTCTTCGCGCACCGTCCGGGCTGGTCGCAGGAGACCGCGGTCGGTAAGACGCTGGTGTCTTCGTCGATGATTGACCGCGTCGTTGCCAATTTGGGTCGCCAGCTCGTGGAAGTGCCGGTCGGTTTCAAGTGGTTCGTCCCTGGTCTGCTCGGTGGCACCATCGGTTTCGGTGGCGAGGAATCCGCTGGTGCATCGTTCCTGCGTCACGACGGCACTGTGTGGTCCACCGATAAAGACGGCATCATCCTGGACCTCCTGGCCAGCGAGATTAGGGCTGTGACCGAGAAGACTCCATCGCAGCTCTACGCAGAGCTCGCCGATAAGTACGGTGCCCCGGCTTACGCCCGTACCGATGCCGACGCAACCCGTGAGCAGAAGGCAATCCTGAAGAAGCTCTCGCCAGAGCAGGTCAAGGCCGACACCCTGGCTGGGGAGACCATCACAGCCAAACTGACCGAAGCACCGGGTAACGGCGCTGCGATTGGTGGCCTCAAGGTGGTTACGGAAAACGCATGGTTCGCGGCACGTCCGTCGGGTACTGAAGATAAGTACAAGATCTACGCGGAGTCCTTCAAGGGCGCGGACCACCTGGCCCAGGTTCAGGCTGAGGCACAGGACGTGGTCTCCGCGGTTCTGAACGGGTAATTGATAGCCGTTGGGCTAGCTGTAAACAGTTAGCCTGTACTAACATTTCTGTGCATGAAGAATTTCGTAGGCGTGGTGGCACGATTCGGCCTGGCTGCAGTTTGGTTGTACTCGGGTCTTATCAAACTGCTGAACCCGCTGGAATCGCGTCAGGCAGTGCAAGCTTATGAGCTGTTGCCGAGCGATTTGGTGCCGATGGTAGCGGTTGCGCTGCCCGCCTTCGAAGTCATCCTCGGACTCTTACTGGTATTGGGGCTTTTCCTGCGTCCGGTAGCAGTGCTGTCGGGGTTGCTCTTACTGGCGTTCATCGGCGGCATTATCTCGGCGTGGGCGCGCGGCCTGCAGATTGACTGCGGTTGCTTTGGTGGCGGTGGCTACGATGAGAACGCTGGCCCCGCTACGTATCTGACGGAAATCGCCCGAGATATAGGTTTTCTGGCCTTGGCTGCATTTGTGTACGTGTGGCCGTGGAAGAAGTTTGCCATTTACGCCTAGCCCGCGCGCTAGAGGTTGAAGTCTGAGGGAAGGGACAAGGGGCTGGGGTCAAGGCGGTGGGTCTAGTGATAGGCCTAGTAACCATTTCCGTTTTCTCAGGCGCAATTGTGTCATTGGCAAGAAAACACCGCTATCGTAAGCGGTGTGAGTCAGAAGATTAAGAACCCAAATGAAAAGGGCAGTGGCTTCGTCGTCGGCCTGATTGCTCTTCTTGCTGTCGTTGCAGTTGTTATTGGTGGCGTTATCTACATCGGCCGGTCGCAGCCGATTGAGGGGCTGCCAGATGAGGACGTCGACTTCTCCGTCGCACTCGACGGCGATGTCATCCGACTGAGCAAGGACGGCGCCGAAGGGGCTAAAACAGCCACGATTTTTGAGGACTTCTCGTGCCACTACTGTGCTCAAATGAGCGAAGAGGGCCACGATGATGAGCTCAAGGCACTAAACGACGGCAAGCTAGTCGCTGAATACCGCACGCTGAACTTCCTGGATGGTCAGGAGAAGGAGCAGCGTGACGGCCACTCCACTCGCGCCTTCGCGATTGCCCGCAAGATTGCTGAGACCGGGGATGCTCGCGCATATTGGAACTTCCACACAATGATGATGGCTGACCAGCAGAACTCCGTCACGTGGGACAATGATGAGCTGGCTGACCGTCTGGAGCAGCTCGGTGTTGCTGACAATATTGTCAGCGAAGTCCGCTCCGGCATCGACACCACCGAGGCCAAGGCAAGTGCAAACGCCAACTTCGATGACCTTGAGAAGCGCTTGGGCAAGGTTTCCTCGCCGCACGTCTTTGTCGATGGTAAGGACATTCTGCAAGACATCTCCGAAGACGGTCGCCTGGGAGAGTGGGTCGAGCTGGCTCTGCGCTAGTTCTCTTGTGGGCTTTGTGAAGTTCAGCTTTAAGTCATGTTGTTGGATGCGCCAGAAGGATATGTAAAAGCGTGTTCTACATGCGGATTTGGTGATATATGACAGCGCCATGTAGCCTTTGAGGAGTCCACAACGGAGGGTGTAAGCCGCTTCGGTGTTGATTCTGGGGCTATGGCGCAGCTGGTAGCGCACCACACTGGCAGTGTGGGGGTCACGGGTTCGAGTCCCGTTAGCTCCACCAGTATGAAATCCCTCGGTCGAAATGACCGGGGGTTTTCTTGTATCTACCCTGGTAGCGACTGGTTTCAGTCTACATGATTAATGTCCTGTTGTGGACTCGGATAGACTGGAATCTGGCACAAATCTGGCATATCTGGCACAAATCTGGCACGCCCGACATGACCACCACAGGCGGAAACAATGGCATTCGGCAGTATCCGAAAACTCAAGTCTGGAAGATTCCAGGCTCGCTACACCTACCGGGGGCAGGAGTGTAAAGCCCCTGACACTTTCAAAACCCGCGGCCTTGCTCAGGGTTGGCTCAATGAAGAAGAAAAGCTAATCAGTTTCAATGAGTGGACACCACCAGAGCAGCGCGCGGCGGAAGAGCAGCTAGCGCAGCAGCGCCACGCCCTTACCGTGGAAGCATGGCTAGAGCAGTATCACGACGGCCTTACGGTCCGCGCGTCCACGCTGCAGATCTACCGGCGTACCGTCCGCAACCGCATTACTGACCCGCGGCCGCCTGGTGATGTGGACCCGGACATTACCCGGCTTGCTGGTATTCCCCTTGTGGAACTGACTAAAGCCGATGTTTATTCGTGGTGGGACGGTATCACCCGCGTGTATGACACCCCGGAAACCAACCACAAGGCCTATGTGCGGCTTAAAGCGGCGTGTGATGAAGCTCAGCGACGTGAGTTGATAGACCGCAGCCCGGTAGAGATTGCGGCCGCTAAACGGCGTAGAGAGCGGGAATTACCGTATCTGCCCACCACGGAAGAGCTGCATGCCGTGGTGTCTGCAATGAAGCCGTCTTACAAACTGCTAACCGTGTTGTGTCTGTTCCACGGCTTGCGTATCGGTGAAGCAATCGCTCTGGAAGTGGACGATGTTATTTGCGATGTGCCGGTGCCGTATGCCCCTCGGTACTCGATTCGGGTTAGGCAGAATGCTCAGCGGATTACACCGGACGGCGGTAGCACGTACATGCTGGTGCAAAAGCCTAAGAGCCAGGCGGGTAACAGGGAGGTCCCCTTTATGCCGTCAATGGTGCCGCTGTTGTGGGAGCACCTGGCTAAGCATGTAGTCCCGGACTCGGTGGCGCTTAATCTGGCTGATGAGCTCGGCGGCGGCACGCGTCCGGCGCGATTGCTCACCACCACCGGGGCGGGCGAAATTGTTATGGATACGTCTTACCGGTCGGTGTTGGATCGTGCTACTAAGCGGGCGGGTGTGTCTGAGCGGATTAAACCGCATTCGGGTAGGCGCTGGTTGGTGACTCGGCTTGCGGAAGAGGGTGCGCATGTTAAAGAGATTGGCCGCATTCTCGGTGATGATGATTTGAGTGTGATTATGGGCATTTATATGCAGGTTCGGGCTGAGCGGACAACGGAGCTTATGGACGTGGTGGACGTGTCGGTTACGGCGGCGCGTCGGGCAGGGCAGGAGTAGAGATATGGCTGAAAAGAAAAGTGAGCGGCACCGGCTTGACGGTTTGACTATTCGCGTACTTGATGGGCGGTACATCATGGGAGACCTAATATGTGGGCTTCGACTCATTGGAGGGCGCGTGTCGTGGAGAATCTCAGTTGTGAACCGTTGGGGGGATGATTTCATCCCAGATTGGGTGGTGGGCCCCCGTCAACGGACTTCACAGCTCTGGAGGGACTACCATATTGACCGGGGTTCTGGGAGGCCTAAGAAGTCCTGGTATGTGGTGTTCCCTGACTTCCGCATTCGTGAGGAAAAGCTGGCGCCGATACTAGACGCGCTAATACGCGAGGACATTTATGAGGTTCAGTATTCGGCTCTAAGGCGTGCGCTCGGAATGTAGCGGCCAGTGCAGTCCTGACGCGAGCATGTGAGGCCATGATAAGGTGAAAGAAGTTCTTCACATTTGGTTTGAGCCGTATCACTGTAGTGAAGCCAGTCCACTCCGATTCCGGAGTGCAGGGCCGTTAAGAACGGGACTAAGACGGTGGATGGCAGAGTTTCTACTGTCCCTAGCGCCTAAATGCGGCGCTTTGTAGTAAAGCCCCGATTCGTTGGGGATTACTACTCGTACCCAAAATAGGTACGTGGGAAAGAGTGTAGAACTCATGTCTAATGTGTCTCGCACCACAGCGAACACCGCCACATCCAACGCGCGCCTGGCGCGTAATTTGAAGCCCCGGCTTATGGGTAGCGTAAAAGACGCTGCAGGCCGCTGGGCAATCAGCGAAAAGACTATCCGGCGCATGATCAACGCCGGGGAGCTCGTCGGCTACTATCCGACGCCCCGCACCCTGCGTGTGGACATGCTCGAGCTCGATGCCCTCATGGAGTCCCGCGCCACCCGCAAGGTGGTGGCGTAACAATGACTACCAACTACGCCCCAGCCGATTCGCTGGCCTACATCAATGAAAATGGTCTAATCGACGCGGCCATAGAAGCGCTGTACACACTCTCAGACGATATGAGCGCGCCCGAACAGGCAGACCTTGCGGTAACTGTTCTGGAGACCCTGAAGAAGATCCTTGCGTATGAAGTCCGGGTACACCGGCTTGATACAGCCACGCACTACAGCAATGACATCCCCCTGCGTGTTACCGGGCTAGAGCCGTATGAAGAAGTCGATACCGACGGCGTGCGGCATACGGGAGTACGTCCGTTCACCACCTGTATGCACCCCAGTGGTGCGGTAACCCACCCGGCTATCGACAACGGCGGGGAGGTGGCGTAACCCATGGCTGAAAAGAATATCCCCGCGCCGGGCCAGCACGGGGACAATCAAGCAAGTTTCTACCGCCATACTAACCCAGTAGGGCAGGGAACACCTAGCGTGTGGGAGTCCTTTGCGGTACAAACACTTGCCTATCTTGTCTCCAGTACGGCGGAAACCGCGCAGTTCGCTATCGCCCGGCGCGGCTTAACCGTGCAGGCGTTCCCTAGGTTGTATCAACCGGCGTTTGAGGTGCTGCTAGGTGGTGTCCTGGAGCTGCTGGAGACGGGCCGGGGCCAGGAGGCTATCAACATTGTGCAGTTCGGCCAGCGGCTGCATGAGCGGCAAGGCCCGGTGAGCGTCCGGGTAATGCAGCGGATTACCGGAAGTGGCTGCTACCGCGCCGATAAAGCACTGTGTTTCGCTGAGCTTGGGCTGATTAATGTTGCGGCCTGCCTGCTGGTTGAACAGTCTGGTTTTGCGTCCCTGGTGCAAGCCCAGGCGGGTATCCAACGCTGCTTAGACGAAGCAACTTTGGTCGGCACTGGTGAAGTGGTGGACCGCGTTCTGTATGCGCAGGCAGCAGGGCAACGCGCGCTGATCAACGGGCAGCAGGTCCGGGCTTACTCTCCAGCTCAGGGGGTGGCCTAATGCCTAAGATGACTGCAAGCGACGTGAAGCAGACAATGCAGCGCGCGGAAGCAACCGCGGCTAGGGTCGGCGCGGATATTCCGCTGGACTCGGTACTAACCGCACAAGAGTGGACGCAGCTACATAGGGACGTATTCGACGGCTCAGACGCGCTCGAGCACCTACAGGATTACGCCCGCGCTCACTACGTGCCACCGATCGCATTCCTACTTGTGACGCTGACCAGGATTGCGGCGGCAAGCCACCCTATTACCGTTAACGCTGGGCTGGGCCCCACACCACTGAACGCCTATCTTGTGCTGGTTGGTGATTCCGGTATGGGCAAGGACACGGTAATCAATCGGTCTACTAAGGCCTACCCACTGGTCCGCACCAGTTTCCCCGCGGGGCTGGAAGAGCGGCCGCTAGGCTCGGGTGAATCACTGGTATCCGCGTTTATGCCACCCGCGCCGGACAAAGATGACCCGGCCCCTAAACCTAACCCCCGGGTGCTGTTCACGGAGACGGAAATCAGCAACGCCGAAACATTGATGAAGCGCGACGGTGCCACGCTTAGGCAAAACCTGCTGAAGCTCTACAGCGGCAGCACGGTCGGCAATGCGACGAAAAACAGTGTGGACACCATAGCCGGGGGCACGTATTCCACCGGGCTGATTATCGGAGCCCAACGGGGCAGGGTAGGGGCGCTGCTGGATAACCCCGATGATGGATTGCCCCACCGGTTCATGTGGACGGAGCTGCTAGATCCGAACGTGCCTAGCCAGTTGCCTAAGGTTGGGCCAGAGTTGGACGCGGTGCAATTCCCTAAGGCGGGGACGGTAATCCGCGCGTGCGATAAGGCCAGTAGGCAGGTGAAGCAGCGCAGCAGGTTGCGGCTCACTAAAGGCTATACAGGCGGGCTTGACTCGCACCTATTGTTAACTCGGGTGCGTATCGCTGCACTGCTGGCCGTGTTTAGAGGGCATGCGGAAGAGCGCGGCTTTACCGATGATGATTGGCGGCGTGCGGGCGCGCTCATAGCGTACTCAAAGAAAGTACGTGAGTCCTGTAACGAACGCCTGCAGGCCTCAGCCGTGGTCAAGCAGATGACACGTGAAGAAGCAGAGTATGCAGCACGTAGGAAGCGCATTCACCAATTGGTCTACGAGGCGTTAAAGGGTAGTGAGCAGGTGCGTGTAAGTGAGATTACTAATCCTCAGCGCAGGTGGCGTAAAGACGCGGAAGACATGCTAGCGGAACTGGTACACGCTAAAGCTATTCGCTACGTCGATAAGCAGTGTTGGATTATCGGCAAGGGCGAAACATGGCAGGACTTTGTGAGTTCACTTAACACCCCGTCCTAAGTGACCTAACCGACCTAACCCCAGGTAGGCGGTGGTTTCCAGCGTCCTAACCACCGTCCTAACCCGTCCTAACCTAGGACACGAAGATAGGACACCATAGGACACCACATAGGACACCAAAAAACGCCCTGACCAGCACATAGGACACTTAGGACACTTAGGACAGGGGGTAAGAAAAAAGGACGTCCTAGCCTAAAGGGAGCAGCCCGGCGCGCCGGGCGGTCCTGTGGTGAAAGACCCCTGGGGGCTATCCCCTCCGTGAAGCTGGTCCCGGCCCCCGGTGGCGTAGGTGTGAGGGGCGGTTACAGGTCTGGAGTTTTATACCCCAGGGGGCAACCCCCTCCCCCGGGGCGCATGGCCCCCGGTTGGCAATGGCGCTAGGGCTGCGCCTGGCCGTGGGATTCCAGGCCCAGGGGGTGCCCCCCCCCTCCCCAGTCTGCCTTGTCGGCCGGAGGGCGTTGCTGCGCTGTTCGTGTACGGGTTTGACCGTTTTCGCATTTTTCCGGTGAGTGGCATCAGGTGGCAGTGTGGGGCGGCTCAACATCACACGAAAACGTTTGTGAAGTGAACTAGTATGAAAACATGATGGTTCACACGTCAAACACATCTGAGTTGCAGGCGATAGAAACGCGACTCGCCACAGCATTAACCACTATTGCGCGCATGGCGGAAAACCTTAATGACCTTATCGGCGGTCATGGCCGTGTCGCTCGGTTCGGGGAAATCAGGCGGCGTAATCCACGCTCAACACCACCGTGTAATCTGTCTTGGCTGCAGTTGTCGATAGAGCTGCAAGATCTACTCAAGTGCGGTGTGCTGCAGGCGCGTGCTGACGGCATTGCAGGCGTTCCACGCGATCGCAGCGGTGGGGCACTTGCTTGGTGGCTAGCAGGTCACAGCAGTCAACTGGCAGCGCAGCAGTGGGTTACCTCAGCTTCCTGGTGGTCTTTGCGTTCAGGCAGTAACGGCGTTAGTTGGCTCGATGAGATAGAGCTGTATGCCGATACCCTGCAGAACGCCATTAATCCACCTGAAAAGCACCCACCAGCAGGCAGCACGGTAGAGGTCGCAACCTGGTGCGGCGTGTCCGCTACCTCGGTCCGCAATTGGCGGCGCGCTGGAAAACTACAAGGATTCTGGAACGGCAAAAAGTGGACCTACAGGACTAGCGACGTGCTGAGGGTGAAAGAAGAAATGGCGGCGCGCCGGGCAGGGTAGTCGGTGCTAGATAATCCGGGCGTGTGCTGCAGTCTGTACTCGGTGCATGTGTCCTTGAGGTGTGCGGCCCCCCGGAAATCTTAGGGCGGTGCCTAGCCAGCGACTCTCTCGGTTCGCTGTGCTTGCTTGTCTCTCTCTCCTTTTGTTTTGTGGTGCTAATTAGCGGGTGGGGAGGTATCCCTGGCGGTGTCCATGGCGCTAAAGGGCACTGCGTTGTTGCGGTACCTCCCCCGGTGGCTTGTGGTGGTGAACAGGCCCAAGAACAGGGGGCGGGTCGCTGCTACTCGGTGGCGGTTGCTGCAGGTGGCGGGCTGTTTTAAGGGTGGGGGTTGCCGTAAACTATCGGTGTCAAAACGTAAAGGGTATGTGAGGTGTTTGCATGAAGTTGGAAGCTGGTAAGTGGCAACTGCAGTTTGATGAGCTCACGGCGCTGATCCGGTCGCTGGAAGCAATGGAGCCTAAGCCTGCGAAAGAGATTGTGGCGGCGTATGCGCAGCGGGCGCGTGCGATTGAGGCCCTGGAAAAATCGCCATTCGGCAAGCGCTAACAGGCGGACGGCGCTTAGCCCTAAGTATTCTTCCTAGTGTTAGATTTCCCTCTAGTCGGTATGGTTAGAGCATGGGCAAGGGATTAGGCACTACTCAGCGGGCAATACTGACAGCACTACGCACACACACTTACGCAGAGCTGCAAAAATGGATAACGGCCCACCCTGGCAGGCAAGACGTGTTTCTGTTGCCCATGTTGACCACTGAGGTGGCAAAAGCCGTAAACCGTTCACCCCGGCAAGTGCTGCAGACTATGGAGAGCTTAGAAAAGCGGGGGCTAGTTGAATCCTCTCTGTCATGGAGTGAATGGGTGCCCACTAAGCGACGTACCGCGCCGGGCCGTGACCGTATCCCGCTAGAGATCATTGACCAGGGGGCTGTACGGCGGGCTGTGGTTGCGGCGGAAGAGCAGCTACAAGGTTGGGTGCCCCGCTATACGGACCGCTGGGGAGAAGAGCATTACCCGGACAAGGTGCGGGTTACTATTCAGGTCTGGAATGAACGGTATGGTGGCGGCTCGGTGATTGAGCGGCCGGTTATGTCTCGGGTGTTTTGGGCTGTTCTGCCTACTGGTGTGCGTGTTGAAGATATTGGGCCAGCGTGGGTAGGGGAGTACGGGGATTAGCGCGCGGTAATCCGCATGCCGGGTTATTCTGTCGGTGCCCCTGTTGACTGTGAGACTGTGGCGATAGCCCTACTGCTGGCGGCGCACTCCCCCCCCCCTGCGTGCTGGTGGTAGGGCGCTTTTGTCTCGGTGAATTTTACGCCGGTGTAAAAATTCCGTGCGCATGTGGGGCTTACCCTCGTTTCCGACTGGGGAATTTCCCCAGTCGAGTTAGCTTCCGTGCGCATGTGGGGCTTACCCTCGTTGACCTGCGCAAAACCCCTGTTCGCAAATCGATTCTAAGCGGTTAAACGACGGGAGCACGTACCCTAACACCCCTTAATCGCTTACAGGGCGTTCTACAGCACCGGCCCCAACCTGCGATTATGTAAAAACCGGGTGATTCTTACACTTAGCAGGCTCGGGCCGGTCGCTTAATGACTTAGCTGTTGTTGGTATCGCCCGGCGCGGCTCGGTGCGCGTCACGGGCAGCTTCAAGAGCCATTTGAACTTCCTTGTGTGTGTCACGGCCGGCAATGCGGCTAAGTGTGTCGGTGAGGGTGTTCACATGCTCAATGGTGAGCGGCGTGCCGTCGTTGATCTCGTCGGCTAACGGGAGCTCGGGGCAAACAATGCTTGCGGTGAGTTCCTGTAGTTCTCGGAGTGCGTGGGCGGTGTAGGTGGACATAGTGGTTTTCCGTTCTTTTGGTCTAGTGGTTGGTAGCGTGTGGGCTGTATGTGTGTTCGGTGTAGACGGTCAAATGTGGCGGTCCTTTCTAGGTGTTTTTGGGGGCGCTTTTTGGAAAATCTGGCACATATCTGGCACGCCCGAACGGTTATTTTTTCGGTTAAGCCGTCTACCTGGGTAAATGCCCTTAGTTTGTGAAGCCCCGTTAGCTCCACCATTTAGACGCTCATTTTGATACAAAGTGGGCGTCTTATTGTTTGCCTTACGTGGAGTGTGTTTTGTCTTGTCAAACGTGGTTTCTTGAGTGGATAGGGCGTTGAGTAGGCGCGATCATCGGCGTTTCAGGGTGTTTCGTGTGACGTGATTAGGTGTTGGCTAGCGGGGTAGTGGGGCTGTTCTGGACAGGCGTCAAAATCTATAGGGCATCGTCAAAAGTGTCCGGGCTGACGTCAAAAGGTGCGCGCACCCGGTTTGAGAAATCCCAAGACACTACTCGTTATCGATTGGGCGCTTACTAATCGTTTGCTCGACTAATAGCCACTCAAGATCATCTTGAAGGGTTGCTTCGTCGGGCCACAAGGTGCTTGCACCAGCTTGGTCAACCATCTGCACCAGCTCACCTTGGGGTACAGCCAAAGTCGGCTCCGTACCCAGGGACTATATAGACTGTTTCTGCGTCCTCATGTGGAACATTAAGGAGCTGCGCCGAAAGAACGACAAGATCTAGGAGAAGGCGGGCACGTGCGATCGGTAACCTCTCTGGCGCAATGGTGAGCCGGTTTTCTTCGCTGTGGATGTTTCCACCGACAATTGCAGATTGAATAGCTCGAGTGATCTCGTCGGGAGAATAACCGTCGTTCTCCAAGTACTGCCGGACTCCTTGTAGATCCCCGTCTGGTGAGAGCAGCACCGCGTGCTCGATTTCGAGAGGCGTCAGGAAGCCGATCTGCTGAAGTGCCCTACGTAGGCGCACCAAAATGGACTTTACTTGTATGAAATCCTCAGTGGATTCAAACTTAAGCATGTGTCCAAGATCGCCACGCAAAGCGCCTGCGTACCCTGCGCCGTCAAGGTATTCGAGAAATGCCGAGTTTGGGTAACTTTCTCGGGTTTGTATCCGGGAACTACTAGTCTGATCGACGACCTTGTGCGAGACGCTTCCGCTGTCGCCCTCATAGAACTGAGACTGAATAAAAAGGCGAGGTTTCTCTCCCCAGCCAGGGACTCGGAAGGGCAGGATGAAGTCGTAAGCACGCACTTTGCCTACTGGCACATCTTCTGGGGCGCTGACCTCTTCTGGTTCGGTAGCAGATAGTATTGCTGAAACATCGACATCATTTCGGTTAAAGTCAACATCAGCAACAAGCCCTAGTAGGAGCAGCTTCTCTCTCAGCGTAGCCTCGTTCACGTGACCTAGTGATGCAGTAAAGCTGCCGCGTACCTGGAAAGTGGCAATGGCCTGAATTAGGCTCGTACTCAGGGACTCTATCGCGCTGTTGTCATCATCTTTTTCAAGAAATGTAAATGTTTTAGAGAGAGCCCATGCCTGACGGAGTTCATGCTCAGTAGCCAGTATTAATTCAATGTAGGCGCGTAGGTAAATATTATAATGTTTCTTTAGCTCGGAAACTTCATGAGGCTTGAATGTAGTTGAGTAGTTGACATTAGTTGCAACGAGTGTCCTTGCTAAATCTCTTGCGATTCGAGTCATTGGGACGACGTTGCCAAGTTTGCGTTGAGTGTGACTGCCATATTGAAGGAGCGAAAGCCACCGGGTGGAAACAAGCCATCAACCAACTAGCCGTGGCATACCCAGACCGATTCGCAGACTACTTGTAAACCAAACCCCCGCACACAAACTATCGGACACTCTCGAACTCACAGCCGATGGAATCGCCACCCCGCGCGACAAGACAGTGTGGCCGCCCTCCACTGTGCGGTCGATTCTTGTCAATGAGAAATACAAAGGCGATGCGCTGTTGCAAAAGAGCTTCACCACTGACTTTCTGACCAAAACCATGAAAGTCAACGAAGGCGAAGTCCTCAGTACTACGTAACCGGTAACCACGAACCCATCATCAATCCCGCTACCTGGGACGCCGTTCAAGCAGGGATTGCACGCCGCGCAGGCCGGGGAACCGCCAACAGCAACCCGTTCGCCAACCGCATCAAGTGCTCCGACTGCGGCGGCTGGTTTGGACGGAAAGTTTGGCACTCCACTAGCAAATGCCGCCACCATATCTGGCGCTGCAACAACAAATACAAGAAAACTCACCGTTGCGCCACGCCCCACGTCACTGACGACCAAATCAAAGAAGCCTTCGTCAAAGCCCTGACCGGGCGCGTCACCGACCACGCCGTGCCCGATGACACCATGCGTCTGCTCGATGAAACGGTCTACAACACCCACGAGTTGGAAACCCAGCAGGCCGACCTAACAGAGCGGATCGAAGAAACCCTTACGCTGATGAACCAACTCATCGCGTCTGCAGCGGCAACAGCCCATGACCCTGACGACTACGACCTACCGCTACCATCAACTCGAAGCCCGGCACAGCGAGCTGGAGAACCAATACCAGCACATCACTGAACAGATTGACGATCTGCGTCGCCGCCGCGCCCAGGCCGTAGAAGTCCGTGACTTCCTCACCACCCAGCCACCCCTCGAATACAGCGACCAAGCATGGAACACCCTCGTCGACCACGCCGAGGTCGACACGGACGGCACCCTCAGAATCGGGTTTAAGGATGCCAGTTTCAGAGGATCGGTTGAGAAGCACTCGATGTTCGGTGAGAATGGAATGTAGCTTGGCAGTTGACATGGCGATTATTCTAGGTCTCCTTATCTTGACGGTGACGTCACGTGACTGTGGTTTTGGGCCATGCGTTTTTTGTGGGAGGAACTAGGGTGCCTGAGCTCCTTGGACAACACGAATCGATCGCGCGAGACCTGCATGATCGGGTGAAGGCTCTTTCCGGCGGTTGCTATGACGGTCCTATTGTTTTGATGCTTCGGGGGGCATCCGGTGTTGGGAAGACAGCTATCATTCAGCGCCTTTACGAGTTACTTCGCTTGGATAAGGCGGAAAAATCCAAGGACGGATATGGGCAATACTGGCCCGAGCTGACTTTCGCAGATGGTGAAGCCGACCCACTACGAGGCCGCGCGGTTCTTTCCCCTGATTTGGATTCCTTCATTTGGAAGGAAGACACGCTCCCGACGTTTGGTTGGTGGTCATTCAATTGTCAAGAGCTGCGGAACAACCAAAAACTCGATGTCGTGGCAACGGGTAAGAAACAGATGGCGACCCACCTGGCCCCCTTGTCGTTGGCGTGGTGGGATGCCTCTGGAGCTCTCGCTCGTGCTGGGAAAGTGCTCTCTGAAGTAGTTCCTCGGGTCCGCAAGGACTTGCAGGCTGATGCAGCCGATACATTGCTTGAGTATTCTCTTGAAGCGTTGAGTATCGGTATTCCGCTTCCAGCTACTCTCACATCGTGGCTAGGCGATGTATTTCGTTGGTTTGGCAAGAGACGAAAGAACTCGAAGAATCTTCACCGAGACGTATACATGGGGGAACAGCACCTCAAGTCGAAGAAGGACGCTGGTGCGGAACTAGCTGAAGCCATTCGATCCTTGACTGCAAAAGGCCTCCCCGGAATTGTCGTCATCGAGGATATGCACCTGATGGGGCCGGAACTCCGTTCGCTTCTGACAGTGCTCAGCGAGCCTGACCTGAAGCGGCCCGTGATGGTGATTGGTACTGCCTGGCCTGAGGGAATGGTCGAGGACGACTTCGAACAATGGCATTCAGACATGCAAGAAAACTCGGATGTTCAAGCGCAACTTATTGATGTGGATGTCCCTTCTCTCAAGGAGAACTCACTCGTCGAACTCCTATTGCGCTATGCCCCAGAAACGTCTGCCGACGTTGCGAAACAGGTGGTGGAGAAACTTAATACGCCATTGTTTCTCCTTCTTTGGATTACCGACCCCAACGTTGCGATTGAGATTCGACTATCAGGTCACAAAATTCTTCTTTCCGATGATTTCAAGCTACCAGACAGTGTCGAACGAGTAGTCGAGAGCCGCTGGAAGGCTCTGCCTGAAGGTGTGAGAAACGCGCTGACGGCAGCGGTCGCAGGAAACCCCTCAGATCCAGCTCAGGACATACTTAATCGATTCGTGCCGACAGTCATCGCCGAGGTCATCAACGAGATTTACCAAGAGTCACCGGAAAGCGCTCACGATGCGATTAATAAAGCTCGAAATCCCATCGGATGGTGCAAGGGATCAACAGAGGTAGCCCACTTCGCCGATCCCTTGTTGACCCGACACGTGAGGAAAACCGTTCAAGACCGGTCCACCTTAAAGAAGCATGCACAAAGATTCGCGCAACAAGCTTGCACACATTGGCTTGATGATCAGCGTGAGCATCTCGATCTCCCCAGCAGCTCTCAAGTAGATGCAGTGGTGGACTGGTATCTTACCTTCGGTGGGGAGGGGCTACCTCTCACAACAGCGGCGGCGCACATCCACGTTGCGAGACGCAACATAGCGGCATTTGATTTTTCAAAGGCGATCGAGCATTTCAACTTTGCTCTTGGCGCTCTTGGCGGGGACGCTGACGTACGCGATCAGATTTTCGTGCTCAGGCAAATTGCGGATTGTTATTACGCAATGTCTGAGTTTACTGATGCCGAAGCGATCCTTTCGAAGCTTCTACCGTTACAGATTAAATTGGATGGACAAAACCATCCTGACACATTGGTGGTCAAGCTCCTCCACGCGAGACTCCTGCTGAGGAGCGGAGACCCGCTGGAAGCCATGCCAGTCCTGATGCACATCACAGCGATGCTCTTAGAAAGGTACTCGGACGAACCAGTTTCAGCGGATGTTGTGGAAGCTGTATACATCCCGTTGGTAACGCTAAAGGGAGATGTAGCCTTCGAGAATTGGGCATACGAGGATGCCATCGAATTTTACGAGGAAGGTATCGGTGCGGCGACAGAGATTTTCGGGGAGGATTCTCCTAAGACTCTCATGCTTCAGATGAAGCGACTTAGGGCGGTGAATGCACGAAATTCCTCTAGCGATGAAGCCTTTGACCAAGGGAAAGCACTTCTAGCAAGAATCCGAAAAGCAGTCGGCGAGGATTCGCCTGCTGCGCTCGAGGTGGAAGCGGATGTGATCGTTTTTGGATATTATGCCAATCAGATTACGGATGTCGAGCAGGCGTTCCGTGACTTGGATGGGAGAATCCCAGAGTCGAGAAATCATGCAACTCTCCGGGCCGATATGTATATCTGGGCGGGAGGCATTGCTCTCAACGAGAAGAGGTTCGCCGATGCTCAGCAATGGCTATCTGCCTGCTTTTCCATCGTCCATCGGCACCACGGAGCCTATGATCCACTGGGCCTGCGTGCCGCGCACCAGCTTGGATACGCGTTGCTTCAACTCGAGCAATTCGATGAGGCGCGGTCTGTTTTGGAAACGTTGACAGAGAACGCGCGCATCGCGGTCGGTGCTACAGGAAGCAGCACAGTGCGAGCGGAAGTCCTTCTCTCCTGGATCTACCAAATTCAAGGGCGAGGTGCTAAAGCTATTGAGCGACTTATGAGGGTACGCGCAGCGTTGACTATTGATTCAAGTAATGGATATACACTTATCGATTTGGTCGATGCACGATTGCGTGAACTAAACAGTGAAATGGAATATATTGACTTCTACCCTCTGGTGCAAGAGAAGAACGGTCGTTTCGGACGCCTGAGCGGAACTGGAGTAGACAGTGACCCACTTTGGTTCATCGAAGGCGGGAGAGAGTTCCCCAAAATCGCCAATCAGGTAGCTGTGATTCGCGATACCGAAAGGATCTTTGACCAAATACCGGAACACTGGGCCTTGTATCTAGGTATCCTCAGCCGTGCCTACATGAACTTGGGGTCATGCTACTGGAGGCTTGGCAATATTGACGAGGCAGACAAAGCGTTCGGAACTGCCGATAAATTCGTGAAGTTGTTCTTCTCGAAGGCAAGGCAGACCGGCGACATACCACCTGACAAAGCAGTGGTAGAAATGGCTTCGAGAATGCTGGCGATCTCTATCAATATGATGGGCATGCTCATTTCCCTTAAGCTCACCTCTGATATCCGTGATGTCTTTGAAACAAACAAAGAGCGAGCAGTTGGCCTCATGGGGCAACTTAGTAATGAAACCCCTGAGAACTTAGGGAACGTCAACGTACGGTTCCTCGAGCAGATTCTGTCGGGACTCATCTCTAGTTGACATCTGTTGCTAGTCGGCACCGTTTAGAGCTGACAGCCCCGCGTGCCTGGGAAAGGTCGATTGTGCACCCACCCTCGCGCCAACTGCACCCACCTTGCTGCTCCATGCACCCACCCAGAGTCTTGTATCAAAATGAGCGTCTAAGTAACAAGGAACAAATTCCCCCGGTCGTTTGACCGGGGGAATTTCTTATGCCCAACTCCCACTGCTGATGCGGGCACACTTTTTATCCTTCACCCCGGGGGGGGGTGTCCCTATGTTTTTGTCAAGTGCCAGACCGATGTTGACGAGCACAGTCTTGGGAGTAGTTTCTTAGGCGTGCCTAGGAGCCGGCCAGCGTGTGCTGGTCGGCTTCGTCTTTGGGGCTTTATGCGGCGACGGGGCGTGGCGGGATTTCGCGGAAGAACTCCTTGTTTTTCAGCATCGCGTAGATGACATTGCATCGGCGTCGTGCCAGGCAGATGACTGCTGCGTTGTGGCGTTTTCCTTCAGCGCGTTTGCGTTCGTAATACCGCCGTGACGGTTCGTGGCTGCGGATAACTGCGAATGCGGAGTAGAACAAGGCGTTTTTCAGTCGTTTATTGCCTGACCGTGCCGGGAATTCACCTCTGATCGACGAACCGGATCGTCTAGTCACGGGTGCTATTCCAGCATAAGCAGCTAAGTGGCCAGCACTAGCGAAGTCGGAGCCATCACCGATCGCAAGAAGGATCTGCGCTGCGGTCTTGATGCCGACTCCGGGCATACTCATCAAGACCTCACAAAGAGGGAAATCAGCGAGCATCTCTTCAACCTGCTCAGCAATGGTGTTTCGTTGCTCTTTGAGGGCCTGGATGTTTGCAGCCAGTTGAGGAATTACTAACTCGGCGGCATCGCTTCCAGGCACGGTGACTGTTTGAGCTTTCAGCGCTGTAAAAATGTCGTCTACCAGCGGGGTGGGGTCTTTACGTGTGCGCTTGATCATCCAGTTCAACACTCGTTGGTATCCGGCTCTTTTTAGCCCCTGCGGTCCCTTGTAATGGATCAATAATTCCAGGATCGGCGTGCGAGTCAGGGTGCTACCAGCAAAAACTCGTTCCAGGCTGGGGTAGATCTGGGTGAGGACACTGCGAAGCCGATTGACAGTGCGAGTGCAATCGCGGGCGATGTCATCATCGAAGCCGGACAGCATCTTTAGGGCGGAGAGTACCTCATCATTGCGGTCGACGGCACGTAGCGTGTGGGGCATTGTGCGGGCGGTGTCGGCGATGATGAATGCGTCGCGTTTGTCTGTTTTTGCACGTCCCGGATAGAGATCTGCAGCTTTGCGCATCGCAAGACCTGGCAGGTATCCGACTTCGCAACCGCAGTCCCGGGCTACAGCAATCGGTAGTGCGCCGATGGTGTTGGGTTGGTCGACGATCACGAGCACGGTGCCAAGCTTCTGAAGCTGGTGAAAAACGCCTGCTAGTTCGGATTCGAGTTGAGGCAACGGTTTGTCGAAGACCTTGTTGCCATCACGGTCTAAGGCGCAGGCGTGGTGTTCAGATTTGCCGACGTCTAACCCAAGGAATATGTCGATGGAATGCTCCGGAGACATGATGAGCTCCTAGAAAACGAGATGGGTATGGCGTTGTTCCAGTCGCTGGTGTCATGACCTTCGTTGCAAGCACCCACGTTACAAAGAGACCTAGTTTAAAACTGGCCGTGTCCCTATCAGCTGTCATCGAAAGTCCTGGCACCCGGCGGCAACACCCCCCCGGATTATGGAAACTACAGGGCAGGTAAGCCATACCGGGACCAGCGACTATCCCCATTATCGGGGACACTCACAAGGTAACGGGGAGGGAGGGGGAAAGGGAAAATTAGGGGAAGGTAAACGACAAAAGTGTGCCGGGGGGCTGCCTGCCGGGATGGGGCGCGGTAGAAGTCGATGAATGGGGAAACCCTGGCCGTGAGTTGTTCTCGTGCCATGCGTCTGCGATTTACCTCAGTGATTGGTAATCCGTATGGCTGTAGCAACTTTGTCTGAACGGTGGAATACTGGGGGTATGGCAAACAACGACTCCGTTATTCAGAAACTGTCCACCGAAGAATCCCTTGAGCTGCTGGCTACGCAGACTTTTGGGCGACTGGTTGTTCGTCGTAAAGACGATATGGACCTTTTCCCGCTGAACTACGTCGTTCATGAGGGAAGCATTTACTTCCGCACTGCCGAGGGGTCGAAGCTCTTTACTGTTTCTCTGAACCACGATGTTCTTTTTGAGGCCGACTTTGTTGACAAGGATGCTCAGAAGGCCTGGTCGGTCATCGTAAAGGGTGACGCAGAGGTTCTCACCTCCCGCGCGGATATTAACGCTGCAGATGAGCTGCCGCTGAAGCCCTGGCTGCCGACGTTAAAGTACAACTACGTGCGCATTACCCCGAACGATGTTTCGGGTCGCCATTTCCACCTCGGGGAGGAGCCGAATCGCTACGAAGTGTAGCGGTGGCATACGGCACTTTTGCTTTACGACGGTGGGGGCTCCGTCGTGAAGCAAAGCTTGTAGCGTGCAAAGGCAGCTTTTAGTGACTGAGCACCGCCGTTAGCTGTTTTTTAAAAATTGTTGGGTTAAATTACCCAAAAGCGCCCTAAGTGAGATTCAACCCGTTACAGTCGCAAATGTGACGTGCACCATAGAATCGACCGATGGGGTGCCAGCGCAGCCCGATGTGCGCAGGCAGTCTCCACGTATGCAGAAGATCGTAGATGAAGCGCGCGCGATGCTGCGCGAATCGGGCTGGAGTGCTATCAGCATGCGCCGCCTAGCGGCGCGGCTCGATGTGAAGGCGCCATCGCTGTACAAGCACATCAGCGGTAAAGAAGAGCTCCTTCAGCTGTTGTTGACCGAGAGCCTCGAGAATCTGGGCAAGCGTATTCATGCTGCCATTGATGAGGAATGCACTTCGGCGTCTCTGCTGCAGGCGTACCGCCAGGCAGTTCTCGACGATCCGCATGGTTACCGGCTGATGAGTCGCACTAATTTCGTGAATGTCGTCTCGCCTTCGTCGTTGGATGCCTGGATTCGCGATGCATTCATTAAGGTTGCCGGCGATGAGCCTAAGGGATTGGCTATGTGGGCGTTCGCCCACGGTTTGGTGACCGCCGAGCTCGTCCAGGATGGTTCACCTGCGCTGGAACCCAGCGCTGAAGCCGGTGCGGCAGACAGCTTGGCCGCAGTTGGGGCTATTTGGGACGCTGGCGCGGAGGCCTTCTCTTAAGGGGTTTGCTGCTCTGTCCGGGACGCTGGATCGGTGGCCCGGGGCAGTAGCCTAGCGCCACCAGGAATCGGCCGGTCCGGGAGGGACGGCTCGCTTGTGCCGGGAAATGGAGTAGAGATACTCGATTCGCGCGGCATCCTCATCTGAGACGGCCTTGCCTTCGAGGTAGTCGTCGATGGCGGTATAGGTCACCCCGAGCGCAACTTCGTCGGGAAGCGCAGGGCGGTCTTCTTCCAGGTCGGCCGTCGGCACCTTCTCCCACGTACTGGCTGGTGCGCCGAGGTGACGGAGTAAGGCCGCGCCCTGGCGCTTGCTCAGCCCCTGCAGCGGAACGAGGTCGCAGGCGCCGTCGCCGTGCTTGGTGTAGAAGCCGGTGACCGCCTCCGCGGCGTGATCTGTGCCGATGACCAAAGCGCCGTCAACACCCGCCACTGCGTACTGGGCAATCATTCGCATGCGGGCCTTAATATTTCCCTTGTTGAAGTCGCTGATAGCGCTGCCGGCCAGGGCATCAGTGACCTGGGCGGTCATCGCAGCAGTGGCCGGTGCGATATCGATAGTTAGCCTTTGGTCAGGCTGAATGAATTGCAGTGCCACCTGTGCGTCGTCCTCATCGGCCTGCACGCCGTGGGGGAGGCGAATGGCAATGAAAGTGGCATCCTCACCGCCGTCGCGAAGCTTTTCGACGGCCAACTGCGCTAGACGCCCGGCCAGCGTGGAGTCTTGGCCGCCAGAAATTCCGAGCACGAATCCCTTGGCGTGCGCGGTGCGGAAATAATCGCAGAGAAAATCGACTCGGCGGCTGATTTCCTCGGCGGCATTGATGGTGGGCTGGACGTGGAGGTCGTTAATAATCTCCGACTGGAGGGGATGCGGGAAATCCTGTGTGCCTACTGGTGTCATGAGCCTCACTCTACCGCTAGTTCCGGATGGGAAAAGGGATGATTTTCCTGCCAGAAGAGTGCCAAAACTCTCATCTTTATCGAGTAAGTGCTGTTCGGATAGGGGGTCTTTGCCTGGACGGTGGCAAGATTTCCAGCGTGAGTACAACCGAACAGAATAAGACTGGACCGAACCGGGAAACCACCACATCTCGGTCGATAGCCGTGGCTATCATCGCCGCTCTGGGCGGCCTCCTCTTTGGTTACGACACCGGTGTCATCTCGGGCGCGCTGCTGTATATCCAGCGCTCTTTTGAGCTGACTCCAGGACAGGAGTCCACTGTCACCGCCATGCTCTTGGTCGGTGCGGCTATCGGTGCGTTCCTGGGCGGTCGCGTAGCGGACTCCCTGGGGCGCCGTGGCACCATCCTGCTCGGAGCGGTCGGCTTCATCATCGGCAGTATCTGGTGCGCTTTCGCTACCAGTGCTTTTTCGCTGGGTGCTGCGCGTACTTTGCTCGGCGTCTGTATCGGTGGTGTTTCCATCGTCGTACCGATGTACATCTCCGAAATGGCACCACCGCATGTGCGTGGACGCCTGGTCAGCCTGAACTCGCTGATGATCGTGATTGGTCAGCTGGTGGCGTTCCTCACCAACTCCGCCCTAGCCTCCTCCGGTAACTGGCGACTCATGCTTGGATTCGGCGCTGTCCCCGGCATCGTGCTGCTCATCGGCATGCTGGTTCTGCCGGACACACCGGCCTACCTCGTCCGTCGAGGACAGGAGGGCAAGGCGCTGGCCGTGCTGCGTCAGATGCAGGGAGATGAGGCGACCTTGGCTGAGGTTGCCGTTGGTGAGGCGTCGTCAAGCGCCGATCAGCGTGCAGCAGAGCGTCTGGCTGTGAAAACCCCGTGGGTGCGACGCACCGTCATCATTGCGATGCTGATTGGCGTGACGCAGCAGGTCACGGGTGCGAACGCGATTATGTATTTCGCGCCGACGATGATGAACAAGGTTGGCTTGTCGACGGAAAGCTCTGTCTACACCTCCATCATCATCGGTATCGCCTCGGTGATCTCGTGTGCAATCGGTATGAGCATTATTGACCGCGTTGGTCGCCGGCGAATGCTGATTATCGGTTTGGTGGGCTGTGCAAGCTCGCTGCTCGTGCTGGCGCCCGTCTATGGCCTGTCGAGTAACTCTTCGACGGGTGCCATGATGTCGCTTCTGCTGATGACTGTATTTATCGTATTTCAGCAGGCGGCTGTGTCGGTGGCGACCTGGCTCCTGATTTCCGAGATTGTCCCGACAGAAGCCCGTGGCCTGGGTATGGGGCTGGCAGGGCTCGCGCTCTGGGTTGCGAACTGGTTTGTGGCGCAGGCATTTCTCCCGATGGTGGATGCTGTCGGTGGTGCGTGGTCATTCTTCTTCTTTGCCATCACGGGTGCGATTGCGCTGGTATTCACCATCAAGGCGGTGCCGGAGACTTCTGGCAAGACACTTGCCGAGGTCCGCGAGTACATGATTGCCGCTGCCAAATAGAGAAGCGGAGGCAGTTGCAACGTGGGGAGTTGCAATCTTGGGGTTGACCGTCAAAGGACATGTTTCCCCCGGATTTTTGGAGTTATTCCGCTTATTAGGTAGTATGGCAACTCGTGTCGTAACGCATACTCTTTGATATTTCTTCGGATTATCAGGAAGGGTGCGTTGCCAGGCAGTCACTGGGGTGATTGTCCGGGGAGAGTGCAGTGTGCACATTCCCGTTTCGGAGCCGAGTAGAAAGGAGCGCCCGAATGAAGGTCCGCAAGTCCCTTCGGTCGCTGAAGAACAAGCCGGGCGCTCAGGTCGTGCGCCGTCGTGGCAAGGTCTACGTGATCAACAAGAAGGAGCCGCGCTTCAAGGCCCGCCAGGGCTAAGCCTTATTTAGGCTAGCGCGAAGCAAATAGCTTCCTCATTTATTGCCAAAACCGCAATCTGAAGTCGCAGTTTTACTGTGGCTAAAGGTTGCGGTTTTTGGTTTTTAGGGAGGGGAGGTTCAGGCGGTTACTGCGTTTATGGCTGGCGGCGGTGGGGCGATGGAAGTTACTGACTACGTTTATGACAGAAATGGCTCGAAAAATGGCTTGAAAGTGTCATAAACTTACACAGTTTCACTTGTGCAGCCCATGTTCACATGTGCAGCCCGCGATTTTTGAGATCGCTGCGGAATCCGAAGTTGGGTAGGGGAGGGACAGGGGCAGGGCGGGGACACTGCGGCGCCTGGAATCGGTGTGGTCGGCTGCGGGGCGTCTTGCAGTAATTGGTTTAACCAAAATGGACCGATAGTTGTTTTTCTACGATTTTCTAGAATTTTTAGCGTGAAATTACAAGGTTGTGGTGCGTCTGTGTACAACATCTTGTGCGCCAGAGATCTCCGAACAGGGAATACCATGGTTGTGAGTACTACATCTAGTATGACTAGAGTTTTCTAGGCACCAAGTGTAGTGTTTTCGATGTCGAGTCAAGGAGAGCTAAAAGGACCTGTCTGCCACCCGTACTCGGTTTCTCATGAACCCTGGGAGCTTTCGGTCATTCAACCAATCCGCTGATTCCTCGGCCGCTTCCGTTGTTTGTACGAAGTCGATCCGATTCATTGGTCTTACCCAAAGCCAGAAAGTTTGTGAGAGTCATGGTTACCGTTTACAGCAAGCCTGCATGTGTCCAGTGCCGCGCTACCACTCGTGCCCTCGATAAGGCTGGAATTGCCTACGATATCGTCGACATCACCATGGACGATGAGGCTCGGGACTACGTCATGGCTCTCGGTCACCTCCAGGCGCCGGTCGTTGACACTGGCACTGAGACCTGGTCGGGTTTCCGTCCGGATCGCATCAAGGCTCTCCAGGCAGCGTAAGAATCACACACCTCCCCGCAGATTTCGTTAACCGCACAGGAAACGGAGATTTCGGGGGTTTTGCGATGTAAAGGGTGAAGCTCTCATGCTGGTGGTGTATTTCTCCTCGGCGACGGGGAATACACACAAGTTTGTTGAAAAGCTAGGTATCAAAAATGCCCGCATTCCCATCCGTCGTAATGAGCCGGAGCTTATCGTTGATGAGCCCTATGTCCTCATTTGTCCGACTTATGGTGGTGGCGTTTCCATCAGCGGCGGTAACTCAAGGCCAGTTCCTCCGCAGGTCATCAAATTTCTTAATAATGAGCACAACCGCTCTTTCATCCGAGGTGTGATTGCTGCCGGCAATCTCAACTTCGGTGAGGACTTCTGTAAAGCAGGGGATGTCATCTCCTACAAGTGCAAGGTTCCATATCTATATCGCTTCGAGCTGATGGGAACCGACCATGATGTGCAGCGAGTCCGAGAAGGGCTAGAGGAGTTCTTCCACGGTAGAGCCAGCGCTTAAGTTGGCTAGCCTCAGTGTCGAGGGAAGGGGCACTGAGACAACCGAATGGGTGCGCTCGCGGAAGCCGTCGTAAAGCGGTGCGCGAGGAAAAAAGCTAGATTGGATTGCTCTGGGCAGTGATTGAACAGACCCTGCGCAGGCAAATGAATATTAAAGGAGTCAACGTGTCGGAAATGGGCAAGCAGGTCGCGGAGCCGGTGGGCGAGGACAAGCTGGATTACCACGCGCTCAATGCGCTGCTGAATCTGTACGGTGAAGACGGCAAGATTCAGTTCGATAAGGACCGCATGGCTGCGCGACAGTTCTTCTTGCAGCATGTCAATCAGAACACTGTGTTCTTCCATAACTTGCGGGAGAAGCTCGATTACCTGGTAGAGAACCATTACTACGAGGCTGAGGTTCTGGAGAAGTACGAATTTGAGGACGTCAAGGCACTGTTCAAGCAGGCCTACGCCCACAAGTTCCGTTTTCAGACTTTCCTGGGTGCTTACAAGTACTACACCTCGTACACGCTGAAGACTTTCGACGGCAAGCGTTACTTGGAGCGTTACGAAGACCGTGTGTGCATGGTTGCACTCACGCTTGCCGACGGCGACTTGGGGCTCGCGCAGCACCTGGTTGATGAGATCATCGCCGGACGTTTCCAGCCTGCTACTCCTACATTCCTCAACTCCGGTAAGGCCCAGCGCGGCGAGCCGGTGAGCTGCTTCCTGCTGCGTATCGAGGACAACATGGAGTCCATTGGCCGCGCCATCAACTCCTCGCTGCAGCTGTCCAAGCGCGGCGGTGGTGTTGCGCTGCTGCTGAGCAATCTGCGTGAACAGGGCGCTCCGATTAAGCACATCGAGAATCAGTCTTCCGGTGTCATCCCGGTTATGAAGCTGCTGGAGGACTCCTTCTCCTACGCTAACCAGCTGGGTGCTCGCCAGGGTGCAGGCGCTGTCTACCTGCACGCGCACCACCCGGACATCATGCGCTTCCTGGATACCAAGCGTGAGAACGCGGACGAGAAGATTCGCATCAAGTCGCTGTCGCTCGGCGTTGTCATTCCGGACATCACGTTCGAGCTGGCCAAGCGTAACGACGACATGTACCTCTTCAGCCCGTACGATGTCGAGCGTGTCTACGGTAAGCCGTTCGCGGACATTAGCATCACCGAGAATTACGCGGATATGGTCGAGGACCCGCGTATTCGTAAGCAGAAGATCAACGCGCGTCAGTTCTTCCAGACCATCGCTGAGATTCAGTTTGAGTCCGGCTACCCGTACATCATGTTCGAGGACACGGTTAACCGCGCGAACCCGATTGAGGGCCGCATTAACATGTCGAACCTCTGCTCGGAGATTCTGCAGGTCAACACCCCGTCGACCTACAATGCGGACCTGTCCTACGAGCACGTGGGTGAGGACATTTCCTGTAACCTTGGTTCGCTGAATATTGCGATGACCATGGACTCGCCGGACTTTGGTCGCACTGTCGAGACTGCCATCCGTGGCCTGACTGCGGTCAGTGAGCAGACTTCTATTGACTCGGTGCCATCGATTCGCAAGGGCAACGACGGATCTCACGCCATCGGCCTGGGGCAGATGAACCTGCACGGCTACCTTGGTCGCGAGAAGATTATGTACGGCTCGGAAGAAGGCCTGGACTTCACCAACGCCTACTTCGCAGCAGTGCTCTACGCAGTCCTGCGCGCATCCAACAAGATTGCTCGCGAGCGCGGTCAGAAGTTCGTCAACTTTGAGAACTCCGACTACGCTAGCGGCAAGTACTTCGATAACTTCGATCCGGCAGAGTTCCAGCCGAAGACTCAGCACGTCAAGGAGATCTTCGAGAACTCCACCGCGCACATTCCGGACGCTGAGGACTGGGCGCAACTGAAGGCCGACGTCATGGAGTACGGCCTGTTCAACCGCAATCTGCAGGCAGTGCCGCCGACCGGTTCGATTTCCTACATCAACAACTCGACCTCGTCGATTCACCCGATTGCATCTCAGATTGAGATCCGCAAGGAGGGCAAGATTGGTCGCGTTTACTACCCGGCTCCGCACTTGGACAATGACAACCGTGAGTACTTCCAGGATGCCTACGAAATCGGCTACGAGAAGATCATTGACACTTACGCGGTCGCTACCAAGTATGTTGACCAGGGACTGTCGCTGACCTTGTTCTTCAAGGACACGGTGAGCACTCGTGACCTCAACCGTGCGCAGATTTACGCATGGCGCAAGGGTATTAAGACTCTGTACTACATCCGCCTGCGTCAGGTTGCGCTGGAGGGTACTGAGGTCGAGGGTTGCGTATCCTGCATGCTTTAAGCAAGCGTGCTTGAGGGCTAGGCATCTAGTACTTCAGTTGTAGCGCATTGAAGGCGCGAGAATTTCCCCGAGTTTTGCCGGGAGATTCTCGCGCCTTTTTCGTCGCTCCACCCAATTGGGAACAAATGTAAATATCACTATTGACGGTTGTAATCCAGGTAATTAACCTGGGCAGTGGTACACCAATGTTCGCATAATTTTCACCCACGGCTAGTGGGGGAAGGGGCTGGAAGCCATGTCCGATACCACTGGTAAGAGCACACCACACATCAACCCAAAGGGTGCGCCGATTGCAGAAACCATTTTGTTGCCAGGTGACCCGCTGCGTGCCAAGTTCATTGCGGAGACCTATTTGGATGATGTCGTTCAGTTCAACGAAGTTCGCAACATGTTGGGCTTTACCGGCACCTACCAGGGGCAGGAAGTGTCCGTCATGGGATCCGGTATGGGCATTCCGTCTATCTCGCTGTACTCCTGGGAACTTATCCATGTTTTCGGCTGCAAGAAGCTGATTCGCGTCGGTTCCTGCGGCGCGTTGCAGCCGGAGCTGGACCTGTATGACGTGGTTATCGGCCAGACGGCGTCGACGGACTCCAATTTTCTATCGCAGTACAACTTGCCGGGGACATTCGCCCCGTCCGCATCTTTCCGTCTGATTGAAGATGTTCGCGATCGCGCCCGTGAGCAGGGCATCACTACGCACGTCGGCAACATCTTGTCCAGCGATATTTTCTACAACTTCCAGGATGATGTGAACGACCGTTGGGCACGCATGGGTGTGCTGGCGGTGGAGATGGAATCAGCTGGCCTTTATGCCACTGCCGCCGAGGCCGGTGTGGAGGCCATGGGAATCTTCACTGTGTCGGACAACATCGTCACCGGTGGAAAGACCACTCCGGAAGAACGTGAGAAGGCCTTCACGACGATGATGGAGCTGGCATTGCCGCTGGCTCGACTCTAGTGTCCTGGTCCGCAATCAATTGGCTTGAAGTGTGAAATAGGTACAGTGCGATGAGCAATCCCGCCAGCAATACCAGCTTGAACGTGAATCCCCGTGAAAGCGCAGCGTCCAAGGCTGCCGCGCCAAACCCTAAGGCCGCAGTCCCGGTCTTGCTGTTTTCCTTTGTATTCTGTTTGGTCTTGGACAATGGCTTTAAGTTCATGACCAAGCCGATTGCGGAATCTCTGGACCTCAGTGTCTCCACGGCCAGTCTGCAGGCGACACTCGCCGGTATCTTGATTGGCATTGGAGCGGTGGTGTACGCCGCATTGGCGGACAGCATCAGTATCCGCAAATTGATGATTGTCGGTATCGGCTTCGTCGCCGTGGGCTCTCTACTGGGTTATTTCTTCCAGGGAGTATGGCCAATCGTGCTTACTGCCCGCATTATTCAAACTGCGGGCCTGGCGGCGGCTGAGACACTCTACGTCATCTATGTCACCAAGTACCTAAGCCCAGAAGATCAGAAAACCTACCTCGGCTTTTCCACCGCGGCCTTCCAAGCCGCGCTGCTGATTGGAACGTTGACCTCGGGAATCGTGGCTACCTACATTTCCTGGCCGGCTATGTTCCTGATTTCGCTCATTCTGATTGTTGCCATTCCGTTCCTGATCAAGACAGTTCCGGAGGAGCAGCAGCAGAAGAGTCACCTGGATATCTTTGGCCTGTTCCTCATCGCGGTCATCGCCACTGCGGTGATGCTGTTCATGCAGCAGTTCCAATGGTGGTGGCTGGTTGCCGCTGCGCTGGGCGTCGCGCTCTTTGTCTGGCACATCCGGACACATGACAACGCCGTGGTCAGCCCGTCGTTCTTTACCAATGCTCGCTACGTTTGCGCGCTGATTGTTGTGCTCGTGGTTTACATGGTCCAGTTGGGGTATTCGGCCATTCTGTTGCCGTACATGGTCGACGAGCTCTATGGCATCAACCTCGACGGTGCTGCCTATATCCTCGCGCCGGGCTACCTCTGCGCTGTCATCGTCGGTGTAATGTCTGGCAAGGTTGCCAAGTTCCTGCCCTCGAAGCAGGCCATTGTCGCAGCCATCAGCATCATCATCGTGGCGTTGCTCATCCCCGCAGTGCTGCCGGGGGCCGGTGTTGCCACGGTTATCGTCTCCATGATTCTGTTCCCATCAGGGTTCGCGCTCATGTATGCGCCGTTGGTCGCGACCGCACTGCAGAACATTCCTGCCGCCAAGTCCGGTGTTGCAATCGGTTTCTACAATCTGACGATCAATATTGCCGTCCCGGTTGGCATCGCGTTAACGGCCATGCTTGTTGATTCTCGACCGGCCTTCTTCAGCACCCTCTCCATCGCGCAGTCTGAAGCAGAAGGGGTCTCCGCTACCATCGCTTGGTTGCTCGCGCTCATGGCTGTCGTAGGTTTGCTGGTGTACGTCATCTCCGACCGCATCATCAACGACACCGCGGAAAACCGAGAGAAGGTTCACGCCTAGGCTCGCGCAACATCTTGCGCTTGGTGCTTGACGACGGACATTGCGTCGTCAAGCACCTTTTTCTTTGTGTGACGTGGGGTTAGGGGAGGGGCACCGGGAACAAGACTCGGCAAGTGGGGCGATTTCTTCTAGGCCGCGTGCTTAATAATGCGGGTGTGGGTAAGCTGCTAAGGGTAGTGGCTCCTTTCATCGGGAGCCTGACGTTTTGTAGTGGGACAAGGCTGGAATAGCCACCGCTGCAGTCGCTGTTTGAACTCGTAAAGAGTGAAGGACGTTCCTTATATATAAGGTGTGTTCGAAAAACGGCAATATCAATGAAAAAGGGAGAGGTTTCCACGTGAGTTTCGATGATTGCCCACCCTCGACTCCGGCCCACCGTGAGAAGAATCCAGAGTCGCGTGCATGCCCAGTTGCGGCTATTGACTGGAACACGATTCCTGATGATAAGGATCTCGAGGTTTGGGATCGTCTGACCGGTAACTTCTGGTTGCCGGAAAAGGTGCCGCTGTCGAATGACATCAAGAGCTGGAATACGCTCAACGCACTGGAGCAGCGCACCACGATGCGCGTGTTCACTGGTCTGACCATGCTGGACACCATCCAGGGCACGGTAGGTGCAGTATCACTCATTCCAGATGCGCTGACTCCGCACGAGGAAGCTGTGTACACCAATATCGCCTTCATGGAATCGGTGCACGCAAAGAGCTACTCGTCGATTTTCCAGACGCTGGCGTCGACTCCTGAGATTCAGGATGCGTTCCGTTGGGGCGAGGAGAATGAGTACCTGCAGAAGAAGGCCAAGATTATCCTCGACTACTACGAGGGCGATAATCCGCAGAAGAAGAAGGTTGCTTCCACTTTGCTGGAGTCCTTCCTGTTCTACTCGGGCTTCTACCTGCCGATGTACTGGTCCAGCCACGCCAAGCTGACCAACACCGCGGACATTATTCGCCTAATCATTCGTGATGAGGCAGTTCACGGTTACTACATCGGTTACAAGTACCAGCGCAACCTGGAGCGTCTGACCCAGGCCGAACGTGACGAGCTGAAGGATTACACCTTCGACCTCATGTTTGATCTCTACGACAACGAGATTCAGTACACCGAAGAGATGTACGACGAACTCGGTTGGACCGAGGATGTCAAGCGTTTCTTGCGTTACAACGGCAACAAGGCTCTGAACAACTTGGGCTATGAGGGTATGTTCCCGGCCGACGAGACTCGCGTTTCGCCGTCGATCCTGTCGGCCCTGTCGCCGAATGCTGACGAAAACCACGACTTCTTCTCGGGTTCCGGCTCTTCCTACGTCATGGGTAAGGCTGAAGTAACCGAGGATGAGGACTGGGACTTCTAAAAGCACAGGTGTAGGGAACATTCCGCATCGAGCCTCACTCTGGTGACAGCACACACACGGGGGTAGTAGTCCTAGCCTCGACGGTTCCTGCTAAATAGGCGTTAGCCCAGGTTAAGACAATTCTCAGGAAACTAATAGTGTGCTTAGCTGAGTGGGGAAGTGAGCCGGAAAATCCCTTAGCCTTAACTTTTTCCAAGGTTCAGACTAGAATCTGGCACATAGCGGTAGGTGGGTTCGCCGTCGCGTACTCGCCTGCACTATTCTCACAAGGACAAAACTTAAAATCCCTGTAGTGAGTTACAGGAAATCTTCGCGTAGTAAGGAGGAAGAATGACTGCAGTAGCGCCTCGTCCAGATCATGGCGTTGTAGCGCCGGAACGGCCGCAGCCGTTCGGACATGAGCGTAAGGGCAGCTGGGCGTGGGAAATGCTGACCACGACCGACCACAAGAAGCTGGGCATCATGTACATCATTATGTCCTTCTCGTTCTTCTTTGTCGGCGGTCTGATGGCTCTGCTTATCCGTGCTGAGCTCTTCGCCCCAGGACTTCAGTTCCTTTCTAACGAGCAGTTCAACCAGATGTTCACCATGCACGGCACGGTGATGCTGCTTCTGTTCGGTACCCCGATTGTTTGGGGTTTTGCTAACTACATTCTGCCACTTCAGATTGGTGCTCCGGACGTGGCTTTCCCGCGTCTGAACGCTTTCGGCTTCTGGCTGACCACCATTGGTGGCATTCTGATGCTGTCGGGCTTCCTGACCCCGGGTGGTGCTGCTGACTTCGGTTGGACCATGTACTCCCCGCTGTCTGACCCGATTCACTCTCCGGGTGTCGGTTCTGACCTGTGGATTGTCGGTGTCGGTGTTGGTGGTGTCGGTACCATCGCTTCCGCCATTAACATGACCACCACTGTCCTGTGCCTCCGTGCACCAGGCATGACCATGTTCCGTATGCCAATCTTCACCTGGAACATCCTGGTTACCTCGATCCTGGCTCTGCTGATCTTCCCGATTCTGACTGCAGCTGCTCTTGGTGTTTTGTACGACCGTAAGCTGGGCGGTCACATTTACGACCCGGCAAACGGTGGCGCAATGCTGTGGCAGCACCTGTTCTGGTTCTTCGGTCACCCAGAGGTCTACGTCCTGCTGTTGCCGTTCGTGGGCATCATCACCGAGGTCGTTCCGGTCTTTTCCCGTAAGCCGCTGTTCGGCTACGCAGGTATGGTCTTCGCAACCCTGTCTATTGCAGGTCTGTCCATGGCTGTGTGGGCACACCACATGTTCGTGACCGGTGGCGTTCTGCTTCCGTTCTTCTCGTTCATGACCTTCCTGATTTCGGTCCCGACCGGTGTTAAGTTCATCAACTGGATGGGCACCATGTGGCGTGGCCACATGACCTTCGAGGCTCCGATGACTTTCGCTCTCGGCTTCATCGTGACCTTCCTGTTCGGTGGTTTGACCGGTATTATGCTGGCTTCCCCACCGCTGGACTTCCACGTCTCTGATACTTACTTCGTCGTGGCGCACTTCCACTACACCCTGTTCGGTACCCTGGTCTTCGCTTCCTACTCGGGCGTTTACTTCTGGTTCCCGAAGATGACTGGTCGTATGCTCGACGAGAAGCTGGCAAAGGTTCACTTCTGGCTGACCTTCATCGGCTTCAACCTGACCTTCCTGGTCCAGCACTGGCTGGGTAACGAGGGTATGCCGCGTCGTTACGCCGACTACCTCGAGACTGACGGTTTCACCACCCTGAACATGATCTCCACCGTTGGTGCGTTCATCCTGGGTCTGTCTGTTATCCCGTTTGTCTGGAACGTCTTCAAGTCCTGGCGCTACGGTGAGGTCGTCACTGTTGATGACCCGTGGGGTTACGGTAACTCCCTCGAGTGGGCTACTTCTTGCCCGCCGCCGCGCCACAACTTCACCTCGATGCCGCGCATCCGCTCGGAGCGCCCGGCGTTCGAGCTGCACTACCCGCACATGGTTGAGCGTCAGCGCGCAGAGGCCCACGTTGGTCGTCAGCTCTAAGAGCTAGTGGCTACATGGCTGATGCAACTCTGAGTTAATAACTACGCGAAGCTAAGGCCCCATCACGGTTCTCCGTGATGGGGCCTTAGTCTTGTCTTTGAGAGTCTTTCCTAGGGAAGAGGCAGTAAGAGAGCGCAGTAAGAGCAGGGGGGGCGCAGGGAGCGCCAGAAGGGCAAGAGAGCAAGGCGATGGCTAGCGCCTGTCGCTGGCCACCCACTGAAGTGCGGAATCCCACTATGCGATGAGCGCTCTGCCGGGGCTTCATGCGATACTGGATTGGTGAATGAACAGGTAATTACCTCTCCCAGTCAGTCTGTAGATACCGATGCTCTATCGGTTTCGTTGGCACCGGGACTAGCTCCGGTGCTTATTACCGCTGTTGGCCGAGACCGCCCGGGTGTCTCCGCAGCTTTCTTCCGCGTGCTCGCGGCCCACGGAGTTCAAATTTTGGATGTGGAACAGTCGGTGTTCCGCTCTAATCTGAGCCTCGGTGCGCTTGTTGGTGTCACAGAAGAAAAGGTCGGTGTTCTCCGTGAGGGACTCATTGAAACACTGAAGCCTCACGGCATGACTGTCAGTTTCCAGCTGGATGCCCCGATTGAGCGCAGCGATGGCTCCACCCACGCACTTGTCGTGTTGGGCAATCCGGTCAACGCTGAGGATATTTCCCGTATCGGCCGCACTCTTGCTGATTACGGTGCAAACATCGATTCCATTCGCGGTATTGCTGACTACCCAGTCACTGGCCTGGAATTGCTGGTCTCTATTCCGGACCCGAAGCCGGGTGCGGGCATTCCGCTGCGTAAGGCACTGGCCGAGCTTGCACAGGACCAGGACATTGACATCGCAATTGAACGCGCTGGTTTGCAACGCCGCTCCAAGCGCTTGATTTGTTTCGATGTGGACTCGACCTTGATTACCGGTGAGGTCATTGAGATGCTGGCCGCCCATGCTGGTCGCGAGGCGGAGGTTGCAGCGGTTACAGAGCGCGCTATGCGCGGTGAGCTGGACTTCGCCGAGTCACTGCATGAGCGAGTTAAGGCTCTGGCTGGCCTGCCGGTCAGTGTCCTAGAGGAAGTCACTAACTCCATCGAGCTGACTCCAGGCGCCCGCACCACGATCCGCACGCTGAAGCGCCTCGGTTACAAGTGTGGTGCTGTCTCCGGTGGCTTTATCCAGATCTTGGAGCCGCTGGCAAAGGATCTCGGTCTGGACTTTTACAAGGCGAATACCCTCGAGGTCGAGGACGGAAAGCTGACTGGACGCGTGGTCGGCGATGTCGTCGATAGGCAGGAGAAGGCCCGCAGCCTCAAGACGTTCGCCGCAGAGTCGGGGCTTCAGATGCATCAGACCGTTGCGGTCGGCGATGGGGCCAATGACATCGATATGTTGTCGGTCGCAGGCCTTGGTATTGCTTTCAATGCCAAGCCGGCGCTGAAGGAAATCGCTGACACGTCCGTCAACGTTCCATTCATGGACTCGATTCTGTTCATGCTGGGCATTTCCCGCGATGAAATCGACGATGCCGACCGCGAAGATGGCACCTTCCGCCGCGTGCCGTTGGAGCAGTAGTGCAACGCGAGGATCACAAGGATCCAGCTGTCACGGACGCATCATCGGTACCGGAGTGGTTCCGTATCGCCCATAATCTCCTGCCGCAACCTGATAGGGAAGACCACGGCGAGGATGTGCCGTGGGCAATGGCTATTGTGCTTGAGGTTCCGAAGAAGGAACGCCCCTCGCGCACTGCGCTGCTCCGCGCTGCCGCGATGGCTGTTGTTGCTTGTTGCCTGGACGAACGCGCAGGCGATGACACTTCTGCCTATCAACAAGGTCTGGCGTCTTGGTACGGTGCGCGCATCCGCAAGCTCACACGTCGCGCTCGCAATATCGGCTGGCAACGCGCTCAGCTTGCACCGGGTGTCACCGTGGACGTCGACGGCGCGCAAGCTCGCGCACTAGTGCCAACTCCTGTCGACGAAACCTACCCGGAGATTGCCAAACTACAAATTTCCGGCACCGATTTGCCTTACGACGACCCGGAGAACACATCTCCCGGCGCCCCGGGCGACCATGAGAGCGCTGACACCTTTGCTCCGCCAGTGATTTGGGTGGACAAAAACCTGAATATGTCCGTAGGAAAGGTGGCCGCGCAAGTTGGACACGGCTCAATGCTCTATGCGGCCAGTCTGTCGGTCGAGGACGCTTGGGCGTGGGCGCAAAGTGGTTATGCGTTAGATGTGAAAGAAGTACCGCGGGAGCAGTGGCCAGCGCCAGAGCTCCGCGCGGTTGAGGTTCAGGATGCCGGGTTTACCGAGATTGCTCCCGGTTCAGTCACCGTGGCGGTGACCCCTGGGGCAGTAACTCACGACTGAGCGCGTGCTGCCTCCATGGCCTTGAGATCCTTGCGCAGAATCTTGCCCGTCGCCGACTTCGGGATTTCATCCATGAACTCGACTGCTCGCACCTTCTTGTACGGTGCGACGCGGTCGGCGACGTAGTCCATAATCTCGTCTTCAGTCACCTGCTCGCCCGCCTTGATGACGACGTAAGCTTTAGGAATCTCCTCGCCGTCGGAGCGAACGACACCACTGCAGGCGGCATCGGCAATATCCGGGTGGCTGAGCAGCACGGACTCGAGCTCGGCCGGCGGAACCTGGTAGCCCTTGTACTTAATCAGTTCCTTGAAGCGGTCGACGATGTACACATTCCCGTGTTCGTCGAGTTCCGCAACGTCGCCGGTACGCAGCCAACCGTCGACAAGCGTCTCTGCCGTCGCCTTCGGGTTGTTGAGGTAGCCCTTCATCACCTGTGGACCATGAATCCATAGCTCACCTGCCTCCGAGCGCCCCTCGGCGGGAACCGGGATTTCCTCAAAGCTGTCGGAGTCGAGGTTGACAATCTTGTACTGAGTGTTGGGGACTGCGCGACCGATCGAGTCCAGCGGACTATCGTGGCCGATGCGGATGTGGGCTGCTGGCGAGGACTCGGTCATGCCGAAGCCCTGTGCGACCACGCAGTCAAGGCGCTTTTCCACCTGTTCCGCGAGGTCAAGTTGGAGAGAAGCGGCACCCGAGAAGATTGTCTCCAGGCTGGACAAGTCAAAGGAATCGACAGCTGGGTGCTTGGCCAGGCCCACAGCTACAGGTGGTGCGATGAACGCGAACTTCACCTTGTGCTCGGCGATGATGGACAGGAAATCGACGAGGTCGAACTTGCCCATGGTGTACTGCGTCGTGCGGCGCCACAGGCACAGATTCAGCAGCGCAGTCAGGCCGTAGATGTGGAAAAACGGCAGGATAGTGACAGCCGGGGTGTCCTCGGTCAGCGCGTTGACTGTAGCTCCACCCGCCTGAGCGACGTTGGCCACCAAGTTGCGGTGAGTGAGCTGGACGCCCTTCGGTACACCGGTGGTTCCCGAGGAAAACGGAATCACGGCAACGTCATCGGGTGATACGTCGACGTCCGGGGCGCCGTGCCCCTCGGCAAGCAGCTCGCCCATGCCGTGGAGACCCGTCAGGCCGATAATCATCTCTTCCGGCAGACCAGCAGCCTCAGCGCCGTGGGCGCCAGCCCAACCGATTGAGGAGGTCGTTAGCATCATCTTCGCGTCAGACATCCGGAGTTGGTTTTCAATGTCCTCCGCAGTTGCCAGCGATGCGACCGTCGTGCAGACAGCCCCCGCGCGTAGGACACCGTGAAGAGCGACCGCGAAGGTTGTCGAGTTGGGGCAGTGGAGAGCCACAACGTCGCCCTTCTTAATCCCACGTGCTGCCAGCGCACCCGCAAACTTCTCAATGCTGGCCTTCAGATCACCGAAGGTGACCTCGGAGCCTGAGTCAACGATTGCAAGCTTGTCCTGGTGACGTGGCTCAATTTCTCCGAAGAGGAACTCAAAGAGTGAGGTCTCCGGGATGTCGATGTCGGGGAGGTTGCTGGAAAGGGGCATGCAGGAAATCGCCTTTCTAATCTCGTGCACGGCTGCCAAGTGTCCTGCTTCATTAGCTCGGGCACTGTAGCAGTGCTGTGTTTCACATCACAATAATGTATTGGATAGAAAAGCGTGGGATTTTTTCCAGAAACTATGCCTAATCCAGCGTCACCTCGTGAGCCCAGACAGCCCCCTCTGAATCAGCTTTGGGTCAGCCGCTGCAACGCTCCAGCCGCAATATCCAGGTTGGTCGTCCGCCAGAAGTCAGGCATCGACGCGGCAATCCAGGAACCATAGCGTGCAGTAGCCAACCGTGAATCCAGTACCGCAACAACCCCGCGGTCATCGACTTGGCGTAGCAGACGACCAGAACCCTGCGCCATCAGCAGCGCTGCATGTGTCGCTGAGACCTCCATAAAACCGTTTCGGCCAGCGGCATTAGCCGCATCGGAGCGCGCGGACAAAAGCGGGTCGTCGGGGCGGGGGAACGGGATGCGATCGATGATGACACACGATAGCGATGGGCCAGGAACATCGACGCCTTGCCACAGCGTCAGCGTGCCAAACAAGCATGTCTGCGGATTAGCTGCGAAGCGATCAACCAGAGCACCGATAGAGTCATCGCCTTGGCACAGCACGTCGTAAGGCAGGCGCTTGCGCATTTCCTCCGCCGCTGCCTCGGCGCCTCGGCGAGAAGAAAACAGCCCGAGCGTTCGCCCACCAGCGGCGCGGATGAGGCGCTCCATGATCGCGAACTGCTCCGGTGTGGCGCCGTCGCGTCCAGGTCGTGGCAGGTCGCGTGCGACGTAGAGGATGCCAGATTTCTGCGGGTCAAAGGGCGTGCCGACGTCCAAGCCATCCCACCCACCGGAGGGAAGCCCCCAAGCGGCGGCCATGGCATCGAACTTGCCGCCAAGAGCAAGTGTTGCTGAGGTCAAAACGACGGTGGATTCGCCGAAGAGGCGTTCGCGAAGCAGTGCTGCGATGGACAGGGGAGCGACATAAACTGTCTTGTTCTCGCCAAGCCATACGACATCGTCGCTACTGAACTCTAGAATTCGCACGACTGTGTCGTGCATATTCTCCACGGCAGCGCGGACGGTCTGGCGCTCAGTGTTGTCAGAGTCAGAACTCGAACCACCGGAGCCCGACCCGCCAGAGCTGCCTGAACTAGAGGTGCCTAGCGTGGTCTGTAGTTGCCACAGGCTATCGCGGAGCGAAGCTAGCGCCGCTCCAAGCTCACCGGGAATTTCTTCGAGTGCGCCGCTGTAGGCGTCGGCAAGCAATGCGACGGTCTCGCCGAGTAGATCCGTGGCATCGGTGACATCATCCACCTGCTCTGCGGCTCCGAATTTGCGGGCGCGCCGGGCCATCATGGTGATACCGGCAGGGGAGAGCTCGTCGGTGGCAACAGAGGTGATTCGACCGTCGAGCTCGTGAGCCTCGTCAATGACAACGCAGTCGTGCTGCGGCAAAATCATGGCGTCGGAGAGCGCATCGATGGCCAACAGTGCGTGATTGGTGACAACGATGTCAACGTTGGAGGCCTCGCGGCGGGCTTGTTCGGCGAAACACTCCTCGCCGAAAGGGCAGGAAATGGCACCGACGCATTCGCGAGCCGTGACGGAGACCTGCCGCCAGGCTTCGTTGGAAACGCCCTTGTCCAGGCTGTCGCGGTCGCCGGTGTCGGTGTCATTGGCCCACTCGCGTAGCCGCATGACCTCGGCAGCGGTTCGGCTGAGCTGCGCTTCGCTGAGGAGGGCAGTGGGGCCAACGGCGTCACCTGAGCTGGCCTGCTCGGATTCATCACCGTCCATGACGGGATCTTTGATGACATTTCCGACCTTGGACTTGCACAGGTAGTTCGAGCGGCCCTTGAGGATTGCGAAGGTTGGCGTGCGGGACAAGTGTGGCTCTAGCGAACTGACTAGCCGCGGCAAGTCGCGTTCGACCAGCTGGCGTTGCAGCGCAATGGTCGCCGTGGAAACGATTACAGACTCGTCGGACTCCATTGCTTGCACAATGGCAGGCACCAGGTAGGCCAGCGACTTACCCGTACCGGTGCCTGCCTGTACCGCTAGGTGCCGCTCGCGCGCAAAGGCGGAGGCCACCGACCGGGACATTTTGACCTGATTCGGTCGAGTCGTTCCGCCGAGTCCCTTCACTGCCGCATCGAGAAGAGCTTCGATGCTATCCGCGTTATGGACGCTGGCTCTCGGTGAAGCTAGCTCGTCAACATCGTCAAAGTCCTCAAAGTCGTCCGATAGCTCAGCAAAATCTGCGTGCCCGATACTGTCCGACACAGTTCCCCGCCGCCTAAACGCCGTGAAAACGGACGGACAGTACCGGCTCGTCACGGGAAAGTGCAAGTCCCTCCCACGGGAGGCTGACCAGCGCTTTAACCAAGTGATCGCGGGACTCCTCCAAGGTCGGTAGACCATCGACGACCTCGCCATCGCGCATCATCGGAATGGTCAGATCGCGGTAGTGCAGGTTGCCCACATCCGGGATTTCTGAGCCGAGCGGGAAAGCGATTTCCTCCACGGCGGTACCGGAACGACGGCAGGTACGAATAGCCGCCTTCACGCCACCGTGGCTTCGCTTGTCCAACGAGCGCTTGGCGACGGGCACCCCATCAACTTCGACCATCTTGTAGACCAGGCCCGCAGTCGGTGCGCCGGAGCCAGTGACTACAGAGGTGCCCACGCCGTAGACATCGACCGGCTCTGCCCTCAGCGCCGCAATGGCGAACTCGTCGAGGTCAGAGGACACTACGATGTTGGTGTTGTGCGCCCCCAGCGAGTCGAGCTGCTGACGCACCTGGCGAGCGAGAACTCCGAGGTCGCCGGAGTCAATACGTACACCGCCGAGTTCCGGACCCGCGACCTCAATAGCCGTATTGACGCCCTCGGTGATGTCGTAGGTATCCACCAACAAAGTGGTGTCGGTTCCCAGTGTGTCAATCTGAGCCTTGAAGGCCGCAGCCTCGTTCGTCGTGCCATCTGGGTTGGTGTGCAACAGAGTCCACGCGTGCGCAGCGGTACCGGAGGCTGGGATGTTGTACCGTGCCGCTGCCTCCAAGTTGGAGGTGGCGCTAAAACCTGCCAGGTAAGCGGCGCGGGCAGCAGTCACAGCTGCTTCTTCATGAGTGCGACGCGAACCCATTTCAATAATCGGGCGCCCACCGGCAGCCGTGACCATTCGGGTTGCTGCCGAGGCGATGGCGGAGTCCGCATTGAGAATGGAGAGAATAACAGTCTCCAAAATGACGCACTCGGCGAAAGTGCCTCGCACCGTCAAAATGGGCGAGGCGGGGAAGTAGAGCTCTCCCTCGCGGTAGCCGTCGACTTGGCCACTGAAGGAATAGTTACGCAGGTAATCCAGCGTCCTGTCATCGAGGAAGTCCAGCGAAGCCAGCTGTTCCTCGGTGAAGCGGAAGTTGCGGATAGCATCCAACACACGCGCTGTACCAGCGACAACGCCATAGCGACGCTCATTCGGCAGGCGACGGCCAAACACCTCGAAGGCGACCTGGCGCTCGCCGGATCCGTCGGCAAGCGATGCCTGCAGCATCGTCAGCTCGTACTTATCGGTGAGAAGGGCGGTGGAGGAATGCTTATCAATCACGGTCAACAGTCTAGTCGGCTGAAGCGGGCCGGGGCAGTCGGTTCCGGCGAGCGCGCGCCACTCCGTACTATCCTGGTGCCTATGAGCATGCCAGCAGCAACACCGATGCCCACTATGGATGCCGATGTCGTGACGGAATCGAACCGACCCTGGCAGTGCATTGTGTGGGATGACCAGGTTAATTCGATGAGTTATGTCACCTACGTGTTTCAGATGCTCTTCGGCATGGACCGAAAGAAGGCGCACGCGCTGATGATGACGGTTCACACGGAGGGCAAGGCAATCGTGTCTTCCGGTGAGCGTGACAAGGTGGAGGCCGATGTGAAGAAGCTCCACAAGGCAGGCTTGTGGGCAACAATGGAGCAGGCTGACTAAGCCGATATTCGACAGCGGGAGAGAATTTACATGCGTCCTTGGAAGCGCAAGCGATCCCTTCTCGGCGGTGGCGTCAAGTACGTCACGGCTTTTGAAGGCACGGAGCGGGATTTGCTGCTGAATCTGGCTGCTACTGTGGCGGACTCGCTGATGGAGCGAGCCCGGTCGGCACCGAAGGATGAGCTCGCGGAAATGACGGGAATGCCTGTCGGACACTCCGAGGCCCCATCCGATCCGAAGCTTGCGCGCCTGTTGCCGGACTTCACCAAGCCGGGTGAGGAGAGCGTGGAGGGGGAAAACGCCCTCATGCGCCAGCTGCATGAATCGGAGATTGTAGAGAGCAAGCTCCATTCCCTGCGTGCGATTATCGACGCCCTGGAGCCCGCCGAGTCGGGGCAGGTATCCATTTCCGAAAGTGATGCCCATGCCTGGGTGGCGGGTATCAATGACTTACGTATTTACCTGCATGTTTCCATGGAGAACCTCAATGGCTCCATCGAACAGATTGAGCAGACCGACGCGATGTACCAGTGGCTGTCCTACAACCAAGAGTCACTGTTGGACCAGCTCATGGGTGAGTAGCGAATCCGAGCAAAACCCCGAAAAGATGCAGTAATCAACTGAGGTTAGCTGCCATGAACTGTGGTGAAAGGTGCCGTGGTCGACAATGAATTCTGAGATCTTCGCAATCAGCCCCACCGACATTCGACACCAAGCCAGCAGTGCTGCGCTGGGCACGAGCATCGACATCGGCGCAGGCTGTCTCGACTCCATCGACGGCATCTCCATCGGCCATGCTGCTGAGGGGGATACCGGAGTCACCGTCATCGCCGCTCCAGGCGGCGCTGTCGGCGCTGTCGATGTCCGCGGCGGCGGTCCGGGCACCCGCGAGACCGACCTGCTCGCACCGGAGAATACCGTCGAACGCGTCCACGCTGTCGTTTTGGCTGGCGGCTCCGCGTACGGCCTCGCAGCTGCCGACGGAGCTATGCGCGAACTGCGCGACCGCGGCATTGGCTTTGAGGTCACCCCAACTCGTCCGGATATCCTCGTGCCCATCGTTCCCGGTGCTGTCATCTTCGACTTGCTGTTGGGGGAGCCGACGCTGCCCACCGCTGCACTCGGGCGCGAGGCGTTGTCTCACGCGCTTGACGACGTCCCGGAGGACACTCCCTCCGGGACAGTAGGTGCCGGTGTCGGCGCTATGGCCGGGGCAATCAAGGGTGGTTTTGGACAAGCCCGTGTGACCTCCGCCGATGGTAAGTACTTTGTGGCTGCCGCAATGGTTGTCAACTCCTTTGGTGCGGTCATTGACCCGGAGGGACACCTTTACGGAATGCCCGCGGCTGCCGGTGCCAGCAAGGAGGCATTGGCGCAGCTGGACCAGGTTTTCGTCGGTAGGACCAAGATTCTCGCCGATGCGGCTGGACACGGGGAATCGTCGGCAAGCACGCGAAACACAACGATTGGCACGTTGATAACCAATGCGCCGGTGACAACTGCGCAGTTGAAGCGGTTGGCGATGTGCGGTCATGACGGGTTGGCGCGAGCGATTCGGCCGGCTCATGCGCCGATGGACGGTGACACGCTGTTTGCCCTCAGCTCGGCCGAGGCGGCGGATAGCGGAAACGCTGAACCCGTGGGCTCGGATGTGGTGGCCCTGTTGGCTGCGATGGCGGCCGATGCGGTGCAGATGGCTATTGTCGATGCCGTGATGAGTGCAACGGGACGCGCGGAAGTAGCCGCGCTGTCAGAGATGCTGGACAAGTAGTGAAGGAAGTTCGCCAATGAATCCGCAATGGAGCTCGGGACAACAGCAGAATTACCAGAACTATGCGCAGTACCCGATGGGCGGTCCCGTGCAGACGCGGCGGAATAATCAGATTGTTCCACAGGATCGCGACGGCGGGCTCGGGGCGGCCATCAGTACGGCTATTGGGTACCTGGCACTTATCTGGACGGTCTTTCTTGTCAACGAATTCATCTTTGGTGGGGCGCTGAACAACTTCGGTGTGCGCCCACGCGAAACCTCGACGCTGTGGGGAATTTTGACCGCACCGCTGCTGCACGCAGATTACGGGCACATTGTGGCGAACTCTCTGCCCGGGGCGTTGTTCGCCGGTTTGATTGCAATGTCGTCGAAGCGGCTATTTTGGCAGGTCACACTCTTGATTACGGTCGTTGGCGGCGGTCTGACCTGGCTGGTCGGCGGTGTAAATACCGTCCACATCGGTGCGTCCGGCCTGATTTACGGCTGGCTGGCGTTTTTGGTCGTACGCGGTTTCGTGAATCGTCGGGTGATGCAGATTATTTTGGGCGTGATTCTGGCATCGATGTATTCGGGTCTTATCTGGGGAGTGCTGCCAACACAGATGGCTGTTAGTTGGCAGATGCACCTCTTCGGTGGGCTTGCGGGCATCTGGGCTGCGGTGATGTTTAAGCGCGGTCGTGCACGTGGCTAAGAGTGCACGTCGCTAAGAGCCCGAGGTACGTGGCATCAGCTCCTGACGAAATCGGCCTAGAATAGGAGCTTCGGTGTTTGACCAACGATATGAGGAGTCCAGATAGCGGTGGGAGCAGGAGCAGAAACTCAGGCAGTCAATCAGCTGACAGCGCAGGATAGCGGCTTCCCCGACCGAACAGCGCCGATTGGCATCTTTGACTCCGGCGTCGGTGGGCTGACAGTGGCACGTGCCATCATGGATCAGCTGCCGCACGAGTCGATTATGTACATCGGCGATACTGCCAACGGCCCTTACGGGCCGCTGCGCATCGCCGAGGTTCGTCAGCACGCTGAAGCGATTGCCGATGAACTGGTTGCACGCGGCTGCAAGATGATTGTCATTGCCTGCAACACGGCTTCGGCCGCATTTTTGCGTGATGCCCGCGAGCGCTACCCAGTCCCAGTAGTCGAGGTCATTCTGCCCGCTGTGCGCCGTGCGGTCTCGACCACCAGGAACGGAAAAGTCGGCGTAATCGGTACCGCCGCCACAATTCGCTCCCGTGCCTACCAAGATCTCTTTGATGCAGTGCCCGGCGTGGATGTCTCCGCGGTCGACTGCCCGCGATTCGTGGACTTTGTCGAGCGAGGAATTACCTCCGGTCGCCAGATTCTGGGACTTGCAGAGGGCTACCTCGCGCCATTGCAGGCCGATGGTGTGGACACCCTCGTGCTGGGCTGCACCCACTATCCGCTGCTGTCTGGTGTGATTCAGCTGGCTATGGGGGAGGACGTCGCCCTAGTGTCGTCGGCGGAGGAGACGTCGAAGGATGTTCTGCGCATCCTCACAAAGACCGACATGCTCGCTGACCCGGAGAGTAATCCGAACCCTGTGCGCACATTCGAATCCACTGGAGATCCGCAAGTTTTTGCATCCCTGGCAAAGCGCTTCCTTGGGCCGGGTATTAGCCAGGTCACTATGCATTCCCAAATGTGACCTTTCTTATTAAATCCAGACACTCCATTGGTTTTTTGCTCGTTTTTGATCAATTACATGGCAAGCTTGAAGTATGCGATTGAAGGTTCTGGGATGTACAGGCAGCATGGGTGGCCCATCGGCGCCAGCATCTGGCTACCTCATTGAGCTGGATAACGGTCGAACCTTTGTCATTGATTTGGGTCCCGGTGTCCTCGCCGAATTGCAGAAGATCTCTGATCCTGCAGCTTGTGATTTGTTACTAACTCATGTGCACCCAGACCACACTGCAGACATTCCAGGGCTGCTCGTCTGGCGTCGCTTCCACCCGACAGCCCCGGCGAGTTCCCGGAATCTCCTGGTTGGCCCCGGAGACATTCACGACCGGATAGGCACCATGTGCAAAGCACTGGGAAGTGAAGAAGATGCCAACCTGGAAGACACTTTTGATCAGGTTGTGAGTAACCCCGGTGAGCCACTGTTAGTCGGTGGGGGCGAAGCGGACGGAGGCGCCGTCGTCACGCCGTATAACATGGTCCACCCGGTGCCAGCTGTTGGATATCGCATTGAAGCAGATGGTCTGACCATTGCGTACACCGGAGATACTGCGTGGACCGATGAATTGGTGGAGCTGGCGCGGGATGCGGATATCTTCATCTGCGAAGCCACATGGTGCAGCAACGAAGAGGGCACCCCACCGGACATGCACCTGACAGGCTTTGAGGCCGGAAAGGCAGCGACGCTGGCGGGGGTTAAGAAGCTGGTGCTGACTCACATTCCGCCATACGCCGACGGTGAAGAAGCACTACGTGCTGCGAAGAGCACCTTTGCCGGTGACGTTGAATTGGCCTACCTGGGCATGGAGCTAGGCGGCTAGTCACAGCGACTATCGGGTTTCCGTACAGCTGTCGCACCGCTTCCGCGCCGGGCGGTAGGGTAGTTGGCATGACTACAGCTAATTCCGATTTTCGCCGTGCCGATGGACGCGCGGTTGATGAAATGCGCAAGGTGACCATCACTCGCGGCTTCACCGACAATCCGGCCGGTTCTGTGCTGGTTACTTTCGGTAATACGCGTGTAATGTGCACCGCTTCCGTCGAACAGTCGGTGCCACGATTCAAGCGTGACTCCGGCGAGGGCTGGTTGACCGCTGAGTACTCCATGCTGCCGGCCTCTACCCACGAGCGCATGCCCCGCGAGTCAATGCGCGGCAAGGTCAAGGGTCGCACTCACGAGATTTCCCGTCTGATCGGTCGCTCCTTGCGAGCTGCTATCGACTTGAAGGAACTCGGTGAGAACACCATCAACATCGACTGTGATGTTCTGCAGGCGGATGGTGGTACCCGAACCGCTTCCATCACCGGTGCGTACGTCGCGCTGGCTGATGCCCTGACCTACCTGCATGCAGCGGGTGCAGTTCCGGGCACCCCGCTGAAGGCACCAGTCGCAGCTGTTTCGGTTGGCATTATTGATGGCCGTGTCTGCCTGGATCTGCCTTACGAGGAGGACTCTCGCGCTGAGGTCGACCTCAACGTGGTGATGACCGCAGAGGGTAAGTTCGTCGAAATCCAGGGCACTGGCGAGGAAGGCACCTTTGACCGAGGTCAGCTGAATGACATGCTCGACTCGGCGGAAAAGGGTCTGCGTGAGCTCGTTGCCCTGCAGCAGGAAGTTCTGCGTGCGCCGTACCCGGGTGAGCTGCCGTGAAGCTCCTCGTCGCTACCCGAAATTCTAAAAAACTAGTCGAGCTCGACCGCATCCTGCGTGCGGCGGGTATTGATTCGGTGGAACTTCTTTCGCTTAGCGACGTCCCGGAGTACCCAGAGCGCCCCGAAACCGGTCGCACTTTTGCGGACAACGCCTACATCAAGGCTTTCGATGGTGCGACACACACCGGCTACGCGTGCTTGGCAGACGATTCGGGGCTCAGCGTCGATGAGCTAAACGGCATGCCGGGTGTGCTCTCGGCGCGCTGGTCCGGCACTCACGGCGACGATGTCGCTAACTACGAGCTGCTGCTCGCCCAGATGGGGGACTGCCCAGATGAGCGTCGTACGGCGTCCTTCCGTACCGCCTGCGCGTTGGTCGTCCCCGGTGTCAAGGAGGTGCCGTCCGCGCTTGCCGACGGCGGTTTCCCAGCCGTCCTCGATGAAGCCGGTAATCTGCTGCTGGTTGTAGAGGGCCGCTGGCCTGGCGCCATTCTGCGCGAGCCTGTTGGGGACAATGGGTTCGGCTACGATCCGGTGTTCGCGCCCGCAGTTGGGGAGGGCAACGAAGCTGAGGGGGCCTTGTCTGCGGCACAAATGAGCGCCGAAGACAAGGACGCTTTTAGCCACAGGGGGCGTGCACTGCGTGCCTTGACTCCGGCGCTGAAAATTCTGGCTGAGGTTGAGGCTAAGGGGTAGCCCTCGGGCTGCCGAGAGCCCGCTACTTCAGCTGGAAAGCGGTCTCGACTTCCTCACGACGCTTCTTCTCGACGAAGAAGGAGAGGAACGGGACCACGCCACCGAGCGCGGTGATAATCCACTTTGCTGGTTCCCAGCGGGCCTTGGTACCCAGGTTTACGGTGGCAATGAGGAATGCCATGTAGCCGAAGCCGTGAATCTGGGCGGTGTAGAAGAACCACCGCGGCGCGTCGGCGGAGTTGTCGAGGATGAGGTACTTGTAAATCATCTCGGCACACAGCAAGAGCAGCATCACACCCGTGAAGTAGGCGGTGACGGAGAAGTACGTCAGTGCCTTCCTTACGCGCTCTTGACGATCTGGATTGATGTTGGTCACTAAAAGTCCTTTTCTCGAATAAGCAGTTATCGCCTAGGCGTTGGTGCCAGAATCCGTCGATTGTGTCTCATCCACACGCTGCACCTTTCGCGAGCCATCTGGGTTGGTCGGCAGGAATTCGTCTGGAATTTCCGTCATGACATCGTCTTTAGCCTCAAATGCGGCCTCGCTATTGCCGCTCAGGCGTTCGCGTTCGTACTCCATGTATTTGCGGTAGGCCCAAATAAAGAACAGGCCGAAAGCTGGCCACTGCAGTGCGTAGCCCAGGTTTTGGAATGAGCTGGTTGTGTTCCACCTGCTGAGCTGCCAGTAGGCGAGTGCAAGAGTGGCGCCGACTGCAAGAGCCAAGAAGATTAGTTGCACCACGCGGGTACGAGTGGGAATCTTCGCTGGCTTGTCAGTGGTATTGGAATGCTGTGAAGTGGACACATAACCACCATAGCTAGTCCGTGACCTGCCAAGCTAGCGCGCTCGCTGGATAGGCAGGGGATGGGACATTAGGAAATCTGCGGCAAACCCGTTAAAGTGTGTACAGTCCAAATGAGCTGTGAAAGTTCGTTGTGCCTGTAGGTGGCTAATAGGTAGTCCATGCTTACGGGGACTGTACGTAACTGTCACGGATTCGCGACGGGCGCCTGTGGCGGAATTGGCAGACGCGCTGGATTTAGGTTCCAGTGCCTTAGGGCGTGGGAGTTCAAGTCTCCCCAGGCGCACACATAAACACCCCGTGACTATGCAGGTCACGGGGTGTTTTCGTTCTCCAGCCCGCCAGATTTTTCGCCCTCATTACGCTGCGTGCCCAAAATCTGCCCCATTTCCCGCCCGAAGCTATTCCAAGGTCGCTAATCTCCCGTGCACGGTGTAGAACCATGACTATGAAAATTGTTGTCTGCGTCGTTTATCCCCGCTATCCGGATAACACTGAACCTCTCGGCGGGTTCGTCGAGTCCGAGGAGACCGCCCGCAAGATAGACGACTGGTGGCGTGCACAACCTGGCGACATGATTGGTACCTGGGAAGATTTCGAGGTCGAGGTCGAAAGCCGCGACCAACTCCTCTATGGAGTATTCACCGGCACCCCCACTCTCGAAATCACCGATAGCAACTTCTGGGACCCTATCTGTTACGGGGTGTACACCGACCGGGAAGAAGCCGAGCGGGCAACCAAACCAAAGTCAATGTGGGAAGCGAACAACAGTCCCCAGAAGTACGTCCTCCCCTTCCGTCTGGGCTGGAAATATGACAGATACTTCCCTGACGGAAAGCCCTGGCCACCAGACCAGTTGTAGACCTGCGACAGTCCTGCCTCTTTTAGCGGGAACGCAAGACGGGGCAGCCGCACAGCGCGCGTGAGTACCATTCTGGGAAACCTCTGTCCGCTCATTCCACTGCGTAGGGCAATCGAATCTGTCGATACAATGACGCTGATCGAATCGTATCTTGAATCGTAAGGTGGAAGCAGGGAGGCAACATGAGCATTTCGATGCATCTGGATGAGTACATGGCGCGTCGTGGCATAGTTCCCGACGACACTGTGGTCAACGATGATCCCTGCGCAATCTTCGACGGCAAGGTCGAGCGCGATGGTAAGTCGCAGCAGGACCTTGAAGAGTCAGAGCGGCGCTTAGAAGAAGCGGAGTCCACAATTCTGGATATGCTAGGCGATTAATCGAGGAAAGATTGAGCGTTCTCGGCGCCCATTGACACGCATTCCGGGTGTGATGTTCATCACCGATTGGGCATAAATTGGCTCGGTCTTCCGGGTTTTATTTTCCACCGCCGGCGCTGCCAGGGTGGTGAAGCGCAAGCAACTTCTCGACAGGGGAACACTGTTTCCTACCTGCGAAGTTCTTGCGCTTTCGAAGCGTTGTGCTCGCTGATTTCGCAGCCGTGTTCAGCCTCTCGTTTTGGGGCTGCAAATTATCTTCGCGTTGATGGCGCCGCGAAACTGCGCGAGAAAAACATGATGGATTCCTCATGATTTATGGCATAGTGTCCTGGCAAGGATTTGGAAACAAAAGATGTTTTCATTTCGTACTCCACAAGACAAGGACCTCAGCCACGTGAAATACGAAAAACTCGCCACTTTGCAGACCAACGTCGTAACTGCTCCAGACCTGGGCACTTTTGCAGTCACTTTCGCCGGTCAATCGCAACCATGGCTGGACACTCTATCCAGCGTCATGGCCAGTGGCAACTCAAAGAAACTACGGGAAGTTTTCACTCGCGCTGAGGAACTGCTCGCACCGCTTGACGACGATCTCATCGGCCAGCTTCCCGCAGGTTTCGACCCCTTCGGCTGGGCAATCTCACTCGTTACAGACGAGCCATTTACCGGAGATACAACCAACCCTGCGGTCAGCGTCCCGGGCATCGTCTTGGCACAGTTGGGCATTGTCGAGTTGCTGGAAAAGCAGGGAATTAATATCACCGAAGCGGTAGCGGTAACCGGTCATTCGCAAGGTGTTCTTGCCGCTGAGATTGTCGCTCGCCCAGAGAAGGCAGCAGAGCTTCTGGCGCTAGCTCGCCTCATCGGTGTGGCGTGTGCGCGCGGAAGCCGAGTAGCCGGATTTGGGCGCGCGCCGATGATGAGTATCTCTGGCCTGACGGTCGAGGAGTTGGAGCCTTTCCTCCCCCAGGGCTGTGTCATCGGTCTGAAGAATACGCAGACTACCAGCGTAGTTATCGGCAAGCAGGATGAACTAGACCAGCTGGCAGAGCAGCTCACAACGCAGCAGCCGAAGGGTCGGAAAGTCGAATGTACAGTTCTGCCAGTTAGTGGCGCATTCCATCACCCAGCGCTGGTACCTGCTGTGGCATGGGTAGTGGAGCGAGCTGAGCGCATTGGGCTAGATGCGGAAACGGCGGACCGGCTTGCGCGTGCAATCTTGGTTGACCCCAGTGACTGGAGCGCCGAGGTACGGGGGCTCATCGACCAAGGAGCAACCACCATTTTGGATTTGGGGCCGAACACAGGCGTCGTCAAGCTGACAGAACGTAACGCTGAAGGCTATGGCGTGGCGGTGATTCCTGCGGCGACAGCTGCGGGTAGGGGCGTCCTGTCTGAGAGCGACATTGAGCATCCGACATCGTGGCTGGAGTTTGCGCCGCGTCTGGTCACTGGAGACAAGCCCCGTGTCGAGACGAAGTTCACCAAGTTGACCGGGCGCTCGCCAATTCTGCTCGGCGGTATGACCCCGACAACCGTTGACCCTGAGATCGTGGCGGCTGCTGCGAATGCGGGGTTCTGGGCGGAGCTGGCCGGTGGCGGCCAAGTCACGCCGGAAATCTTCGAGGCTAATGTGGCGCGACTCTCCGATCTGCTCGAGGAGGGGCGCAGTGCACAGTTCAACACCATGTTTTTGGATCCGTACCTGTGGGGTTTGCACATTGGAAGCCGCCGTTTGCTCCCGCGCGCAGTGGCAGCGGGGCGACCGATTGATGGAGTCACCATCTCCGCGGGAATCCCCGAGGTGGACGAGGCAGTTGAGCTAGTAAAGCAGCTGCGTGAGGGCGGGATTCCGCATATCTCCTTCAAACCGGGCACAATCGCACAAATCGAGTCGGTGCTCGAAATTGCAGACACCTTGGCGCAGCAGGGCACACCGTATCCAATCATCATGCAGGTTGAAGGTGGGCGTGCCGGCGGCCACCACTCCTGGGAAGATCTCGATGACCTGCTAATTAACACCTACGCAAAGATCCGCAAGCGAGATGTGGTGCTTGCTGTTGGCGGCGGTATCGGCAAGCCAGAGCAGGCCCGTGATTATCTGATGGGCACGTGGTCGACACGGTGCGGATTGGCGCCGATGCCGGTAGATGCTGTCATCATCGGCACAGCTGCGATGGCAGCAAAGGAGTCGACCGCCTCCGAGTCCGTGAAACAAATGTTGGTCGACACCGTCGGCACTGACAACTGGATTCCCGCTGGTAGCGCCATGGATGGCATGGCGTCGGGGCGCAGCCAGTTGGGTGCTGATATCCACGAAATTGATAACGCCGCAGCACGCGCAGGCAGATTGCTTGACGAAGTCGCAGGTGACCTCACTAAGGTGACTGAACGACGCGCAGAGATCATCGAGGCGATTAACGCCACCGCGAAGCCGTACTTCGGAGATGTCAGCACCATGACGTATGCCGAGGTGCTGAACCGCTATCTCGAACTGTGTGCGCCCGAAGGGACGTTCCTCGATCCAACGTGGTCGACGCGCTTCGTCGCACTCGTCGACCGCGTAGAGGCACGACTGAATGCAGTCGACGCGGGCACGTTTGACGCGCTTGCCGACGGCGACAGCTTGCACACCCAGCCGCAGAACGAAATCTCGCGACTGTCCGGCCTGCTGGATCTGGATACCCAGCTCCACCCAGCAGATGTCACCTTCTTTATCTCTGAGCTCTGCCGCACACCTGGCAAACCTGTGCCATTCGTTCCGGTTATCGATGATGAGGTTCGTCGCTGGTGGCGATCGGACTCCCTATGGCAGGCGCATGACTCTCGCTACGATGCGGATCAAGTCTGCATCATCCCAGGGCCGCAGGCTGTTTCGGGCATTACCCGCGCGAATGAGCCAGTAGCGGAAATTCTGGGTCGGTTTGAAAAAGCTACTGCACAGGCATTGACGGATACCGGCTACCTGCCGGAGGCACCTGTTGACGCCCTCAGCCGGATGCTCGCAGCACCTGTGATTTGGTGGGCTGGTCGACAGCAGCCGAATCCGGCGCTGGCACTTGGCGCGGAACATGAGTGGGTATGTGTATCTGACGCAAGTGATGTCTCTCGTTCACAACGCCTGGAGCACCCAGGTACTGGTGCCATTTTGGAGACCATTGGAGCTGATGGCAGCAATGATGAGGGCGGGGAGGAGCTCGTCTGGGCACAGCTGACCGTTCCGCTGCCCGATGCTGCGGGGGAGAATACGCAACTGCGAATTCGCCTGTGCCAGAGTGCAGCGGTGGGCGCAGTGCCCGTCGTCAAGCATGAGGATGCGGCAGCCGCGATGCGGGAGCTGACGCGAATCGCGGCTGGCGGTGAGCTTGCAAACATCGTCGATGGGGTCGCGGAGTGGGAATCCGTGTGGGATCCGATGGCGATGGCTGACTACGATGCGGTCACTATTGCAGCTGCCGGCGATGAGTCACAGGCGACGGTGCCGGACGCGTTGGTCGGGCATGCTTGGCCAGCGATTTTTGCGGCAGTCGCGCAGGCGCGTACTGAGACCGGCATTGATGTTGTTGAGGGCATGCTCGCGCTTGTTCACCTTGAGCATCACATTCGTATGATTGGAGCTCTGCCGCAGGAAACCACAACGTTGCGGATTAGTGCGCGTGTCGACGAGGCCGTTGATACGGACTTAGGGCGACTAGTTGTGGTGCGCGCGGAGGTTCGTGATGGCGATACGCTGCTCGCCACCTTGAGTGAACGCTTTGCCATTCGTGGCCGAAACGGCGGCGAGACAGCGCGGACCAATACTGTGCCATTTCCAACGGTCACGGATACGCCACGGAGTTTCCGCGGTGCCTTGACCGTGGAAGCGCCTAAGGCGATGGAGCCATTTAGCTGTGTCACGGGCGATCGCAATCCTATCCACGTCGATTCCCGGGCAGCAGCGCTAGCTGGTCTACCAGGGGTTATTGTCCATGGAATGTGGCTGTCGGCGATGGCCGAGCATGCGGCTGTTGCCACGTCGGATGCCGGCATTGGCAATCGGGTGATTGAGTTCACTGCGACTATGCTGAGTCCGGTTCTACCTGGTCAGGAAGTGAAATTCTCTGTCGAACGCCGTGGTTTTGATGACCGTCCAGGCGCCGGTGAAGTCCGTGAAGTCACGGCCACAGTAGAGGGCGAGCTGGTACTGACTGCCACTGCTGTAATTGCCGCACCGACGACTGCATATGTCTTCCCTGGCCAGGGAATTCAATCACAGGGGATGGGGCTGTCTGCCCGGACTCGCAGCGTAGCGGCCCGCCGCGTGTGGGACCAGGCGGATGCGATGACCCGAGAGAAGCTTGGCTTTTCCGTACTGGCTATTGTTCGGGACAACCCGGTAGAGGTGGTTGTGGATGGTGTGCGCTATTTCCACCCAGAAGGTGTCCTGAATCTGACTCAGTTCACCCAGGTTGCGATGGCGACGTTGGGGCTGGCGCAGGTTGCGGAGCTCCGTGAAGCAGGGCTGCTGGATGAAACAGCTCACTTTGCGGGACACTCTGTCGGTGAGTACAACGCGCTGGCGGCTTTCGCTGGTGCGCTTGACGCAGATGCCGCGTTGGAGGTTGTCTACCGCCGCGGTTTGACCATGCATGAACTGGTCGAACGTGATGAGCAGGGGAGGTCCAACTATGGTTTGTGCGCCCTGCGTCCGGACAAGATCGGCGTACGCGAGGACGAGGTCACTGAGTTTGTTAATCGGTTGTCGCAGGAAACCGGTGAGTTCCTCGAAGTCGTAAATCTCAACCTGGCAGGCAAGCAGTACGCCGTCGCCGGCACCGTCGCGGGTCTTGCGGCACTGGCTGAACAGTGCGAGCGCCGCAGCTCGGACGGCAAGGGATACGTGCGTATCCCAGGTATTGATGTGCCATTCCACTCCAGTGTCCTACGCGACGGTGTGGATTCCTTCCGTAAACACTTGGAGCGGCTGCTGCCAGCGGAAATCACTCCAGAGCGCCTGGTGGGACGCTATATCCCGAATCTCACCGCGACCTCTTTTGAGCTGACTGAGAAGTTCGTCCGCCAGATGGCTGCAGTCGTCGACTCAGACATTTTGGAACAAATCCTTGCCGACTTTGATACTGCCGCTGAAAACCCGGCGCGCCTGGCCCGCATGTTGCTGGTCGAGTTACTGGCCTGGCAATTCTGCTCACCGGTGAGGTGGATCGAAACGCAGGATCTGCTGCTTGAGGATCTCGGCGTCAGCCGCATTATTGAAGTTGGTGTAGGTACAGCGCCCACACTGGCAAACCTGGCTGCCCGCACCTGCCAGTTGCCCCGTCACCGAAGCCGTGACATTCGAGTACTCAATCTCGAACGTGATGCTGATGCAGTGTTTATGCGCGACCAAATTCAGCCGGAAAAGACTGAGCTCGAGTCGGAGGTGACACCGGAGCAGGACACGGCGCAGGCTCTATCTGGAGCAGCGGGAGAAACAGGAGCAGCAGGAGCAGCGGAGCCGGCAGTATCTGTCGACCAACTCGCGGCGACCGAACAGGCAACCACGATCACGAGTGCTGCCACTCCGGCTGCCGAAGTTGCTGATATCGCAGTCAGCCCGGCAGAAGCGTTGGAAGTTCTTATTTGCCAATGGACGAAGGTACGTCCCGACCAGCTCGGTGCCGCCGACTCCATTGAGACTCTGGTCGATGGAGTCTCATCTCGACGCAATCAACTGCTGCTCGATCTCGGAGTCGAATTCGACCTCGGTTCAATCGAAGGGGCCGCAGATGCGGAACTGGCTGATCTAAAGGACAAGATTGATAGCTTGGCCAGTGGATATTCCGCATTCGGCCCGATTCTCTCCGAAGCCATTGCCGACGGTATTCGCCGGATTACCGGTCCTGCCGGTGCAGGCGCGAATTACATCGATGACTATGTGGCCGATGAATGGCAGCTCGGCAAGGGGTGGGCAACCGCAGTTAGCGCCGAGATCATGCTCGGTACTCGCGAGGGCGCATCCCTGCGCGGTGGTGATCTTGCGCATCTGGCGCCGGCCGCCCCAACCAGTACTGCTGAACTCAACCAGCTGATCGATGAAGCAATCCTCGCGGTCGCCTCGCAACGAGGTGTATCTGTCGCTAAGCCGTCGGCAAGCGACAGTAGTGCTGGGATGGTCGACTCGGCTGCACTCACTGAGTTTGCAGATAAACTGACTGGTCAACGAGGAATTCTTGCCACCGCTGCACGCACGATTCTGGAGCAACTCGGCCACGAGATTACCGGTGCCATTGACTTCGATGCCGAAGACGCCGACAGCAACCTGGTAAATCTCGTCACTGCTGAACTCGGTGCGGACTGGCCGAAGCTGGTCACCCCGACGTTTACGCCCACCAAGGCAGTGCTGCTCGACGACCGCTGGGCCACCTCCCGCGATGACCTAGCGCGCCTCTGGGCAGCCGCTGATGAAGACGTGGCTGAAACCGCGCCGGGCAGTATCCATGAAACCGCAGTCGAGCAGGCACAGTGGTGGGCTGCCAAGGCAGACGCGGCAGGGCGGACACAGTTGGCGAGTATCTACCGACAGCTGGCGGATGAGTCCATCACGAATGTGGACGAACTATCGATGAATGCCGACATCGCTGTTGTGACCGGCGCATCGCCAAATTCGATTGGCTCCGCTGTGACTGCACAGTTGCTGTCTCAGGGAGCAACCGTTGTTGTCACTACCTCACGCCTGGGACATGAGCGCCTGAGCTTCTACAAGCAGCTCTACCGTATGCATGCGCAGGGCGAGGCGAAGCTGTGGGTGGTACCGGCGAACCTGTCCAGCTTCCAGGACCTGGATTCCCTTATCGACTGGATCGGAACCGAGCAGACTACGACGATTGGTGCGGAAGTGGTTGTGACCAAGCCTGCACTGTCACCGACGTTGCTATTCCCGTTCGCGGCGCCTACGGTCTCAGGCTCGCTTGCCGATGCCGGTCCTGCGTCCGAGACCCAAATGCGTCTGCTTCTGTGGTCGGTGGAACGACTCATCGCAGGGATGTCAGCACTCGGCGGGGACAATAATCTGCAGCATCGTTTGCATGTGGTGCTGCCGGGTTCACCGAACCGTGGTCGCTTCGGCGGTGATGGTGCCTATGGGGAAGCCAAGGCCGCACTCGACGCCGTGGTGGCGCGCTGGAATGTGGAGGACGCTTGGCGCACCCGCACCACTCTGGCTCATGCACAGATTGGGTGGGTTCGAGGCACCAACCTGATGGGTGGAAACGACCCATTGGTTGCTGCAGTGGAAGCAAAGGGAGTACGCACCTTCTCCACCGAAGAAATGGCAGCTGAACTCATTGAGCTCGCGAGCTCGGAGGCTCGGAAGAAGGCACAAACCCGCCCGATTCAGGCCGATCTCACCGGCGGATTGGGTGACGTCGACCTCAACATTGCGCAATTGGCGCAGGAGGCTGCACAGGCGGCTGCCCCAGCAGCTCAAAACTCTGAGATCTCTAGCGGGGCGCGCTCGCAGGAGCCGTCGTCAAGCCGTGCTTTGAGCGGCCTGCCAAGCCCACGCCGACCAATTGCGCAGACAACACCGACCTTTGGTGACATCGCAGCGGCTCTGGAGGACATGGTGGTCATCGTGGGCGCCGGTGAGCTTGGGCCGTACGGTTCTTCCCGGACGCGCTTTGAGGCTGAAGTTGATGATATTTCTGCAGCAGGAATTGTGGAATTAGCCTGGTCAATGGGGTTGATTTCCTATGAGGGTGGCTGGCGTGACGCCGACGGGCAACCGTTGGCAGAAAGCGACATTGCTTCGCGTTACCGCGATGAAGTGCTGGCGCGAGTTGGTGTGCGTCGTTACGCCGATGATGGCGATTTGGTTGATAATACGATGACTGAGCTGACCACGGTCTACCTGGATCGTGCGTTGAGCTTTGCTGTGCGTGACCGCGCGGCAGCGGAGACTTTTGTCAGTTCCAACCCGGACAACACCACTGCGAGCTTCGATGCCGAGACAGGGCAGTGGCTTGTGACACGAGCCGCTGGCACACCAGTGCAGGTTCCGCGCCGAATGGCGATGAGCCGCTATGTTGGCGGTCAAATTCCGCAGGGCTTTGACCCGGCACGATACGGTATTCCGGCAGACATGATGGACAATCTGGACCGCGTGAGCTTGTGGAACATTGTCTGTACTGTCGATGCCTTCTTGTCATCGGGCTTCAGCCCAGCGCAACTGCTGGAAGCGGTCAACCCGGCGCGAGTGTCGTCGACCCAGGGCACAGGTATTGGTGCGATGGAGTCGCTGCGCAGTCTCTACATCGACGGCCTGCTGGGGCAACCGCGAGCCAATGACGTCCTGCAGGAGGCATTGCCAAATGTTATTGCCGCCCACGTTATGCAGTCTTATGTCGGTGGCTACGGGCAGATGATTCACCCTGTCGCAGCCTGTGCGACGGCAGCGGTGTCGGTGGAGGAGGGCGTCGACAAGATTGCCCTGGGTAAGGCAGATTTCGTTGTCGCAGGTGGCTTCGATGACCTATCCACAGAGGGAATTACAGGTTTCGGCGACATGGCCGCCACAGCTGACTCCGCCACCATGGAAGACAAAGGCATCGACCATGAGTACTTCTCCAGGCCGAACGATCGTCGACGCGGAGGCTTTGTGGAATCGCAAGGCGGTGGCACGGTGCTGTTGGCTCGCGGAGACATCGCTCGTGACATGGGGCTCCCCGTGCTCGGTGTCGTCGCATACGCCCAGTCCTTCGCCGACGGCGCGCACACGTCCATTCCGGCGCCGGGTTTGGGTGCGCTAGCGGCCGCTCAGGGCGGCGAGAAGTCTCGATTGGCTCGCGCACTTGCAGTACTCGATGTCACTGCGGATCAGGTCGCGGTGTTGTCCAAGCACGACACCTCGACCAATGCCAACGACCCAAATGAGTCCGAACTGCATGAACGCATTGCAGATGAACTCGGTCGCGAGCGCTCTAACCCGCTGTTGGTGGTCTCTCAGAAATCGCTGACGGGACACGCTAAGGGTGGTGCTGCAGCGTTCCAGATCATTGGTCTGACCCAGGTATTGCGCAGCGGCATTGTGCCAGGTAATCGATCGCTGGACTGCGTCGATCCCGCATTGGCTGCGCATTCGCGTCTGGTATGGCCAACGAAGGCAGTCAATTTCGGCAATACGTTGCCGCTGAAGGCTGGCTTTGTTACCTCGCTCGGGTTCGGACATGTCTCGGCACTGGTGGCAGTCGTCCATCCGGAAGCTTTCTACCAAGCGATAGTGCAGCACGATGGCGCTGAGGCTGCGGAGCGTTGGCGGTCCGCGGCGCACAACCGCGAAGCGGCTGGTCTGCGTCGCATTGATGAGGCTATTTACGGTGGGGAAGCTCTCTACGAGCGTCCACGCGAGCGAAACCTGGCGGACGGTGGTCGGTTCGGTTCACCCGCTGCATTGGAAAAGGCAGTTCTGCTTTCCGACGGCGCCCGTCTGATCGATGGTGTCCTCCAGCCATGATTGGCGTAGACCTCGTCTATATTCCGGGCTTCGAAGAGCAGCTGAATATGCCAGGAAGTCAGTTCGCGCAGGCTGTTTTCACACCTGCGGAGCTACTGGTAGCTAGGCGCCGCGGAGCAGTCGGCGGCGCTCTGGCGCGTCACTTAGCGGGCCGCTGGGCTGCGAAGGAAGCCTTCATCAAGGCCTGGTCGCAGACTCTCTTCGGCAGCCAACCGCCGATTGCGCGCGATCAGCTGGACTGGCGGGAAATAGAGGTGCAGCCGGATGCCTACGGTCGCGTGAGCATCAGTCTCCACGGGGCTGTGAGCCGCCATTTCCACGATCAGGAGTGGCAGCTGGGGCCGTCGTTAAGCATCTCGCACGACGGCGACTACGCAATCGCCGTCGTACGCTTGGACTAGCCCGGCGCCGTGCTAATCGACGGACTTCTGACGGCGACCGACCAAGATGCCGGCACCGAAGATTAGCGCGCCCAGGATTGCGCCGGTTCCGGCGACTGCGGCGGTTTGGAGCGGGGAGTTGGTCGCGGCCTGCTGAGTCTGCACATCAACTTCGTCGAGGCCATTGCCGGAAGCGTTGGACTTTGCGGAAGCCTTGCCAGATGCCTTGGATGAGCCGCTGGCCTTGGACTCTCCGGTCTTGGAGGCACCGGTCTTCACAGCTTCTTCGCGTTCCTTGGCGGAGCCGCCGACGCTGAGGTCCGTGGCCGTGTCCTGGCTGCGGTCGGAGGAACCGTGAGCAGCAAAGGTGTAGAGTGCGCAGTCATTTTCGACGCAGTTGGCGGCCGATGTGACGGCCTCGACATTGAGCGTTGTGGAGAAGCTGCCGTCGGAGGACATCTGGGAGGTGCGGACAAACTCAGCGGCGGAGAAAGCATCAGCGTTGGTGGTGGAGAACTTGTTCTTCTCAGCCACTGCGACGTAGATGCCGTTGCCACTGGTCTTGAATCCGGTGCCGGAGACGGTAATTGGGGTGCTGCCCGATGGATTCAGTTCCGTGGTGGACAGGCTTACCGACGGGGTGCCGGTCGAGGAGCTGCTGCCGTTGGAGCTGCTGGAGCCGCTGGAGGCGCTGGTGCTACTCGTTCCACTAGACCCTGTGCTGCCACTGGTGCCGGAGCTTGCGCTGCCTGCGGACTGTGAGGAGCCACCGCCGGAGGGCAGGGTAGCGTCCTGCTTGGCAGCTCCGCCGGCAAACGATACCGCGGTCGCCGTGTCCTGGCTGCGGTCAGAAGAACCGTGAGCAGCAATGGTGTAGACCGAGCAAGCGTTCTGCATGCAGTCTGCCGTGCCGAACTTCGCGCTGACCGGAAGATCCACGCTGAAGCTGCCGTCGGACTTCAGGTTGCCGCGAGAGGTAGACACAAACTTGGTATCCGGGCCGAAGGAATCGGCGTTGGTCACATCCATCTGGTCATTTTGCGCGATACCGACGTAGATGCCCGGTCCAGAGGTCTTGAAACCCTTGCCTTCGACTCGAATGGTGTCGCCGCTCGGGTTCAAGTCTGAGGTCTTGGACAGGCTCACCGATGCGTTACCCCGTGACTGCGACGGTGACTGCGAGCCCGACTGTGACTGGGAGCCCGAACCAGCGCTCTGGCCACCGCTCGGCGCCGCGCCGGTGGAACCCTGCGATTGAGCAGCCTGGGAAGTAGCACCCGCCTTGAAGGTGATGGGGACCCACTGGTCATTGCTGCGGTCAGAAAGATTAGGGAACGCAGTAAAGGAGGCTACGTAGCACTGGGTAGAGGTGCAGTCGACATCGCCAAAGCTGGTCGCGACCTTCATCTCCTGCGTAAAACTTCCGTCCGCGCCAACCGTGACCTTGGCCGCTTCGCCGTAGGTCGAAGGGTAGCCCGACTTTGGCTTCTCGATTGTCTGGGCCAGGTAAATATTTGCGTTAGCGGGGTAGCCGACTCCCTTGATGGTCACGGTGGCGCCGTCGGACAGATCGGTGGCAGGGGTCACGGAGAGCTGGCGCTCAGACTGATCGGTGCTGCCGCCGAGAAGGTCGCCGATGCCGGGGAGCGAACCGCCGAGCTGTCCAATCGATGGCAGTGACTGTGCCGATGCGGGGACTGCGGGTAAAAATCCCGTACTCACTACGATTGCCGAAGCTAAAACAATAGAGCGGGGAAGCAGGCTCCGTCGGAAAGCGCCCTGCGTCGTGGACATGTGAACCTCTGATTCTGTTTGGGAGTTCCGGCGCAGGCGCGGCGAAAAACAGGGAACCCCACCGCGCTGACCAGAGTAAAGCGTAAACTAAGGCAAGCCTACCCTCCGCGTATTGATAAGGGCAATAAATGCCCCTGCCGAGGTGGGCGAGGGGCGCTCTCTAGTCTGCGGCCTCCGCGACGCTCATGAGATAAGAGATTGTCATGCGTTTGATTTCCTGCACCGTCAGCTCGTAATGAGCTTCCCGCTCAGCATCGCTTCCCGGATGGTCCACCGCATAATTCAGCAGGGCGTACGTGGCGTTAATCATGAGGTCGGAGATGAAGTTCAGTTCCGCATCGCTTGACGACGGCACCAGCGGGCGCAGCACCTTTGAAATCTCGTTGACCAGGCGTGACTTCGTATCTTCTGCAGTTGCGCGTGTGGCGGGCGTTGATTGAACAGCCAACCATACGGCTCTTCTAGAAACGTCCTCGCGCCAGAGCTTTGCCAGGTGATCGATGAACTCCGAGAGAAACTCCGGCCATTTCAAGGTGGGGACTGTTTCTCCGAAACGTGAGACTTCCTCGATGACGGCCTCAGTGTCCTGACGGTCGAGCTCGCAGATCATCACATACTTGTTTGCGAAGAATTGGTAGAGCGTGCCAATGGGGATATCTGCGATGCGAGCGACTTCGTCGAAAGTGAAAGACTCAAACCCGTGCTCGATGAGCACTGTGCGTGCCGAGCTGAGCATGCGTGCGTACCGCTCTCGGCTGCGTTGCTGAGCCGGAGTGCGACGGGGACGAAGAATATTCGGTGCGTCCTGGGATTGAGTCACTACTACGAAACCGTCTAATCGGGATGATGTGGGAGGAGAGTTTGGGGCCAGGGTCAGAGTAGGCCTTGCGGCTAGTTAGCTTTCGGAAGCCTGTGATTCCACACCCAAGTCACGCAGTACGCGCTGGACGTGCCCCTTGGCGCGAACGTTGTACCAGGCCTTTTCAATTTCTCCATCGGCATTGACCAGGAAAGTCGAGCGGATGACGCCCTGGACAATCTTGCCGTAGTTCTTCTTCTCGCCGAAAGCGCCGAACGCGGTCATGGTTTCCTTGTCCGGATCGGACAGGAGGGTGAAGTTCAAGCCGTGGTCCTCACGGAACTTTGCGAGTTTCGCCGGCTTGTCCGGAGAAATACCTACGACAGGAATGCCGGCATCATTCAGGGCTGCGGATTCATCGCGGAAGTCGCATGCCTCAGTGGTGCAGCCTGGAGTGTTGGCCCGCGGGTAGAAGTAAATCAGCACGGGCTTGCCCGCGTAGTCCGACAGAGAAACCTGCTCTTCGGCGTCGTTGAGAAGAGTAAACGCTGGGGCGGGATTGCCAGGTTCCAGTCGGATGTTGTTCTGGCCGTATTCTTTGTCGCTGGAGGAAGAAGTAGTCATGGCTTAATCGTATCGACTCTGGAGCGGTGCGTGGCGACTCTGAAGCAATGCGTTGAGTTTTTCCCCGTGCTCGCCCACGTTGCTGTAGTGGAAGTGTTAGTCTTTTAGGCGAACAATCACTTTAGATATTCAACTTTTTAGGGAGTTTACGTGGCTCGCAGCATTGAAGATATCCAGCGCGATATTGAGCGTAACCGTAACCAGCTCGCCCGTACTCTGGATGAGCTAACCGTGCGAACGAATCCGAAGAACGTTGCGGATGACGCAAAGACCCGCGTTCTCGATGCTCTGAATGAGCCGAAGGTGCAGGCAGCACTGGGTGTCGTTGCCGCACTTGTTGTTGGCGGCATCGCAATGGGCATTCGTCGCAACCGTAACCGCAGCAAGGAAATCGACCGCATTCGCGAGATGATTGAGACTGCTGCTAAGTAGTTTTTCGGTAGTTAGCGCACGCGCTTCGGGTAGTTACCTGGGGCCGTGCGCTTTTGCGTATCTAACCCTTGTTTGAGTCAGGCGTGGGGTGCGAGCGAGGGCTGCAAGTTGGCGCCTACGCTTGTTATGCAACAAAAAGACCGGGAGGGTATTTCTACCTTCCCGGTCTGTATTGTGCGCCATCAGGGACTCGAACCCCGAACCCGCTGATTAAGAGTCAGCTGCTCTGCCAGTTGAGCTAATGGCGCTTACTGTTTCCTGCTTGGTGCTCTCTGTGTGAGCTCCTCGCCGGCAACGAGAAGATATATAACCAGGTTTCTGATTGTTTGTAAAATCGGCTGGTCAGATGCTGTTTTTGAATTGATGTTTTTGCATGTTTTTTGAAAGGTTTTGCGCAACCGTTTGAAAAAAGTTCAAAAAAAGTTTGGAAATCCTCAAAGTGGGGTAGGGCCTGTATCAATGCCATCGACGTTGGGAGTGTGCATAGATGTCGGAGTTACGTTCGACAGTGTTCAGTAACGTCCGGAAGCGTCCGGTGGCACTTTTGAATAGCGAACTGATTACTTTTCGGTAACGCAGCTTCAAGGGGGCGCTGTTTTCCCAGGTCGGTTGAAGTGCCCCGGTTTTTTGGGGTTGCACAGCAATTTTCCAGAGGGTTAACTGTAGGAACCGTTGGGCTACTTTGCGTGCTGCGCCCTGTGAGGGGTTGATGACTGCGATTGGGCAGTCAATAAGGCTTTTCAGTTAGGGCGAGCGTTTTATCGGTGGCTAGTGCCGCTGCAGGGCAGTCTGACCTTTTTCGAGGGCGCACCAGGGGCTGTAGCAGGACTCCGCTGTGTGTCGCAGTGTGTCCCCGGGACTTACTACTTAATAATTGCACTGTTGGAGTGAAGCACGATCATGCGGCAATCTTTTAAGCGCCTGTCGATGGCGGTGGTGACATTTGCGACCACCATCTCGCTAGCTGCTTGTACCGTCGGCGGAGATAATGCCGAGCAGCAAGAGGCGGAGAAGCCAGACGTTGGTCTTGTCGCCAGTGTGAAGGACGACGCCACCGATGTTTCGGTGGTTGACCCGATTTCGGTTCAGGTGGAAGAGGGACATCGCCTGGACAAGGTTGTTATGACCAACCCTGAGGGCAAAGAGGTCAAGGGCAAGCTCGACTCCAGTGGTACCAAGTGGACCACTGCAGAACCCCTGGGCTACTCAAAGACCTATGAGATTAACGCCACCTCGGGCACAGAAAAGCTGGCTACTTCTTTCACCACCATCGAGCCGATTTCTCAGGTAAATGGTTACCTGTCCCCGCTGGATGGTTCCACCGTGGGTGTCGGTCAGACTATTGCTGTGAAGTTCAGCGCGAGTATTTCGGACCGCAAGGCTGCTGAGGAAGCAATTAAGGTGACCACCGAGCCTAAGGTGGAAGGCGCTTTCTACTGGCTGAATAACAGTGAGGTGCGCTGGCGTCCAAAGGAGTACTGGAAGCCGGGGACCAAGGTTACCGTGAAGTCCGATATTTACGGCACGGATCTTGGTGACGATATGTACGGTGCGGAGTCCGCCGAAACCAGCTTCACTATCGGTGATGAAGTCATTGCTATCGCTGATGATGCGACGAAGACCATGGTCATTAAGAAGAACGGTGAAGTCGTAAACTCCATGCCTATCTCTATGGGGTCGAATGTTCACCCGACTCCGAATGGCCAGTACATCATCGGTGATCGCAACGAGACCATGGTGATGGACTCCCGTACCTACGGCCTGTCTCTGGAAAACGGTGGCTACGTCACGCCGGTTAACTACGCAACGCAGATGTCCTACTCCGGCATCTACGTCCACGGTGCACCGTGGTCAACGTGGGCACAGGGCAGCGTCAACCAGTCTCACGGCTGCATCAACGTCACTGATGCTAACGCTAAGTGGTTCCTGGACAACACTAAGCGCGGTGACATCGTGATCGTGAAGAATACGATTGGTGAGACGCTCTCCGGTGTTGATGGACTCGGTGACTGGAACATCCCGTGGGAGACCTGGAAGAAGGGCAACGCCGACGAGACCAGCTCCTGGTAGCTCATGTCCTCTTAGTGAGGCCATCACTTAAGTCATACGGGTTAGTCCGTTCCTAATCACCCAACATTCCCAGCTCCTGCGCGCGAGCAACAGCCGCGGTGCGGGAGCTGACGCCTAGCTTGGTGAAAATATGTACCAGATGCGATTTCACAGTCGCTTCGGTGAGCACCAGCTGTTCTGCAATTTTTCTATTCGACATACCCCGCGCGACCAACTCGAGCACTTCGAGTTCGCGCGGGGTTAGTGCTGTATTGGGGTTGCGCATCCGCCCCATCAAGCGCCCGGCCACTTGTGTGTTCAGCACGGTCTCGCCGCGAACGGCACGACGGATACCATCGATGAGCTCCTCCGGAGCGGCATCCTTCAGCAGATAACCAACTGCGCCTGCGGTGACAGCGCCGAGCACATCGGAGTCCGAAGAATAATTGGTCACCACCAACACTTCTGGGGCCTTTGCGCCGCGCCCGGCCAGTGCGCGGATGGCTGCGGTGGCATCAACTCCGCCTGCGCGGGTAGCAGTGCCAGGGGCCTCACCAAAGCGAAGGTCCATGAGTACCAGATCGATGTGGTCGCAAGAGTCGTCGTCAAGCGATGCGCGCACCTTCTCGACCGCCTCGTCGCCGCTGGCCGCCTCGCCAACCACGACGATATCCGGCGCCGATTCAACGACTGCGCGAAGACCAGCGCGGACGATGGGGTGATCGTCGGCGATGAGGACTCCGATGGGCTTGGTCACCTGGCTAACTCCTCGGGTGATGTGAATGGTCGTTTCCTACCTGCATACCAGGCGCGGGACTTTAAGAGGCGAGCTCGTGCGGGATGCTGACGCTGACACCGCAGCCACGCCCCGGTTCCGACTCGATGGTGAAGGTGCCGCCGAGCTTCTCCACGCGTCGGCGCGCGTTGGCGATCCCCACGCTGTCGTCGTTAGTTGGTGCGGTGGGGTCGAAGCCGATGCCGTTGTCGACGCAGTCGAGCAGAATCTCGTCGGGCTGGTAGGTCAGGGTGACACGGCAACGCGTGGCGTGTGCATGCTTGACGACGTTCGCCAAGCTCGCCTGGGCCACCCTGATGATGGTTGCTTCGACGGTGGCCGGCAGCCGCGTGGGTGTGCCGTCGACGCAGAAGCTGACAGCATCGCCCAGCACCGTGGAGGAGCAGACTTTCTCCAACGCACCGGATAGGTCTGCGCCTTCGAGGGGAGCCGGCTGAAGTGCTGCGATGATGCGCCGGGTCTCGGCGAGATTGTCGGCCGCAACCTTGCGGGCGAGCTGTAGCGAATCCACCGAGGTCTGGTCATGCTGAGTGGGAGCACTTTTCATGCGGGACTCCACCGAATGCAGCAGCAGCTGGATGGAGGAAAGCCCCTGCGCCACGGTGTCATGAATATCGGCTGCGAGGCGTGCGCGTTCGTCCAGCTCACCGGCACGACGGGACAGTGCTTCCGAGTGGGCGCGGGCAGCTGAGAGCTCCTCCAGCGCCTTGGTCTTTTCGATAGTCTCCTTCTGCAGGAGCCGGAACCCCAGCCCCACCGTGAGTACAAACGTCCCACCCAGAATGGGGCCGAGGACACCACCAAATGTTAGCGGAGTATGGATAGCGATGGCGCCAATTGCCGTCGCCGTTGTCGCCGCCACCATGATTACGGCCATAAGGCCGCCGGTTACCTGCAAAATTACGAAAAACAGTGGGAAAACCAGGAACGAGGCGTCCAGCGTTGCAAACGCCAACGCCGCCCAGCACAGCAGCAGAATCACAAGCCAGCCCAACAGCAGGCCACGCGGCTTAGTCAGCGCGACCTCGTTGGCTACGTTGCCATGCCGAGCCCGACCAATCGGCCCGACCGAACCTGCGATGTACACCGCTAGAAAGCACGCCGCATAGGTGATGATTCGCCACTGCGGATCCGGAACCACGCATACCGCCAGCAGCACCAGCACCAAAACATCCAGGGCAAACCGCAGTAATTGCCAGCTGCGATTCAGGGTCTCAGGAGTATCCACGCTCTCGAGCTTAGGGCAGTTCCACCTGCCAAAACACCGCTGACAAGCCGGAATTGTCAACATCAACCGAAAGTTGGAGACGAAGTTCAACCTCCCTGGCGATTAAATCCGCCTTTGAATCCACGACCATAATGAGTATGTACCAGTCAATGAAAGAACTTCGAGCCGCTCCAGGCCGTGCCGCACTGATCACCATCACCGTCGGCATGATTGCTGTGATGGTCACGTTCCTCTCGGCTTTGGCTGCCGGACTGTCAGCCCAGTCCGTCTCCGCACTTGACGAGGTCTACGGCAAAAACGACGCCGTCGTCATCTCGGAGGGGGCTACGTCGCTGTCGTCGTCAAGCATCGGCGAGACGGCGCGAAAGAGCGTCCAGACGTGGGCGAACGATAACAACGCCACCATCCGCGATGTCTACGTCAGTCGTGCGCGCGTCGATGAAACGCCCGTCACCGTCATCTCCGACTTTTCGCTTAACGACGACCAGGTGGCCGTCACCGACGGTGTCAGTGAAACCGCCATTGCGGAAGGTGACTCGCTGACCCTGTCTGGCGCGATGGGCGAGCACGAGGCCACCGTTGCGCGCGTGGCGGGGGATAAGTGGTTGGACCACCAAGCGGTCATTTATGCCGGGCGCGGTGTGATGGAAGACCTGACACCGGGGCAGATGGTGCCGGCGGCGATGGTTGTCGACGAGTCTGCGACGCAGCTGCCGAATGTCCCGGAAGGAACAATTCTGCGCGACGGCGAGCGCAATAACCTGTCGGCTTCCTATCAGGGCGAGCAGACCTCGCTGAACGCGATGACCTCGATGCTGTATGTGATTTCTGCGCTGGTGGTAGGCGCGTTCTTCACAGTGTGGACTGTTCAACGACTGCGTGGTGTGGCCATTTCCTCGGCGCTCGGTGCGTCCCGCTCCGTGCTGGTGGCTGACTCTCTGGCGCAGGTCCTGGCCGTGCTGGCAATCGGAGTCGGCGGCGGTGTTGCGGTGACTGCAGCGGCGGGCTGGGCTCTGCAGAGCGGCGACGTCATGCCAATTGTGGTCGATGCTTCCACGACCGTCGTGCCGGGGCTCATTCTGGCCGTGACCGGCGTAGTTGGTGCGCTGCTGGCACTGGTGCCGGTATTCCGCGTCGATCCGACCACCGCATTGGCGAATGCGTAGTGGCTCGTTAGTACGGCCTAGCACGGCGGCTTCCCACAGAACACTCACATCGCGTTAATCATGCACAACCTGCAACTGAGGAATTGAGGAATTGAGGACAAAATGACTACCTACATCGACAACCAGGCTCCCGTGGCACTCGCTCTAAAGAACATCTCGCTGACCGTCCAAGATGGCGACAACAAACGCACCATTTTGGATGACATCTCGCTGAAGATCCGGGCAGGCGAGGTAGTGGGACTGGTCGGACCATCGGGTTCCGGCAAGTCGACTCTGTTGACCATCGCAGGTTGTTTGAAGAGTGCCGATACCGGACATGTCACGCTGTACTCCAACAAACAGGACGCGAACGGTGCAGGCGCGGACGAGAGTGCGGAAAGGAAGGCCATTGATTTGAGCGCTCGCGGCGCGGATGCTGCCAAGATTCGTCGCGAACACATCGGTATTGTTTTCCAGCAGCCGAATCTTCTGCCAGCGCTGACGGTTAAGCAGCAGCTCATCGCAATGCGGCGACTGGGCCGTGTTTTCGGGTGGCCCGCGGGTGGCCGTCGTGAAGCGGAGAAGCGCGCGGATGAGCTGCTAGAGGCAGTCGGACTGGCTGGGCTGGGAGAACGTCGCGTGAGCCAGCTTTCCGGTGGTCAGCAGGCGCGCGTCAATGTTGCGCGCGCACTGATGAATGAGCCGGAAGTGCTGCTAGTCGACGAACCGACCGCGGCTTTGGATCAGAAGAGTGCAGGGGCGGTGACGCGACTGATTATGGATGTGACGCGGAAGATGGGTGTGGCCACCCTGTACATCACCCACGACCTGGGGCAGCTCCACGGTGCCGACCGAATCGTGGAGATGGTTGACGGCAAGCTGCAGTCCGCGGATGCAGGCTTGGTGGCTACTCGGTAGTGACTATGGGGGAGGAGGCGGCATCGAAAAGGCTGGGTCAGATAACCACGCCGCCGGAAAGGCTCACATTTTTGGCCTTTAACCCCAGAAATTACGGGCTGCAAATGTGAAACTGTGTGAGTTTATGACACTTTCGGGCTATTTTTCGGGCGGTAGGTTCAGGCGGTGAATGCATCACCACTTTCGACCAGGAGAAGTAGTGAAGCAAACCCGCCGAACGAAATACAGTGCCATCAAACCCATTGCGCTTCAACACATCGCCAACGGGGCATCAGCAAGCGCAGTTGGACGTGAGTTAGGGATACCCTCACCAACTGTCAGGCGGTGGGCGCGACAAGCCGGAATTGCGATTCAGCACCAATCGCACTGCCCGAAGGTCTCGATGATGCATAAGCATCGCGTGATCTACGAGATGCTTATGGCCGGCTCATATAGTGTTGCCGAGATTGCCGCGCAGGCTGGGGTGTGCACAACCACGGTGTATAACCGGCGGGCTAGTTTAACCACTATGAATACCCGCAGTCGGATAACACCTGGTGATGTATCTCGTGTTGGCGCTGGTCGGCGGCTAGGGCTGACGGAACGCTTACTTATTGCCGATTGCCTGCGGGCAGGTCATTCGCACCGGCGTATCGCCCAGATAGTCTGTCGTAGTCAATCCACTATCAGTCGTGAAATCGCACGCAACAGCGTCGATGGTATCTACGATGCCTATCACGCTGATCAGGCCAGCCGCGGGCGTCTTGCTCGTCCAAAGCCGCGCAAACTCGATGACAATCGATTTTTGCGCGCCCAGGTTGTCAATCTGCTCAACCGTGGCGCCTCGCCGCGTCAGGCCAGTGGCAGGTTGGCTGCACTGTGGGGTGATAATACGTCCATGACTATTAGCCACGAGTCGATTTACCAGGCCCTTTACGTACAAGGGGCAGGCAGCTTGCGCAAAGAACTTGTGTTTGAAAAGTCCTGCCGGACTACCCGGCCAGGGCGTAAACCCCGCTCGCTTCTCGCAGGGGTGCCCAAGCCACGTGGAAAACGCTGGACTCATGATGCCAATATTTCACTTCGCCCAGCCGAAGCCAATGATCGTGCGGTACCCGGTCATTGGGAAGGCGATTTGATTATTGGCGCAGATGGCACCAGTGCTTTAGCGACGTTGGTGGAACGCCGCAGCAGGTTTGTGCTGCTCGGCAGGCTCGGCACTGACCATACTGCCGCCAGTGTCAATGAGGTGATGGTACGGATGATTCGTCGGCTCAAAGAGTCGATGGACACCACGATTTCGACGTTGACCTGGGATCAGGGAGTGGAGTTTGCCAAACACACGGAGTTTTCTGTCGCGGAGAATATCCAGGTGTTTTTCGCCGATCCGCATTCGCCGTGGCAGCGAGGTAGCAATGAGCGGATGAACCGGGATATCCGGTTTTATTTCCCCAAAGGCACCAACTTTACCGATGTCACCGACCAAGAGGTCGCCGAGGCGGAAGCATTGCTGAATAACCGGCCGCGAGTAGTACTCGACGGGTTAACTCCTCGGGAGGTAATCTCTGGTGTTATCCATGATGCAATGACCGCCTGACCCTACCAGGCCATTTTTGTCATAAACGCAGTCAGTAACTTGGATTGGCCCGCCGCCGCCAACCATAAAGGGTTAAGTAGCAAAAAGTGTGTCTGACTTTCAGCATTACTGCTGATTAGGCTGGGTAAATCGGGCGGATATAAGCATCAAGACCTTATATCCGCCCGATTAGTGTTCAATCCACCGGAATGGCACCCGCATGTGCTAATCGGGGGTTGGTGTGCTTTCCGGGTGAGTAAAAACAGACCACGATGCCCGATATGCGCTGGGCAAATGAAGAAAAACGGAACCACTTCTAAAGGCACAACCAGGTGGCGATGCAAGGACCCGAACTGCGGCAGTTCCACGACACGAACCCGCACCGACCGCACGCAGACCCGCGACTTTAAAGCCTTCGTCTCTTATGCCACCTCCACAGCAACGTTGTCTGAACTCGCCCAGCAACAAGGGGTAAGCCGTTGGACACTTGACCGCCGATTCAAACCGTTCTGGCTCATCGACATCCCCAACGACGGTGACCCACAGCGCATCTACGACCAGATCTTCATCGACGGTACCTACACCGCCGCCGGATGCTTGCTCGTCGCAGCCAGCCACGACCACGTCATCGCATGGCACTGGACCAAACACGAAACCGCCCACGCCTACACGCAGCTACTCCGCAAAATCGCTGAGCCGCTCTGCGTCGTCCTCGACGGCGGACAAGGCGCACTTACTGCGATTAAAGCCTGCTGGCCGAACGCGATAATCCAACGATGCCTCGTCCATGCGCAACGCGTCATCCGCCGCTACACCACATCACGACCACGCACCGACGCCGGCAAAGCCATCTACGCCCTGGCGTTGAAACTGACCCGTATCACCACACTCGACCAGGCACGGGAGTGGACGCTGCGTCTGCACGACTTCGGACAGGTATTCAAAGCATTCCTCAACGAGAAAACGCCCGTGTCAAAAGAGCGCCGCACACTCAACAACCAGTGGGAATGGACCCATCTGCGAGTTCGCAAGGCATACAACTCCCTGCTGCACCTCTCACGGAAAGGATGGCTGTTTACCTACCTGCAGCCACCACCAGAAGCACTCGAACCACAGCGCTGGGCATCAACAACCAACAGTCTGGAAGGCGGCGTCAACGCCCAGCTCAAACGCATCGCCGACGCGCATCGCGGCAGGTCCGGGGAGCGCCAACGAAAAATGCTCGAGTGGTACCTGCACTCGAAAACGCAGCTGCCTGACGACCCGCTAAAGATCGCCAGGCAGTGCAATTTCGGCCAAGATCAACTCGCCAAAGTCAACGATCTTGTCGAAGAAGACCACAACAAAGCCGACCATGAAACAGGCCGACCAGCCTTCTACGACAACGCTATCCCAACCGAATACCAACACAACATAGGAATCCGGAAAGGGCCCATGAGATAAAAAGGGCCCACCCGGCGACACACCGAGCGGACACACTTTTTGCTACTTAACCCACCATAAACGCAGTTGCTAAGGCGGAAACACAAAAACCCTCGGCCCGGAAAAACCTGGCCGAGGGTTCTACTTGGGGTGACTGACGGGACTCGAACCCGCGACACCCAGGATCACAACCTGGTGCTCTACCAACTGAACTACAGTCACCATTACCGCATTAAAGGAGCTGTATTCTCAGCTCATCTCTGCAGCGAACTATATGGTAGCCCACAGTGGGCTGGAAACAAAAACAGCAGGTCAACCCGGATAAATTTGGGAAAGGGTGGGGTTTGGGTCGTCGTAAAGCGAGCTAGCCGCGAATCTCACCGTACTTTTCCGTCGATTCCTTGCTTGCGGCAGAAATAGCGTCGCCTTCGGGGCCGGGGTGGGGCAGAAGCATGGCGCGGCGGTAGTAGTCCAGCTCGCGGATCGACTCCTTGATATCTGCAAGAGCTCGGTGAGCGAGACCCTTTTCTGGAGCGCCCTTGAGGACCTGGGGGTACCAGCGGCGGGCAAGTTCCTTGAAGGAAGAGACATCAATCATGCGGTAGTGCAGGTGCTGGTCGAGCTCTGGCATGTAGCGGTGGATGAACTTGCGGTCGGAGGCAATCGAGTTGCCTGCCAGTGGGGCGGTGCGCGGCTCGGGAACCCACTGACGGATGTAGTCCAAAACAGCCTGTTCGGCGTCGGCGACATTAGTCTTGCTGTCGCGAATTTCCTGATCCAGGCCGGACTTCGCATGCATCTTGGTGACGAAATCATCCATCTGCGCCAATTCGGTCTCGGACGCGTGCACGACGATGTCCACGCCTTCCCCGAGGACGTTGAGGTTGGCATCGGTGACGAGAGCCGCGATTTCGACAATGACGTGGCGCTCGGGTTCGAGGCCCGTCATCTCACAGTCAATCCACACGATGCGGTCGAGCTCAGGGGAGAGCTTGAGATCGGGATCGGGCTGAGCCATGATTTCACCTTTCGCTGAGATTCGGCATGATTCGGCAGTGCGCCTCATTTTGTGCCCGGACTGGGCTGTGGGCACACGCTGACTACGCCCAGCTTAGCGATGTGGATTGTGCTGTGGTCGGGCGTGTGGATTGCCGTGTGGTTTGTGGAGCGAATTGTGGGGGAAACGAAATTAACTGGAACGAAAGATCTTAGAATTGGGCAACGGGGCATGAACTAAATCGACCTATTTGCCTGATAAAATTACTTCTGAGTTCGGATTCCAACGGGAGAAATAGTTACATGGATGAGACGAGGCGTGTTGGCGACGCTGCTCAAAGCACCACCGCGGCACAGAAACCATCCGTCGATGATGTCATCATTGCCGCTGCGCGCGAAAGCGTAATGACTGTGGGCTTGCGTAGGACTTCGATTGCAGAAATTGCTCGCAAGGCAGGAGTTTCGCGTCCGACCGTATATCGTCGATACGCTGACATTGGTGAGCTTCTGGGGGAAGTGACCAACCGCGAAATCCTGCACATGCTTGAGGGGCTCCGCTATGTCCCTGGCGATTCGCGCGCTCGCATGTTGCTGCGTATTCGAATCGTCGTTCAACGCATCATCGAAAGTGACTTTTTCCCTGGCCTGGTCAAGACAGATCCCGACCGTGTCTTAGAAGCGCTCACTGGAGAGATGAGCGATACACAGCTGGAAATTGTGGAGAAATTCATTCTCCCCGGTGTCCGTCACGGGCAGGAAGACGGCACTATTCGCGAGCACGATCCATATCTGCTGGCGCGCAACATTTACCGTCTGATTCAGACGATGGTGCTGGTGTGGCGCCCGGATGGCAAGGACGCGACGCTAGACAAGGAATCTGTCGAAGAGGTCGTCGACATGGTTGACCGCTACTTGCGCCCGGATCCTGCGGATAACAAGAAGAACTAAGAAGTAAAAACCCGCCTGCATCTGGTATAAAACCAGTTCAGGCGGGTTATTTTTGCGCCCCCAGAAGGATTCGAACCCACCTGGAAAACCCCAACTACCTGTATGAACAGGGCAAATAGGCGCCACCCCACGACATTCCCACGACACCTGAACTAGAAAGCGACGGGCAGATTTAACCTACCTGGCTATCACCAAGCAGATTCGATACCTTATGCGACAGTATCGAGGTTGTCTTCCTTGAGTTCTACGTAGATATCTAGGCTCATTGCGGCAGAGTGGTGGCCGGGCTGGCGCTGTTCAATCCTTGGGTTAGCGCCGCTGCCTTTCGTCAGTCCCCCGCAGGCCGTGCGGCATCACATACGCGTTCCGTATTCCTTCATCACCCGCTCAAGATCTCAGTAATACCAATCCGGCTCACTCGGCGTCGGCAACGGGTCACCATCAATCGCAAGCCACAGAAACGCATCCGGAAACTCATCCTTCAAATGTGGCTTTAGCCTCCGCGTGATCCGCTTCGGCGCCGCCACCATCAGCTGCTCATAGATCTTCGGCGTGCCGGTAATGACCTCTCACCGAACTGTCACGGCGCTTCGCTCCACATGCATACGACCGCGCAGAACAAAAACGTCACGTACTCGCAGTACCGTCACCTTGCTCTACTACAGTCCGGCGGTTGCCAGAAGCGAGATGGGCTCAGCGCGCTTGGAGTCTTTGTCTAGTTTCTTGACCCGCTCAGCGGCCAGGTACATCTTGGCAGCTTCCGGTTTGCTCGGCAGGCCCACACCACGGCCAGCGCCATTTCACCGGCTGCGACATCGAGAACTTTTTGCAGACAGCTATGAGCTTTCCTCACCGTGGCCGCCCCAACGCTGAAAGTTGACGGCAGGTTTTGCACATCCGAGCGTTTAATCTGGCCAAACTGCTAAACCTCAGTACGGCTCCACATGAACACGCGACGCGTTCATCTCTTGCGGAAGCCTTGATCTGGCTGGGTAGTGCCGTCTGGTGCGCGGTAGTGGTCCTTCGGCACTGAGCCTTTTTGCTTTCTGTATTGTTCACGCTTGCCGAGGGCAGTGGGATGGTTCTTGAGGTGCGTCCGTTCGCTACGTAGTTGATCCGTGCGCGGACTGATGTCACTACTGGGGCTCAGTCTGTTACGCGCCAGGGTTCGCAGGCGGAGTCTGCATCGGTCATGTTGGGGCGCGTTAGGTGGTGTCCTTTGCGTAGTTTTTCTGGTGTGGGTAAAATGAGGTTGAAACCGGCGATAAGTCCTCCAGGGGAGGACTTCCCACCCTGATAGGTGAGATAGCCGGTTTCAGCATGTCTAAGGCATTCCCCAGGGCGTGAAAGTACTAGCAAGAGTTGGCTCGATACACGGCTTGTACCAAGAGCATTTTTTGCCTTCAAGATGTCGCTGCACTGCCCATAATCCGTAATCAGCAACTTGGAGCCCCCAGGCTGATTGTGATGTCCATACACACAAGGTGATGTTTCGTTTAATTTGTTGGCAGACGTCGTGGACCGCCTCGAATGCGGCCTTTCGAATTCCTTTGGTTCCGAACTCGGCCACGATTACGAAAAGCTCATCCTCAGGTCGGGATACCTGTAGTGCAATCTCCTTTAAGTGCAGGTACCACGCCATCTTGTATAAACGCATAGGTCCTGCTTGCTTAACAGATTCGTAAGCGTTGGATTTGTAGAGAAAGGTTGTGTCGAACCGTGGCGCTTGTCTTTTGATTTCTTGAAACATTTCATTGCGGGTCCGCGCGGAATCATCGACAGCGTGGAAGCCCCTAGTGAGCTTCATATTTTGTTTTGCGCACTGAGCCCTTAGATGAAGCCCCTGGAGCAGATTGTCGCCGTGATGATCTGTGCTGAAGGTTGCGGTGCCGAAACCGAAGTATGTTGAGGCGCCACCACCCTGGGGGTTAGGTGTTCCTGTGTAGTCGAGGTTTCCTGTTTCGTCAGCGTAAAGATAGACACGTTTTGCCAATGGGATCTCACCTTGTTGAGCGCACTATTTGTTTCCGTCGATACTGCGGGGGCGTAGGAGTGGGGCGCTCCCTGATGCTGTATCGGATTGAGCGCCTCTTCCCATTACCGTTAATCCTCAAGCAAACCCAATTCACGAGCATCAGACGGCTTAAAATTCCGCATCTGCTCGTCATCCCAATTCTGCTCCCGGTACTTATTCCACAGCCACCCACTGCATGACCCGTCACCCGCAGCGTCAATCTCCAGGTTCTCTCCGCCGATAGCCTCGGCGCCCTCCAGATGCAGCATCCCCTTCATCGCAGCCTTGTAATCTGCATGCGAGTAATCATCTTTGTTAGTAAGGATCTCTGTAAACACCTGCTGTGCTGCCGCGTCATCCTTAAGTGCCCGGCTGCATAGAAGAGATGCGTATGCATCGCGTTCGTCTTCAGCGCTTGCCCATTCGTCAGTGCCACAGGCGCTGACGAGAATCGTGGTTAATAATGCGCCTGCGAGGAATTTCTTATTCATGTGAATCGTCATTCTAGATAAGGGAAGGGGGGGGGGAGAGAGACGGCCTTACTTTTCGTGGACATATACATCGAGCACTTTGTATCCGTCGGAGCCGAATACGATGATGTTTGGACATTCAAACGTCATCCGCACCGGTGTCCCGAATCCATTTGGGAAGTCAGCTTCACCAGTTACACGAACAGCGTGGTTGGAATTTTCTACAGGAGAATGTTCCACGTCGTAGTCAACGATTCTCGCGCCCCCAGGGTATTTAGCGCGGTTGATGACCTGCTCCTTGCAATCATCAACTGAGGCGTCGATATCACCGGCGATGCGCTTTGCCTCGTATAACACCACACCGAAAAATACGAGGGCGAGAACGATTAGCACCGTCAGTAAGATGAACCACCAGCGCTTATAGAACGGCTTCCTTGCGGCGGCTTGCGTAGTGCGGTCTTCGAAAGTCATTGCGTTTCCTTTGTTTATTGAGAGCGCCAGCGGGCTTGGCCGTCCGGGCCGGCGGAGCAGGTCATAGGTGTGCCGTTCTTACTGACTCCTGTTCCTCCTCCTGAACAGTAAGCGCCTGGGGTTACGTAGTATTCTTGCTGTTCAGGAGCCGGCGCGGCGGGAGCCGGAGCTGGTTCTGGTGTCGCCGCCGGCTGCTGCGCCATCATCTGGGAGGCGCACTGCTGCGTCCAGCCGCTTGAACCGTCGGTGAAGAATGTTGTCCCGGTCTCATGCAAAGCGGGGTCGCCGCAGGATGCCACGGTTTTGTTCATTTCAGATGGTTCTGCTTGGCCTGGGGCTTCGGTATACCCGGTTGGGCGTGCGGACGTGGACTCACCTCCACGGGGCGAAGAGGTAGGTTCGGTGGTGTGCTCGAGGGTGGGGTTGGGGCTGTTCTTTGGGCTTGATGATTCAGACGGAGAATCAGTGGTGGATTCAGTGGACGTGGTGCTTGACGGCGAGGGCGTTGATGTCGAGCTGGTCGACATGTTGCTGCTTGATGGGGAGGGGTCGTTGTTTGATCCGCAGGCAGCGGCGAACGGAATTGCAACACAGGCTGCGATGATGAGGACTCGTTTGGCGGTGTGGGCGGCCATCGCATGATTCCTTTCTTGGCGTTCTTTATGACTGCCCTTATTCTGCGTTAAGGTGAATGGTTTTCAATCTTTGACCACACGACGGGGGTAAATTTGACCTCAAAACCTAGTGTAAAACACCCCCGATACGTCGCCCGCCGCATGTTCGTGTTCTCTCGAGCAGTTCTCGCCACACTGGCAGTAGCTGAGTGGCGACATCAAATTCCCGGGCTATGGCCCCAGTGGCTGGTTCGTAGATTGCTTCCGCTGCAGCGTACTTGGTATGGGAGATGAGTAGCCCGGCAGCTATCTGGGCTGCGGAATATTCTGCTCTGGTGTCGAATGCGGGTTACCAGAGCGGGGTGCTTGAGCCAGTTCACGGGCTCGGATGTAGCGCCGGTTTGCGGCACCAAGTGTGGGAGATTCGCAGGCGCTACCGACAGCCAGGAATCCACCGACCGAGAACTAATGAAGAGCCGTTGCCCCGCTGGTTTGAGCTGTTCGGGATTTCCGAACAGCTGGCCGGTGGGGCACCTTTTTCATGCCCAAAATCCGCTGCATTTCCGCTGCATTTAAACCAACAAGAGCCAATCTGAGCCTACATTAGCGGGGGTAGTTAGATAGGGTAAACCCCCGCCTGAACTCGTAAAACACCAGTTCAAGACGGGGGTAGAAAACGCGCCCCCAGAAGGATTCGAACCCTCGACCAATCGGGTAGAAGCCGACTGCTCTGTCCACTGAGCTATGGAGGCTAGCTAAGAAAAGCATTGTAGCGTCTCTAATGTAGCCAATCACAACCGGTTCTGTTCTAGGGACTTTGGTCGCTAAGCTTAGGGCTATGACTGCCACGACCAAGGCCGAGACCTCTCCGCCTGTTAGCAAGGATAAGAAAGTCCGTAAATCTGCTGGTTGGTACGTTGTTTTTGTACTTATCGGCGGCGTTCTAGCTGGTTTGCTCTCGATGGCGTTCAACATGGATTCGCGCGCCACGTTGGGTATTCCCGATCCCGGCACAATCACCACCTTCGGGTTCCCGTTCGCGAAGGCGGCCGGTGAGCTGCTCGCATGCCTCGGTGTCGGTTCGTTTATGCTCGCCGCTTTCGGTACGAAGCAGCGTGCCGACGGCACTTTAGGCCTTGACGGCTACACGGCATCCCGCACGGGTATGTGGGCCATGCTCGGCTGGGGCCTCATGGCCTTGATGGAGATTCCGCTGGTGCTCTCCGATGTGTCGGGCCAGCCGCTGTCGACGACGATTCAGCTGAGTAACTGGGCTGTGTCGTTGGAGCAGACCAAGGAGGGCTTGGCGTGGCTGTGGGTAGCTATTTTTGCGGGCATTGTGGCGCTTGGTTCATCGCTGACTCGTAAGTGGATTTGGCAGCCGGTGTTCTTCGCCATCAGCTTGGTGTCGATGATGCCGCTGGCGGTTGTAAGCCACAATGCCTCCGGTGGTGCCCATGACTACGGCACTAACTCCTACATCTGGCACTTGACCTTCACTGTGTTTTGGGTCGGCGGTTTGATGGCGCTGGTTGGCCACGCGCGTCGTCGCGGTGAATGGATGCCAGAGGTAGTGAAGCGCTATTCTTTCGTGGCGTTGGTGGCTTTCATCGCCATGTCTGCCTCCGGCTTCATTAACGCAGCCATCAACATTGACTGGTCTGACCTGGTCAGCAACAACTACGGCATCATGGTGCTGGTCAAGGCCGTTCTCACTATCTTGCTGGGCCTATGCGGCTATGTGCACCGCAAGATCACCATTCCGGAGATTGAGCGCGCTCAGTCGAATCGTCCATTCTGGCGTCTGGCCATTGTCGAGGTCATCATCATGGCGCTGACAATCGGCGTTGCCGTAGCTCTGGGCCGTACTCCGCCGCCACCGAATTTCTCTGAGCAGGCCGGCGGTGAGGGCCTGCCGTCGATTACGCAGATGCAGGTCAAGCTCGGTTACAACCTGGAGATCCCATTCGGTTGGGAGGCCATGTTCACGCAGTGGCGCTTTGACATCTTCTTCGGCTCTGCCGCCATCATTGCCGCGTGGATTTACTTGTACTGGCTCTACTTGCTGAAGAAGCGCGGCGGTACCTGGCCGCTGTCCAACACCCTGTGGTGGCTCGCCGGCTGTGCCACGCTGCTGTTTACTTCGTGCAGCGCGCTGGGCGTGTACATGCCGGCTCTGTTCTCGGTTCACATGATCGCCCACATGCTTTACTCCATGGGCATTCCGGTCATGCTGGTCCTGGGCGGTCCAGTTACGCTCGCGCTGCGTGCGCTGAAGCCGGCCGGCCGCGATGGTCTGCCTGGTATTCGTGAGTGGCTGGTGGTCTTCATCAACAACCCGGTGTCGCGTTTCCTCACGCACCCGGTTGTGGCAACGGTGCAGTTCGTCGCGGGCTTTTACCTGCTCTACATGACACCGATTTACGACTTCCTGGCTGATGAGCACGCGGGCCACGTGTTCATGAACATCCACTTCTTGATCTCCGGTTACATCTTCTACTGGGTCATTATCGGTGTCGATGCTGCACCACAGCAGATTGAGCCGTCGGTCAAGCTGGTCACGCTGATGGGGTCGTTGCCGTTCCACGCTTGGTTCGGTATTTCGCTGATGCAGTCGCAGCAGGTGCTTGCCGAGACCTACTACGCCAGCCTGGATCTCCCTTGGGCAGTGAATCTCCTGGAAGATCAGAACGTTGGTGGTGCCGTCGCGTGGGCTGCCGGTGAGGTTCCGCTCTACATCGTCACCGTTGCGCTGTTTGTACAGTGGCGGCGTTCCGATGAAAAGGATGCAGCCCGCTACGACCGCGTCGCAGACCGCAACAATGATGAGGAGTTGGCCGCTTACAACGAAATGCTCGCTCGCATGAGCCAGCAGGTCGGTGTTGGTGGCGAGGATGAGCGCGATTACTACACCTCGGAGGTTGACGCGCAGCATCCGGTGCACATGGATAATCCGATCGATGCCTCGAAGAGGCGCGGAAGGTAGCGTCGTTAAGCTGATTTTGCATGCTTGACGACGAGGATTGCCGCGACTTCGCCCCTCAACTTCATACGTAGCCTGTGGATAGTTGTCTTTTCGACAAACTTATCCACAGGCTTTTTATGTACCTCTTTCATTTGTTTCTCGAAGCCGGAAAAGTAATTGGCACGGCACGAATGAGACACCTTCGAATTATTCGGCCGCAGTAGGTAAACGCTTTCTTTGGGGGAGGAGCCCGATGTCTGAGGCAGTTATTACCGTGGTGGGCAATGTGGTCCATCATGTGGAAAATCGAAATACCAATTCTGGGGCAAAGGTCTGCAAGTTTTCTGTGGCATCCAGCAAGTCATGGAAGGGGGAGAATGGTTGGGAGCAGTCGGAGACGTCATATTTTGATGTTGAATGTTGGGGCAAGCTCGCCGAGAACGTGAATAACACGGTGTGGAAGGGCCAAGCCGTCATTGTCCACGGTCACGTTCGTACGGATCGCTGGGAGGGCGATGATGGTACGAAGCATCAGCGCCAGAAGATCATTGCTAAGGCGGTAGGTCCGAATCTGCGCCGTCACCTGGCAACGGTGAAGACTATGACTGAGAAGCCGCATGAGTCGCCGACTGGTCTTGGTGAGTCATCGACTGGGGATTCGGAAGCTTCGGTTACTGAGACAGTTGCGTCTCAGGCCGGGGCCGTGCGCACCTTCACTGCTAGTACGGGCGGCGCTGGTGAGGCGGGGAACACAGGTGCAGCTAGTTCGGAGCAGCGAGAAATGGCTGATGCAGGAGTCAGTGCGCCGTTCTAACCCAGGAGCCAGTACATCGTTGTAGAGCGGAATGAGGGGGAGCCGCTGAAAGAGCGGAAAGAGGGGAGGGGTAATTACTGCACGTGAGGTGACGCTGCTGAGAAAGGGGAGGGATCGCATACGATTCGGCAGCGTTATCTCGCAGCTAGTTTTGCTAGGAGCCTGGCAGAGATTTTGGTGGGAAAGGATTGCGGGTACGCCCATGTAGATTGTGCCTTTTGGTTCCTATGCGTAACCTCTACAGGGATTGCTTATTTCCTTTCTACGAGGGGACGAAATTCCACCATGGGTGAGTTCATCTACCAGATGAAAAACGTGCGCAAGGCGCACGGCGATAAGGTTATTCTCGACAACGTCACCATGGCGTTTTACCCGGGCGCAAAGATCGGCGTGGTCGGTCCGAACGGCGCAGGTAAGTCGTCGATTCTGAAGATTATGGCTGGCCTTGATCAGCCGAGTAACGGTGAAGCTTTCCTGGAGCCGGGCGCCACTGTCGGCATCCTGCTGCAGGAGCCTCCGCTGAATGAGGAGAAGACCGTTCGCGGCAACGTCGAGGAGGGCCTCGGCGACATCTTCGAGAAGAAGGCTCGTTTTGAAGCCATCGCCGAGGAGATGGCCACCAATTACACCGACGAGCTCATGGAAGAAATGGGCAAGCTCCAGGAGGAGCTCGACGCCGCTGATGCTTGGGAGCTGGATTCCAAGATTGAGCAGGCAATGGATGCGCTTCGCTGCCCGCCGGCGGACGAGCCGGTTACTCACCTCTCCGGTGGTGAGCGTCGTCGTGTAGCACTGGCAAAGCTGCTGCTCTCCGAGCCGGACCTGCTGCTTCTCGACGAGCCGACTAACCACCTGGACGCCGAGTCTGTGCTGTGGCTCGAGCAGCACCTGGCTAAGTACCCGGGTGCCGTCCTGGCCGTGACCCACGACCGTTACTTCCTGGATCACGTCGCTGGCTGGATCTGTGAGGTCGACCGCGGCAAGCTCTACCCGTACGAGGGCAATTACTCGACTTACCTGGAGAAGAAGGCTGAGCGCCTCGAGGTTGCAGGTAAGAAGGACGCCAAGCTGCAGAAGCGCCTGAAGGACGAGCTGGCGTGGGTCCGCTCGGGTCAGAAGGCTCGCCAGGCCAAGAACAAGGCCCGTCTGGAGCGCTACGAGCAGATGGTGGAGGAAGCCGAGCAGTACAAGAAGCTCGACTTCGAAGAGATCCAGATTCCGACCCCGCCGCGCCTGGGTAACCAGGTTGTTGAGGTCAAGGACCTGGAGAAGGGCTTCGATGGCCGCGTCCTGATTAAGGACCTGTCGTTCACCCTGCCGCGTAACGGCATCGTCGGTGTGATTGGCCCGAACGGTGTGGGTAAGTCCACCCTGTTCAAGACCATCGTGGGTCTGGAGCAGCCGGATTCCGGTGAGGTCAAGGTCGGTCAGACTGTTCAGCTCAGCTACGTTGACCAGGGTCGTGAAAACATCGATCCGGAAAAGACCGTCTGGGAGGTTGTCTCTGATGGTCTCGACTACATCGTGGTCGGCCAGAACGAGATGCCGTCTCGTGCGTACCTGTCTGCATTCGGTTTCAAGGGTGCGGACCAGCAGAAGCCGTCGAAGGTTCTCTCCGGTGGTGAGCGCAACCGTCTGAACCTCGCGCTGACCCTGAAGCAGGGCGGTAACCTGATCCTCCTGGATGAGCCGACTAACGACCTTGACGTCGAAACCCTGTCTTCGCTGGAAAACGCACTGCAGAACTTCCCGGGCTGTGCCGTGGTCATTTCCCACGACCGTTGGTTCCTGGACCGCACCTGTACCCACATCCTCGCATGGGAAGGCAACTTCGAAGAGGGCAAGTGGTTCTGGTTCGAGGGCAACTTCGAGGGCTACGAGAAGAACAAGATTGAGCGTTACGGCGAGGAGGCTGCACGCCCGTCGCGCGTCACGCACCGTCGCCTGACCCGATAATCTGTTTCGCGCGAATCTGATTTTTGCCAACGGCAAAGTCCGGAACCTTGTGGACTGGCTCGCACCAGTGCACAGGTCCCGGGCTTTCGCGTATTCGCAGGCTCGTAGCTCCAGAAAACGCCTATAGTTCTGGGTATGACTGAATCAGCACCATTTCGTACCAACGTCGCTATCCGCTGGTCTGATTTCGATCAGTATGGCCACGCCAACAACACCGCTTTCCTGGAATACGCCCAGCAGGCTCGTCTGGACTTTGTGATGCGCGGTCTCGGCGGCGGGGCAGGGATGCCTGCGGCAGTGGTGCGTCGCCTGGAGATTGACTACGTCCGCGCTATTTTGCCGGACACCCAGGAAGTTGTGGTTGAGACCGAGATCATCAACTTCGGTCGCACCTCTTTCACACTTCGCCAGACAATCTCCGACCAGCATGATCACATCGTTGCTGTGCTCGAAACCGTGATGGTGATGTTTGATCTCAAGACTGCGAAGGCAGTCGAGCTCTCCCCGTCTGCCCGCCGTGAACTGGAGCGTTTTGCAGCTCCCGCAATCGAAGACAACAAGGAAGACCAGGACAAGTAATTCGCCGTGACCACTTCTCATCCCGCTGCCGAGCTGACCTTTGGCACTCCCGATGCCCTGAAGAATCTGGGTGTCCTGGCCCATAAGGCCTACGCCCTCGACGAGAGCACGTTGCTACGCATCCGAGCACGTAAGACCGCCGCCGCTGGTATCAGTTCCTCGTCGGCACCTAACGCTGCGCCCGCAATGTCGCAGGTATGGGTGAAGACCCCAATCGGCCCGCTCGCCATGCGCACGATTGCGCTGCACGCGCTTCCCGACGACATCATCGTCACCGCCGCGGAGATTAAAGACATCGCAGTGCGTGCCTTTGCGCAGGCAAAAACTGCTGAGGACGAAGAGGAGAAAGAAGCTTCGCTCACCGCGATGCCATACCGCGTGCATGCGCAGTCGGCGTCCTCCTGGCCGGGATTCCTGCCAGTGCCGGAAGGATGGCAGGTTGTCGACTATGTTCCAGCGACTGCTTTCCGGACTCTCGAGAAGCAGGGGCGCGCGGTCGCCGTCGAATCTTCCGGCCCGATGGGCATGCCACCGTCTCTGCTGGACCAAAAGGTTCTCACTGTCAGCGGCGGTACCGGTGAAGCCACTGTTGATACAGGGGAGGGGCAGTCGCAGGCGACGTCGAAAAGCGTCGTGGACGTGACCATGCGGGACGTGTTTGCGCTGTGCACGATGGGCTTCATCCCGGAGCAACCGGATGAAAAAGAGCCGGTGCGCGTGTCCGCAAAGGGACGGTGGCACCGGCTGGATGGGCGGTTTGGCTCGATCTTTACGCTCGAGTCCTTTGGCGTACTGCCGCTGCTGAACTAGCGGCGCAGGGCCTAATTCCTACTGGGCGTCGAAGCGGTTGATGAGCATGTCAGCAACCTGCACCATGTGGTTCCACATGGCTTCGCGCTGGGGGCGGGGGAGCTCGTCATCGGAAATGTCTGCGAGTGAGGCGCTCATGATTTCCAGCCAGCGGTCGCGTTCGGCCTCGCCGATGGAAAACGGCATGTGGCGCATGCGCAGGCGCGGATGACCACGCTGTTCGCTGTAGGTGTGCGGCCCGCCCCAGTACTGGACGAGAAACATACGTAGTCGATCCTCGGCGCCCTCCCAGTCATCGCTGGGGTACATCGGGCCGATGAGGTCATCGGAACGCATGCGCGTGTAAAAACCATGGACGATGCGATTGAAGACATCCTCGCCGCCGACGGAGTCAAAGAGCGTCTGAGAAGTTGTCATGGCACCAAGTCTATCGACTTGATGCCACGAAAACGATAACGGCCAAAGTGCCGGCCGAAATCACTTGTTACTTCGCGTCGAACTCGCGGGCGCGAAGAGCGAGCTTCACCAGGAACTGCTGCTCAGAGATGATGCGCTTGACCGGCGATGCAGTCTCGTCGCTGTCGAGCAGACGTTGAGCGGCTGCAATTGCCTCATCACTGATCTCCCAGGTGGGGTAGAAGCCCTCGAGCAGCGTCTGTGCCGTCTCGGATGAGAACTGCTTCCACCAGCTGTTGGCAACAGCGAAGAAGTGCTCCGACAGTGAGGTTGCCGACTGCTCCGCGTTGATGGTGGCGCGGGAGTCGTCGTCAAGCGCCTGCGCGAGCACTGCACCCGAGCCCGGCGCGTTGAAGCCGGCCAGCAGGTGGCGAATGACAAGGTTCGATGGGGCGTCGTCGCCGGAGACAGTCGCCTCAGCCCAGACGCGGGACTTGTTGGCGAGCGTCGGCACGGAGGCGCGGCAGGCGATGGCGGCCTGTGCGCCGAGTGCTGAATTGTCGGTCTTTTCAAGCTCTGCGATGGCCTCCTCGCCTTCGAGACCAGCGGAAACCAGAGCCTTCAAGGCGCGCCACTGCATGTCGGTGTCGACAGTGACAGCGGGGAAGCCAGCCTTGTCGGCGTCGCCGGCGTAGATGGCGCGCAGTGCGTCGGCGACGTCGCTATTCGACGAGCCCACGGTAGCCAGAGCGTTAACGAAAACCAGGGCGCGGTCGGCGTCGGTTTCCTTCTTCGCGTAGTCCAACAGACCCTGAGCCAGCAGATCGCGGCCGGTGGACTCGGCCCACTGAGGATCGGCGTAGACGTTGACGGCGCTGACCGCCTGAGCGATGACGCGCTCCAAGACGGAGAGCTTATCCTCGCCCGGGATGCCGCGAAGCACCAGGTTGACGAAGTCGCGAGCGCGCATCTGGCCTGCGCGAACCATCTGCCAGGTGGCGGACCAGCACAGTGTGCGCGCCATCGAATCGGTGAAAGCGCCGATGTTGTCGATGACGGTGGCAAGCGAGCCTTCGTCCAGGCGAATCATGCTGTAGGTGAGGTCGTCGTCGTTAACCAGCACGACGTCGCCAACTGGTGTGTCGACCAGATCTGGGACATCGGTGCGGGCACCGCGGACGTCGATTTCCACGCGCTTGGTGCGCTCAAGTACAGCGTCCGCGCCGGTGCCGCGCAGGTTGTAGATGCCCACTGCGATTCGGTGATCACGGAGTTCACCGGCACCCGGCTCGGCGCCTTCCTGCGTGACTGCGAAGGAGGTGTACTTGCCGTCCTCTTGATGGAACTCTGGCGCCAGGGTGGTGATGCCGGTGGTGGTCAGCCACTGATCGGCCCAGCCAGACAGATCGCGACCGGAGGCCTCGGAGAGCGCCTCCAACAGATCCGCGAAGGTGGCGTTGCCAAAGCGGTGGCGGGAAAAGTGAAGACGAGCACCGGCGAGGAAGGCGTCCTGACCAACGTAGGCGGCCAGCTGCTTGAGGGTGGACGCGCCCTTGGCGTAGGTGATGCCGTCGAAGTTCTGCTCGACGGTGTCAATGTCGCTGGCATCGGCGGCAATCGGGTGCGTCGACGGCAGCTGATCCTGCTTGTAGGCCCAGGCCTTCTCTACGTTGGCGAAGGTGGTCCAGGCGTGGCTGTAATCGGAAACCTCAACCTGTGCGGCGGCAGCCGACCAGGTAGCGAAGGACTCGTTGAGCCAGAGATCATCCCACCACTGCATGGTGACCAAATCGCCGAACCACATGTGAGCCATCTCGTGCAGGATGGTGTCGTTGCGGCGCTCGTAGAGGTAATGGGTGGGCTTGGAACGAAAGACGTACTCGTCGCGGATGGTCACGCAGCCGGCGTTTTCCATCGCACCCATGTTGTATTCCGGGCAGAAGATCTGGTCGTACTTGCCGAACGGGTAGGGCTCGCCGAAGTGCTTGGCGTAGAAGTCGAAGCCTTCCTTGGTCTCCTTGAACAGAGTGTCGGCATCGAGGTACTCGGCGATGGACTGGCGGCAGTAGATTCCTAGCGGAATGGTCAGCTCGCCGTCCGGCTGGTGCTCGGCAGGGGTTTCCGGGTGCGGTGCGACAGTGCCGGTCCACGAGTCAGTGACCTCGTGCCACGGGCCCGCACAGACTGCGACGAGGTACGTCGACAGCGGAACATCCACTGAGAAGTCGAAGGTGTCGGCCTCATTGCCGTGGACATCGGTGGTGGTGCCGGTCTTGGCTACCGAGTTGGAAATAACCTTCCAGCCCTTCGGCGCCACGACGTGGATGGAGTACGTCGCCTTCAAATCCGGCTGGTCAAAGCAGGCGAACACGCGCTTGGCATCGGCAGTTTCAAACTGCGAGTACAGGTAGGTTTCGCCATCGGCGGGATCCTGGAAGCGGTGAATGCCCTGGCCGTTATTGGTGTAACGACAGTCCGCATCGATAACGACGGTGTGGTCACCTTCGGTCAGGTCTACGTTAATGCCGGTCTCGCTGTCATAGCGAGCGGCCTCCGTGGCATCGACGCCGTCGATGGTCACACTCTTGACAACCGCATCACGCAGGTCAATAAAGGTGGAACCAGCGCGCTTCGCTTTCAGAGAAATTGTGGTCTTGGAAGCGAATGTTGGTGCGCTGTGCTGCCCACCGACCGGTGCGGTCGTAAGGTCGAGGGAGATGTCGTAGTGGGACACCTCGAGCATGGCCGCACGGTCGGCGGCCTCGGTCCTGGTTAGGTTCGTGGAAGTCATGCGACAAGTGTAACCACGACCCCGGATTGGGAATCGGGCAGTAGCGTGGTGGGCGGGGTGACCTCGACTTCCTCGCTCATTGCGTGTCGATTCGGGCGGTCGATTGGCGGTCGATTGGCGGTCGATTGAGCGAGATTTTGGCTTCTTTGGCATGCGAGCAAAGCCGAACGTGAATACACTTCGTTTCATGTACGAACTCAGTGATGATGCAAGCAAGGTTGAACGGGTCAACGCGGCGTGGGATCGCATTGAAGCAAAGCTTGGCGACGATGCTTTGGAGGCCCCGGCGACAGAAGCGGAACTGGATCAGCTTGAGGCTGACCTCGGAGTAAAGCTGCCAGACTACGTGCGAGCTTCGTGGCTGCGGCACGCGTCTGTGGACGGTGAGCCGTGGGACGGTGGCTGGATTGCACCGCCTAAGTCGATTCTGAATGACTACAAGCTGTGGACTCAGCTGCAGGCCGACGGCGAGTTCGATGACTTTGAAGCCGAAAGCATGGACAGCGCCGACTCGGATGGCAAGTGGTATCACGAGGCATGGATTCCACTGGTCATGGACTTCGGCGGAAACAACTACTGTCTGGACATGCGCTCGGGGAAGATGGTCTCCATGGACCACGAGGTGGGCTCGGAGTTCCTGGACTACGCCGACTGGCCTGCCTACCTGGAGGCTGCCGCTGATTCCCTGGAGGCTACGGGCTTGCCCTGGAACGGTTAGGTAGGCGATTTAGACGGCGCCCGATGGGGGAGCCAGTTAACACCAGGTCCGGTAGAACTTCGGACCCATCCGAATTCATGAATGCGAGCCGAAAAAATCCGCCCTATAGTCGTTGATAAGTCAATCAATGCTTTAGGAGGACTTTCACATGAGCAATCGAGACAAGGTCACTTTTTACTTCGACGTTTCCTGCCCGTTTTGCTGGGTGACGTCGCGCTGGATTAAGGAAGTCGAAAAGGTCCGCGACATCGAGATCGAGTGGAAGCCGATGAGCCTGTCGGTGCTCAATGAAGGCCGCGATGAACTGCCGGAAGATTACAAGTTCATGATGCAGTGCAACTGGACCCCGGCACGCCTGTTCAACGCCGTGTTCTCCCAGGATGGCCAGGAGGCCGTCGACAAGCTCTACACCGCGCTGGGCACGAAGATTCACAACGAAAACCGCATCGATCGCCATGCGCATGTCGACGAGCCGGAGCACGCATTCGACGAGCTGATTAAGGAAGCCCTCGCAGAGGTTGGACTGCCGGAAGAGCGCCTGGCACAGGCCCTGACTACCGAGTTCGATGAGCTCATGCGTGAAAACCACGCAGAGGCCATGAAGGAGGTCGGCAACGACGTCGGCACTCCGGTGGTCAAGCTCAACGACGTTGCCTTCTTCGGTCCGGTGCTTACCCGTATCCCACGCGGCGAAGAAGCCGGCAAGATTTTCGACGGCTCGGTTGCCGTCGCCAGCTACCCGTACTTCTTCGAAATTAAGCGCTCCCGGACTGAGGACCCGCGCTTCGACTAAGAAAGCAGTAGCAGCTGGGGCGCGCAGTTAGGAGAGCTGACCCGCTCCGGCTCCAGCATTCTGCCCGGTAGAGGCCTGCCGTTCTTCTTCGCTCATGGCAGCCCACCGTGGCGGGATGTAGATGCAGGTCGGGTCGGATGCGGTGTAATCCCCGGTCAACGCGTACGCTGTCGACCGGGACCCACCGCATACGCTGTGGTATTCACAGACGCTGCACTTTCCATGCCAATTGTCCGGATCGCGAAGGGCCTTGAACGCCGGCGAGTTCGAATAGATTTCCTGGAATGGCGTGGCCTTCACATTTCCGCAGTGAAGCGGCAGGAAGCCATTGGGGTAGACGTCGCCGATGTGGTCAATGAAGGCAAAACCTGACCCGGAATTGACGGCCATGGGGGAGCGCGGGCGACGTGGCTTTTCCGGCACAGCACCGAGCAGCTTTGTCGTTTCCTCGGTCAAGTAACGGTAGAGCTCGCCGCCCTCATAGGGTGGCAGCCCCTTTTCCTTCGCTTCCTCCTGCTGCATGACGACGCGCCGATACTGCGGCGCCTCCGTCGTCTTAATGGCAATTCGGTTGGACACATCAGACAACCAGTGCAGAACATCCTCGCGTTCCTCCGGTGACAATGCGCCCAAATCCGCACCGCGACCAGTGGGAACGAGGAAAAAGACGTACCACATCTTGGCCTGCATCTCCATGACGGTCTTCAGCAGCGCTGGCGCCTCATGAATATTTCCCTTGGTCAGGGTCGAGTTAATCTGCAGCCGGTAACCGGCCTCGTTGATGTGCGGAGCCATTTCGAGCGTCTTTTCAAAAGTGCCCGAAAATCCACGGAACTTGTCATGGGTCTGGGCAGTCGCGCCATCGAGCGACATGGACATCGCCTTGCCACCGGCCTCACGCAGTGACTGAATCCGCTCTGGCGTGAGCCGCGGCGTCACCGATGGAGATAGCGACATATTCAGGCCCTGCTCCGTGCCGAATCGCACCAATTCTTCCAGGTCATCACGCTCAAAAGGATCACCGCCGGTGAGCACTACAAGCGGCTTCGGCTTGCTATACGACGCCAAGGTCTCCAGCAGCATCTTGCCCTCGGTGGTCGAAAGCTGGTGAGGATGCGGCTCGTGCTGCGCATCTGCACGGCAGTGCTTGCAGACTAAGCCACAAGCCCGCGTGACCTCCCAAATGACAATAAATGGTTTCTTGTTGATGTCATGCCGAACCGTTCGCACCACCGGTGCGTGATGATTCCCATGGGAGCCATGGGCTTCAGGATCGACTTGGAAGTGAGCTTGCGGCGCAGGAGACACGGTAAAAGCACCCAATTTCCGGTTTCGAAGGCGTGCTGAAACGCAAATACAGTCACTTTTCACCCTATTCGGCTGCGCAGGAGACGTCGTCAAGCAATACCTAAAACGGGTGCAGGCGCCGTGGAATCCGTGGGAACCGCTAAACTTGCTGCCATGCGTATTTACCTTGGTGCAGACCACGCCGGTTTTGAGATGAAGAACCTGATTAAGGCCCACCTGGAGAAGGCTGGCCACGACGTCGTTGATTGCGGCGCTCACACCTACGACCCTGCAGATGATTACCCAGCATTCTGCATTGAGGCGGCTTCCCGTACCGTCGCTGATCCGGGCAGCCTGGGCATCGTGCTCGGCGGTTCCGGCAACGGCGAGCAGATTGCTGCTAACAAGGTCAAGGGCGCTCGTTGTGCGCTGGCTTGGTCGGTGGAGACCGCAAAGCTCGCCCGCGAGCACAACAATGCTCAGCTGATCGGCCTCGGCGGTCGTATGCACTCTGAGGAAGAGGCCCTGGCTATCGTCGATGCTTTCGTCTCCCAGCCGTGGAGCGAGGAGGAGCGTCACCAGCGCCGCATCGACATTCTGGCAGAGTACGAAAAGACTGGCGTTGCCCCGGAGCTGCCAGAAGCTTAAAGGGATTGCTGTTCGCTATCTGTTGATAGGAATAAAAAAGGGGTCTGGTTCCAGAAAACTCTGGGACCAGACCTTTTTTCATGTGTAGACGGAGTAGGAATTGTCGTATGACAAATCAAGAAGCGCATCGCCGAGTAACTGTTGTGCTATTCCCCGGGTTCGAGCTCTTGGACGTATTTGGACCGGTTGGCCTTTTTGGCCATGTCCCAGAGATTGAGGTCGAATATGTCGCCAACATTGCTGGTCCGATAACCAGCGCTCAGGGGGCGCAGGTTATCGCCACACGTTGTGCCACTGACCTCGAAACGGTCGATATTCTTCTAGTTCCTGGTGGAGCCGGGAGTAGAACACTAGTTGACGATGCAGAGTTTTTGGACTGGCTCAACAACCTCGGATCCCGGGCGCGGTTAGTGGCATCGGTTTGCACAGGTTCCGCACTGCTTGCTGCGGCTGGGCTTCTTGAAGGAAAGCGGGCAACTAGTAATAAGTTGGCTTTTGATTGGGCTACCTCGTTCGGAAACGAAGTGACGTGGGTGAAAGCGGCTCGATGGGTTGAAGACGGAGATCGCTGGAGCTCATCAGGAGTCGCAGCAGGTATGGATATGGCTGTTGCTTTAATTAGCAGCATCCTTGGCAAGGAAGCTGGTCGATTCGCCGCCAGAAAAATTGAGTATCGGCCTCAGACAGACGGCACTGTCGATCCTTTTGCGGATTTAGCGAAATAGCGGCGCCGGGCTTTTTCTAAATATCGAAACCGTCGAATCCGCCGTCGAAAAATCCGCCGCCGTCGCCGCCGCCGTCGCCGCCACCGAAGAGGCCGTCGAAGAAGCCTCCGCCGTCGCCTGCGTCACCGGCATCTGCACCGCCGCCACCGAAGTCGCCGCCAAGGTCATCTCCACCGAAATCGTCGCCACCGAAGTCTTCGGCTCCAAAGTCCTCGGTGCCGCCGAAGTCGTCAGCGCCGGTGCCCATGCCGCTGGCGAACTCATCAGCGCCGTAGGCAACACCGGCCATACCGTGGAAGAGGGTAGAGAACAGCAGCATCGAGCCTGCGGTCCAGACACCGGTGCGGAGCGCGGACTTCCACCATGGCTCGGAGTACCAACCGGCCGGAACCGGACGGCCAGCGACACGACCACCGGGGTAGTAGTTCGGAGTTTCCGGGGTGGCGTATGGAGAGGCGGTAACCGAGTGGCCTTCGTGCTCAATGGTGCGAGTTTCGGTCACAGAACCAGCGGCCTTCTGCCCCTCCAGCGGTGGCAGTGTCGGCCCCGCCGGCAGGCCCATAATTTCGCGAGCCGCATTGATGTAGTGCAGGCCCTCCAGCGCCGATTCGCGGGCCATTCGCGCCTGTGCCGGGGTGCGCGCAGTAGAAATCTGCGAGGAAGCGGCATTGTAGCGCTCGGATGCGTCAGCAAGAGCCTGCGTGGAAGCCGAATCGGTGCCAGCCAGGTTCAATACCTGTGAGCCCAGTCGCTCAATCCATCGGCGGGCGTCTGCGACGGCGTCTTCCAATTGATTGTTCTGGCGAGCATCAAAGGCCCTGTTAGAGCGGTTTTGAGCCATCGACGCGATGATAATTGCGCCGCCGACGGTGATCGCGATCAGGATTAAAGCCCCCATGGGCTAGGCCTCCAAAAAGGAAATTGCGGGTACTGCTTGTAATTACTTGAGATAACGCATGTAGAGCGAAAAAAGTTCCCGAGCTTACATATCTGTCCGACAGATGTAGCTCGGGAACCAGGAAATGATTGGGTATGGGTAGGTATCTATGATTCGGCGGAGTCGGTGCTCTTGGTGCGGCTCTTCCGATTGGCGTGCCATGCGCGAACTTCTTCGGAATCCCACAGGGTCAACCCATGAAGCTTCGCGACGGGTTCAGGAGCCTTCTTGCGGCCAGCGTAGCTGGTGAAAGTGCCACGTGCGGTGCCGGAAAAAGCAGCGCATTCGACCGCGGTCCATAGTTCGTGTCCAGTATCGGCATCGATAATGGTGGGCTTCATGGTGCCCAGAGTACCCGTAGCACTGGATCCTGAACAGAGGTCAGAAGAATTTCTGGTCCCCGGACGTCGGCTCAGAAAGTAAAAACCGGGAGCAATGCGCCCGGTTGCGTGGAGGGGATGACGGGAATCGAACCCGCGTCTTCAGCTTAGAAGGCTGACAAGTGGGGTTCCTAACGTGATTTTTGATTTTTTTTTGGGGGGGGGACATCGTCAACAACGGGCCGGGGCTCCGATTCGTTCCAGGGGGAGCGGATTTTTCGCGAACGATCCGGTTGCTCTACTCGGTTGCTTTACGACGACCCCGTCGACGCGCGAAACCCATAATATTTTGTTTGAAAACCAAAAACTAGGCGTGATGTGTGACATAGGATGTCGGCATGTCAACCAATGTGCCTGCCAATGACCGAACTCTCCATCCTCAGCCGCGCACGTCGCCGCTCGCGAAGCCGTTGCATCACGACGTCGATCTGCGGGGTCTGCTGATCGGCACGGCGTCGGCCGCCGGGCAGATCGAGGGCGGTGACGAGAACAACGACTGGTTCGATTGGGCCCGCGAGCCCGGCAACATCGCCGATGGTTCGACCCCGCTGCGCGCCACCGACCACTGGAACCGGTGGCGGGAGGACAACGAGCTCATGGCGTCGCTGGGTCTGCCCATCGCTCGCATCGGCGTGGAGTGGGCGCGTATCGAACCGCGGCCGGGGGAGTTCGACCATGCGGTGCTGGATCGCTACCGTGAGGAGATTGCCGACCTGCGGGACAAGGGGATTCGTCCGCTGGTGACGCTCCATCACTTCGTCAATCCGCTCTGGTTCGCTCGGCGCGGCGGCTTCACCTCCGATGAATCGCCGGCGGCTTTCCTGCGCTATGCGGAGACGACCGTGCGGGCGCTCGACGACCTCGTCGACGAGTGGATCACCGTCAACGAGCCGAACGTGTACGCCACCCAGGCGCACATGTTCCGCTCGGGCCCGCCGGGCAACCGCTCGTGGGGCGACACGATGGCCGTGCTGCGCAACATGGCGGTGTCCCACATCCGCGGTTACGAGGTCATCCACGGCATCCAGGGGGATCGGGCGAAGGTCGGCATCGCCCACCACGCACGGGCGTTCGCGCCGCGCAATCCGCGCAACCCCATCCACCGCGGCCTGGCGCGGATCAATCGGCATCTGTTCCAGGACATCGTCGCCGACGCGCATCTGGCGGGGAAGTTCCATCCGCTGCTGGGCGGGGCGAAGGTCGGCCGCGGGTTGCCGTCGGGCCGCCACCACGACTTCCTGGGCCTGAACTACTACTCGCGCACGGCCGTCGACAAGTTCGACGACGGCACCTTCGTCGGGGCTCCGGTCAACGACCTCGGGTGGGAAATCCACCCCGAGGGCCTGGTCGAATGCGCCCGCGACCTGAACGAGCGTTTCGGCGGACCGGTCTGGATCACCGAAAACGGCACCTGCGATCTCGGCGATCTGGAGCTGTCGGTCGGTGGCGTGGACGCGGGCGTCGAAAAGCCGAATCCGGCCGGGGACTACGCCAACCCGGACGCCGGGGCTGCCGACCGCAGGCTGGAGTCGTTCCGGCCGCGGTTCATCCTGGAGCACCTGCGGGCCATCGCCGAGTCGGACGTGCCCATCGAGCGCTGGTACCACTGGTGCTTCGTGGACAACTGGGAATGGGCCGACGGCGAAGAGCCGCGATTCGGCATCGTCCACCTGGACTACGAGACGCAGGAACGGACGATGAAGCCGTCGGGCCACCTGCTGGCCGAGCTGGCCCGCACCGGGCGGATCACCCCGGAGCTGCACCGGCGCTACACCGCAGGCCGTCGTTACCCCGTCGCGGACGAACACACCGACCCCAACGTGCGGGCGCAGCCGCCGGAGCCGGATGGGGTGCAGGGATGAGCTCCTCCGAACACGCCGGCTCCTCCGAACGCGCCATCTCCGACGTCGGGCGTTTCACCGCCGACCCCGCCCAGCGCACGCCGGTGACCACCGGCTGGATCGTGCGGTACGGCCTGCTGTACCTGGGGCAGAACATCTCGTGGGCAGCGCCGACGCAGCTGTTGTTGGCGCAGCAGATCCTCATCTGGCATCCGGGGGAGAAGGAGGAGAAGTTCGCGCTCCTCATGGCGGTCGGCGGGTTCTTCTCCATCATCGGGCATCCGCTGGCCGGGTGGTTGTCGGACCGCACGGACACGCGCTGGGGCCGCCGCGCCCCGTGGATCCTCTTCGGCGGGCTGGCGGCGGCCGGGTCGCTGGTGTTCCTGGGCGCCGCGCCGGGCTTCATGGCGTTGACCATCGGGTGGGCGGTGTTCCAGCTGGCCATCGCGGCGTCAATCAACGCGGCCCAGGCGGTGGCGCCGGATACGGTGCCGGACAATCAGTACGGCGTGGTCTCGGGTGTGCTGGGGCTGACGTACACCCTCGGCGTGGTGCTGGGCACCGTCGTGGCCACGGTGTTCGACCTGGGGCTGGCGTACATCGTCACCGCGGCGCTGCTGCTGGTGCTCATCGGCCAGTTCCTGCCGGGCTTCCGCGACGTGTCCCGGGTGCGGTCGCAGGCGGCCGCATCTCCGGTGCTTGACGACGCCGGCGGGGACGCTGACGCCGTGGTGCCCGCCGTCGCCGAGGTGCCCGGAGGGCTCTACCGCGACTTCACGTGGGTGTTCATCGCCCGGTTCCTGGTGACCACGGGCAACTCGGTCGCGTTGTTCTACCTGTTCTATTACCTGCGCGATCACATCGGCCACCCCGATCCGGATGCCGGCGTACTCGTCCTCACCGGCGCGTATGCCCTGTGCGTCATCGTCACCGCGATCCTGTCGGGCAAAGTGTCCGACAAGATGGGCAAGCGCCGGGTGTTCGTGGCGTTGTCGTCGATGGGCGTCGCCGGGGCCTGCGCGATCATGGCGTTCGCCGGGAGCTTCGCCATGGTCGTCGGCGCGGCGGTGCTGTTGGGTCTGTCGTGGGGCGTGTTCATGGCCGTCGATCAGGCCCTGATCAACCAGGTGCTGCCCAAGGCCGATGAGCGCGGGCGTGACGTGGGCGTCATGAACCTCGCCGTCGCCGGCCCGAACATGGCCGCCCCGGTGCTCGCCGCCTTCGCGTTGGCGAACCTCGGCGGGTACCCCGGCCTGTACGTTTTCGCGGGCGCGCTCACCGCCGTCGGTGCGGTGCTGGTGTACCGGGTGCGGTCCGTGCCCTGATCTCCGTGCGTTGAACAGCGTGCGGCCGGTGCCTTAATCTTCGTGCCTTGAACGGCGTGCGGTCGGCGTTACGGTTTGATACCGTTCGTTGCAGTCGATGAAAGGTGTTTATCCCCGTGCGCCCCACGAAGAAGTTGTCCCCCGCCGCATTCGGCGCAGCGTCCCCCGCCGTCTCCTCTGTGGAGACCGGTGCCGAGGCCCGGTCCGCGAGCCGAGTCTCAGCGGCCCCGTCGTCCCGGACGTCCTTCGTCCGCAGGGCGTTGGCCCCGGTCACGGCGCTCGCGCTGGCGGGCACGTTGCTGTCGGTGCCGCAGGCGTCGGCCGGCGGCTCCGCCGGTCCGGCCGATCTCGGCGGGTTGGACTGGGGCGCGTGCCCGACCGCGGCGATGACCGCGCCGGGCACCGTGTGCGCGGACATCGACGTGCCACGTGATTATTCCGACCCGGAGGGCGCGACGATTTCCCTCACTGTCAGCCGGGTTCCGGCGACGGGGGAGCGCCGTGGCGTCATCGCAGGCAATCCGGGCGGCCCCGGCGGCGACGCGTTGGGAATGTTCTCCGACGAGGCCGTGAGGATGCCGACCGCCGTCCGGGAGCACTTCGACCTCATCGCCGTCGAGCCGCGCGGCCTGGCCTGGGGCACCCCGCTGAACTGCAACGTGGCGGACATCCCGATGACGGGTCTGCTCTCCGGGCAGGTCGGCGCGATGTACGCCTCCTGCGAAGCCAATGAACCGGGATACGCGGCGACCATCACCACGGAGAACACCGCTCGCGATCTCAACCATGTCCGCGACGTGCTCGGCCAGGACGTCATGCACCTCTACGGCCTGTCCTACGGCACGGATCTGATGAGCACGTACGCGACCCTGTTCCCGGACAAGACGGGCCGGATGGTGCTGGATTCCTCGGTCGATCCTGCCGACCGTTACTTTCGGCTCGGAGACTCGCGCGAGCCGTGGCGCCGCGAGGCTCTCAACGCGATGTTCCAGTGGATCGCCGACCGTGACGACGAGTACGGCCTGGGCACCACCGCCCTGCAGGTGTACGCGCGCTGGTCGCAGCGCATCAACGAGGAGGTTGGCGCGCCGGGTCAGGTCTACCCGCCGCCGACGCAGGTGGGCGACGTGCCCGCCGCCTTCGCCGACGACCCGGAGGCGTTCATGCAGCTGGCCGACGGCGTTCTGCCCGTCGCGTGGCGCAGCCATTCCTTCGCGGCGAACCTGATGCGCCCCGGCGCCGGCAATCAGTCGGTGCTGCTGCAGCAGACCTTCGCGGCGACGTACTCGGAGAGCATGTGGCCCGACATCGCCGACGCCGTGGTCACCGGCGAGGTGGAGACCCCCGAACTACCCGAGGGCGTGACCCCGGAAGACATGATGGCGCAGACCGAGGCGATGGGAACCATCGAGCGGGCGATCATCTGCAACGACAACGTCACCGCCGCCGACCCGTCCCGCATTCCCCGCACGTACCTCGACCAGTTCACCGGCGGCGACATCTTCCGCCTCAACGCCGATGCGCTGTCGTCGGGGCAGCTATGCCTCGGCTGGCCGGGGCAGGGCGCTGCCGTGGAACTCAGCGGCGACGCCCTCGAGTCGAAGCCGCTGCTGCTCCACTACGACCGCGATGCGGCGGTGACCGGCACGGGCGGCCGCGCGATGCAGGCGGTCATGGGCGGCGAGCTCATCGAGCTGCCGGGCCACGGCCACGGCGTGCTCGTCGCCCACAACGACGCCGACGAGATCGCCAACGTCGTCGCCGCCCACTACTTGGGCTGACCGGTCATGCCGGGCTGACCGGTCCGAGATTGGGCCGGCTACTTGCCCTTCGCCTCGTGGCCTTTCTGCCACTCGCGCACGTCGTCGGAGTTCCGCGGGTTCAGCCCGTGGAGCTTCGCCGCCGGCACCGGCGCTTTGCCACGGCCCGCATAGCTGGTGAACGTGCCGCGCGCGGTACCGGTGAACTCCGCGCATTCGGCGACGGTCCACAGCTCGACGCCGGTGTCCTTGTCGATGATGCGAGGATTCATGCCGCCGGGACTAGTTGTGCGTGACGACGGCAAAAGACCCGACATGACAGTGCCACCGACTTGTTACCGACGCTGTATGAAACCGTGACGCGCGCACGCGGTCGTGACATGCCTGTGACGGATTTCGGGGGTTAAGTGACAAAAAGTGTGTCTGATTTTCAGCCTATTTGCTGGTCAGGCCGCATAAAACGGGCTTATATAAGGTTCCAGACCTTATTCAGGCCCGTTTCTTGCTCAATCCACCGGAATGGCTCCTGCATGTGGTAACAGGGGCCTGGTTGTCTTTCTGGGTGACTCCAAACAGACCCCGATGCCCTATATGCGCTGGGCAAATGAAGAAAAACGGCACCACAACCAAAGGGACAACCAGGTGGCGATGCAAAAACCCTGACTGCGGATGCTCAACAACACGACACCGCCCCGATCAGACCCACACCCGGGATTTCAAAGCGTTTCACACCTACGTCACCGGCACTGCTTCTTTAACCAAGGTGGCCGACACCTTGAATGTCTCCCGGCGCACACTCGACCGCCGGTTCACCTCATTGTGGCTTATCGATGTCCCTAACACCCCCGATCCCAACCGGGTCTACGACCAAATCTTCATCGACGGCACCTACACCGACGCTGGCTGCTTACTTGTGGCAGCCAGCCACGACCACGTCATCGCATGGCACTGGACACAACGCGAAACCGCCCACGCCTACACCCAACTACTCAAAAACATCGCCCCACCACTATGCGTTGTCCTCGACGGTGGCCAAGGCGCCTACTCAGCAATCAAAACCTGCTGGCCAACCACCCGCATCCAACGCTGCCTTGTCCATGCCCAACGCGTGGTCCGTCGCTACACCACCAGCCGTCCACGCACCGACGCAGGCAAAGCTATCTACGCCCTGGCGTTGAAACTGACCCGTATCGCCACACTCGACCAGGCACGGGAGTGGACGCTGCGCCTGCATGACTTCGGACAGGTATTCAAAGCATTCCTCAACGAAAAAACACCCCTCCCCAAAGAACGCCGCACCCTCAACAACCAGTGGGAATGGACCCACCTGCGAGTTCGCAAGGCATACAACTCACTGCTGCACCTATCGCGCAATAACTGGCTGTTTACCTACCTGCAGCCACCACCAGAAGCACTCGAACCACAGCGCTGGGCATCAACAACCAACAGTCTGGAAGGCGGCGTCAACGCCCAGCTCAAACGCATCGCCGACGCGCATCGCGGCAGGTCCGGGGAACGCCAACGCAAAATGCTCGAGTGGTACCTGCACTCGAAAACGCAACTGCCTGACGACCCGCTAAAGATCGCCAGGCAGTGCAATTACGGACAAGATCAACTCGCCAAAGTCAACGATCTTGTCCCAGAAGACCACAACAAAGCCGACCACGAAACAGGACGACCAGCCTTCTACGACAACGCTATCCCAACCGAATACCAACACAACATAGGAATCCGGAAAGGGCCCATGAGATAAAAAGGGCCCACCCGGCGACACACCGAGCGGACACACTTTTTGTCACTTAACCCGATTTCGGGACGGATCCCGTCAAAAAGAAGAACACCCTCCGACGCTGGCCGGAGGGTGCTTTCACATGGAGGGGATGACGGGAATCGAACCCGCGTCTTCAGCTTGGAAGGCTGAGGTATTAGCCACTATACGACATCCCCATAGACAGAATTCCGGCTTAGACGCTCAATCATCTCCACCAGACCGTGTCTTGGTACAAGGCATATTAACCCGTTAATGCGCACATACAAAAATCGATGCCAGGTTTTTCTCGAAGGCTTTAAAGAAAAGTGGCTGTGGCCGGGAAAAACAGAAAATGAAGCTAAAGCAACGTGGGGTATGTGAAACAGGCGTATAGCCGTTGATTACACTGTCACACGACTCAACAAAGGGGCAGTCGTTTGAGAGGCTTCTTTGGGGAGTCGGCCGACGAATGGAGTGTTTGCAGTAAACGAGGCCGCCAAAAGCAGTGCCGAGGTGATGCAAACGCCCTGTGATATGCATGGTTTTCATGAAACCGGTAGTAGTTGGCAGGTTGGCTCTCGATGGCGTCGTAAAGCGTTTTCAGACAGAGCATTAGCCTGGTTGAACGCGTGGTTTTGTGATTTCATTAATCGTCAGGTAAATCTATACGGGTCCGTTGTGGAAACGCGATTTCGCGACTATGAGGGCCCCGGTGCAGATGCTCCAAAGGGGTTTCTGCTAGGTTTCGAATGACGCATACGGGGTATGGCGCAGCTTGGTAGCGCGTCCGCTTTGGGAGCGGAAGGCCGTGGGTTCAAATCCCGCTACCCCGACCAGTATCACGGGCACTCCCGTGGTCTATGAATTAATCATCGAGTTGCAGGAGAGTGCACCAGTGAAGTCTTCCGTTGAGAAGCTCAATGAGACCCGAGTGAAGATTACCGTCGAGGTCCCGTTTGATGAGCTGAAGCCAGAGTTCGACAATGCCTACAAGGCACTGGCTCAGCAGGTCCAGATTCCAGGCTTCCGTAAGGGCAAGGCACCGGCAAAGCTGATTGAGGCCCGCTTCGGCCGCGGCCCAATCCTGGAGCAGGTGCTCAACGACATGGTTCCGTCCCGCTACGACGAGGTCGTTCGCGAGGAGGACCTGAAGGTTATCGGTCAGCCTGAGGTTGACATCACCAAGCTGGAAGATGGCGAGCTCGTTGAGTTCACCGCTGAGGTCGACGTCCGCCCGGAGATCGAGCTGCCGAAGTTCGAGGACATCGCAGTTGAGGTTGACCCACTGGTCGCCGACGAGGAAGCTGTTGAGGCTGAGCTGCAGAATCTGCTCGCTCGCTTCGGCACCCTGACCGGCGTCGAGCGCGCAGTCGAGAAGGACGACTTCGTCTCCATCGACCTGTCCGCCACCATCGACGGCGAAGAGCTGGAAGAGGCTTCCACCGAGGGGCTGTCCTACCAGGTTGGCTCCGATGACCTGATTGACGGCCTGGATGACGCTGTTGTCGGCCTGTCCCAGGGCGAGTCCAAGGAGTTCACCACCAAGCTGGTTGCTGGCGAGCACGAGGGCGAGGACGCTCAGGTCACCGTTACCGTTCAGTCCGTCAAGGTCCGCGAGCTGCCGGAAGCTGACGACGACTTCGCTCAGATGGCTTCCGAGTTCGACACCATCGACGAGCTGAAGGAAGACCTGGCCCGCCAGGTCGAGAACACCAAGAAGGGTGAGCAGGCTCAGCAGGTTCGCGACAAGGTTCTGGCTGCCGCTATGGAGCAGACCACCATCGCTCTGCCGGAGGGCGTTGTCAAGGAGCAGGTCGAGGGCCAGCTGCAGCAGCTGCTGGGGCAGTTCGGCGGCGACGAGAAGGTTCTGAACTCTATGCTGGAGGCTCAGGGCACCACCCGCGAGCAGTTCGACGAGGACTCCAAGAAGTCCGCTGAGGAAGCTGTTCGCACCCAGCTGTTCCTGGATGCACTGGCTGAGGAGATCCAGCCGGACGTTTCCCAGCAGGAACTCACCGACCACATCCTGTTCACTGCTCAGTCCTACGGCATGGACCCGAACCAGTTCATCCAGCAGATTCAGCAGTCCGGCCAGCTCGGCAACCTGTTTGCAGACGTTCGCCGCGGCAAGGCTCTGGCCACCTCGATCCTGAAGGCTTCCGCCAAGGACACTGAGGGCAACGAAATCGATCTGAACGAGTACTTCGGTGAGGTCGAAGCTGAGGCTGAGAAGGCTGAGTCCGACAAGGCTGAGGACAACTCGGCTGAGTAAGCCCCGCCGTTAGCGCGACGCATTCCTTATGCTGCAACGCTTATAGCGAACAAGGGCCGTTCCTGAAACAAAGGGACGGCCCTTTTCGTTACCCTCTAGTGAACGACAAACTCGCACACGTACGAAGAAGGAGTACACAGATGAGCGATAACGCCCAGATGTCGACGAACACGGTTTTCGACAAGCTGCTCAAGGAGCGCATTATTTGGCTGGGTGAGCAGGTCGACGACGAGATTGCCAACAAGCTCTGCGGTCAGATGCTGCTCCTGGCAGCTGAGGACCCGGAGGCGGATATCTCGCTGTACATTAACTCCCCGGGTGGCTCCGTCACCGCCGGCATGGCCATTTACGACACCATGCAGTTTGTTCCGTGCGACGTGGCTACCTACGGCATGGGCTTGGCAGCTTCCATGGGTCAGTTCCTGCTCGCCGCAGGTGCTAAGGGCAAGCGTTACGCACTGCCGCACGCCCGCATTATGATGCACCAGCCATCTGCAGGTATTGGCGGTACCGCATCCGACATCACCATTCAGGCTGAGCAGTTCGCTGCCACCAAGAAGGAGATGGCTCGTCTGATTGCGCAGCACACCGGTCAGCCGGTCGAGCGCATTGAGGAAGACTCGGACCGCGACCGCTGGTTTACCGCAGCTGAGGCTAAGGAATACGGCCTGGTTGACCACGTCGTGACCGCTCTCAAGGACACCGCACGCTAAAAGCGGACAGTAGCGAATAATTAGAGGCGATTTAATCAACATGGAGATGAACAATATGCAGATGCCGCAGTCGCGCTACGTGCTTCCTTCTTTCGTGGAGCACTCCAGCTTTGGTGCTAAGGAATCCAACCCATACAACAAGCTCTTCGAAGAGCGCATTATCTTCCTCGGCTCCCAGGTCGATGACACCGCCGCTAACGACATCATGGCGCAGTTGCTGGTGCTTGAGGGCCTGGACCCGGATCGTGACATCACGATGTACATCAATTCCCCAGGCGGCTCCTTCACCTCGCTGATGGCCATCTACGACACGATGCAGTACGTGCGTCCCGACGTGCAGACCGTGTGCCTGGGCCAGGCTGCCTCCGCGGCAGCCGTGCTGCTCGCTGCGGGTGCACCGGGTAAGCGTGCAGCTCTGCCGAATGCGCGCGTGCTCATTCACCAGCCGGCTACCCAGGGAATCCAGGGCCAGGTTTCCGACCTGGAGATTCAGGCGAACGAAATCGAGCGCATGCGCAAGCTGATGGAGGAGACGTTGGCTCGCCACTCCGGTCGCACTGCAGAGCAGATCCGCAAGGACACCGACCGTGACAAGATCCTGACCGCTGAAGAGGCCGTCGAGTACGGCATCATCGACCAGGTCTTCGAGTACCGCAAGCACAACGCCTAAATGGGGACATGGTCTCTTTGGAGTGCTGCGCACTGGCCGTCGTAAAGCACCGGGCGAGATCGCGTGAAATTCGCCTCGCCCCTGGCGTGGAAGCCGGTATTTGCGCACACTCACGGTAGGCTGGTCTGAAGCAGTTATTGGCAACGAAGCGGAAAGGCGGCGGCGGGAGCCTCATGGCGCGTATGCAAGAAAGTGCGGATTTGCTGAAGTGCTCTTTCTGTGGAAAGAGTCAGAAGCAGGTCAAAAAGCTGATTGCCGGACCTGGTGTGTACATCTGTAATGAGTGCATCGAGCTCTGCAACGAGATTATTGAAGAGGAGCTCAACACCGGCGGCGAGGCAACTGGCAACGACGACCGCCTGCCGCGTCCGATGGAAATTCGCGACTTCCTCGATGAGTACGTCATCGGCCAGGACATGGCAAAGCGCACCCTAGCCGTCGCGGTCTACAACCACTACAAGCGCCTTCGTGCTGCAGAGACCAAGTCGGACAACGACGTCGAGCTACAGAAGTCGAACATTCTCTTGCTGGGGCCGACAGGCTGTGGCAAGACCTACCTGGCACAGACGCTGGCTCGCAAGCTGGATGTGCCGTTCGCAATCGCTGACGCCACCAGCCTGACCGAGGCCGGCTATGTCGGTGAGGACGTGGAGAACATCCTGCTGAAGTTGCTGCAGGCTACTGATTTCGACGTCGAGAAGGCGCAGCGCGGCATCATTTACGTCGATGAGATTGACAAGATCTCGCGTAAGTCTGAAAACACCTCTATCACTCGCGATGTCTCCGGTGAAGGTGTGCAGCAGGCGCTGCTGAAGATTCTCGAGGGAACCGTAGCCGCCGTGCCCCCGCAGGGTGGGCGCAAGCTGCCAAACCAGGAGTTCATTCAGTTCGACACCTCCAATGTCCTGTTCATCGTCGCCGGTGCGTTTGCCGGTCTGGAGAAGGTCGTGCAGGAGCGTGTCGGTAAGAAGGGGCTGGGCTTCGGCGCAGATGTCACCTCGGCTAACGACGCGGATATGAAGGATCCATTCCGCGACGTGCTGCCGGAGGACCTCGTTCGATTCGGCCTGATCCCTGAGTTCATTGGTCGCCTGCCCGTCATCGCATCGGTCACCAACCTCGATGAGGACGCGCTGGTTCGCGTACTCACCGAGCCCAAGAACTCCCTGGTCCGCCAATACCAGCACCTGTTCGACATGGATGGTGTGCGCCTCACCATCGACGACGAGGCACTGCGCGCCATTGCTGCCAAGGCGATTAGCCGCAATACCGGCGCCCGTGGTCTGCGCGGCATCATGGAAGAAATCTTGGTTCCCGTGATGTTCGACGTACCAGAGCGTGACGACGTTGCGGAGGTCATTGTCCACAAGGAATGCATCACGGACGGTGCAGCGCCAGAACTCGTTGAACGCAGCGCGGACAAGAAGACTGCGTAAAGGTAGCTGAAAACCCGGTTAGAGCGCCTGCTCTAACCGGGTTTTGATGTCTGTGTGGAGCCCTAGTCGTCCATGCCGTAGATGTCGCGGTAATCCGGGGCATCATCAGCAGCCAAGTCCTGAGTCTCTGGGTTGGGCTGATCGCCATAGACCTCTGCGCCAAGCGCGGACGAGTTCGCGCCATGGGAGGCCAGCAAGGAAGTGTACGAGCTTCCCGGTTCGTTGCGAGGCGAGGATGTCAACAGGCTGGTCACGGTGTCCTGTGCGAACTCACGCAGCTTGTCCGACAGCACCGTCGACTGCATTTCAATGCCGTAGAGGTTTTCAAAAGTCCGTTGGTGCAGGGTGGGGAAGGTGGCCAGTGAGAGCACGAGAATATAAAGATCAAGTGCGGAAATGTCAGTGCGGAATGCACCGTAATCGCGGCCGAGCAACAAGATGCGGTCAAACTCCAAAACAATTGGGCTCTGACCACCAAGCCCAGTCACGCCTTCTAGCGGCAGGACCGGATGTAGGTTTTCCTGGATGATGAACCGCACGGCGAGCGGGTTCGCCGAGAAGTAGTCATAGATAACACCGACCACATGCTGCAGGGCTTCCACCGGCACATTGGAGTGCGGGCGCAGGTCGTCGTCGTCAGGCCTTACGGTCTCCAGCACATGTGCCCACGTCGCCCTGTAGAGTCCCAACTTGTCACCACAGTGGTAGTGAAGCATGCGCTTGGAGACACCAGAGGCGGCAGCAATGGCATCCAAACGGGCATCTGCATACCCCTTTGCGGTGAATTCTTGAAGTGCTGCCACCAAGACTGCATGGGGGATTGCATCAGAGGAGCCTGGAGACTTCATGAAAATCCTTTGCTTGGACTAGAGAGAGACTAAGGGGTTTTGGCTATCTAACGGGGGTGAAATTGGTCAGTCGCGGACTTCTTTCTAGTGAAATGAGTACACGACCGTAAGTCATGCCTAATGCTATCCGTTTTTCAGAAATGGCCTGAGCGCATCGCCCCCGTCTGCGCCAATTCTGTAGTCGCATTAGAGTGGGCAGCGAATTGATTCTCTCTCGAGAAAGGCCTGAAGTGAACAAGACTCCCGTAAAGGTTGCAGTTACCGGCGCCGCCGGACAGATCGCTTACTCCCTGCTCTTCCGCATTGCCAGCGGTTCGGTTTTCGGCCCTGAGACCCCGGTTGAGTTGAACCTGCTGGAGATCACTCCGGCGCTGCACGCCACCGAAGGCGTCGCCATGGAGCTGTTTGACTCCGCCTTCCCGCTTCTGACTGGCATCAACATCACCGATGATCCGGCAAAGGCATTCGACGGTGCCAACGCCGCCTTCCTGGTCGGTGCAAAGCCGCGCGGCAAGGGCGAGGAGCGCTCCGCACTGCTGGGCGCCAACGGCAAGATCTTCGGCCCGCAGGGTGCTGCACTGAATGATCACGCAGCAGACGACATCAAGGTTCTGGTTGTCGGCAACCCGGCCAACACCAACACCATGATTGCCGCATCCCACGCTAAGGACATCCCGGCAGAGCGCTTCACCGCCATGATGCGCCTGGACCACAACCGTTCCCTGTCTCAGCTGTCGGAAAAGATTGGTGTTCCGACCACTGAGATCAAGAACATGATTGTCTGGGGTAACCACTCCGCAGACCAGTTCCCGGACATCACCTACGCCACCATTGCAGGCGAGAAGGTCTCCGACAAGGTGGACGCTGCGTGGGTCGAGCAGGACTTCATTCCGCGTGTCGCCAAGCGTGGCGCAGAAATCATCGAGGTCCGTGGTTCCTCCTCCGCAGCTTCCGCTGCCGCAGCCGCAGTTGACCACATGCGTGACTGGGTCACGGGTACCCCAGAGGGCGAGTGGGTCTCTGTCGCCCTTCCGTCCGATGGCTCCTACGGCATCGACGAGGGCCTGGTCGCTGGTGTTCCGTGCTACGCCAAGGACGGCGAGTGGGTTCGCGTTGAGGGCCTGGATCTCTCCGAGGTTCAGCGCGCTGGCATCGAGCGCAACGTCAAGGCACTGCGCGAAGAGCGCGAGGCTGTTAAGGACCTGCTGGTCTAAGAGCTGTTCAACGGCCGTTTAGAGGCGCTCTCTTGTGATGATTTCACAAGAGAGCGTTTTTATTTTGCGCGGTAATCGCGGTTTGGCTCGGAGCGGGAGAAAGGCTTGAATTAGGCGGTGTATAAGTCGCTGATGGCAGATATGGGTGGGGCGCAAGGGCCGTCGTAAAGCCCCTGGAAAACCAAATCCGGGCAAGGCGCTAAGATGTGACGCGTGACTGAGAACAACGTGGACCTAAACAGAGCAGATAAGTTGCCCAAGTCGTGGAACCCGGCTGACGTGGAGTCGGACCTGTACCAGGGCTGGGTAGACGCTGGCTATTTCGAGGCTGATCCGTCTAGCTCCAAGCCGGCTTACTCTATTGTGCTGCCCCCGCCGAATGTGACGGGTCAGCTGCACATGGGCCACGCACTGGACCACACTTTGATGGATGCGCTGGTGCGCCGTAAGCGCATGCAGGGCTACGAGGTGCTGTGGCTGCCGGGTATGGACCACGCGGGTATCGCAACGCAGACCAAGGTCGAGGCGATGCTGAAGGAGTCCGAAGGTAAGGACCGCTTCGATTACGGCCGCGAGGAATTCGTGGAGAAGGTCTGGGAGTGGAAGCACGATTACGGCGGACGTATCGGCAACCAGATGCGCCAGATTGGTGACTCCCTGGATTGGTCACGTGAGCGCTTCACTCTGGACGAGGGCCTGTCCCGTGCGGTTCAGACGATTTTTAAGGAACTGTTTGACCGCGGCCTGATTTACCGCGCCAAGCGCATGGTCAACTGGTCGCCAGTGCTGCAGACTGCAATCTCGGATATTGAGGTCAAGTACGAGGACGCTGAAGGCGAGCTCGTGTCTTTCCGCTACGGCGATGGGGAGGACTCCATTGTTGTGGCGACGACTCGTGTGGAGACGATGCTGGGTGACGTGGCAATTGCCGTGCACCCGGAGGATGAGCGCTACACGCACCTGGTGGGCAAGGTTCTGGACCACCCGTTCCGCGAGGACCTGAAGATTCAGGTCATCGCCGATGACTACGTGGACCGCGAGTTCGGTACCGGCGCGGTGAAGATCACGCCGGCGCACGATCCGAATGACTTCGCTATGGGCCAGCGCCACGACCTGGATATGCCGGAGGTCATCGACACCACTGGCCGTATCTTCAACACTGGCACGCGTTTCGACGGCATGGATCGTGCAGAGGCCCGTACTGCGCTGACGGAGGCGCTGCGTGAGCAGGGACGCATTGTCAAGGAGATTCGCCCGTATGTTCACTCGGTTGGTCACTCGGAGCGCTCGGGTGAGCCGATTGAGCCGCTGCTGAGCTTGCAGTGGTTCGTTAAGGTCGATGAGCTGGCCAAGATGTCCGGCGATGCTGTTCGCGAGGGCGACACGGTTATTCACCCGGCTTCGCAGGAGCCGCGCTGGTTCGACTGGGTCGATGACATGCACGACTGGTGTATTTCCCGTCAGCTGTGGTGGGGCCACCGCATCCCGATCTGGTACGGCCCGAATGGCGAGGTCGTCTGTGTCGGCCCGGATGATGAGGTCCCGACGGGCGACGGCTGGACGCAGGATCCGGATGTGCTGGATACCTGGTTCTCCTCTGCGCTGTGGCCGTTTTCCACGATGGGTTGGCCGGACGCCACCCCAGAGCTGGAGAAGTTCTACCCGACATCCGTGCTGGTCACCGGCTACGACATTCTGTTCTTCTGGGTCGCGCGCATGATGATGTTCTCGACCTTTGCTGCCACCCTGCCTGATTCACCGCTGGGCAAGGGTCGCGACGGTCGTCCGCAGGTGCCGTTCAAGGATGTCTTCCTGCACGGTCTGGTCCGCGATGAGCAGGGTCGCAAGATGTCGAAGTCTCTCGGCAACGGCATTGACCCGCTGGACTGGGTGCGTGATTACGGTGCGGACGCACTTCGCTTCACGCTGGCTCGTGGCGCTAACCCGGGCTCTGACCTGCCGGTCGGTAACGACGCCGCACAGAGCTCCCGTAACTTCGCTACCAAGCTGTTCAACGCCACCCGCTTTGCACTGATGAACGGTGCCCACGTGGGCGAGCTGCCGGACCGTGACCAGCTCACCGACACCGACCGCTGGATCTTGGACCGCCTGGAACAGGTCCGCGCCGAAGTCGACTCTGCGCTGGATAAGTACGAGTTCTCCAAGGCCAACGAGGCCCTCTACCACTTCGCATGGGACGAGGTCTGTGACTGGTACCTGGAGATGACCAAGGTTGACTTCCCACGCCTGAATGACGGCGAGACCATGACCGAGGAGCAGGCCGCCCGAGCCGCCTCCACTCGTCTGGTTCTAGGCCGCGTGCTGGATACGCTACTGCGTCTGCTACACCCGTCCATGCCGTTCGTCACGGAGACGCTGTGGAAGGCGCTTACCGACGGCGCGGAGGGCTTCGAGGACTCTCTGGTTATTTCCGCCTGGCCGGATGCAACCATGACCACCGACGGCGCTGCTGTTGATGAGGTTGCCGCACGTCGTATTGCCGATGCCCAGAAGTTGGTCACCGAGCTGCGTCGTTTCCGCAATGACCAGGGTGTGAAGCCGTCGCAGCGCGTGCCGGCACGCATGAACCTGGCGGATGCTGATCTGACTGCTCAGGAAGAGATGATTCGTTCGCTGGCTCGTGCTGAGGCACCGGAGGACGGCTTCACCGCTACCGCTTCCATTGAGGTGCGCCTGTCTCAGGCCACGGTCCTGATCGAGCTGGATACCTCCGGCACCGTCGACGTGGCCGCTGAACGCAAGCGCCTGGAAAAAGACCTGGCCAAGGCCGAGAAGGAACTGGCCGGCACCGAAAAGAAGCTCGGCAACGAGGCCTTCTTGTCCAAGGCTCCGGAGCAGGTCGTGGAGAAGATCAAGACTCGCCACCAGTTCGCACTGGAGGAAATTGACCGCATTAAGGCTCGTTTGGAGGGACTTCCGCAGGCATGACCGAACCACGGGATATCGAACCTCGGGGTGCTGAATCACACGATGAGATTGCAGGGGAGATTCGTTTGAATCTTGGTGGCGGCGACGATTCGGTGACGCAGGAAGAGTCTGCGCTGCGAGAGGAGTCCACTGCAGCGCCTGAGTTCGAATTCGATCCGGCTGACTCCCAGATCGTCGAGGACCTCGAACCTCGCGAAATCGCCGGTGTGATGGCTGATGACCGCATGCCCGATGACATGCGCCTCGGTGAGGTCTCCGTGTCCGAGGAAGGCCTGAGCCTGCCGGTGGATGTGGATCGCCCAGTCAATGAGCCGGCTCCGCTGGAGGCCACCGCCGAGGAGCTGCGCGAGCTCGCAGAGGTGGAAGCCGAGCTGGATCAGCGCTGGCCGGAGACCAAGATTGACCCGTCGCTCGAGCGAATCGAGATGCTGATGGACATCCTTGGCCATCCTGAGCGTGCCACTCCGGTCATTCACGTTGCCGGCACGAATGGCAAGACTTCCACTGTGCGCATGATTGAGTCGCTGGTGCGCGCTCTCGGTCGTCGCACCGGCCGCACCACCAGTCCGCATCTGCAGCTGGTTACCGAGCGCATCGCCATCGATGGCCAGCCCATTCATCCACGCGATTACGTGCGCATCTGGCGCGAGATTCAGCCCTACGTGGAAATGGTTGACGCCAAGTCCGCCGAAAAGGGCGGCCCGCAGATGAGTAAGTTCGAGGTCCTCACGGCCATGGCCTACGCTGCCTTCACCGACGCTCCTGTCGATGTCGCCGTGGTGGAAGTCGGCATGGGTGGCACATGGGATGCGACCAACGTGGTGGAGGCCGACGTGGCAGTCATCTGCCCAATCGGTCTCGATCACACGGAGTACCTCGGCGATACCCTGGCTGAAATCGCTTCTGAGAAGGCCGGCATCATCAAGTCGCGGTGGAACAAGGACGACTTGCTCACGCCACCGGACAATGTCGCCATTGTCGGCGAGCAAGAGCCGGAAGCAATGGACGTCGTTTTGCGACGTGCCGTGGAAATGGACGCCTCCGTCGCCCGCGCTGGAGTTGAGTACGGCGTCGTCAGTCATCAGCTGGCGGTCGGCGGGCAGAACCTGACGCTCAAGGGCCTGGCCGGCGAGTATGACGACATCCATCTGCCGCTGCACGGTCCGCATCAGGCGCGTAACGCAGCCACAGCACTGGCTGCGGTGGAGGCGTTCTTCGGCGCAGGTCCGGGGCGTCCGCTCAACATTGATGCGGTTCGCGAAGGCTTTGCGACGGTCGCATCGCCCGGCCGCCTGGAGCGCGTGCGTTCGACCCCGACGGTGTTTATCGATGCCGCCCACAATCCGCACGGTGCCCGTGCGCTACGCACGGCCCTCTCCGCTGAGTTCGACTTCCGCCGTGTGATTGGTGTGCTGTCGGTGCTGGGGGAGAAGGATGCTCGTGGGCTGCTGGTGGAGCTGGAGCCTTACTTCGAAGAAGTGGTTATTACCCAGAACACATCGCCGCGTGCGCTGCACTACGACGACCTGGCTGACCTCGCGGAGGAGATTTTCGGCGAGGAGCGCGTGCATCGCGTACCGACTCTGCCGTCCGCCGTTGAGCTAGCTGTAGCGCTGGCTGAGGAAACCGACACCGGAGACGGTATTGTCTCTGGTTCCGGTGTGATCGTCACTGGATCTGTTGTCACTGCGGGCGAAGCCCGGACACTATTTGGAAAGGACCCGCAATGAGCGAATCTCAGGCGAGCCAGCCACAGGGCAATGGCGCGGAGGATTACACCGCTGCCGACCGCGAGGCCCTGCGCGCCTACCGCGAGGGGCGTGACCTGAGTGAGGGCGGCAAGTATGGCCCGCTCGGTGCGGGACACGATCCGGCTAAGGACCCGCTGAAGGGTCTGCGCGGTGTTATGTCCGGCACGCTGATTATGCAGGCTATCTCGGTGCTGCTTGGTCTGACTGTGGTCACGCGCATTCCCGACGGTCAGATTAACCAGACCTTCTCGGTTACGTACATCACCATCCTGGGCCTGGCTCTGATTGCGATGGCTTTCCTGCAGAAGCAGCCCTGGGCGCTGAAGGCCAACATTGTACTGCAGGTCTTTGGTGTGCTGGCTATTTTCACACACGTGTCGATGGGCGTGGTGGGTATCTTCTTCGCACTAGTGTGGGCCTACATTCTGCACCTGCGGAAGAACCTCATCCAGCGTATGGAGCGCGGTCTGTTGACCACCCAGCACTCGTAGATCTCCCGCGCTCGTAGTCGCGACTTTCACCCCGCTGCACCACCACTCCGGTGCAGCGGGGTTTGTCATAGTATGATGCTCACCATGACTGAACGTACTCTTATTCTGATCAAGCCGGACGGCGTTTCCCGCGGTCTGGTCGGCGAAGTTATCTCCCGCATTGAGCGTAAGGGCCTGAAGCTGGTCGCGCTTGACCTCCGTGTTGCTGACGAGGCAACTGCGAAGGAGCACTACGCAGAGCACGTCGATAAGCCGTTCTTTGGTGAGCTGGTTGATTTCATCACCTCTGCACCGCTGGTCGCTGGTGTTATCGAGGGCCCGAACGCAATCGCTGCTTGGCGTCAGCTTGCTGGCGGCACCAACCCGGTTGAGGCCGCAACTCCGGGCTCCATTCGCGGTGACTTCGCACTTGAGGTTGCTAACAACGTTGTTCACGGTTCCGATTCTCCGGAGTCCGCTGAGCGCGAGATTGGTATTTGGTTCCCGAACCTCTAAACGTTGACGGTTCAGCATTGACCCGTGAGCGTTGAACTGGCGCCGAACTGAGCAAGCAATTGTTTGCCGGTTCGGCGCTTTTTGCTTGTCGACGACCGTGGGGCGGCCCTTCAGCGGGCTGCACGTGTGAATGCGGGCACGGGCTGCAAATGTGAAACTGTAGGAGTTTATGACACTTTCCGGCAATTTTTCAGGCCATTTCTGTCATAAACGCAGTCAGTAACTCGGATTGGCCCGCCGCCACCAATGTCGGTGCGCGCCACCTGCTCGATATGTGCGACAATGGACAGCAGCAGTAGTGCCCGGGAGTTCGCTCCGGCGGATGAAATATGCCGCATGTGATCGCTGAATCCCCGAGTCAGCCGGTAGGCCTGCCAATAAGACTTTCATAATTGTTCATCGTTTTCGGCCCTCTATCTGCGCATTTGGCGCAAATGAAGTGGCTGTCGCAACATCGTTGCTCCGCCTGGTTTCCAAGGCCACAACGGATGTAGGCGCACATGGAATGACAAAGAGTGTGCTTCCTGTTGTCGGGTTTTGCGTGGTGGGGTGTCAAGGAGAAACAAATACAGTGGCAAATTTCAGCCAGGATGTTGTCGCTAAGGCACGCGAATTTGATCGTGAGTCAGCGGCTCTGAAAACCCGAGTCCACCACCTGGCCAAGAGCTTGGGGTTGACCTCGAAGGAAACCATCGAAGCACTGGGGCACGCGGGGATCGTCGTAAAGTCCGCTGCGTCCACCATTAATCAAAATCAGCTCGACGCAGTGCTGAATTTCATCGGTGATCATCCAGAGGATGCCTCGCTTGACGACGGATCCGCTGCGACCAAGCCAACCGGCGAAAAGCCAGCCGCGAAGGAAAAACAGTCGGCAGGTAAGCCGAACGCGGCAGATGAGAAGTCGGACGAGCAAACTGCAGCTAAGTCCGAGAAGAAGCCAGCTGCGAAGAAGAGCGGCAAGAAGTCGGCTGCGAAGAAGGCCACAAAGAAGGCTGCGCCGAAGGCAGCCAAGAGCGAAGCGGAGTCGGACGCAGCGCCTGCCGAGGAAGTGACCGAGAAGAAGGACACCAAGAAGGCCTCGGCTAGAAAATCCTCGGCAAAGCAGAGCGCAGAGAAGCAGAGCGCAGAGAAGCAGAGCACGACTAAGAAGCGAGCAACGCGTAAGCGGGCTGTGAAGAAGACCGCTGGCGCTCCGGAAGAAACCGCTGCGAAGGACGAGCAGAAGGACTCGAACTCGGTCGTCGAGGAAGCTGTTGAGGCTGTCGTTCAGTCGTCGTCGAAGAAGGCTGCAGACAAGAATGCTTCCGATAAGAAGGCTGCCGACACCGTAGCCGAGACCGCTGAGAAAACCTCCGCTGAGGAAGCTTCCGCCGAAGCACCTGCTGCAAAGAGCGCTGCAGTGACCACACGTCGTGGCCGCCGAGTTCGCCGTGCGGTCCGCACGACCAGCGCTCCAGTGGCAGAGGAAGCTCAGGAAGCGCAAGAGCCGCAGAAAACGCAAGAGCCGCAGGATACGCAGGCAACTCAGAGCGAAGCCCTGCAAGACATCGAGCCGCCGGTAGTCCCGGAGCCGCCGGTTGCGGAAGAGCAGACCGCGTTTGCGCCTATCTTCCTGGCGCCGCAGGCTGTCCCGGCTACGGCCAAGAATTCGGCCACCGAGGATGCAGCTTCAGCTGACAACGGGGCCTCCAACCAGGGCACCGATGACAACGCGGGGGAGGGGCAGGACGGCTCGTCGTCAAGCGAAACGGAGCGTCAGCCGCGCCCGCGTCGTCGCCGTCGTGGACGTGGGCGTCGTAATGATGACGCGCAACAGGCGGAGAAGACCACCGAAAACACAGAGCGCGAGGAAGAGGAAACCCGCGAAGAGGTCGAGGAACCGCAGGCGATTAAGGGATCGACTCGCCTGGAGGCGCAGCGACGTCGCCGTATCGAGCGTCGTGAGGAATCGCGCAAGCGCCATGTAATCTCGGAGGCGGAATTCCTGGCTCGTCGTGAGTCGGTGGAGCGCACGATGGTGGTGCGTGAGCGCAAGCGCCATGACCACGCGGGCATTGTCACTGAGGTGGGTGTGCTGGAAGATGACCTGCTGGTCGAGCACTTCGTTACCTCTGACACGCAGACCACGCAGATCGGCAATATCTACCTCGGTCGCGTGCAGAACGTCCTGCCCAGCATGGAAGCGGCGTTCATCGATATCGGAACCGACCGCAACGGTGTCATTTACGTAGGTGACCTGAACTGGAAGCTGCTGGGCACGAAGTCGCGTTCGCGCAAGATTGAACATGCGCTGAAGGCCGGCGACCAGATTTTGGTCCAGGTGTCCAAGGACCCGATTGGTCACAAGGGTGCGCGTCTGACCACCCACATTTCGATGGCTGGTCGATTCCTGGTGTACGTGCCGGGCGGCCGGAGCGCGGGTATTTCCCGCAAGCTGCCGGAGCCGGAGCGCAAGCGCCTGAAGTCGATTCTGAGCGAGGTTACGCCGGAGGGCTCGGGCACGATTATCCGTACCGCAGCCGAGGGTGTGTCCAAGGAGGCCATCGAGGCCGACATCAAGCGCTTGGAGTCGCAGTGGCAGGAGATCTGGGAAGCCTCCGAGGCAGCGAAGGCGAAGCGTGGAGCAAAGCCGATTGCGCTGTACGAAGAGCCAGACATGCTGGTCAAGGTCGTCCGCGACGTCTTCAACGAGGACTTCTCGCGTCTCGTGGTGGAGGGCGATCGCCCGTGGAACACAGTGACGGACTACATCGGCGACCTGGCACCAGAGCTGGAGCCGCGACTGCAGCGCTACTTCGCCAAGGAGCACGGCGGCGCTGATGTCTTCGAGCACTTCCGCATCGATGAGCAGCTGGCCAAGGCACTCGACCGCAAGGTCTGGCTGCCTTCGGGCGGCACGCTGGTCATCGACCGCACCGAGGCCATGACGGTCATCGACGTCAACACCGGTAAGTTCACCGGCGCTGGCGGAAACCTGGAAGAGACGGTCACTCGCAACAACCTGGAGGCCGCTGAGGAAATCGTCCGCCAGATGCGTCTGCGCGATCTGGGCGGCATGATTGTCGTCGATTTTATCGACATGATGCTGCCGGAAAACCAGGACTTGGTGCTGCGCCGTCTGAAGGAGGCCCTGGGCCGCGACCGCTCGCGTCACGAGGTCTCCGAGGTCACCTCGCTCGGCCTCGTCCAGATGACTCGCAAGCGTCTGGGCACAGGCCTGCTGGAGACCTTCTCCACGCCGTGTAGCTGCTGCAATGGCCGCGGTCTGATTATCCACATCGATCCGGTTGAGCAGGACAATCAGGGCCGTGGCCACAAGAATGGCCGTCGCAACGACGAGCAGGACAAGTCCAAGCGCCGCAACAAGTCGCGCTCGGAGCACAATCCGGCCAACCACCCGGCCGCGCTGGCCATGCACCGCGATCAGAGCGACCAGGCAGGCTCTTCCAAGGCAACGCGTGACGACGACACGGAGACCAACCAGCGCGATAAGGACGCAGCCGACAAGCGTGTCGCAGCTGCTGTCGAAGCTGTCATCGTCTCTTCTGAGAACGATGAGCCGAAGCCGCCGCGTCGTCGCCGGGTTCGTAAGAGCCAGGGCCGAAACGATGAGCAGCGACAGAACGGCCGTGGCCGTCAGGAGCGCCGCGAGCGTACTGAGCAATCGGAGAACTCCAATGACCTGGCTGCTCTGGCTGCCGCAGCTGTTGCGGAAGCCCGTGAGAAGGACCCAGAGGAGCCGTCGGATGACCGTTACATGCCGCAGGAGGGGCAGCGCCGCCGCCGTCGGGCTACGCGTCGCCGTGTAGCGGAGCATGTTGCCGTTGATTCGGCTGCACGCGACGCTGATGACCGCGACGAAGAATATGGTGATCGTCGCAAGCGTTCGGAGCGCCCGACCCGTGCTGAGCGTGCCGAGCGCACCGATAACGGTGGAGGCCGTGGCGACGCTGAACGCTCCAGCAGCGCTAGCGCTCGACATCGCCGTCGTCGCGCTGTGCGTCGTACTGCTGTGGATGAAACCACTGCGCCTCAGGCTGGGTCTCAGGCAGCTTCCACCACAGATGTGAGGGAGCCAGCCAGGAATGGCAAGGGCGGCAACGCTAACAAGACCGGTAAGGCTGTGGCCGAGGAGTCCCAGACCTATGAGGAGGCGAAGGAGGCGTTCGAGCGTTCTCCACGCCGTCGTCGTCCGACGCGCGGTAACTCTCGCTCGGATCGCGCACCGCGCCGCGAGGACTTCGAGTCCACTAAGCCAAAGGCGGACGCTGAAGGCAGCAAGGGCGGAGATCGTGCGAAAGACAACCGCGATGACAGCAACCGCAGCACCAACCGCAGCGCCAACCGCAGTGGCGGTGGACGCCGCTCGGGCAAGTCACGGGTTGAGGTCGTAGCGGTCCAGGGCACGGGAGCTCGCCGTAATCGCCGTCGGGCGGTGCGCAGGGTCTCGTCGCAAAGCGATGCCGGAGCGACTGCGCCGAAGCAGCGACAGGGCGCTTCAAACCGCGCTACTAAGCCAGAGCAGAAGCAGGCTAATCGCGGTGCTGCGGCGCCGGAGACGAAACCGGCCAATCGTCGTCGCCGCGTGCGTCGTGCGGTGCGCCGAAGTGGCCAGAACTAGGTATTGGAAACCTGGAGTAAGACCAGATAGAAGGCTGTTTTCCGTTCCCTAAAGCAGGGGGTGGAAAGTGGCTTCGGAAACTGCCCGGGAAGACCGTGAAAACCAATGGGGGACAGGGTCTTACTCGGGCAGTTTGTAATTTAGGGGGATTTTTCGCTACTCTTGACCAGTCGCTGATTAGTAGGCGTATCTGGTCATGCCCACTGGTGCTTGAGGCGCTGGTGGTAAGGAAACGGCCAGAGCGGGGAAATCTACTCGGATTTGGCTTTCGGGTATGTCCCTGAAGTGTTCTGCACACGCAACTAATCGCAATTCCATTGTCCAGTCAAGGAATTACAAAGATTCCTTGAGTCGAGTTTCTCAGATAAAGGGGTAGCCCTCCTATGTACGCGATCGTCAAGACCGGCGGCAAGCAGTACAAGGTTGCCGAAGGTGACCTCGTCAAGGTCGAGAAGATCGAGGGTGAGCCGGGTTCGTCCGTGGCTCTCACCCCGGTTCTGCTCGTCGATGGCGCAGATGTCATTGCGGATGCCGACAAGCTTGCCAACGTTACCGTTAACGCAGAGATCGTCGAGGCCGCTAAGGGCCCGAAGATCCGCGGCATGCACTACAAGAACAAGACTGGCTACAAGCGCCGCTACGGCCACCGTCAGCCGCTCACTGTTCTGAAGATTACCGGCGTCTCCAAGTAAACCGCCGAAATTCCAATTAGCTTTTCCCTAGGAGAAAATCATGGCTACTAAGAAGGGTGCATCCAGCACCAGCAACGGCCGCGACTCCGAAGCTAAGCGCCTCGGCGTGAAGCGCTTCGGCGGCCAGCAGGTTAAGGCAGGCGAGATTCTCGTTCGTCAGCGCGGTACCTCGTTCCACCCGGGTGAGAACGTTGGCCGTGGCGGCGACGACACTCTCTTCGCTCTGAAGGCAGGCGCAGTCGAGTTCGGTACCCGCCGTAACCGCCGCATTGTCAGCATCGTTGAGAATAACTCCTAAGAACAACCCTCGGTTGTCCACATAGGATTACTGCAACGTTGAATTTGAGGCAGGTTTAACTGCCTTGCAGAAGAGCCGATTCCTTTCCCACTGCGAAAGGTAATCGGCTCTTTTGTTGTTTATTACTGTTTCGCGCTTTTAGGTTGCGAGGCAGCGTTTTGTTACCGCCTAGACTTCTGCCCGTCGGCTCGCTTAAATTAGGGCATTACTCCAGGCACTAGAAGATGGCTCTCCGCTCGGAAGTGTGTGTGATTTTATGTCTCGTTTTGTAGATCGTGTCGTACTGCATTTGCAGGCCGGCGACGGTGGTCACGGCTGTAACTCGGTGCTGCGTGAAAAGTTCAAGCCACTCGGCGGGCCCGATGGCGGCAACGGTGGCCACGGTGGCGACATTGTGCTGGTCGTCGACCCGCAGATTCACACTCTGATGGACTTCCACTTCCATCCCCACATCAAGGCTGCCAACGGTAAGCCCGGCGCGGGTGATCACCGCAATGGTGCTCGCGGCGAGGACCTGGTTCTCGGAGTGCCGGAGGGCACGGTTGTGATGACCGAGGATGGGGAAGTGCTGGCGGACATGACCGGTAAGGGGGACCGCTTCATCGCCGCTGAAGGCGGTTACGGTGGCCTGGGCAACGCAGCGCTGGCGAACAAGAACCGCCGTGCGCCGGGCTTCGCTCTCCTCGGTGAGCCTGGCGAGGCCAAGGATCTTGTCTTGGAGCTCAAATCCATGGCAGACGTTGGACTGGTGGGCTTCCCGTCAGCCGGAAAGTCCTCGCTGGTCAGCACCTTGAGCGCTGCTAAGCCGAAGATTGGTGACTACCCATTTACCACGCTGCAGCCGAACCTGGGTGTGGTCAACGTTGGCTACGAGTCCTTCACCATCGCAGATGTGCCGGGCCTTATCCCGGGGGCGTCTGAAGGCCGTGGTCTTGGGTTGGATTTCCTGCGTCACATTGAGCGCTGTGCTGTGCTGGTGCATGTGGTGGACGCTGCTGCGCTGGAGGGCGACCGCGATCCGGTCTCTGACATCAAGGCGTTGGAGGCGGAACTCGCCAACTACCAGTCGGTGCTGAAGGCCGACGTGGGGCTTGGGGACCTCGCAGAGCGTCCGCGCGTCATCGTGCTGAACAAGATTGACCTGCCCGATGCTCGCGAGATGATTGACATGCAGCGCGAGGAGTTGGAGAAGTTCCGCTGGCCGATTTATGAGATCTCTACGGTGACGCACGAGGGACTCAAGGAGCTGACCTACGGCCTGAAGGATCAGATTGCCGCCTACCGCAAGGCGCATCCGTTGCCAACAGAGCAGGAGCCCCGTGCGGTCATCCGTCCGGAAGGTGTGCGTGGCAAGAAGCGCGAAGGCGCGGACTTCACCATCGAGCGCGATCCGAATACCCCAGATGGGTTCATTGTGCGTGGCCGTAAGCCGGAACGCTGGATTAACCAGACGGACTTCGAAAACGACGAGGCAGTCGGCTACTTGGCTGACCGCCTGGCCAAGCTTGGTGTAGAAGATGCCCTGGCAAAGGCTGGGGCAACGGTTGGCTGCCCGGTGACGATTTCCTATCTCACCTTCGAGTGGTACCCGCAGCAGGTCGCGGGCACCGATGACTTCGTGCCGAGTGGCCGTGGTACCGACGATCGTCTCTACGTCAACGAGCGCACTAGCGCTGAGCAGCGTAAGCGTGCATCGCAGGCCCGCCGTGGTCTGATTGACGAGTACGATTTCGGAGATGGCGAAGAGGCTATTCGCGACCGGTACTCATAGTCGCGGGCGCCAGCGTCGTCGGCAAGCGAAGACTTCAAACTTGCATTTTGCCATTAATTGTTTAAACAATTATATAGTCAGAATTACATTAGACCGTCATGTTTTCCATTAGTGAAATGAGTGAGTCAGTTATCCCTTCCGACACCGTTGCCAACGATGTTGACGTCACTGGAGCAGATGCATTAGATGCCCCGGTAGCTACCCCGAAGTCTGAATCGGACGCGCCGATTTCCCGTGAGGAGGTCGACGAGCTGCTTCACAACAATCCTGAGTCCACCGTCGCTGAGATTGAAAAGGCGACTGAGAATTTATCTCCGGGAACCAAAGGCGGTTTCGATTCCGAGACTCGTGAGGCAATTCGGACCGCGAAGCGTGTCGTGGTGAAGATTGGTTCTTCCTCGTTGACCGGATCTGACGGTCGTACCGATCCCGAACGCATCGACTTCATTGCCGATGCCCTGGAAAAGCGGATGGGCTTTAGCGATGTCATTGTCGTGTCCTCCGGCGCGGTGGCATCCGGAATGGGGCCGCTGGGGCTGACTTCGCGTCCCACTGATTTGGCGACCAAGCAGGCGGCTGCAGCGGTGGGGCAGGTGCGCCTGGCACAGGAGTGGGGACGCTCCTTCCTGCGCTATGGCCGCACTTCTGCGCAGGTGCTTTTGACCTCGGACGATGCAGGTGTGCGTTCGCGTGCCCGCAACGCTCAGCGCACTATCGACCGCCTGCGCCAGCTGGGTGCAGTGCCAATTGTCAACGAAAATGACACGGTCGCGACCTCGGAGTTCCGCTTCGGCGACAACGACCGCCTGGCCGCCCTGGTCAGTCACCTGGCGTACTGCGATGCACTGATTCTGCTTTCCGACGTCGACGGCCTCTACGACCGCAACCCGGCCGATCCAGGTGCAACCTTTGTGCCAGAGGTGCGCAGCGGTAACGACTTGCGTGGTGTTATCGCCGGTGACGGTGGGGCATTGGGCACCGGTGGAATGGCCTCGAAGGTGTCTGCCGCACGCCTGGCTTCGCGTGCTGGGGTGCCGGTGCTGCTGACTTCGGCGTCCAACATTGAGCGAGCACTGGACCAGGCAGATGTGGGAACCGCTTTCGCCGCGAAGGACAACCGCTTGAGCGCCTGGAAGTTCTGGATGCTCTACGCAGCGGATAGCTCGGGCCTGCTTCGCCTGGATGCCGGCGCGGTCGACGCTGTGACCCGCATGCGCAAGTCGCTGCTCCCGGTCGGTATCACCTCGGTTGACGGTGAGTTCTCCGCTGGTGACATCGTCGACCTGATTGGCCCGAGCGGTGAGGTCATCGGACGCGGCGAGGTCAACTATGACTCTGAAGAATTGCTGGGCATGATCGGCTACCACACCGAGGAATTGCCGAATGACATGCAGAAGCCTGTCGTCCATGCCGACTACCTGTCGGATTTCGCCTCCCGCGCTTAGGAGAGCGTTGCGCTGAGAGCTGCAGCGCTTAAAGACGCGCACCTGGGCGCGCCCGGACAGAGGTGCCTCGGCAAAGACCGGCTGAGTGGGGACTAGCTGAGTGCGGACTGGCTGGGGGGAGGAGCGCCTGAGCGCGGACTGCCTGGATGAGGAACTTTCGGGCATAATCCTAAGTGTGTTATCGAAAATTATTGGCGTCATCGGCGAGTTGCTCTTGACAGCTGGAGTGCTGGTGGCGCTCTTCGCCTTTTATCTGCTGTACTGGTCTGGTCTTGAAACTGGGAAAGCTCAGCAGCAGGCTCGTGATGAGCTGCAGCAGGCATGGTCCGCACCGGCATCGGCCGCAGCTCAGGCGCCAGAAGGCACGGAGCCAGCTGTTGAGGGCTCCTGGGTGCCTGGCTCTGCGGTGGCGATGATTTCCGCTCCTAAGGCCGGTTTTAGCGATTTGGTCGTATTCGAAGGTGTCTCTCAGGAAGTTTTGCGCGGTGGCCCCGGCCATTATCCGAGCACAGCCCTTCCGGGGCAGGTGGGCAACAGCTCTTATGCCGCCCATCGTGACGGCCACGGAGCTCCCTTTGACAACATTGACCGCCTGCAGACGTGCGATGACATCACCGTAGAGACGCGTGATGCTATTTACCGCTACAAGGTATTGCCGGTCGACGGTATGGCTGGCGCAGGGGAAAGCTTCGACTGCGTGCCAGAAGGAACTAACGTCCCCGAGATTCCCGGCCAGCACATTGTCACTCCAGACCGCGCCGATGTCCTCAATCCGGTCGGTGACGCGACTCTACTTACGCTGACTACCTGCCATCCGCAGTGGGACAACACTCATCGGCTCATTATTCACGCGGTTCTCGCCGGTGTTGAGACCAAGGAGGTCAACTAGATGTACGCAGCTTTTTGGCGATCCCTGCCGGGTCCGTGGTGGGTGAAAGCGATCATCACCATCGTGATTGCCGTCATCGTGTTCCTGCTGTTGATGAATTACATCTTTCCTTGGGTTGCTGAGCTAATTCCTTCAAATGATGTCTCACTCTAGTTATGCTGGTAGGCATGACTGCTCAAACGAACGAAACTGCTAACACCATTCAACAGGGCATTGCCGAGGATTCGGCTCTTAGCCCGGAGCGTGCTGCTGAGCGCGCCGAGGTTTTAGATAAGGCACAGCGTGCCAAGGCTGTCGCGGGAGAGCTGGCTCGCTTTACGTCGGCACGCAAGAACGAGCTCCTGCTGGCCGCAGCAGATGCGCTGGTCGCCCGTACTGAAGAGATTCTGGTAGCCAACGCCAAGGACATCGAGGCCGGTAAGGCCCGTGGTTTTAGTGACTCCCTGCTGGATCGCCTGCGTCTTGACGCCAATCGTGTTGAGGGTATTGCCGGTGGGCTGCGCCAGGTTGCGGCCCTGCCGGATCCGGTAGGCGAGGTGCTGCGGGGAAGCACTCTTCCTAACGGCATTAAGCTTTCCCAGGTCAGCGTTCCGCTGGGCGTGATGGGCATGGTCTATGAGGCTCGCCCGAACGTTACTGTCGATGCCTTTGGTCTGGCGCTGAAGTCGGGCAACGTGGCCTTGCTGCGTGGCTCCAAGTCCGCCGTCCACTCCAACACGCAGCTGGTCGCGGTTTTGCGTGAGGTGCTGGCCAACCACGATGCACCGGAGGACCTTGTTCAGCTGCTGCCGTGTGAGACCCACGATTCCGTGCAGGATCTCATCACTGCCCGCGGCCTGGTTGACGTAGTGATTCCGCGCGGCGGTGCCGGTCTGATTGAGGCCGTCGTGACGAAGGCAACGGTGCCGACCATTGAGACCGGTACCGGTAACTGCCATATCTACATCGATGCTTCCGCCGATATCGACGAGGCGATTGCGCTGATGATTAACGGCAAGACCCGCCGTCCGAGCGTCTGTAACGCCACTGAAACGGTTCTCATTGACTCGGCGCTGTCCGCGCAGGATCAGGTCCGCATTTTGGACGCGCTTGCCGACGCGGGCATTGCGGTCCACGGCGATGTCGATAATCTGGCGGCCTCTGGGTGGACCGGTGAGGTCATTCCTGCGACGGAAGAAGACTGGTCGGATGAGTACCTTTCGCTAGACATTGCCGCACGCATTGTCGACGGTGTGGTGGCCGCGACGGATCACATCACTGAGTACTCCTCGGGTCACACGGAAGCTATCTCTGCACGTGACTGGGGCGTGTGCCAGGAGTTCGTCGACCGTGTTGATGCTGCCGCTGTCAGCGTCAATACCTCCACTGCGTTCACCGATGGTGAGCAGTACGGTTTCGGCGCAGAGATTGGTATTTCCACCCAGAAGCTGCACGCCCGTGGGCCCATGGGGCTGCCGGAGTTGACCAGCAGCAAGTGGGTTCTGGCTGGTCGTGGACAGACTCGTCCGTAGTGCCCGGGTAAAGTGCCAGTCATGATTAAGCGCAAGAAAAGTGTGCGGTCGCGAGTACACGCCGCGTTGACAGCGAAGTCGGCGGAAGCGCCCCGGCAGCGCATTGGCGTAATGGGTGGCACTTTTGACCCCATTCACAATGGTCACCTGGTTGCCGCGAGCGAAGTGGCAGACCGTTTTGACCTCGACTTTGTGCTTTTCGTGCCCACGGGTGAACCGTGGCAAAAACGCGGCCGGAAGGTCTCTCACAGCGAAGACCGCTACCTGATGACGGTCATTGCCACTGCGTCGAACCCGCAGTTTTCGGTCTCGCGGGTTGATATTGATCGGCCGGGTGCGACCTATACCGTCGATACGCTGCGGGATTTGAAGGTCATCTATCCCAACGCGGATCTGTTCTTCATTACCGGTGCCGATGCGCTGCAGAAGATTATGACGTGGCGGGACTGGGAGGAGATGTTCGACGCAGCAACGTTCGTCGGTGTCACTCGTCCAGGGGTTCACCTGCGGGCAGAGGACCTGGAAGGAATCGACGCTTCACGGTTGCACCTCATCGAGATTCCCGCCATGGCTATTTCTTCTACCGATTGTCGAAAGCGTGCGGAGGCAGGACGCCCTGTTTGGTACTTGGTGCCGGATGGCGTGGTGCAGTACATCGCTAAGCGGGGTCTGTACCAGTCTGCTGAGGGCACGGTTGGTTCTGTGGGCCCCGCATCGGTGAACTCGACCTCCGAGGATGCGGCATCGGTGGATGCGAAGTCCGATACCGCGGACTGAAAGTTAGCAAAATCCCGCTGAGACGGTAAGTTACAAGTACAAACGCTGTTTTTCACGACTTTTAATCACAAGGAGCTGAAGTCTTTCGTGACTGCACAACCACGCGCCATTGAGCTGGCGACCGCCGCGGCGAAGGCCGCCGATAGCAAAAAGGGTGAGGACGTCGTTGTTCTCGATGTCTCTGGCCCGGTGGTGATTACGGACGCATTCGTCCTGGTCAGTGCTGACAATGAGCGTCTGGTTGCCGCAATCGTCGACGAAATTGAGGACGATCTGCGTGACCTCGGCGCAAAGCCGGTTCGCCGCGAAGGTGTCCGTGAGGGACGTTGGGCGCTGCTGGATTACGGCGACATTGTCGTGCATGTCTTCCGCAGTGAAGAACGCGACTTCTACGGCCTGGATCGACTGTGGCGCGATTGCCCGCGCATCGAGGTCGAGGGCATCGAGCAGCCGAGCAACGAGGACGGCGAAGATTCCGCCCGCAATGCTCGTTCTATCGACGAGATTCCGCTGGCTGCCGAAAACCCGGACACGGACGAGTTTTAATTGTGGCGGGCTCACGCGAGGCACATGTTGCCGCTCGACGTCGCCTGATTATGCTGCGGCACGGGCAGACCTCGTATAACGCTACCGGCCGCATTCAGGGACAGCTGGACACGCAGCTTTCCGACGTTGGTCGCGAGCAAGCCCGTACTGCGGCGCAGTACCTGGCGGAGGCTGAACCGCGAATCACAAAAATCGTGTCCTCTGACCTGACCCGGGCAGCCGACACCGCCCGCGCGCTAGCCGAGGCCACCGGTGCAGAGTTGAGTTTTGATAAGCGCCTGCGTGAGACCAACCTCGGTGAATGGCAAGAGCGCACCTACGACGAGATTGACTCCGCGTTTCCCGGTATGCGTGACCACTGGCGCCATAATCTCAACTGGGCTCCCAAGGGCGGCGAGACCCGCTTTGAGGTTTCCAACCGAATGCTGGCGGTCATTGCTGAGCTAGCGGCCAACCCCGATTGGGAGTTGGATACCTTTGTGCTCGTATCCCACGGTGGTGCCATTGCTGCCGCTACCGCAGCCCTGCTGCAGATGCCGCGCGACTACTTCAGCACGTTCAACGGCCTGGGCAACACTGCGTGGGTCGAAATGGAGCAGCGCACGCGCGTCAATGGTGAGACCTCCTGGTACCTGAATGCTTTTAACGCGAAGGTCCGTGAGCGGGAGTCGCAGGTTTCTGATTCTTCAGGAGGCCGCCATGCCCGGTGACGGTCGCGTTCGCATTGTTGTTGATGACACCGCGTGCCTGATGCCCGAGGTTGCCCGCAAGCTCGACATCACCGTGGTTCCCATCGGCCATGACATCAATGAAGACGCCGTCACCACGTCGGCAGTCAGTCCACTGAAGTTGTGCGCCGCATATGCGCGTGCGCTGGAACGCTCCAACAAGGATGGTTCTGACGCTGGCGTTGTCGCCCTGCATCTTGGCAAGGGAATGTCCGCGACCTGGTCTAACGCTGTCACAGCTGCTGGTGCGCTTGACCGTGTGACCGTCATCGATACCGACACAGTCGGAGCCGGAGTCGGTGCCGCTGCCATCGCGGCGGCCAAGGCTGCGAGGGCCGGGGCCAGTCGTGATGAGGTTGCCGATGTTGCTCGTGATGTGCTGCAGCGCTATCGACTCTGGTTGTTCGTACCAAAGCTTGATTCGCTGCGCCGTGGTGGTCGCATCTCCGCGGGCCAAGCGATGCTTTCCACGGCTCTCGCTATCAAGCCCATCGTCGGCATCAAAGATGGCTCACTGGCGCTCGTCGCCAAGTGCCGGACAGAAGCGAAGGTCAAGCAGCGCATGGTGGATTTCGCCACGAAGATGGTGCGGTCCGCGTCATCGGCGAACCGTCCGCCTGCGGTATTGCTGCATCATTCCGACGCGCTTGACGACGTTCACGAGCTCCAGGCCATGCTTGCCGAAGAGCTACCCGACGATACCCGGTTTAGAATCCTCGATTTGCCGGAGTCTCTTACCGCTCATGTCGGACAGGGAGCCTATGCAGTTGGCATGGTCTCCGGTGGCTCGATTGATTCGGATGCCATGGATTTTGAAACAGAGATGGGCGTGACAGCGCTGCTCCACAGCGTGGAGGAGAGTGACGCGCCTGCTGTTGATGCTGAGGCTGCGGACACGGTGGAACACGATTCCGGGAACTTAGTCGATTCCGGTGACTCTGCTGACACGGATGGTTCGGCTGAAAACGCTGGCACCACGGACCCAGGTGAGCCAATCACCGACCAGGCTGCGGTGAAAGTAGTTGAGAATCCGGCTGCCAGTCGCAACCGCAATAAACGAATCCATCGCACAGTCGTGACTAATGAACAGGGAATTCCGCTTTTCACCACGGCGGTTTCTAAATTGCCAACGTGGAGTGAGAATCGCCAAGCAGCTCTGGATAAAGCTGAGCGTCTGGCGAAGGCTATCTCTGATTTGGCGCTGCGCGATAAGTCCGATCCCGAGGGAGCTGTATTTGGCACCGAAGGGGAGAAATCGCGGGAGTCGTCGTCAAGCAACAAGCGTGATGATGACGGCGACGAGAAGAAGAAGTAGTTGCTGAACTGCGAAGATGATGTGGCCTGTGGATAACCCCCACAGGCCAATTTTTATCCACAGATGGCGCCTCGATGAGTGCTTTCGTCGAGGTGGCATGTGGGGCGGGGCGCTAGTGTGCGCATCGTGACGAATTTGCGGAATCGGCTGGCGGACTATCTGGAACCGATTGATCAAGACAAGCGCATGGCGGTGGACTTTTCCACGCGCCGGGCGGTGGTGACGCCGCGGGTGGCGATGGCTGCGTGCATTGTGATTGCGGTGTTGGCCTTGGGAGTAATCGCTGCGGTGGTGTGGCCGTCGACGCCGCAGGTGGAGATGCCTGCGGTGCAGGACGCGGCTGTCGCGGGGACGACACCGGAGACGACCGAAACCCCAGCGGAGACGCCAGCCGGTGCGGGAAAGGAGACTAACGCTCAGGCACAGATGGGGCCGTTGATTGTGTCGGTGGTGGGATTGGTTGTGAATCCAGGCGTGGTGGAGGTGCCAGTGGGTGCGCGGGTGGTGGAGGCAATTGAGCGTGCGGGTGGGCTTTTGCCGGAGGCTAATCCTGCCAGCGTGAACCTGGCGGCACCGTTGGTAGATGGTCAACAGATTGTGGTTGGGACAGAGGCGCTGCCAGCAGGGACGGCGGAGGGCGGTTCCGATGTTTCTGGCGGTTCTGGCGCCGGTGCTGCAGGCGGGGCTGGCCCGGGTGGCTCTGACGGAAAGATCAACATCAACACCGCCACTGCTACGCAGCTGGAGGAATTGCCCGGAATTGGACCCGCAACGGCGACCAAAATCATCGACTTTCGTGAAAAGAACGGGCCTTTTGCGAGTATCGACGCACTTGAGGAGGTTCCGGGAATCGGCCCGGCTAAGGTAGAGGCTCTGCGCGATGCCGCCACCGTCTGACCTGCGCGCTCGTGCTGGGCTCGACGTGCGGCTAGTGCCAGCAGCGGTGTTGGCGTGGGCGACTGCGGTGGCAGTGATCATGCGCCCAGAATGGGCGATAGTTGTGGCACCAACCGCAATCGTGACTGCGGTGGTGTTGCCGTGGGCGTGGCAGCGTTGGTCGTGGCGATGGGGAAGAGGTGCGGTGACCTCCGGCTGGCGAGCAATCGTCACTATCGTGGTGCCAGCTGTGGCGGTGGCCAGTGTTGCGGTGGCCACGCGAATCCGCATAGCGCAAGCCCGAGCCCACGAGCTCTATGACGACATTGGCGGGATGTCGAAAGTGCAATTGCGCCTCGTCACCGAGCCGAAAGCTACCGAGTTCGGGGCCAGCGCGAAGGCCCGCATCGAGGGCCTTCCGGGGCAGGTGTCGGTTTTCGGAGACGAGCAACTGTTGGCGGTCACGAGAGACGCCGTAGTTGAATCCACAGCCGGTATACGTGTGGCCAGCAAACCCTGCATTAGTGGTATCCAGCTGAATCTGCGCGGCGATATTGAGGTCATCGCGCCACCGCAGGGGCTGGCAGCTCAGGTGCGCCAGCAGCTCTTTGACTCGGCGCAGAATCTTCCCGTTGGTCCCGACCGCCTGATTCCCGCCATGGCCATCGGCGATGAGCGCGGCTTTAGCCTCAACGACGGCGACATGATGACTGCCTCTGGGCTTTCACATCTATCAGCAGTCTCTGGAGCGAACGTTGCGCTTGTTATCGGGGCTGTTGTAACCGTGTTCTCGTGGGCTGGGCCGCGGGTGCGGGTCGCAGTCGCCGCACTTGCCCTGTACGGCTTCGTGGCAATTGTGGGCACAGAACCGTCAGTGCTACGCGCAGTGGTCACCGGTTGCATTGGGCTGTTGGCGATTCTCGTAGGACGAGCTGGCCAAGCCATCGCGGCGCTATCGGCTGGCATTATTGGGTTGATTCTCCTGGCACCAGACCTATCGGTATCAGTGGGCTTCGCCCTGTCGGTCGCAGCCACCGCTGGGTTAGTCCTTCTTGCCGAGCCCCTTGCCAGACGCCTGTCCGCCACCACCGTTATGGGTACCTGGCCCGCCCCAGTAGTCCGCGCCGTCGCCGTATCGATTGCCGCACACGTGGTCACCATGCCCGTATTGGCGCTTCTCATCGGCGAAATTAGTCACGTCTCACTGCTCGCCAATCTCCTCGCCGCGCCCGCCGTCGCACCGGTTACTATCGCTGGTTCGCTCGCTGCCGTTGCCGCCGCACTGCATCTCAATTGGCTGGTCAGTGCGCTGCTCTGGTGCGCCGCGCCGTGCGCATGGTGGATTCATCAGGTCGCACGCCTCGCTGCGGGAATCGTCGCGCCCGCCACTGGGACGGTCACGTTGGTCATCTCCTGCACGCTCACGTTCGCATGCTTGACGGCGCTCTGGGCGTGGCCCCGTCTTGCGCTCCGCGCTGGGGCCTTCGCTGCTGTCTTGGCAGCCGGTAGTTATGCCGTTATTTGGGTGTTCGGCCTCGACATTGCGCGTGCCCCACAGGGGTGGAAGCTTGCAGCCTGCGCTGAGAAGAACCAGATCGTTCTCATTCACGCGGGTACTGCCGGAGAACCCGCCAACCATGTTGCATCGGTTGGTTACCCTGCACCGACCCCGCTCAGCCGGCAGTGCCGAATTGCGCTCGGACTCACCGAGCAAATGACGTGGCATACCCAGGTACTGGATACTGCCGCAGATAACACCACGACAGAAACCGTGGTGGTGGAATCCCCGTCGTATATCGCTGAAGCCGTGAGCGGCCAACCGCTCCAATCGCACCGCTCACCCCAGTGGTTTATCGCCCGCGAGTGTGGTCCGCGCGTGCGAGAAACCGTAATGACACCCGAGCACATTCCTGTGGTGTGCCCACAGCGAGATGGGCCGCAAGCTCTCTATTCGAATGGCGAAGTCTGGCGAGGAAGGTGAAATCCGGGCTGTCCCGTAGGCTAGAAACAACAGTCGCAGGAATCAACGCGGAAAAGAGGTCGGGATTGAGCGCCGTCGCACCCGTGAATTTGATTGTGGGCAAAGAGGAACTGCTGAAAGACCGCGCCCGCCTCGCCATTGTCGCTGCCGTCCGCGCGCAGGCAGCAACGGAGTCCGATCCGGGCGGACGCTCGGTGCCTGTGACCACCATCCGTGCAGGGGACATGACCACTGTTGACGCGGTGGAGCTCTTCAGCCCCTCATTGTTTGGGGATGACCGGATCGTGGTTGTTACCGACTGCCAAGACGCCGGCAAAGAGCCTGCCAAGCTGTTGATGGATTCGGTTAAGGATCCCGCGCCGGGCATCACGTTGATTCTCCTTCACAGCGGTGAGGGGCGTCAGAAAAAGATGGTCGCTGACCTGCGTAAGTTGGGGGTCCGCTTTTTCGAAGCTCAACCGCTTAAGCGAAACGACTTGCCCGGTTTTGTTGGCGAAGAATTCGCCTCACACGGGGTTAAGGTGCGTCGCGACGTCATCGATACCGTCCTGGATGCGGTCGGTTCAGACCTCCGCGAACTAGCCACCGCTATTTCCCAGCTCTGTGCAGACACCGCGGGCAAGGTCACCTCGGAAGCAGTGCGCACCTACTACGGTGCTTCGGCGGAGGTCTCGGGCTTTGAGATTGCCGAGCTCGCACTGCGCGGTCGGGGTGGGGAAGCGTTGGCGAAGATGCGCCGTGCTTTGCAGCTGGGAATGGCACCGGCACTGCTGTCGGCTGCAATCACGGGAATGGTCGGTGATGTAGCTCGGCTCCACGGCGCACGTGGCGTTAATGCTCGCAGGGATGCCCACCGCTATGGCATGCCGCCGTGGAAGTTGGAGAAAACTCAGCGGTTGGCTTCGGCCTGGTCAACTCCGGCGGTCGCTCGCGCTGTGGTTGTTGCGGCACAGCTGGATGCGGACACCAAGGGAGCCTCATCGACGCCGGAACTATCGCTGGAACAGTCGGTGCTTCGTATCGCGGAGCTGGCCCATTCGTCCCATAGGCGTTAAGCCTTGAGAGGCCGTGGCGAAAACCAGCGATTTTCCGCTATGCGAGTTCGAAGGACGAGGCCGCAGGGTTAGACAGCGTGTCCTGAACCGGGCAGTGGGATTCAACAAAGCCGAGGAATGCGACCAGTTCCTCCCTCGTGTTGTCTGCATCAATGTGGAAGCGGGTGTGAATCTCGGAGAAACCGATCTTTGCTTCCGGGTTTTTCCCCATGAAACCGTCTGGATCGAGCACACCGGAGCACTCAACCTTGACATCGTTGAGCTTGATGCCGTGGGCAGCGGCGAATGAGCGGACAACGATGCACTTGCAGGCGCCGAGGGCTCCGAGCAGCGCCTCGACCGGGTTCATGCCCGCGTTGGTTCCCCCGAGGTCAGTAGGCTCGTCCAAAGTGAAGCTCATGTCTCGAGAGGTCACCGTGGTTTCGAGGTTGGTTGGGGCATGCGCGACCGTTGTGAAAGTTGTCTTCGGCATGACGTTCCTTCCTGTAGAAATTGTGCTGGCGTAGTCGATTCTCGTGGATACTCAGATAATGCGCAGCAATTTTAGGGTTAATAGACAAGAAGTCTGTCAGATTCAAGACATTCCAGCAGGTCACGTTATGTAAATCGCGCTTGAATAGGGGCTCGGTTCTGCGAATACGTGTCTGGGCCTGATTCAAACCCGTTTTCCGGTCAATCCACCGGAGTCGCAACCGCATTCGCTGGCCGTGTGTTGGTGGCTGCATGTCGGTGTGCTGGAACCGAAGCGATGGAAATCAACAACCAACAGTGTGGGAGGCGGGGCCCAGGCCCTGCTCAAAGGGCTGCAAATGTGAAACTGTGTGAGTTTATGACACTTTCAAGCCATTTTTCAGGCCATTTTTGTCATAAACGTAGTCAGTAACTCGCATCGCCCCACCGCCGCCAGCCATAAACGCAGTCACTAACTCGCGTTGGGGTTAAATAATAAAAACCGCCTCCCGCCACATCCGAAATGAAATCGGAAAATAGCAGGAAGCGGTTAATTTCACGGCACAAGCGCCACAAGAACGGCACAGCGCCAAAAGGGAATTAGCCCTCCAGCTTGTTGAAAGCCTTAGCCATACCGGACTTCTTGTTAGCCGCAGTGTTGCGGTGGAAGACGCCCTTGGTGACAGCCTTGTCCAGCTTGCGGGAAGCAACGCGCAGCTGAGCCTCAGCAGCAGCCTTGTCGCCAGCCTCAACAGCAGCCTGGAACTTGCGGATCTCAGTGCGGACTGCGGAGCGGATAGCCTGGTTACGCAGGCGAGCCTTCTCGTTGGTCTTGTTGCGCTTGATCTGGGACTTGATGTTTGCCATCGTGAATACCTCTTGTATCCGTAGTAGTTGGAATTGTTACCGCCCGCCACCAAGAAAAGTCCTGATCACAGTGCAAATTTCGGGTCGAACCTCTGCTGGTCAAACTAATTAACCAGCGAGTTAAAACCGCCCACTGCGCTTATACGACGATGAAAACGCGAACCCAAGGTCCTGCCCGCGCTCGCCGCAAAGGAACGCAACGGTAAACAACTTGCAGAATTCTAGCAAACAGCGCTGCCTAATACCAGCCGCTGCCTAACTCCAGCTACTGCCTAATTCCAGCCGTAATCTCCGCGAAGTCGGGCGGCGATGAGCTCAAAGCGCCTACGGGGCATCATCGCACCTGCGCGGCGAATACCCGATTCTGGGATGAGCAAGATACGGTCCATGCGAACCCACGATGGCTTGGGGTCTTCATTCCAGAACCCGCTGCCGATAAACAGCCACTCCGGGTGCTCACTGTGCTCGCTGCGGGTGGAAATCAGCATGCCCAATAGGTACTGGTCATGGCGCCCAACCACGACCACAGCGCGCTCGCGCAGGGCAGCATTTTCACCTTCGAGCTGCAGCGGAATCCATACCACTTCGCCGGGGTCGGCCTGACCATCCATGTCGGGGCTGTAGACGATTGTGCGGGCCAACTCCGCGGTTGGGCGCGCGATGGTCACCGAATCTCGCAGTCGAAGTAGAGCCTCCTTGGACTCGTCGGAAAGCGAGGTGTCCTGAGCGAGCCCAAGTTGCGTGTTGAGCTTAAACAGTGCCTCATCGAGGGTGTCGGGGCCGCGGAACCACTCGGTACCGGCGAAAAGACGCGCGCTGATGCGATTACGCAGGCGGCGTGGCCAGCTTTCGCGTTCATTTTTATCGGTGGACGAAGTGGAGCTCATGGAATCTAAGTCTAGAGGTTTAGTGCGGAGGGAATCGATAGGTAAGATTGTGCGTGATTGTATTTAAGCCCGGCTGGTCGGTTTTCGAGGCCGGCGCATATGGGTCGGCCAACGCCGCGCCCCAATGCCCATAACGTCTTTATTTTTCGGAGTAGACCCAACGTGACCAAGAATTTTGCGGAGCAGACTTTTACGGACCCCTCACGGATTCGAAATTTCTGCATTATTGCGCACATTGACCACGGTAAGTCCACCCTGGCGGACCGAATTCTGCAGCTCTCGGGTGTTGTGGAGGCGCGCGACATGCGCGATCAGTACCTCGACAATATGGATATTGAGCGCGAACGCGGCATTACCATTAAGGCTCAGAACGTGCGCCTGCCGTGGGTTCCGAGCACAGGTCAGCACGCGGGGGAAGAGATTGTCCTGCACCTGATTGATACGCCTGGTCACGTTGACTTCACCTACGAGGTCTCGCGTGCGCTAGAGGCGTGTGAAGGCGCGATTCTGCTTGTCGACGCCGCTCAGGGCATCGAAGCGCAGACGCTGGCCAATCTGTACTTGGCCATGGAAAATGACCTGGAGATCATTCCGGTTCTGAACAAGATTGACCTGCCGGCCGCGGATCCGGATAAGTACGCGGAGGAAATCGCGCACATCATCGGCTGTGAGCCGGAGGATGTCATGCGTGTTTCGGGTAAGACCGGTGAGGGCGTTGAGGAGATGCTCGACCGAGTCTGTGAGCTCGTCCCGGCACCGGTCGGCGACCCGGAGGCACCTGCCCGTGCGCTGATCTTTGACTCCGTCTACGACACCTACCGCGGTGTGGTCACCTACATCCGTGTTGTTGATGGTCAGCTCAAGCCGCGTGAGGTCATTCAGATGATGTCCACCGGCACCAAGCACGAGCTGCTGGAAATCGGCATTGTTTCGCCGCAGCCGAAGAAGTGTAAGGGCCTTGGCGTCGGCGAGGTCGGTTATCTCATCACTGGTGTGAAGGATGTCCGTCAGTCCAAGGTCGGTGACACCGTCACGCTGAACGCCACACCGGCTGAGGAGCCTCTGGAAGGTTACGAAGAGCCCAAGCCGATGGTCTACTCCGGTCTGTTCCCAATCTCTCAGCAGGACTATCCCGACCTGCGTGATGCGTTGGAAAAGCTCCAGCTTAACGACGCTTCGTTGACATTCGAACCGGAGACTTCGGTTGCCCTCGGGTTTGGTTTCCGCGGTGGCTTCTTGGGCTTGCTGCACATGGAGATTACCCGTGCCCGCCTCGAGCGCGAGTTCGACCTGGATTTGATTTCGACGGCTCCGAACGTTGTCTACCGCGTTGTCATTGAGGACGGCACCGAGGTCACTGTTCACAATCCGAGTGACTGGCCGGAGGGCAAGCTCCGCGAAATTTACGAGCCGATGGTCAAGTGCACCATCGTTGTGCCGAGTGAATTCGTTGGCCCCACCATGGAGCTGTGTCAGCAGAAGCGCGGCGAGATGGGCGGTATGGACTACCTGTCGGAAGACCGCGTGGAGCTGCGCTACAAGATGCCACTGGGCGAGATCATCTTCGACTTCTTCGACATGCTGAAGTCCCGTACCAGGGGTTATGCCTCGCTGAACTACGAAGATGCCGGCGAGCAGCTTGCGGATCTGGTCAAGGTGGATATCCTCCTGCAGGGCGAAGCAGTCGATGCTTTCTCCGCTATCGTCCACCGCGACAATGCGCAGTGGTACGGCAACAAGATGACCAAGAAGCTGCGCGAGCTGATTCCTCGCCAGCAGTTCGAGGTCCCGGTTCAGGCCGCAATCGGTTCGAAGATTATTGCCCGCGAGAACATTCGTGCACTGCGCAAGGACGTCCTTGCTAAGTGTTACGGCGGTGACATCTCCCGTAAGCGCAAGCTGCTGGAGAAGCAGAAGGCCGGTAAGAAGCGTATGAAGAACATCGGTTCGGTTTCGGTGCCGCAGGAGGCATTCGTGGCTGCGCTGTCCACCGACGAGGGCGGTAAGTAAAGGGGAAACTGCATGCCACGGAAGCGGAAGAAACTGGTCGAGAACTTCGAAGAGCTGCTCGAAGCCGGTGACATGGATGCACTGAAGGCCGTCTATGACACTTGCGCTCTCGACGCAGTCTTTGGCTACAGCAAGGACACTGCACTGGCGCTCCGTGGCACCCCGCCAGAGCTCATGCGCTGGCTAATCGACCAGGGGATCGACGTCAACACTGAGAACCACTTCGGTAAGACCGCGCTGGCAGAGCATGCAAGCCGGGGCGATACCGACAAGATGAAAATCCTGCTCGAATGCGGTGCCGACATCGAAGCCGGTAAGTATCCTCCGCTTTTCATGGCAGCGAAGAGCCATCAGCCCAAGGCGATTGCGTTGCTGTTGGAAAATGGTGCTGACCTTCACCGCGAGAACCGCCTCGGTCACGGCCGGACAGCGTTCAAAGAGGCGGTTGCTGCTGCCGATACCGATTCCCTCAGTCGAGTCCTAGACAGCATCGAGGTGCTTCTGGACGCTGGTTCGGAAATCGACGACGAAGTGCGCGAAGAGTTCACCAAGTTCGGTCGCCGCTACAACCGCATGTCAGAGAAGCAACGCGACAACTACCAGCCAGTTATGGATCGCCTCTACGAGCGCATCGGTGCGGAACGTCCGGACGTGATTACACCTCACGATGGCCACAGCGACATCATTGTCCCCGCAGGCAAGTCGACCAACGGTCAGTTCCGATACCTCTGGAACTACCTGGTGCCGGGTGGTGGCGCAGCCGCGACTGTGCAGGGCGAGGTTATTCGCATCGTGGGCCGGCTCGGGTACGAGGCCCTGGAGATGGGCTACGTCAACTGGGACGAAGACTTTGTCGCGATGACCGACTTTTGGCTGGAGACGGTTGGGGCTGCCGAGGATGCAATGGCCGTCGTAAAGCAGCGCAAAGCTGGTGAGGCGGACATTGATGCGTTGACGGCAGCGGCGGTCGCGTGGGTGGCAGAGCACCCGCAGCCGATTGCATTGGGCGAGGTTCCGTACCGACGCTAGCTCCCAAGACGCTAGCCCCAGTCGGGTGGCAAAGAACGGTTAATGGCCAACCTCTGCATTTATCAGTTGTGTCAGACGTTATCTTTGATGAGTGGAATCCGTATACCTAACAGCAATACTGTTTTCGATTATCGGCGGACTCGGTGCTTCTTTGCTTCGGCTGCCGCCGCTGATTGGTTTCCTTGGGGCCGGTTTTGCCGTTCATGCAATGGGGCTTGAGGAAATCCCGTTTATTGATTCGCTGGCCGAGCTCGGTGTTACCACCTTGCTGTTCACGATTGGTCTGAAGCTAAATCCGAAGGATATCGTGGCGCCGCGAGTGGTCTTTTCAGGGTTGGGCCACGCATTTTTAAACACGGTAGTTTTTGCCGTCCTATTCGGTGTCGCCAGTTTCCTGCCGCTGCGTGAACTCACGGGACTGTCGGTGACCGCGCTAATTTACATCGGCATCGCGACTTCATTTTCGTCGACGGTGTTTGTGATGAGCCACTTGGAGGAGCAGAACCGCGGTGCTTCGGCCATCGGACGCATCGCGATTGGTGTGCTCATTCTGCAGGACATCATTGCGGTCGGCGTGCTGGTGGCATCGTCGGGTAAGACCCCGGAGCTGTGGGCGCTGGCGCTTCCGCTATTGTTCTTCATTCGCCCGCTGGCAGCGCGGCTTCCCAACCGCATGTTCCGCACTGAGCTGCTGGTTCTCACCGGTATCGGCATTGCGGTTGCCTCGTATTCGGCATTTGAGTTGGCAGGGTTGTCCGGCTCGCTGGGGTCCCTGGTCGCCGGTATTCTGCTGTCCTCGCACCCAATTTCTGACCGTCTGTCGGAAGCTCTGATTAGTATCCGCGAGCTGCTGCTGGTCGCGTTCTTTATCCAAATTGGCCTCGGTGGTCTGCCAAGTGCTGGCGGCTACGTTATCGCCGCGATTATGGTCCTGTTCCTGGTGTTCAAGGTCACTATCTTCATCGGGATCCTCAAGCGCACCGGACTGTCCCTGCGCACTAGCGCGTTGGCGGGCCTGACGCTGAGTAACTACTCGGAGTTCGGTCTCATTGTCATGGCTGCGGCGACGCAACAGGACATTCTGCCCGATGAGTGGACCTCGATCATGGCGGTCGCCGTGGCGGGTAGCTTCATTGCCAGCTCGCTGATGGTCCCGCATGAGGACAAGCTGGTCAGCTTCCTGCAGAAGTTCGTCCCAGAAACCCCAGAGGACCGCCTGGTCCCAGAAGAGGCAACGGTCATTATTGATAACGCTGATGCCCTCATCATGGGTATGGGGCGCGTCGGCGTCGGTGTCTACGGCAGGTTGGTTAATGAGTACGGCATGAACGTCTTCGGCGTTGACTTCGATGAGGATCGCATCGAAGAGCTGCGTGAGCAGGGCTACCAGGTTATCCCGGGTGATGTGACAGACCCAGAGCTGTGGCACCACATCGAGTTGGAGAAGAAACCAGCGCTGTACGTGTTGGCGCTGTCTGAGCACGCTGAGACCTACGCGATGATTCAGAACATCCGTAAGCAGGACACCGAAGCCGTGGTTGCTACCACCACTAAGGTGCAGAGGTTTAAGGATCAGCTTCTCAACGTTGGTGCCGACATGGCCGTCTACCTTTATGACGGTGCTGGCGAGGAGCTTGCCGACCGCGCAGTGGAAACACTTAAGCAGCGTTCGTAGCCGGATCCGTGACCCCGTGATGGGCTAGCAGGGCTGCCACGGCTAACCGCACTTTCAGATAAGCCTAAGCTGGAACTATGACTGATTTATATCTCGTGCGGCACGGCGAAACTGAGTGGTCGCGCACTGGACAGCACACATCGGTAACTGATCTTCCTCTGACTGACAACGGTCGGGAAGAAGCCGAGGCCCTGAACGGCTGGCTGGATCCGAAGGACTTTGGGCTAGTGCTGGCATCACCCCGCCAGCGTGCCCAAGAGACCGCTCGATTGGCAGGATTCCACGACTTCGAAGTCGAAGAGGATCTCGCGGAATGGTTCTACGGCGACTACGAGGGGATTACCTCGAAGGAAGTGCAGAAGACTGTTCCCGACTGGCAGATTTGGACTCACGGTGTGCCCAATGGCGAAACCGCGGAAGAAGTCCGCAAGCGCGTTGAACGTGTAGTCAAAAGGGTTCGTGAATCGGGTGAAGACAAGGCGATTCTATTCGCCCACGGTCACTCGCTGCGTGCGCTCACTACGGCCTGGTTGGAACTGCCCATTGAACTTGGCCAGTCCTTCCCATTGAATACTGCGTCCCTGTCAGTGCTTGGTCGCTACCATGACCGGCCTGCGGTTCTGCGCTGGAACCTCTCGCGGGGGCTGTAGCGGCGTTGTGGCCGGTGCCTCAGTGAATTCGCCGACGCTATTCAAGCTCTGTAGTGGGCGCCCGTGAATCACAATTCCGGTGCCTTCGATATCGGGGAGACCACCACGGCGGTGTTGTTACGGCGCGCGCCGAACCCTTCACCAGGTTTTGGTGCATATTCGCAGGATAGGACCCAATTGCACGCTCGCCGCCCACGTCGACTCTCCTTTGTTTAATTGTCTCTTTTAGTTAACTCCTTTTCCCGACCAGCTGTCGTATACAAGTAAGCAGTGCGACGTTTAGGGGACTCGGTGAGTCCAGCTCTCCGTGCCGTATTTGGTGTCAATAAGATGCTGCGCCGCAGCGAAGTCCTCGTCGGAAAGCGATGCCTCGGTGGCGCCGTAGCGGTTGATGAATGTCTGCTTCATCGTGTCAATGACTTCCGCGCGGCTGGCACCGGTCTGACGACGGAGCGGGTCGACGCGCTTTTTCGCGCTGCGCAGGCCCTTGTCGGCAATCTTGGCCTTGCCGATGCGCAGGACTTCCATCATTTTGTCAGCGTCGATGTCATAGCTCATGGTGACGTGGTGGAGCACAGTCGAACCACGGCGCTTCTGTGCGGCACCACCAATCTTGCCGCCATCGGAGGTGATGTCATTGATGGGGACGTACCACGCATTGACGCCGAGCTGCGCGAGCGCAGCGATGACCCAGCGGTCCAGGAATTCATAGGATTCAACGTAGCTGAGGCCTGCTACCAACTTCTCCGGCACATAGAGCGAGTAGGTGACGCAGTTGCCACCCTCCATGAACATCGCGCCACCGCCGGAGAGACGACGCACCACTTGCACATCGTGCTTCTCTACGCCCTCGGGTTCGAGTTCATTGACATAGGACTGGTAGGAACCGATGACGGTGGCACGATCATCCCAATCCCAGAAACGCAGAGTTGGTCCGCGCTGTCCGGAATTGACTTGGTCAAGGAGGACCTCGTCGAGAGCAACATTCATCACCGTCGGCAGGACACCCGGCTGCAACACCTCCCACTCCAGATCCGTGAAGTCGACAGCCTGTGTCAGTGCACGTCGAACGACCTGCGCAATGACGTGGGTATCAAAACCGTGCAGCCGCACGTCGCGACCAGACTGATCCTCAAAATCCTTCAGTGCCGCATCGAGGCGAGCCTGCAGGCGCTCTGTATTGTCCTCGGCAGGTGCACCGAGCAGGGCGTCATTAATAATGTCGTAGGCTTCATCGGGTTCGAGGAAAAAATCGCCCGAAATGCTTATCGACGAAATCGTGTCACCGGTGGTCTCACAGTCGGCGACAACCAATTTGCCGCCGGGAACCTTCATTTCTGAGTGGAACTTCTGTGCGGAGGTCATAGGTTTCGATGGTACTCGCGCCGAGCGTTACGATGTCCTCCGTGTTTACCTCATCAACTTTGGATCAACGCGCCCGCAAAATTGTTGCGTGGGTAGCAGGCCTGAATCTTCTCGGATTCTTTATTGAATTAGTTGTTGCCTCAATTATTGGCTCCGCAGCGCTGTTCGCCGACGCTGCAGACTTTCTTGAAGATTTCCTCATCAACCTGCTGGTTCTCACCGCATTGGGTTGGTCGCTGGCGAGCCGTCGTAAAGCAAGCTTCGGCCTTGCCGGGCTGATTCTGATCCCGGCGATTGCAGCGTTCGGCACCGCCATCTGGAAGATGATTAGCGGTGAGCCGCCAGAGCCACTAACGCTGTCGGTAACGGCAATTATTGCGATGGTCATCAACCTAGTCTGCGCGATTTTGCTGATGAATCTGCGCAAGGCTGACAGTGCTCTCATGCGTGGCGCGTGGTTGGCGGCGCGTAACGACGTCCTGGCGAACCTGCTCATCCTCGCCGCCGGAGTGGTCACCATTTTCTGGTTCAGCGCATGGCCGGATATCGTCGTGGGGCTTGTCATCGGCGTTATTAACCTCACGGCCGCGAAAGAAGTCTACGAGCAGGCGCGCGCCGAAGACCCCGAGCTAGAGATGGATGATGATGACGACGACTAGTGCCGACTAGTCGTGTGCGTGGGCTGGGGAATAGTGAGGTCGGGCAGGGGAGGAGGCTGGGGCCTACTTCCACATATCCTTCTGCCACTGCGGCTTATGGGCGTAGGTGAACTCGTAGTATTCCTTGTTCTTCAGCTCACTTGCTGCGGCCTGATCAATCACAACCGTGGCCCGTGGGTGCAGCTGCAATACGGACGCGGGCATCGAGGCGCTCAGCGGGCCCTCGATGGAGGCGGCAATGGCATGCGCCTTTGCAAAACCTGTGGCCAGCAGCAGGAGGTGCCCCGCACGTGAAATAGTGCCAAGCCCCTGGGTGACCACGTGGTACGGCACGTCGTCCGCGGAGTCGAAGAAGCGGGCGTTATCCAGCACGGTCTGCGGGTGGAGGGTCTTAATGCGGGTCAGAGAACTAAAAGAGCTGGAGGGCTCGTTAAACCCGACATGCCCATTGGTGCCGATGCCCAGCAACTGAATGTCAATGCCGCCGGCCTCGATAATCTTGCGTTCGTAGTCCTCGCAGGCCGCGCCGATGTTATCCGCGAGGCCATCGGGAATATGGACACGCGCCGGGTCGACATCCACGTGATCGGAAAACTCGTTGTGAATCACGTGGTAGTAGCTCTGCTCATGCTCGATGGGCAGGCCCACATACTCGTCGAGTGCGAAGAAACTGCAGTCCTTGAAGGTGACTTCACCAGTCCGATGGCGACGAATCAGTTCTCGATACGTCGCAAGCGGGGTCGATCCTGTTGCTACACCGAGGTTTCCACCTTTGTTGGCGTAGTACGCGAGGTAGTCCGAAGCGATGCTTGCGACTTCGGCCTCAGAATCGACGATGATGATTTCCATGGTGGAACACTCCTGAAAACGAGGGCTCTTGGCAGAAATTGCAAAAGGTGCGAGACAGAGTACCAGTGACTCCACAACGCTAAGCGCTATAGCCCTATTCAGATGAGGTTAATCTGCCATGGGGTTAGACCTGTAATTGAGCCCTGTTTTTCCTGCGTAGGCTACTTCACCCAGAACTTGCCGTCTTCATCCTTGTAGATGATGTCGCCAGCGTGAGCGACCTGGGTGTCATTAACCTGAAGCTCAACCAAATCCAGCGTTTCGACGATTGGTTCAATGTAGACGCCACCGTTAAACCAAACCTTGAAAGCATCTGCTGAAGTCGAAGAACCGGAGAAACGGTGTTCTTCATACTTGTGCACTGGTGCAAAAGGGCAGCCAATAGCCTGTGCGACAGCCGGAGAGGCAGCAACAGCGCCCAGCACAGTAGCGGCACCGATGGCGACAGCGGCGAAAGAGCGAGAGAATTTCATGAGTCAATTCTAAGCGGATTCAGGCCCGGGTGGAAAGGCCTGGATGAACGGCTGCCGCCCGCCGCCTAGCGTCACCCGCCACCTGCCACTTACCGCCACTCGGCAGTAGCCGGGTCAATGCCTTCCTTACGAGCCTGAGCTTCAATCAGCTCCAGCAGGTAGCCAGCATTGCCGCGGTAGTACCGATCAAACCGGGAATCAGCGACGTACATGCGAGCCAGCAGAATCTGCTTTTCTCGGCCAGCCTCGTAGAAGCGGGTAATAGTGGCTAAGTGACGGTCAACTAGCTCGGCCGCCTCGGTGGAGCCTGGCTCGACGTGGCGCTCGGCGGCGTCGGCAAGCGCATCGGCAAAATCCTTAGCCTCTGCTTCAAGCTCGGCCCAGTCGCTGTCCTTCATCTTTTCCTGAGCCTGCTGAGACTGCTCCCACTCAGTAGTGTCGCCCCAGCGCTCCTCAGCTTCGGCTTCGAGTTTCTGCCAGTCACGGCCCAAAAGCTCTGCCTTCGTCTTTGCTTCCATCGTGTGTCCTTCCTCAATCAGTTTGTCCAAAGACTGCACCATGTGGTGCAGGTCAGCGATCTTTTCGGTGAGAACAGTTCGCTGTGCGAGCAAACGATCTTTTCGACTTCTCGGGGAGGAATCGCCGTGGATGAACTCCTCGATAGTCTTCAACGGCACACCAGCGGCGCGGTAGATCAGAATCTCCAGCGCGGTGTCGATGTCCTCGTCGGTGTAGAGGCGGTAGTCGGACCACGTGCGATACTGCGGGCTGAGTAGTCCGATGGCGTCCCAATGTCGCAGCGTGCGCGTGGTAACGCCCAGGAGTTCGGCCGTTTCACCGATGGTGTACTCGTTGTCGTTGTTGCTCACGGGAATCATCTTTCTGTTTGACGTCGCGTCAAGGTCAAGCCCTGACGCCGAAATCAATTGAGGAAGTTAGCCGCGGCAGCCGCAGGGGCGGGGCTGGTCCACGAACCTTCGAGCCGCTACCGCAAGAGCCGAAGCCTGTTGATTGCCGCCGCAACCTCCTGGAAACGCGGTTCCGCGAGATGACCAGAGTTGGTGGACGCAGCTGTCGCATCGAAGAGCGAATGACAAAAGTTGTCGTATTCGCGCTGGATCAGCTCGGTGAGGTCAGTACGCCCATCGAGCTGCTTGACGACGGCCCCCAGAATTCGGGCAATGGCTTCTGTTTGGGAGGAATCCATCAATTGGCCGACAGCACGCAAGTCAAGATTGTCCTTGCCCACCTGAATCAGCTCGAGACCACGCGCACGCGGTGGCTTAGGTGGTTTCGAGCCTCGGCCACGACCACCGCGACCACCGCGACCACCGTGTCCACCACGGCCACCGTGACCGCCACGTCCGCGGCTCTCGCCGGCGGGGAAGTCAGCCTGCAGAAAACGCTCACCGATCTGCGCAAAAGCTGGCGAAGGTGCAGCCGGAGTGGCAGATTCTCGGAGCTCACGGGCGCGCTCGGTGACGTCGTAAGGCGTGTACGCATCCATAGCAATCACGGTGTCCGCGACATCGATGAACGCACCAGAACCACCAGCGACGATGACCGTGGAGATCCCGTGGTCCTCCCAGAGCTCGCGGACCCGTGCGACCAGTGGAGTAATCGGCTCCCGGTCATCGGGGATGAGTCGGCGCATGCGCTCATCACGAATCATGAAGTTAGTTGCGGAGGTGTCCTCATCGATGAGCAACACGCGCGCACCGGAACCCAGCGCCTCCATCAGACCCGCAGCTTGGGAGGTCGACCCCGACGCGTTCGCCGTGGAAAACCGGGTCGTGTCATCACCGGAGGGAAGACCGTTGATAAACGGCGAGATATCCACACCAGTGATGGCCCGGCCGTCCTCGGCACGCAGCGCAACCGCAGTCTCGTCAGCGACCACAAACTCGCGGCCGTCGCCAGCGACATGGTCATACACGCCAGTGACCAGGGAGGACAGTAGCGTGGACTTGCCGTGGTAGCCACCGCCGACAATCAACGTCACGCCCCGCGGAATGCCCATGCCGTGCACCATTTTACCCGACGGCAACTGAAAACTGTGCTGCAACGATTCCGGCGAGGTAAACGCAGTCGCGCCGGGCTTCGGCAGCTGGCTATTGCCCGCCTGACGGGGCAACACCGACCCGTCTGTCACAAACCCAATCAGGTCCGCGTCCGCTACCGCACGGCGCAAAAAGAGCTGGTCATACTCCAATTCCGCGGCTGCCTCGAGCGCATCGATGGGTGCGTTTACAATGGCGTCGTCAAGCGCGTCCAACAAATCCTCACAGATCAAGCGCGCCGCCTCACGCCCGAGAATGCGCCGGCCGCGGGCGGGCAGCTGGATTTCCAGGCAGATCTGGAGGGCATCATCATGCTTATCGACGTCGTGCGCATCCCCACGGAGCTCAGCGACAGCTGTTCGGCGCAAGACCTGCTGCCCCGGAGAATCGATAAACAGCCCGCGGCCATACTTCTTAAAAGCTCGCACGAGGCTGCGGTTCAACAAATCGAGCTCTGCCGTGCTGAACCTGCCGGGTTGTGAGCGGGAGGCTCCGCGATAGTCCAGCACTGACAGCGGAATGTGGACGCGTGCCCGTGATGCTGGAGCGTAAGGGTCGGATTGGACCTTGTCGACAAACAGCGTCGCGTCCAGATCCGGCAGGTCGTGGGAGCCACGAAGAGATTTGTATGCGCCGTAGCTCTTGCCATCGAGGTTGGAGAGACGTCGATAAAGGTCAGCGGGCATATTTCTACTTTCGTTGAGAAGTTGGGTGCTCTTCCCGCGAGTGTAGCGGCAGATGAGACAGCGCGATTCGCTCCTGGAACGGCCTGGGGCAAATGACCGTGTGCGGTAGCGCCGTTGCTGCAGGAAGGTAGCGTGAGAGGCATGACTGATAGCTCGGAAGCTGACAAACCCACGGACGCAGGGAACAACCCAGAGTCGGTGCAAAAACACGCCCGCGCGAATGCCAAGCGCTACGTCTGGGCGAACGGACTACAGAATATCGGCGACCAGATTGTTGCGGCCAAGACGCTGCTGCCATGGCTGCTGCATTCGGCTGGCGCGCCGGGCTTCTTCATCGCCATGCTTGTGCCGGTGCGCGAGTCCGGTTCGATGCTTCCGCAGGCCGCCCTCACACCTTGGGTGAAATCTCGCCCGCGCCGCACAACCGTCTGGATCGCTGGTGCTTTGGGGCAAGCCATCGCAGCAGCGCTGATTGGTCTGGCTGCGTTGTTCCTAGAAGGCACCGCGCTCGGCGTCGCTGTCATCGTCGCGCTTGCAGGCTTTGCGACGGCCCGAGCCCTGTGCTCGATGGCCTCAAAGGATGTCCAGGGCCGCACGATTCCGAAGGGGCAGCGCGGGCAGATTAGTGGCCGAGCTGCGATGTTGGGCGGTGTCGCCGCAATTATTGTTGGTGCAGTGTTGTGGATTATCCGCGACAACGTCACCAAACCAATCGTGGCGGGGCTCATCTTTGTTGCGGCACTGTCGTGGGTAGCAGCAGTTTTGATTTTCCGTGGGATTGTTGAGCCCACCAACGAGGGGGACAAGGAAGAACCGAATAAAACCTGGTGGCAGGACACCTGGCGGCTCTTTAAAGAGGATAAGAACTTCCGCGACTTTGTGATCGTCCGTAGTTTGTTGCTGGTCACAGCATTATCCACGTCGTTCATCGTAACCCTAAGTGCACAGGTGGGAGCTGATCTGGAAGCCTCTGACGGTAGCGGCGGGGGAGTAAGCGCCAATGTCGGTATCTTCATGCTCGCCGCAGGCTTCGCCTCTTTGGTTGGTGGAAAAGTCGCCGGAATCTGGTCGGATAAATCCTCGAAGAAGGTGTTGACCTACTCTTCGCTGGTCGGTTCTATTGTTCTCTTTTTGTTGGTCGCAAGTGCTCACTGGCTTTCCGCCGGTGCGAACGCTTGGATTTTCCCGCTCGGCTTCTTCGCGATGTCCGTCGTCCACGCCGGTGTTCGCGTGGCTCGTTCGACCTATGTTGTGGACATGGCAGAAGGCGACAAGCGCACCGAGTATGTCGGAGCAGCCAACACCATCATGGGCGTTGTCCTGCTCATCGTCGGTGCGCTTTCGGGTGTTATCGCCAGCTTCGGCCCTGCGGCAGCTTTAATCTTCCTGGCACTAATGGGACTGGTTGGTGTCGCTATGTCCAGCAGGCTGAAGGAAGTCTCGGCGCCGCACAAGGTGACGCCTTAGCAGGGCAGTTCTTTAACAAGGCGGAAGCACTAGCTCACACTAACCGCTACAGCCTCATCGTTCTTGCGCCTGACAATGTCAATAACCAGCGCAGTACCGATCACCGCAGCCCGCGTTTCCTCGTTCAAGTTCGGCTCCAAATGCAGAGCGTACGTGTCCTTGCCGGTAATAGCGCCTTTGAGACCACGGTACTTCCGGTCAATCTTCGCAATCGGGCGTCCCTTGCTGGTCAGTGCGTAATTTTTACCGCGGAAGCCGCCGTCAACATCGACGTCGGAAAGCCCTTTGACGGACAAAGTTAGCCGTGATTTTAGGCTGAATCGTTTGGTCTTGGCTGTGGCGATCTTAGCGCCGTTGGGTGTGAGAACCTTGTATGTGTCGCCGAAAACGTTCGCGGGGTCGGTGATGGTGAGGAGCTTGTCGCCCTCTTTGCCATCCTCGTCCACATCGAAGATGTCGTACTTGACACCGATGCCCAACATGCGGCGACCCAGTGATCCCGCTTGGGCAATTTGGGCAATCTGGGTGCCGTTGTCATCGAAAATGGAGTATTCACTGCGCATAACGTTGCGTGTTTCTTGAATCAGCAGTGTGTCGGTCGTAAGCAGTCGAGGTTTCTGTGTGTTCACGAATTAGCTCCAAACTCGATGACAGTTATTTAGAACTCTACGACCATCTTGCCGGTATTGCCTCCGCTAAACAGTTCGAGGAATGCAGCTGGCATGTTCTCGATACCGTGGCGAGTGGTGACATCGTAGGCGACCTTACCGCTGACGACCAGCGGAGCCATTCGCTCCTGGAATTCACCTGCCAGGTGCAGGTACTTGCCCAAGACGAAGCCGCGCAGCGTAATGCACTTGCCAATCGCCAGAGCCAAGTTACGTGGTCCGGTCGGCGCTCCAGTGTTGTTGTACTGGGAGATTGCGCCACACATAGCAACGCGGCCAAAGGTGCGCATCGCGCCGATGGCTGCCTCGAGATGGTCGCCACCGACGTTGTCGAAGTAGAAGTCGATGCCCTCCGGCGCTGCCTGTGCCAGCTGTTCTGCAACCGGGCCGTCGTTGTAGTTGAAGGCGGCATCAAAGCCGAGTTCGAGTAGGCGCTCAACCTTTTCGTCCGAGCCGGCGGAACCAATGACACGGGATGCGCCCATCTGCTTGGCAAACTGACCAGCAGCCGAGCCGACCGCACCAGCAGCGCCAGAGATAAAGACGACGTCGCCTTCCTTCATCTCTCCGACAGCAGTCAGGCCAACGTAAGCAGTAAGGCCAGTAAGACCAAGGATGCCCAGGTAGGCAGCAGCCGGTGCAACGTTCAGGTCAACCGGTGTTGCCTCGGAATCGGCAATAACAGCATTGGTCTGCCAGCCATAAGAGTGGCGGACAGCGTCGCCAACCTGGAACTTATCCGACTTGGACGCAAGGACAGTGCCCACAGCGCCGCCAGTCATTGGCTGGTCAAGCTGAAAAGGAGGAACGTACGACTTGGTGTCGTTCATACGGCCACGCATGTAGGGATCGACGGTAGCGACCGAGTTGGCTACCAAAATGTCGCCGTCGTTAAGCTCTGGCAAATCGACGGTCTCGAGGCGGAAATTCTCGTCAGTCGGCAGGCCGGTCGGTCGGGAAGCTAGAACCCACTGCTGAGTGGTGGTGGGCAGTTCGGTTGTGGACGATGCATCAGTGGAAGTCACTGTTTTTCTCCTGTTGCGTATTTCTGGATCTATTGTCAGATTGTTGTTGCGTGGCCTCTATATCGTGATAGATATCCGAGCCACGTAGGCTGCCACTGTACCGTTGCCGGAGTGGTTCAGGCTATGCCTAGACATGTTTTTATAACTTAAAGCGATTGGAAAAACGCAGGTTATGCCGCTTGTACCCAGGAATCGAGGCGCTCAATTAGAACGTCCAAATCGTCCAGCAGAGGCATGCCGGGCAGTCGTTCGGCGATCACGTTGCGGACGCTTGTGTACCACCACAGTTGCTGGCTCGGAGTTGAACGAAAGCGTTCCCACAGAGCGTGGCCATCGCGGTCTAAATCCTCCAGAGTCTGGCTGAGATTGTGGAACTTATCCGCAGCGGCCACGATGACAGATTCCTCGCTGCCATGAGAAAGCTGCTCCAGGTAGGCATCGGCACGCTCCTGCCACGAGGGCAGGGAAGAGTCTTTGGTGACGCCCTCGACGATCTCAACCACGCGAGGCCCGAACTCATCTTCCATCTCGGCACGTGAGTAGTTTTCCGGCACGTCTTCCAAAATGTCGTGGAAGAGGGCTGCCAACAGCACGTCTTCGTCGTTAGTCACGCTCGCCGCAATCAACATCACCGACATCGGATGGCTGATATAGGGAACGCCCGAGCCCTTTCGGTAGTGCCCATCGTGCGCGCGAGAGGCGATAGCGATGCCGCGCATGAGCCTGTCGCTAGGGCGTGCCGAAGCAAAGGTGTCAGCGTTTTCCATGGGTATCCCGACCTTTCGTTGATGCTTGAAAAATAGCAGCGTCTAAGCTTGAACATCATGAACGTCGCAGAAGTAGATCCGCTCATCGAGTCGATGTACCGGTGGTCCGATGTCAGTGGTGTCCTGCTCATGGGCATCATTGGTGGCACCATCGCCCGGCAACGAGGCTACGACATCATCGGGTTCTTCTTTATTGCGCTGTTCTCCGCACTGGGCGGCGGCATGATTCGCGATGTTCTGATTAACCAGGGCACCGTCGCCGCAATGAGCCAGCCGGAGTACCTAATCCTGGCGTTTACTGGTGCGCTCATTGCGCGATTTTTCTATTTCAAAGGAAAGACCTGGGAATACGTTCAGGTCCACGGTGACGCTGTGGTCTCGGGACTCTGGGCAGCTACGGGAACGGTCAAAGGCGTCACGTATGGTCTGCCCATTCTGCCGTGCATCATGATGGGCGTTTTCACCGCCACTGGTGGTTCCATGATCCGCGACATTGTGACCGGGCGAGTACCCGCTGTTTTCGGCGGCAACCAGCCCACGGTCATCCCGGCCGTGGCTTGCGCGGTCATTGTCATCGGAGGCCACCATTTGGGATTTATGGCCGTGTCCATGGTCATTGGTCCCGTCGTCAGCATTCTGCTGTCGCTGCTGGGGTACTGGGGTAATTGGCGAGTGTCGGCACACTCGGAGTGGGCGCCACTGAACGACACCGCGGCGCAGATTGCGGTCCTCGCACGTCGAGCAGAGGGCAAGAGCCGCGAGGTTGGTCGACGTTTCGAGCCCGCACGCCTCCGCAGCTGGCGTCACCGACAGATGGAAAAAGCGCTGCAGCGTCGCATTCAGGCTGAGGTTGATAGGGGAGTGTCGCGTTCCGACGCCGAGGCCAACGCGGAGGAATTCCTGGAGGAGTTCAATGCGGACTTCCCAGCGGATCTGCACATGCCGACGGCGCAGCAGGAGACAGTGCAGGATGACAGCGACGAATCCGATTTCGGTGTGGACCTATCCGGTGATTCCTATGATGACTACGGAGAAGATACGGCACTGCGGCAGCGGGAATACCGGGAGATGTTGGATCAAATTCTTGCGGACGATGAGGCGACCGATTTACTCGTCGCAAAGCTGATGAAGAAATACGAGCAGCGGGATTAGAGGAGCGGCAGAGACATGGCATCGACGAGTACTGCAAGCAGGCATTTTGGGTACATTATTAAGGAACACACCGTTGAGGTGCCCTGGGATCCTTTTACCGAAGCTGCGAATGCCGCGACATTTGAGCTTTTCGCCAGGGAAATCTATGCGCCAGGAAATGAGGATGCGCCGGCAATTGTCTATTTGCAGGGCGGCCCGGGATTTCCGGCACCGCGTCCGGTAGGTGCCAGCGGAGTAATCGGTGAGGCGCTGAAGGAATTCCGCGTCATCCTGCTGGATCAGCGCGGCACTGGGCGCTCGCATCGAATTGATGCGGCCAATATTGCAGATGTTCCGGCCGAGCGGCTTGCCCAATTGCGTCAGGAATACATCGTCGAAGACGCGGAGGCATTGCGAAAGCATTTGGGCATTGCCAAATGGTCGCTGTATGGCCAGTCTTTTGGCGGGTTTTGTATTACTTCGTATCTCAGCTGCTATCCGGAATCCGTGGAGCACGCTTATCTCACAGGCGGTTTACCTGTTCTGGACCGTGGTGCTGACGACCTTTATCGCACGACGTATGCGAAGCTGCGCACCCGTCACGAGCGTTTTTATCGCGAGTATCCGTGGGTCGAAAACCGAATTCGAGAAATCTGCGCGCACCTCGAGCAATCTGCAGAAACTCTCCCCACCGGTGAGCGACTGAGTTCTCGCCGATTCCGCACCATCGGAATTGAATTAGGCCGCGGAGATGGATTCCACAATCTGGCGTATTTGTTGGAAGAGCCATTCCACATTCGCAATGGCGAAAAGCAATTGCGCACCGATTTTCTGGCCGATGTAGGGACCCGCGTGAGTTTCGCCGACGGTCCGCTATACGCCGCGATTCATGAATCCATTTATGGTGGCGTCGGGAACCAGCCCACAACTAATTGGGCAGCTCACCGTATTCGCGAGGAAATCCCAGGTTTTGAAGAAAAAGCCAATCCTGCAGGAGACGAGCCGTTTTATCTCACCGGTGAGCACGTTTTCCCCTGGCAATTCGACGAGGACCCCGCGCTCGTTCCTTTCAAGGAAAAGGCGGAAGCATTTGCGCAGCACACCTGGGAAAGCTCGCCGTATGATTCCGCACGCTTGCTTGCCGACGCCCCGACCTCGGCAGCCGCGGTTTACCTCGACGATATTTTCGTGCCGTTCGAGTACTCCATGGAGACAGCCAACTGCTACCGGGACCTGCGGCCACATGTGACCAATGCATTCCAGCATGACGGCATTCGCCACGATGGTGCGGCAATCTTTGCCCGGCTCCGCGAGCTCGTCGAGGATCACTAGGATGCCAGTTTGCCGGTGGAGATTCTCTCCCCGTAGAACTTCAAACCTCCGCAGAACCTCATGTAGTCCAGCATTGCCTCTCGGTGCCGTCTATCCTGGTGAGCATGTCGACAGCAGAGTTCTGGGATGGGAAATTCACCGCAGATCGCGAGGCCGCAAGTGACGGTTCGCGCTCTTTCTTTGGCGGCGAACCGAATCCGACAATCGCGCAGCATGTTGAGGTAATCTGGAAAGGTTTCTCCGACCCCTCACGTGCGCTCGACCTAGGCTGTGGCCGTGGCCGTCACACGGTGTGGTTAGCCAGCCAGGGCTGGGATGTCACCGGCATGGATTTCTCCAGCGTCGGGCTCGAACATACTGGAGCCGCGTTGGCAGCTGAAGGGCTCTCTGCGAACCTGGTCCAGCAAGACTTAACAGACTGGCAGCCGGAAGCAGGAAGCTTTGAGCTGGTAGTCGCCGCATTTATTCACCTGCCGCGCAGGGACAGGGAGAACCTCTGGCGAGCCGTCGCTGAGGCTCTCACTCCGGGTGGCTACTTTGTCTCAGTCTCACACCATCCGGACAACGAAGTCCACGGCCCGGGAGACCCCGAGCTGCTCTACAGCGCGGATGAGGTCACTGATTTCTTTGCGCACGAGCCGCAGAGTCTCGAAGCGGTGGTGGCGCAGCGTGACGTCGTCAAGCAAATCGATGGCAAGAACGTTGTCGACACCGTGGTGGTGCTGCGGAAGACCTGCGCAGAGAGCTAGACCGAGCCTAGACCTCTGCGCGCGCAAGTCGAGCAAAGGCACCGTCGGCGCTCAAGAGGTTGTCATAAGTGCCACGTTCGATGAGCTGGCCGTTTTCAATGACCAGGATGTCATCGGCCTCGGTCAAAGTCTGAAGCCGGTGTGCAATGAAGATGCAAGTCGCGCCACATGCGCGGGCATTGTCGACGATACGAGCCTGTGTCAGCGGATCCTGGTGGCTGGTGGCTTCGTCGAAAATAACAATCTTTCCGGCGAGGTGTGCAGCGAGGTCATTGGGCTTAGTGCCGTCGGCTAGTACCGCGCGTAAGTAGGTGCGGGCCAGCGCCAGACGTTGACGCTGACCACCGCTGAGCCGCTGCGCGCGGCGGCCAATGGGCCTGTCCAGCGGCATCTCAGCAGGGTTGATGGCGGCGAGTTCGAGCGCCCAGTGCATCAGTGATTCGGGAACCTCGCAGCCATCAGGCGCGCCGAGACATAGATTCTCAGCGATGGTGGCCTCCATGAGAAAGGGATTCTGATCTGCGACAACAACCGTTCGGCAGACATTGGTTGAGCCGAGGTCACGGGCATTGTGGCCATTGATGATGACCTCGCCGACATCCGGATCGACATGCCGCTGGATTAGCCGGGAGAGTGTGGACTTGCCCGAACCAGTTGGGCCGACCACACCGATGAACTGGCCTGAGGCAATGCGCAGATTGATCTTGGTCAGTGCAGGGTTATCGGCGCCAGGGTAGCGGTAGCTGACATCGCTCAGTTCGAGGGCAGGGACTGAGTCGCCGGAGTTGGCCCTCGCGGTCTGCGCGTGGTGCAGGTCCAGCGACTCCGGCTGCTTCGGCTCTTCCACAGTCGGCGGCTGCGCGGCCAGCTCCCTGATCCGAGTGACTGCATTGAGTCCCGCTGGCAGAGAAGATGCCAGGCGCTCGATCGAATCCATTGATGAAGCAGTTCCCGCCACCAGGGACGTCGTCACCAAAACAGCAGGGAGCATACGGTAGTCGGCTGAAAGCGCCGGGATACCAGCACAAAAGACGGCAATGCTGCCACCCCAAATCCGAAGTCCGGTCGCGCCAGAGCGCAGTCCAGCCCGCTTGCCACCTGCACGCATTTTCTGAGCAAGCTGTTCATCGAGCTCACGCAATCCCCGCAGCCGCTGCTCGGCTGCGCCGTAGATGAGGATTTCCTCCCGAAGGCGCAGCGTATCGGCAATGTACTGTGCAATGTCCGTGCGTGTGGAGTTCGTTGCGGAAGCCTCCGCAGTCGCCTTCTTAGAGCCCGCGAGTGCAATCACAAAGCCAACCGCGAAGGTCAGCGTCAGAGCAATCGCAGGCAGGGCTCCAGCAGTCAATGCCGCTGTCATGACCGCCATAAGCGGAATTAGTACGGCCGTCACCGCGGGCGCAATTGTGTGCGCGAAGAAGACTTCCACACGGTCAACATCACGAATCGCAATCGTGTGGATTCTGGCAGTACCCAGCCCATCGGTTACCGCGGGCGCCTGCGGGATAAGACGCTCGACGATCCACAGCCGCAGCTCGCCGAGCAGCCGAAATGCAGCCAGATGCCCGAGGTACTGCTCGACATACCGCAGAATCGCTTTCAACAGCGCCAGCCCTGCAACCACGCCAATGACCGCCCACGTCCACTGCATGCTCAAGCTTTGCGACGAGTCGGTTGCGTCCCACTTCGACAGCGCAATTGTGGCAATTGCCCAGGCGGGCACAGCCAGCATCAATGCACCCAGAATGTGCCCAGCCACGCGTGCGAGGATAGATGTACTGAGCGCTCCGCGAGCCTGTGCGGAAAAGCGCAGCAACCAGATGATGTTGTTCATGTCAGCTCTCCTCGGTCAGCGCTCGTGCGTAATACTCATTGCTTGTGCTCAGTTGGTCGGGTTTGCCCGCAGCCACGATCCGGCCTTCGGCGACGACAATGACCAGATCAACGTCCGATAGCGCTTCCATGCGGTGAGCGACCATGATGCTCGTTCGTCCTTCAGCAAGGCGGGTCAAGGACTCCTTGATGAGACCTTCCGTCCGACGATCGATGTCCGCTGTCGGCTCGTCGAGAAGCACAATCGGAGCGGCGCCGAGCAGACCACGCGCAATGGCCAGGCGGCGTCGTTGCCCGCCTGAGAGCCAATTGCCCTGATCGCCGACCTCCGAATCGAGACCACCAGGGCGCTGCTCGATTTCGGTGAGTAAGTGCACGTCGCGAAGTGCTTTTCGCATATCGACGGCCGTTGCGTCCGAGCATGCGATGCGAAGATTGTCCGCGACGGTGGTGCCGAAGATGGCTGGTTGCTGGGAGATGAGCAGCGAGTTGGCGAGCAACTCCGGGGTTGAAAGCGCGTGGCTGTCAAGGCAGACTTCCCCGGAATGCGGCTGTAGGCCTGCGAGTACACGCAGGAGTGTGCTCTTTCCGGAACCGCTGGGGCCAACGATGCCGACTCTGCTGCCGGCTGGAATTGTCAGGTTGATATCGGAGAGAATGCGCTTTTCGCCGATGTCAACGCTCACATCGCGGAGGGAAATCTCCGGTGCGTGCGGTGCGGAGGCTTTGGCGGAATGCGCTGTTCCGGTTGTGAACGCTTTAGCGGCAGGCTCACCGAATACCTCCACTATTCCGTTTCGATGCGTGCGCCCGCCGAGTCCGATGTAGAAAGTGCGGCCGACGCGATTGACGGGCTCGTAGAGCAGAACGGATAGGAAAACGCCTGCGAGAGCTGTGCCAACGCTGATTGCATCTGCCTGCAAACGCAGCAAGACAAGACCGATTGCGGTCGTCGACATTGCAATACCAAAAACCGCGTCGTTGACAATAATCATCAGCTGATTGCGGGCGAGTAGGGCGGTGAGCTCAGACATCGCAGTGCGAGTTTGGCTGGCAAAACGTGCCATGACTCGATCAATTGCTCCAAGAACTTTGAATGTTCCCAGCCCTTCGAGCATCTCCAAGTAGGCATGCGTGGCCTTCGCTTGCTTTCGGCGATACGTCGCATTGGATTTCCGCAGAATCTTTCCCGCACCAATAATGATCAGCGGCGTGGAAATGAAAAATAGTGCCAGCCACAAGGCGGTTTTCGTATCCACCCACAAAGCCCAGACCGCCAAAATGATCAGTGGAGCACTAAACGAGGCCAACGTGGGAGCGAGAAATGTCGCTCGGTAGTTCGCGGTCTGTTCGACGCTTGTGGTCGCGGCATCGAAGAGTAGGCCTTCGCCAGTGTTGGACGCGCTTCGGTGTGAGTGACCGGATTTCCCGCCACCGTGCCCTCTTCCATGCGCGTGCTTCGGGGCTTGTTCAGGAGCGGAAAACTCCGGCTTCAGCACACTGCCAACCACATGTGAGCGCCACAGCTTTTCCTGCTCGCCAGCAAGCCGTGGTGGCAATGCCTCGGTGACATAAGCACAGAGGCTTCCCAGAATGACCGCCACAATTGCAGCGGACAGGGATTCATGAAGTCCCCACTGCCCAAACCAGTTGCCGCCACTGGTGTCTGCGACACCGCCGTACAAACTGCTTAGAGCATCGAGCGTGTATCCAAGAGACACGGCGCTGAGAGCGAAGAAAAAGCTGCGCCCCCAGCTGGATAACAAAACCCAGTGCATTCGGCGGGGTGGGGAAGTCAGTGCTTCATGAATCCACATAGCGACGTGAAAACCTATTTTCTATTTAGCCAGTGCGTCAGCGATCTCACGCAGTCCATCGGGCATGTGCATTCCGGCGGTGCCAGAGGTCGTCTTCGCATCAATTAGTTGCACTCGATCATTCTTGACCGCAGCGACGTCGGCAAGCGCCGGATTATCCAGCAACTCCTGGAATGGAGCCTTGCCCTGGCCGTGGAAATCCTGAATCAAAATGACATCCGGATTCAGCTGCACAATTGTTTCCGGATCAGCGGGAACGGCACCCGGGCGCTTACCCTTTGGCGAAATCGGCTCGCCACCGGCCAGCTCAACGAGATTCGTCGTCGCCGACTGCATGCCCATAATCATCTTCTGACCACCGCGGGCAAACAGGACCAGCGTCTTTGGCTTAGTTGTGGAATCAATTTCCGAGAGAATCTCTTCGGTTTCCGATTCAATCTTGGCAACCATCTCGGCCGCCTTGTCTTCGGCTCCGAGCAACTTGCCGAGCTTGGTCACCGACTCCGCCAGCGCCTTCGGCGAGGCGAAATCACTGCTGGCAAACGCCGCGGTCGGAACATCGCTGGCCCCCAGCAGCTCACTTGCCGACTGCTCCTGATCATGGCGGCTGGTCATCAACACCATGTCCGGCTCATAGGACAGAATCTGCTCCGGATCCGGCTTCGTGGAGTTGGCAATCGCGTTGGGAACCTGACGCGCCAGCCCAACCTGATTACCCGAGCTCTCATCGAGCGCATTCTTCGTCACGGCTACGACACGCTCTGGCCCAACCAGTTCCAACGCCAGATCCGCAACCTCAGTCGACAGTGCAACGATGCGCTTCGGCTGGCTCTGCACCGTAACGTCGTGATCGCCGACGGTCACAGTACGCGGCCACTGCGCCTGCTGGTTTGTCGAAGTTTCGCTTGACGACGGCTGCTGCGCCGTCTCCTCCGAGGAAGAACAAGCGACCACCGCAGCGAGCGGGAGTGCTGCAATCAACGGCAGAGTGACGGCCTTTTTAGAGTTTCGCTTCAAGGCAGAGATAGGAGAAGTTGGTGAAAACACGAAAGTACTTCCTTGAGTGTTGAGTTTTGATTGTTGGGGAGTTTTCGGTTGCGTTGGTGCTAGCTGGAATCAGACAGTGTGAGTCAGACAGTCTGAAACAGCCAACTGCAATCAGTCAGCCGGGCGAGCCCGAGCCAACGCCGTCACTCGCACCGAACCGGTATGTGGATCGGTATCGACAGCGCTGGAGATGCGATAAATCGCATCTATTCGGGGAGGCGTCAGCACTTCTTCGGCGGAACCAGTGACTTCCAATCCGCCGTTGTGAATCACACTGAGCCGGTGGCAGCTGCGGGCCGCGAGGTTGAGGTCATGAAGGACGACTCCGATACCGTGGCCCTCGTCGGCAAGCTCGCCGAGCAGCTCGAGGATTTCCAGCTGAAACCCGATGTCCAAGGCCGCAGTGGGTTCGTCGAAAAGCATGACCTTGGCCTGTTGTGCCAATAGCTTTGCGATGAACACCAATTGCCGCTGCCCGCCGGACAGACCCGTGATGGGACGGTCGGCGAGTGCGGTGACACCAACGCGGTCGAGGGCATAGGCGACGATGTCGTGGTCCGTGGAGTTCAGTGAGCTGTGGAAACGGTCACGCCGACGGTGGTGCGCGTACCTGCCGAGTGCCACGACAGTTCGAACGTCAATAGCGGCATCGGCCGGTGTGTGCTGCGGCAGGTACGCCAACCGGGTGGCGCGTTCGTGGGCACGAAGCTTCGTCAGCGGCGCACCGAGGAGCTCAACCTGCCCCGAACTCGGTGTCACAATGCCCGCCATAGCACGGAGCAAGGAGGATTTTCCGGTGCCATTGGAACCGATGATGCCGTGGACCTCGCCAGGTCGAATAGCGAGGTTCACGCCACTTACGACGGTCCGATTGCGGTAACCGACACTGAGGTCGGTAGCCCGCAGCAGCGCGGTGCTATCGGCGTCTGGCTTAGTGACGTGGTCGCTGAGGTTTTGTGTCTGCTGACTCATGACTGGCGGCCACCTTGCCGAAGAATCAACGCGAGTAGCGCCGGTGCGCCAAGGAACGCGGTGACTGTGCCAGTTTGCAGAGCAACTGGGGAAAAGAGACTGCGGGCGACGAGGTCGGCGAGAATTAGAAACACTGCGCCGAGGCACATAGAAATGGGCAGCAGGCTGCGGTGATCGGGGCCGATGGCAAGGCGAATCAGGTGCGGGACGACCAATCCGACAAAGGAAATAACGCCAGTGACAGCGACGCCCGCTGCCGTGACTAACGCAGCCAGGGCGAGCAGCAGTTGCCGGATCCACACTGTGCGCATACCAGTGGCAGCGGCCTGTTCTTCGCCGAGGAGGAACAGGTTGAGTTCGGGAATGAGCATCATCAAGATAACCGTGCCGACGGTAATGGGGCCGACTGCCAGTGCAATGTCCTGCCAATTCGAAGCAGTTAAATCGCCGTTGAGCCAGAACATGGCCTGTTGAGCGTCATCGCTGTGTGGCGCGTTCGCGATGGTGGCGGAGATGACTGCGCCGAGGAACGCGTTGAGTGCAATACCGACGAGCAACAGGGTGGCTCCACTGCCGCCATTGAGACCGGCGACGATTTGGACAAATATGACAGCCAGCAACGCGCCTATGAATGCGCCAGCCGAAAGAACCCACGGTGCTTTCGCGGCCACGCCAGTGACGATGAGAATGACGGCTACCACTGCTGCACCGGAGGAGACACCGGTAACACCGGGTTCGGCCAGCGGATTGCGAAAAACTGCCTGCATAGTTGCACCTGCGACAGCGAGCGAGGCACCGACCAGTCCAGCAAGGAGGACACGGGGCAGCCGGATGCTCCAGACAAGTGATTGCGTGGCAGGGGATATCTCTGGCAGAAGGTGGTTGAGAGCCGGGAGGTCGTCGGAAAGCGTCTTGATGAGCGGGGTGAGCAGCGCGACGATGCCGTTGCTGAAACCTGTTCCCGCGGGGCCTATGGAGATCGCCAAGAGGATTGTGGCGGGGACGGCCAGGAAAAGTAGAAAGCCGAAGAGCCGGGCTCGAAGTTTTTGTTTTCGAGTGCGCGGAAGAGAAGCTCTATCGACAATAGTTTTCACTTGGTTAATGATGCGCAATTTGAAAATAATTGTCAATAAAGGCGTGTCGGTGAGGCTGTGGGGTCCCCTAAGAACAGCAAAACCCCGCACCAGCTCCCTTGTGAAAACAGGGTGCTAATGCGGGGTGAAGAAGCTCTGTAGCTTACTTCTTGTCGCCCAGGCGCTCGTCTGCCATGTCGCGAACCTTCTTGATCTGGTCGGCCTTGTCCTCGCCGAGCTTGTCCTTGCCCAGCTGCTCAGCCTTGTCCAGAACCTTGTCGGTGTTCTCTTCGTTGCTCAGTGCTTCCTTGGCCTTGTCCATAAGTCCCATGGTGAAGACTCCTTCCATTTTTAATGTCTATTCGCGTTTTTTTCGTTTGCGGCATAGAGTGTACCGATGAATTGGCGACGTTGCGACCGTTTTGGACTCACGGAGCGGATCCGGGATTCGACTGGCAACACCGTGACTGACGGCTATTGAGTGGCTATTAAGCTGTCTTGGTGCGGGCTTCATCTGCCTTGTGCATGACATCGCGCTCGTACTTGCCGACGAAGATCATAAGGACAAACGCAATAGCGACAACGCCAATGAGGGTTGCGAATGTGACATTCCAGCCTGCGAAGTCGATCAAGAGACCGACACCAGTGGAGGCGAGTGTTGCGCCGAGAAGGTAGCCAAACAATCCGGTGAAACCAGCTGCGGTTCCCGCAACATACTTAGGCGAGAGGTCGATGGCCTGCAGTCCGATGAGCATGATTGGGCCGTAAATGAGTGCGCCGATCAGGGAGATGAGTACATAGAACATCCACAATGGTGCCGTAGCGGGTAGCTGCCAGTATGCGAAAATGGTGATGCCGGTGCCGATCAGGAAGAGCATGCCGGCGCCTGAGCGCCAACCCTTGAAGACCTTGTCGGAGACCCATCCGCACAGCAGGGTGCCCACAATTGCTGCGCCCTCGTAGAGCATGAATCCGATGATTCCGCCCGTGACGTTGGTCTTGTGCAATTCGTTTGTCAGGTAAATCGGAATCCAGTTGAGAACGCCGTAACGAAGTGCGTAGACGAACACATTGGCCAGCGCCAACATGACGATAACCGGATTGGTAAGAACATGGTTCTTGACGATTGTGAACCAGGGTTCTTGTGCCTCGTCATTAGTTCCTTCGACCTTGTCTGGGTCGTTACGGTATTCCTCTACCGGAGGCAGTCCCATGGATTGCGGGTTGTCTCGAATCAGCAGGAATGCGATGGCAGCAATCACGAGCGCGACAATCGCCGGTAGCCAGAATGCGGGAGTCCAGTCGGCATCGGAAGTGGCGAACGAATGCAAGCCCCAGGCTGCCAGAGCACCGCCGACGGCGGCGCCAACATTGTGGGCAGTGTTCCAGATCGACATCAAAGTGCCACGCTCGGATGTCGAGAACCAGTGGACGACAACTCGTCCAGAGGGAGGCCAGCCCATGCCTTGGAACCAACCGTTGATGAACATGACTGTCGCGAATACTGCAACAGAAGCGCTGATGGCCGGGACGAACGCAACAAAGAGGTTTACGACCGCGGACAGTGCTAGGCCAAGTGGGAGGAAGTACCTGGCATTGGCTCTGTCGGAGAGCATGGCCATGAAGAATTTGGATAGGCCGTAGGAGAACAGCACGGCATTGGCTACGATGCCAATTCCGGCTGCGCCCAGTAGGTCGTGCTTTTCCAGTACGGCGGACACCAGGGGGATGTTATTTCTGATGAGGTAGAAGCCCGCGTAGCCGATGAAGATGCCCATGAAGACGTTGAATCGCCAGGTCCGGTAGGTCGGGGCAATCTTTTCCTCGGGGAGGGGAGCTGCTGGGCCGGGTGCGCTGAGCCAGCCGAGCCTCTGACTGCTCATAATGACAGTCCTTTCGCTGAAGGCCGCCGTTTCCTCTAATGCAACCCGGGTGGGGAGCTAGGGCAGCGGGCGGAGAGCTTTATCGTTTCAGCGATGAGTTTACAGTGGCGTCAATCCTTGTTAACGGGTTGTTAACCTCTCGGTCTTGGAGGCCTTTGAGAGGGGTTGGCGTAAAAGCAATTAATGCTTGTCGCCACCTAAAGAATGTCGTTAATAGCCTCGGTGGGACGCGCTATCCTTACCCCCTTGTCAGTGACAACAAACGGGCGCTCAATCAGGCGTGGGTGCGCGACCATTGCGTCCAGGAGTTCATCGTCACTGGAATCCCTGGAAAGCCCTAGTTCCTTGAACTCCGCTTCCTTCGTACGCACAGCATCGATGACATTCAGGCTGGCCGCCTTAATTAGTGAGCGCAGCTCGGCCTTAGTTGGGGGAGTGTCCAGGTATTTGATGATTTCCGGTTCGATTCCGGCTTCGCGCAGTACGGCGAGAGCCTGGCGGGACTTTGAGCAGCGGGGGTTGTGATAAATCTTCGCTTCCATGTCTCCATCATGGCCGATGTTGTGGCGTAAGGGTTGGCGCTGTGGAGTGACGGCCTGCGGATAGGGTTTGTTCAATGTTTATCCTTAAAAAATGTCATACCGAAAACACTTAAGTTCAATAGGTTGAAAATCGCTGTCGTTAGGTTTACTCTCACATGTGATAGATGAACGGCGAAGTGCGCCCCAACCGCCCCTAAGGTGACCCGATTTACTGAAGCGGCCGGTCAGCGTAGCCGTCGTAAAGCAGGAACAAACAATCAAGAGCGGACACCAACATGACAATTTCCGGAAAACTTTCGCGATCAGCCAAGTCCATGTGTGCGGGTCTTTCGATTTTGCTAGCGGGCGCTGGCCTTGCAGCGTGTGGCGATAGCAGTGAGGGAGCCAGCGGCGAGAACCCAATCAACGTCGTGGCTTCCACGACGCAGATTTGTGATTACGTGAAGCAACTGGACATCGATGCAGTTGATTTGACCTGCCTGTTGGCGCCGAATGCAACAGCACATGAGCTGGAAATGACCCACGAGCAGCTGACCAAGACTGGTAACGCCGATCTCTTGTTCGTCAACGGCGTTGACCTGGAGCACTTCCTGGATCAGGCGATTGAGTCCTCGGGCTTTTCCGGAACGATGGCAGTAACCAGTGGCGTTCTCACTGCAGGTGACGTAGATGCCATGAAGGCAGCCAAGGACACGGACAAAACAAAGCCACTGCCACCAGAGAAGGCGAAGAATGGTAACTACACCATCGACCGAGGGGTGGAAAAGATTGATGTCGCCCCATGGCCATTCCCGCCGGAAGAACCCGGTGAGGAGGCGGAATTCCGCTTCGATCCGCATGTATGGACCTCACCGAAGAACGCCAAGATCCAGGTTGCCAATATCGGCTATGCCCTGGAACAGGTCGCTGAGGAACGTGGCGACAATGAGCTGAAGTCCACCATCGCCGACCACGTTGCGGCCTACCAGGAGAAGCTGAATCAGCTGGATGAGTGGGCAAATAAGTCCATCGCCACCGTGTCGGACCCTGTGCTGTTTACCAGCCACGATGCCTTTGGATACTTCTCCCACGAGTTCAATATCAACTTCATCGGCGCAGCGCTGTCTGATTTCAACGAGCAGCAGGATGCCACGGCCGCGCATATCGCCGAGGCGGCAAAGACCGTGAAGGACTCGGGTGCAACCGCGCTGTTTGCGGAGAACTCGAACAACTCGAAATCAATTGAGGCGATCGCCAAGGCCGCAGGTGTCAAGGCCATCGTTGGTGAGGACGCACTCTACGGCGACTCCCTTGGTCCGGCTGGCAGTGCCGGCGAGACCTACATCGGTTCCATCATCCACAACGTCACTCAGGTTGTGACGGCATGGGACGGAACTGTCGCGCCGCTGCCAGAGGGCATCAAGTGAGCCGTAACCGCTTAGCTAACCCCATGTCTGCTGACCCCATAGTCACGCTCCGCGATGCCTCATTCGGCTACACGGCGGTACCCATCGTCAATCACATCACCGCCAATGTCGCGCCGGGTACCGGGCTTGCACTCATCGGCGCCAATGGCTCTGGAAAAACGACTGTGCTGCGCGGAATCCTAGGTGGGACTCGTCTTCTCGCTGGTGAGATGCACAACAACGCGAAGATTGTGTCCTACGTCCCGCAGTCGGCAGACCTCGATCGCACTTTTCCGGTCACGGCGTTCGATGTCGTCGCCATGGGGGTGCTGCACGAACTGCGCCCCTTCCAACCGCTTGGACACCGCAAAGAACGCATCCACGCAGCGCTAGCCAAAGTCGGGCTTGCCGACCGCACCAGTGAACGTTTCGGCAACCTCTCCGGTGGTCAGCAGCAACGCGTTCTGTTGGCGCGTGCCATCGTCGCACGTCCGCAACTCGTGCTTCTCGACGAGCCGTTCAACGGCCTCGACACTGAAAATCGGGCGATGCTGCTGAATCTCCTCAACGAACTGAAGGAAAATGGCACGGCAATTATCGCGGCCACCCATGATCTTGTTCTTGCTGAGGAGACCTGCGAAAACACATTAATTGTGGCGGAGCAGCCGGCTTTTGGTGCGACCTCGAAGTTGGTGCCAGCCTATGTGGACTGAGCTTGCGAATGAGCTTGGGGTAGCGCCTTTCATGTTCAGGCCACTAGTGCTGCTGATTGCCCTCGGGGCGGTCTCTGGCCTGGTCGGTGTCATCGTGAACCTGCGTGGCCTCGAGTTCAATGCCGAGGCCATGGTGCATTCGATTTTTCCCGGAATTGTGGCCGGTGCCGTATTCGGCGGCATCGACATGATTATCCCGGTGGCTGCAGCATTTGCGGTGGTAGTGGCAGTAGCACTGACCTTGGTATCGCGCTCGCACATGTCGGAAGCCGGAGTGGCAGTTGTACTGACCAGCTTCTTTTCCATCGGTGTGATTCTCTCGCTGAAGAAAGGTGACCAGTCAGGACAGCTGGAAGCGCTCATGTTCGGGCGACTGCTGGAAGTCACTGACTCCCGTCTCACCAGCGCCCTGATTGTCTGTGCCATCGCCTTGGTTCTTATCGCAGTGACCTGGCGCCGGCAGGTGTTTGTTGCCTTTGATCGCTTCGGTGCCAAAGCCGCAGGCGTCAATGTGTGGGGCATCGACCTCACCATTAACGCGGCGATTGCTGCGGTCGTGGTGTCGTCGGCAAGCGCTGTGGGCGTGCTTCTGGTAGTCGGATATCTGGTCGTGCCGGGAGCGGCGGCGAGACTGCTGACTCGCCGAGTTCATGTGATGGTGCCGATTGCGATTGCAGTGGGCTGCCTCAGCGGAATCGTTGGTTTGGCACTGGTGCCTTTGGGGCCGGTGTCGCCTCAGGCAGTCGTCGCGCTGACCTCGGTGGGACTGTATTTCATGGCACTGGGGCTGCGCGTCGTGCTGGGAGGAGACCGTGTCTAGCATCCTGATTTTGCCCATTATCGAACTGATACTGGTAGGAGCCCTGGCTGGAGTAGTTGGGGTGCTCGCGGTGCTGGGAAAACAAGTGTTCTTCGCAGAAGCGATTACACATGCGACTTTTCCCGGCGCGGTTGTGGGCGTTGTTATTGCGGCAGCGCTCGGCCTGAGCCACTCGTGGATTTCGGTGTTCCTCTTTATCGGAGCATTTCTGATGTGTATTCCGATTGGGGCACTGTTCGGTCTGTCAAAGGTGGGAACGACGTCCTCGGCGGCAGGAATTGTGCTGACATTTGGGTTCGCACTGGGCTACTTCCTGAACAAGTGGTTCGCCCCGTTGCCGGTGAAGGTAGAAAGCTTCCTGGTCGGCAGCGTACTTAACGTGAACAAGATTGATATTGTGCTGTCCGGTGGCCTCTTGCTGCTGGTGGCGTTGGTGCTGGTGGCTCGGTGGCGCCAGCTGATTTACTTCACATTCGATCCGGAGTCTTTCGGGGTCGCGCATTCGAGGAGAAGAGCACAGTTGGTCATCAGCGGGCTGATTGTGTTGACTCTGGTGGCGCTGATTCCGGCTGTCGGCACGATTTTATCCATCGCGCTGTTGGCTGCCCCGGCAGCTGCGCTGGTTGGGGTAGTGAACGATACCCGTTTGCTATTCGTGTTAGCACCATTGATGGGTATCGCGATTGGCCTGGTGGGGCTATTCATTGCGGTGGCGGCGAACTTGTCAGTTGGTGGCTGTATTGGCGTGTGCGCCGGTTGTTTCTATGTCCCCCTCAAGATTGCGGCAACACGCAATAACGCTAGAGTTTAAAGAATGCACGTGGAGGATTTACCAGCAAAGACCCAGGACTACCTCAAGGTCATTTGGGATTTGCACGAGCGCACCGGTGAAAAAGTGGCACTAGGCGACGTCGCTGAGCGGATGGGTGAAAAGAAGCCCACCGCCAGCGAAGCTGTGAAGAAGCTAGCTGCACGTGGACTTGTCAACCACGAGCCGTACCGGGGCATTAGCCTGTCGGACCGTGGGCGGGATATTGCGCTGATCATGGTGCGTCGCCACCGGCTTATTGAAAGCTTCTTGGTCTCGACTCTGGGATACACCTGGGATGAGGTTCACGAGGAAGCTGAAAAGCTTGAGCATGCGGTCTCGGATGATTTCATTAGTCGCATTGATGCAATGCTGGGATTCCCTGAGCGCGATCCGCATGGCGATCCAATTCCCAGCGCCAGCGGTACCATCGCCAGCGCAGTGCGCACTGACCTGACGGATATCGAAGCTGGCGCGATGGTGGTAGTCGATCGTATTAACGACTCCGATCCTGAATTGCTGCGCTATTTGGCTACATCAGGGGTAGGCCCGGGGACCGTGCTCCGAGCCGAAGCCGCACCATATGCAGGTATGCATGTCTTCGCCATCATCGATGAGGTGGGCGATAACGAGCCAAAGAAAATTCATGTGGCAGACTCGGCACTATGGGCAATCAAGGCGACTCCAACAACCAACTGACGAGAGCCGCAGCGCGCTCTTACTATAAGGTGTCGCGGAATCTCACTGGGCCGACGAAAGTGCCACCCGCACCGTCAGTGTCGTTCGACAGCGTGAAGAGTGCTCGTCGGCAGGCATATGCCAGTGTCGAGAGTGTTGATGTGCCGTTGAATGCCATCGCTATCTCACGCGCCGAGCAGCAGGAACACATGGTTGACCTCGAACGTCGATTGAATGCCTCGACCAAAGACATGCGTGCCCTGGTTGACTACGAAGAGCAGCGCATTGCGGTTACTAGCACTGTCAAAGAGGCAATCGTCTATACGCTGCTGGCAATACTCCTTCTGGCAGCAGCCATTGGACTTGGCTACGCCAGCCACCTGGGGGCCGATGCGATTTTGAATGCTGCGGCGGAGGTGACGCCGCGATGAGTAAACGCTCAGGCTCCGACAACGGGTGCGCGACGGTCATTGTCGTATTTTTCTTCTTCGGCCTGATTGTTCAGCTCTTCGGTGTCACGCTGTGGATTCTGCAATATGCATTGCCAGTTGCGGGCTTGGTGCTTGCGATTCTCATTGCATACCAGGCGTGGGTCGGTGTGCGCCGCAGCGCTGAGGCGCACGAGCTCGCCGAGCGTAATCACGCTGAGCTGCAACAGATTGCCATGGACACCGAGTACCAGCTCACCGCAATCCTCTCTGCCTGGGACAACGTGAACACCACAATGGGTGTCGGCACCATCTACAAAGATGTATTTGCCTCCGGTGAGGCTACGCCGGAGCTCATCGAGCTACGCGGTGAGCTCTCTCGTGCTCGGAAGCTAAACAACCGACTGCGCGAGCAGCGTGAAACTATGACCAACCGGGAGCTGGTGGAAGCCATCTCTGATGCCGACGCGCTGTGGTGCTCGCTGACGAAGACGTATCAGAACGCTCGTCGCGAGCTGTAGTAACGCACCTGGTTTACTCGACGGTCATCACAATCTTGCCGTCAGCGTGCCCGTCTTCCAATACTCGGTGGACCTCCGCGACCTCGGTGAGATTCTTAGTCAGTCCGATAGGAAGTGAAATCTCACCGGCAACCACGCGGTCGGCCAGGTCGGCGTAAATAGTCGTGTCATTCGAAATAGCCGGAATGTGCGCCTCAATGCCACGTTCCTTCGCCGGTGCCAGATCGGCCAGTGAAGGTAGCGCCACGATCCGACCATCCGATGGCAACACATCCAGCGAGGGCAGGAAGGTGTCGAAGTACACGCCATCGAGCACAACATCTACGCCCTCGGGGAACCGTCGACGCACAACCTCGAATACATCTTCCGCTGTGTAATCAAGATGCTGCGCGCCAAAGCCCACTAGTTTTTCATGATGGCGTGACGACGCACTGGCCAACACAGTTGCGCCACGGGCAACTGCCAGCTGCGTCATCAGCTGGCCAACGCCGCCGCCGGCACCATGAATGAGTACGGTGTCACCGCTTTTTACCTTCGCTAGCTGATCGACAGCCACGGTCGCCGTGATTCCCACTAGGGCAAGGCCCGCAGCGGTTACGTCGTCAAGCGAATCGGGTGTTCGAACCACACCGTCGGCGGGGAAGACGTTGTGCGTTGCGTAGGTGCCGCGGAAGTCATCGAAGCCGCGCATGCCGAAGACTCGGTCGCCGGGGTGGAAGTTGTCCACACCTTCGCCGACGGCAACGACTTCGCCAGCGGCTTCGCGTCCGAGGACGGCGGGAGGGGTGAACTTTGCGCACAGACCGGAAGAGCCATCGCGCATCTTGTAATCCAGCGGATTCGCGCCGATGGCTGTGGTTTTGACCAGGATTTCGCCGGGACCGGGCTCCGCAGGGGTGCGGGAAACCTGCGTGAACTCATCGGGGTCGCCAAAGCGATTGATGATCATTGCGTATGCGTTGCCTGAATTTGCTGCCATGTCCATCACTGTAGTCCTAGCAGCTAATTATCAACGGTCGGCAAGCGGGAGGGCAGCGGTGACGGCACTGAACGACTCATTGAGGTAGGCGCTGAGGAGGTCGGCGGCGTGGTTTGGGGTGTCCTCGATGAGAACTTTGGCGATACTGATGTGGCGATCGGCGTATCGGGCATGGAGTTCGATGCTTTGGGGGTAGGAGAGGAAGCAAAGACGGAGTTGGGCCTGAATTGATTCGGCGGTGGCTAACAGGTCGGGGGACCCGGAAGCTCTGACGATGGCGAGGTGAAAGGCATTATTCCGTTCGGGAAGGTTCAATGATGACTGTGAACCACAAATAGAAAGAATCTCTTCGCCGAGGAGCTTTGCCTGGCTCTTGCTTAGCGATCGCAGTGTTCCGCATTCGACGACATGGCGAAAGGCATACAGTTCGCGGATGCGTTGTTTGTCGAAGGAAGCGATAAACACGCCGTGATGAGGGATGTGAGTAAGTAGCCCCTCAGATTCCAGCTTGCGGTAGACCTGTCGGATGGTGTTGCGACTGACCTGCAGTCGCGCAGCAAGTTGGGTTTCACGGAGCTGCTCGCCACTGTAGTGCTTTCCGGCGAGAATCTCTCGGCGCAGGACAGTTGCGGTGACATCCGCTACTGAAACGTCTTGTTGTTTTTCCCCAGAGGACGTGTGGGTCTGATCGTCGAGGATGCTTCCGGGGGTAGTCATGTAATACAGACTACTAAAGCACTTTTGTGTGGCGGCCATCACCAATTAACATACGAGACATTGTTCAACAATCTCTGTGCAGGCGATCTTCAACGTAGGAATCCTTCAACGTGGGAATCGTCAGACTTGTAGGGAAAGGCCTTACGCTATGGACGCTTCAACATCTGCCCATAAGGCGCGGCGAACGGCACTCCTCGGCGCCGTATTCCTGATGGCGACCAGTGCTATCGGGCCGGGCTTCCTCACCCAGACCGCAACCTTTACGGCCAAGCTTGGCGCGGCTTTCGCCTTTGCCATTGTGATCTCGGTGCTTCTTGATATCGCGATTCAGCTCAACGTGTGGCGAGTGATTGCTGTCTCTGGACGCCGCGCGCAGGAGCTCGGCAACGCCGTGCTTCCGGGGCTGGGCTGGTTAATGTCAATTCTCATTGTCATCGGTGGTGTGGTCTTCAATATTGGCAACGTCGGCGGTGCTGGACTTGGTGCGAACGCGATGTTGGGCGTGGACGCAAAGATTGGCGGCATTGTTACTGCAATCCTCGCCATTGGCTTCTTCCTCTCCCGGCGGGCGGGTATGGCGCTGGACAAGGCACTCGTTGTGCTCGGTGTCGTGATGATTCTGGTCACTGGAATTGTGGCGTTCAGTTCTAACCCGCCAGTAGGGGAAGCACTGAAGAACACGGTCATGCCCGACACGATTGACTTGTTGGCAATCATCACGCTCGTCGGTGGCACTGTTGGCGGGTACATTACTTACGCTGGCGCTCACCGCATGCTTGATGCTGGCGCCGGCGGTGTAGAGAACCTCGCACAGACCACTCGCTCATCTGTTACGAGCATCATCGTCACAGCCATCATGCGTTTCCTCCTTTTCCTAGCTGTCTTGGGAGTGGTTGCGGGTGGCGTGGTCCTCAATACGGATGGAAACCCCGCTGCAGAGGCATTCCAAGCTGCGGCAGGAGATTGGGGTATGCGCTTCTTTGGCGTTGTCCTGTGGGCTGCGGGAATCTCGTCGATTGTGGGTGCCAGCTACACCTCAGCAACATTTCTGACTCGTTCCTCGGGTGCTGGAGCCAAGACTCAAAACACGATCACCATTGTCCTAATTGCAATCTCCACGCTGCTCTTCGGTCTCATCGGTACGGCTCCAGCGACGCTGTTGGTTTTCGCCGGAGCCTTCAATGGTTTGGTTCTTCCAATTGGCGTTACTGTGCTGATTTACATCGCGCTGTTCCGTGCGGATCTCATGAATGGTTACAAGTACCCGAAGTGGTTGGCGGCTATCGGAATCTTGGGTGTCGCAGTCGCCTGGTTCTTGGCGTGGCGCTCATTCGGCGGTGTGTTTGAAATGCTCGGCTAATCCCCCCCCCGGTTTCTCGCACAGCTCAGATGAGAACCAACATAACAACGGTACAAAGACCAGCATTATTACTTGGAAGGAGCGGTGACGTTTATGGGCGCCACTATCGATCTCAACTCTGACCTTGGGGAAGCGTTCGGCTCGTGGAAGATGGGTGATGATATCGCTCTGCTGAACATTGTGACCAGTGCCAATATTGCCTGCGGGTATCACGCGGGTGACGCTAGCGTCATGATGGAGACCTGTGAGGCAGCTGCTGCGCGCGGAATTCGCATCGGCGCGCACGTCGCCTACCGCGATCTCCCCGGGTTTGGACGACGTCGCATGGATTACGCACATCGAGAATTGCGAGCCGAAACCGTCTACCAGATTGGTGCACTTTCGGCATGTGCACGGGCGGTGGGTACCGAAGTTTCCTACGTCAAGCCCCATGGTGCCCTCTACAACCGCATCGCAGTGGATGAAAATCAGGCCGCTGCAGTGGTGGAGGCGCTCCTGCTCGCTCGCTCCACCTGCGGAGATGAGCTTGCCATTATGGCGCAGCCGGGGTCGGTCATCGAACGGCTCAGCCTCGACGCGGACCTCCCTGTGATTAGGGAAGCTTTTGCAGATCGCGCTTACAACTCCGATGGAACTCTGGTGTCCCGAGTACTCGAGGGGTCGGTCATTGTAGAACCCGATGCCGTCGTCAAACGCGTCATTGCAATGGCTAGCGGGGAACCAATCGTCGCCTACGACGGTTCACCGTTGACCGTGCAGGCTGACTCTATTTGTTTGCACGGAGACACCCCTGGTGCGGTCGAACTCTCCCGTATGATTCGCCAAGGGCTCGTCGACGCCGGAGTCACCGTCGCTGCCCACGTATAGCGCGGACTCGCACACCGGTCTTATCAACCGCAGTTTTTCAACCCCGCAAGAAAGAAAGGATCAGCACCGCCATGGCCGAGATTCGCCCTATGGGAACAAATGCGCTGCTTATCGACTATTCATCATCGGCCAATCCGTTGGCGAAGGTACTTCGTGCACACTCTGCTGCGGCTGAGATTGAGGGACTCGTTGACAGGGTACCTGCAGCCCAAACGCTCCTTCTTCGCTTTCGCGGACCGGCTCGTCGTTACCTCGGCGCAGTAGAAACCGCGCTGCGGGGCAACAATGCGCAGAGGCAGACCGTCGACAAGCGAAAAACAATGACGATTCCCGTTCACTATGACGGCGCGGACCTTGAGTCCTTGGCACAAAGCCTTGGGATGAGCCCTCAAGCGTTAATCGATTGGCACTGCGAACGCCCTTGGACGGCCGCGTTCGGTGGATTCGCGCCGGGCTTTTATTACATGGTGCGCGGGAGCGGTCAGGGGTGGCCAGAGCCGCTTGATATTCCCCGCCTTACGACGCCGCGCACTCGAGTTCCCAAGGGCTCCGTCGGACTTGCGGGCCAATTCGCAGGTGTATATCCCATCGATTCGCCCGGTGGCTGGCAGCTCTTGGGACATACAGATGTGGAGATGTGGGACTTGAATCGGCCTAATCCGGCGCTGCTTGAGCCCGGGGTTGAGGTGCAATTTGAAGCGACTTCTACGGTGAGTGCGGCGTAGAAAAAGGGGGCGGAAGAGATGAAGAATTCTATCGAGATTATTCGACCCGGCATATTGACGACGATTCAGGATTTGGGCCGTGCAGGGCAAGGCAGCCTGGGCGTGAGTACTTCCGGTGCGTTCGACCACGAGTCCGCGGCAGCTGCTAACCGGATGGTTGTCAACGAAGAAAGCCTGGCGGTGCTTGAGTGCGTCGTCGGCGGGTTGGAGTTCCAAGTAGCGGAGGGAGCAATCATATCCTTCGCAGGAGCCCACGGTGAGGTGACTGTCGAGCAGGATGGCAAGGTCATCAAGACCTCGATGAATAGTCGAATTGTGGTCGGGGCGAAGGCAATTGTGCGGCTTGGTACCTTCGATGCAGGTCTTCGCGGGTACGTCGCGATTCGAGGGGGCATCGATGTCGCGGAAGTGCTGGGCTCGAGGTCATACGATACGCTCGGCAAGCTCGGCCCAGCGCCTTTGCAGGCCGGTCAGGTCTTGCAGGTCGGCGACCCGGAGTATTCGACGGGGTCGTCAATCGCAATTTATCCCGCGCCTCATTGGTCGAGCGAGGCTGCGCGCTTAGATGTTGTTCCTGGCCCTCGGGCGGACTGGTTTACGCGGGAAAGCGTCAGTGATTTCTTTCACGAGACATGGACCGTGACGCAAGAGGCCAACCGCGTCGGACTTCGGCTGAATGGGACTACTCTTGAGCGCCAGGTCACCCATGAGTTGGCAAGCGAGGGAATGGTCCCCGGTGCGATACAAGTGCCCGCATCGGGGCAGCCGATTATTTTCGGTCCTGATCATCCGGCGACGGGTGGATATCCGGTCATTGGTGTGTTGACGGAGCCGTCATTGTCGAGGGCCGGGCAATTGGTGCCCGGCGCGAAGGTACAATTCCGCCGGGTGCGGGCGGTATAGGTCTGCGGCTTCATTCTGCGCGATGGTGCGCCACTACGTTTGCCAGCTATGAGCGTCACACCGTTCTTCGCAGTAAAATCAGCCACCATGATTGAACACGCCTCCTTTTCTCAACTCAGCGCGACCGATGCGTATGCCATCTCGGCGCTGCGTACCGACGTGTTCTATCTTGAGCAGTCCTGTGAGGAGCCGGAAATGGATTGGCGCGACCTGGAAGATACCGCAGAGCACTATTTCATCCGCGACGACAATGACTCCCGCAAGATTATTGCGTACTTGCGTGTAATTGACACGCTCGATGAGTACTCTTCAAGCTACCCGCGCACCATCGGCCGAGTTGTCGTCGATGCTGCGAGCCGGGGTAGGGGGTTGTCCTCGAAACTGCTGCAGCAGGTCATCGCTGACCACCCGGATACGGGGCTAATTCTGCATGCCCAGACGCAGGCGAAAGGTGTGTACGAAAAAGCCGGCTTCCATGAGGTCGGGGAGACCTTCATGGAAGCCGGCATTGAGCACATCACCATGGTTCGTGATGCAGCCCGTGGCGAAGCCTAGGAATTAATCGCCTAGACTCCGGTTTGTACGGCGTTGCTTACTTTCGGGTTTAAGCGTTGACCTTCGAATCCGCCAGGATGCGATTCAGGGAGTCGATGCTGGCCTTCGCATCGCCGATAAGCATGTCGGTGTTTTCGTTGAAGAACAGCGGGTTCTGCACGCCCGAGTAGCCCGAACCCATCGACCGCTTGAGAACAATCACGCGCTCAGATTCCCACACCTTCAGCACCGGCATACCCGCAATCGGGGAGCCCGGCTGCTCTGCCATCGGGTTGACGGTGTCATTTGCACCGATGACCAGGGTGACATCCACATCAGCGAAATCATCGTTGACCTCGTCCAGCTCCAGCACGATGTCGTAGGGAACCTTGGCCTCAGCCAGCAGCACGTTCATGTGACCCGGCAGGCGGCCAGCGACTGGGTGGATACCGAAGACCACTTCCTTACCGTCGGCACGCAAATTGCGTACCAGATCGGCGACGGCGTACTGAGCCTGTGCCACAGCCATACCGTAGCCCGGAGCGATGAGGATCTTGTCCGCGTTGCGCAGGATTTCTGCAGTGTCCTCGTGGTTGACCTCAGTGTGGGAGCCTTCCACAGCGCTTGCCGACGTAGCTTCGGAGCCAAAGCCACCCAGAATAACGTTGGCAAAGGAGCGGTTCATGGCCTCACACATGATGTACGACAGGTAGGCGCCGGAGGAACCAACCAGCGCACCGGTGATGATGAGCAGCGGGTTGCCAAGCATGAGACCGGTGAAAGCAGCGGCCCAACCGGAATACGAGTTCATGATGGACACGACAACCGGCATGTCGCCGCCACCGATGGCGATGACCAAGTGCCAGCCCAAAAACAGGCCCAAAGCAGTCACAGCAACCATGCATGCCCATGCGATGGTGCCGCCCTCGGTGCCGGTTGCGATGAAGACAGCCAGGAGAACCAGAGTGACCACCAGAATGGCAATGTTCAGAGCATTGCGGCCTGGCAGCAGCAGCGGCGAGCCCTTGATCTTCTCAGACAGCTTCAGGCCAGCGACGATGGAACCAGTGAAGGTCACAGCGCCGATGAAGACGCCAATGTAGACCTCGCCGAAGTGGAACTTCAGGGCATCGGGGGCGACATCTTCGGCGAAGATGTAGGAGTTGAAGCCGATGAAGATAGCGCCGAGTCCGACCAGACCATTGAACAGTGCAATCAGCTGCGGCATGCCAGTCATGGCAACGCTGCGTGCGCGGGTGATACCGATGACACCACCGATGCCGATAGCGACAGCGATGAGAATCAGGGTAATCAGCGGGGAGAAGTGAGTATCCGGCTTGGTGTCAGCGGTGACGAGTGCCTGAAAGATGGCAATGACGACGGCTACAGCCATACCGGCGATACCGAAGGAGTTACCGCGGCGAGCGGTCTCCGGCTTGGACAGGCCCGAGAGGGCAGCGAGGAACAGGACGGCGGCGACAATGTAGCCGACGTTGGACAGGCGGTAGGTCCAGTCCAGAAGCGAAGCAGTATCAATGCTAGCCATTAGACTTTATGCCTCCTCTTTCACAAACATGCCAAGCATGCGGTCGGTGACGGCGAAACCGCCGAAGATATTGATGGAGCTAACCACGATGGCCGCGAACGCGAGACCGGAAACCAGCAGGTTGGAGCTTCCCACCTGGAGAATCGCACCCACCAGAACAATGCCGGAAATCGCGTTGGTCTCAGACATCAGCGGTGTGTGTAGGCGCGGCGTGACCGCGGAGATTACGTAGAAGCCAAGCACGATAGCCAAGGTGAGAACCATGAAGTTGGCGCTCACGCTGTGCGGTGCGCTGAGCATAACCACAATTGCCAGCAGTGCCGTCAGGCCCAGAGCAATCTTCGAGCCCAGGCCAGATCCCATGAAGGAAACCTTCTCCGGCGCATTCTCTTCTAATGCGGCCTGGTGAGCCTGCTGCTCCTGCAGTGGGGCAGCAGGGGTGACAGCGACCTTGATTGGCGGTGGTGGCCAGAGAATCTCAGCTCCGGTAGCGCCGGCGCCATTTTGTGAGCGAGCCTTTGTCACCGTGATGCCACGGATAATCTCGTCCTCGAGATTGAGAACTGGAGAGCCATCCTTTTCCGGCGTGATCAGCTTGAACAGGTTGAAAATGTTCTGGCCGTACAGCGACGATGCCTGCGCGGGCAGACGTCCTGCAAGGTCGGTGTAACCGATGATGGTCACACCGTTGTCAGTGACAATGGTCTTGCCTGGAACGGTCATCTCGCAGTTGCCGCCACCGGCGGCAGCCATGTCGACGATGACGCTGCCTGGCTTCATAGCTGCAACATCGGCAGCAGTCAGCAGCAGTGGAGAGCGACGGCCAGGGATATTCGCGGTGGTAATGACAATGTCAGCCTGCGCGGACTGCTCGGAGTAGAGCTTCGCGGCAGCGGCAGCCTGATCATTGGTCATTTCCTTGGCGTAGCCATCTTCGGACTTCTCGGTGGCGGCCGGAATCGGGATGAACTCTGCACCCATCGATTCGACCTGTTCACCGGCTTCAGGGCGCAGGTCTGTTGCCTTGACAATCGCGCCCATCGAGTTGGCCGTACCGATCGCCGCAAGTCCGCCGACACCAGCGCCGATGACGTAAACGGTAGCTGGTGGCATCTTGCCTGCGGCAGTCACCTGACCAGTGAAAAGGCGACCATATGCAGAAGCCGCTTCGACTACTGCGCGGTAGCCGCCGATGTTGGCCATCGACGACAGCACGTCCATCGACTGTGCCCTGGAAATGCGGGGAACTGCGTCCATAGCAAGGGCAGTGATGTTGCGTTGCGCGAGTTCTTCGACCAGTTCTTCGTTTCGGCCTGGCGCAAGTCGGCTGATCAGCATGGCACCGTCGTTAAGCAGTGCACGGAACTGCTCCGGCGGAGTGTCGAGCGTTACGACGATATCGCTGTGCCAGACAGACTCGTCGACAATGGTGGCACCGGCGGATTCGTAGTCCGCGTCGGTGAACTTAGCAGCCAGGCCGGCGTCAGCCTGCACGGCGACCTCGTAGCCAAGCTTGACGAGTTTGCCGACGGTCTCCGGGGTCGCAGCCACAATTGTTTGCTGGGGATCGGGTTCTAAAGGGATGCCGATTCTCATTGTGGGAGTTCTTTTCTGTTCGGGGTTTTATTAAGGGCCATGCGCACTCGGTTGTCGGTTAACAGTGAGTGTGGGCGTGGCCACTTTGTCCTTGGTGTCAATAAGGTATGCGCTGGTAGGGAGGCAGCGGAGGCGTTTGTGGAAAAAGGTAATAAAAATATGTGGGTAACGGTGGTGAGGTGGGTTTTCTGAATTTGTGCACTCGTGGAAAGGGGGTAGGAAATGGGGGTGGTGGTGTTAATTTTGGGCGAGAGTGAACATTTTCAGCGCTCTGAATGATTGTTTGAGGGGTGAAAGATGGGGGAGGCTATTTCTTTCTTTACGTATGTATTTACGTATTAGGTAAATTCGTATTCCTAGGTTCTTGGCAAGAGTTAAGGAAAACGATGATTGGTTCACTAAGGGCGGCCGGAAAGACCGTGTCGGCATCCCGTCAAGGGCAGGGGCGTGAGTTCTCGAAGGTGGTTGCTCTTTCGCTCGCAGCTGGTGTAGTTCTCGGCGGGCAGGTGCCAGCGCAGGCGGCACCGCGCATTGGTCAGCTGCCGGACATCACTGCACGTGAAAGCACTGTTGACTACCAGAACTCGGAAACCGTGGACAGAATTGGCGGTGGTCTGGTGGATGTCATGGGTGGCGTAAACCGCGCCATCTCCGGTGGTGAAAGTGGCCATATCACCGAGCCGTTCGCCCCAGAGGCGGGGCACCTGCGCAAGGAGTTCGGAGCGATGGGCTCCCACCCAGTTGCCGCAACCCGTGAAGCAATGCCATGTGACGGTGTCGTCTACACCATCTACAACCGCGTACTGCGGGACCTCCACGGTCTCCACGGCACCACCGGCTGCTATGACGTGTTGCCGGAATCGGCCAACGCCTCCCCAGTTGGCGCGCAGCTCATTTACCCGGCGGATATCGACTCCATGGAGTCCGCGCCGCTGATGGTTCTGAGCCCTGGCATTGGTACTGAGCCAGGTATGTACGACGCGCAAGCGCGACTCTATGCAAGCCACGGATATGTCGTGGCTCTTGGCTACAACTTCACCAACTGGTTCGCGCCGCAGATGGTGCTGGCAGCTTCCGTGGCCGCAGCGGCCAATGAGGACGAGTCCACGCCACTTGCAGGCAAGATCGATTTCTCCCGGACGATGCTGGTCGGGCACTCTGCAGGTGGCGGCTCCGCAATCTTCCTGAACAACAGGATGGATAAGGCCTTCCAGGCTGCGGGCATCGATATGGTCACCCGTGGTCTGGTTGCTATCAACCCAGGGCCTTCCGACGCTGGACTGATCTCCACCCCTCCGGAGATTCCGAGCCTGGTGGCCATTGCTGAGCACGAGGACATCGTTCCTTTTGATGCCGATCGACGTGGTTACCGCGATGCTGCAGGGCCCGCCTGGGAAGCGGTAGTCACCGGTTCCTACCACGGCACCTACCTGGATGATCCGTCCAAGAATGTGCTCGGCTCGATGGTGCTGTCCTTTAGCGAGTATGTGCTCGACGGAACGAGTCGAGCAAAGGCTGTCTATGAGGGTGCCAACTATGGCCTGGCCACTGACTCCGAGCTCAAGGACGTTCAGCGCAAGGGCGTCTAGAGCTGGCTACTCCATCGACTCTGGAATTAGCTTTGCCGCGGCTTCGGCGATTGCCTTGCGCTGCGCTTTCGTGAGCTGATTGCCGTTGAGGTAGTCGTTAGCCCAGAGGCCATCGGAAATCATTTGGACAACGTAGGCCATGCAGGCCTCCTCATCGGTGGCAATCTTCTCCGCCGGCGGATTCCACCGGCGCAAAAGGCGCGTCCAAATCTCGCGCAGCTCCGGCTCGGCGGCGGAGTCGATGGACATGAGTAGCTCGGCCCTCGTTGCCGTATCCAGTGAGACTTGGAGGTTTGCGCGTAGGCGGTTGGCGGGGGATACCTCCTCCGCAGGTCCTCCTGCGGCTTCGATAAGCTCCTCCTCCCATAACTGCGCCATGTGCTCATGGACGCTGCGGATCATGTCTTCACGGGAGGGGAAGTGGTAAATCAACCCTGATTTACTCATTCCGCATTGAGTTGCGACATTTTCGTAGGTGACCTCGGAAAAACCGCTTGTCTCGATAATCTCAACGATTGTGTCGAGGATGGCAGTGCGCTTACTCGTGCGCATATTCAGTCTCCTTCGGGTTGCCGCGGAATGTCACCGCAGTCGCAATCGCTGCAATGACAGCAACGACAGCCAGGATAATCAAAATGGCCAGGTAGGAACTGTCGAGGCCGGCGCGGGCGCCGTCGTTAAGCGCTGGCGTGTGAAGTGCATCGGTGAGTGAGATGCTGGCGTCGACAGGCGTAAACAGGGTGTAGAACATAGGCAGGAGACTGCCTGTGATTGCGACGGTAATCAGTGTGCCGAATTCGTAGGACACGGATTCCATCGCCGCCGCCATACCTGCCTTTGACCTCGGCGCTGAGCCGATTATCGCAGTCGACGACACCGACATCACAGAACCTGCGCCCGCGCCGAGCAGTATCAATCCCGCGATCATGAGCGAGAAATTGCCCGAGGAAACGCCGTAGTACATGCCTGCCAGTCCGACGGCGTTGAGGAGGAAGCCGCCGGTGATGAGTGTGCGGAAACCCACTCGATGGAGCACCATGCCGCCGATGACACCAACTGGCAAGGATGCCAGTGCCGCGGTGGCAACTAGCAAGCCCGCGTCGAGTGGTGTGTATCCGACGGAAATCTGGAAGCGCTGCGTCGTCATCAATTCGGCGCCTGCCAGGACAAACATGGCAAGCGCTGCTGCCAGCACGCCACCGGAAAACATCGGCGAACGGAAGACCGAAAAGTCGATGAGGGGTTCGGTAAGACGTGCCTGACGACGCTGAAACAGTGCCGCGCCCACTAGCCCACAGGCGATAGCTGCGACGATGACGGTGGAGGAGCGATGGCCGGCGAGTTCCTTGATGAGTGAAACCAGGCCCAGCATGGCCAGCATCGCGTAGAGGCTGGTGAGGAAGTCCCAGTGTTTGGCTGGGTTGGGCTGATTTGGTGGAGCGAAAATCAGCGTGCCAATGATTGCGAAAACTACGACAGGGATGTTGATAAGGAAGATTGAGCCCCACCAAAAGTGCTCCAACAGGAAACCGCCGACGACGGGGCCAGCAGCGGCACCCAGTGTTGCCGTGGCTGACCAAATGCCAATAGCCGTGGCAAGTTCACGAGGGTGGTGGAAGGTCTCACGTAGCAGTGCGAGAGTGGCCGGCATCATGGTCGCGGCGCCCAGTCCCAGGCAGCCGCGGGCGATGACCAGCGCCCAGGCGTGCGGCGCAAAGGCCGCGGCCAGGGAAGATAAGCCAAAAATCGTCAGGCCCACAAGAAACATCTTGCGGTGACCGATGCGGTCGCCCAGAGTGCCTGTGCCGAGGAGGAGTGCGGAGATCACCAGTGGGTAGGCGTTGATGATCCACAGGCCCTCCAGCTCGGTTGTGTGGAGCTGCTCGCGCAGAACTGGCAGGGCAGTGTAGAGCACCGAGTTATCTATGCCGATGAGTAGTAGGCCGGCGCTGATGATAGCGAGGAAGACCCACCTGTGGGTGACTGGAGTGGACGGATTAGCCCTCGTGGAAGCGGCGTGGTCGGTACTTGTCATTCCAGTAACTGTAACGAACGTTCGGTTTAGTTACAACTTCTGGAGAGCGACGATTTAGGCCTAGAACTTCAACAAAAGTACGCCAATCCCGCCCAAAGGGCCGGTGAAAAAGTGTCTAAGTTGAAGGCGTTATTGAGGTACGAATTCACGGACACCGTTCGATCCCCCCCGTGGCGCCCGAGCGGGTAAGGATCAGCTTGGACGCGGTGACTTTACGCTCGGAGCTTTACGCTCGGACGTTGTGGCCTATCACCGCCGGGATAGTGATTGGCGCATCCCCGAAAAGCTCCTTCTGGTATTCGTTCTGCTCGAAAGCGCCGGCATCGTTATCCCTGATGGTGGCCACATTTGTCAGTTTGCGTGCCGACGGTGCGGAGTCCTTTTGGAGCAGTCCGCCACGGTTGCCCGCAGTGGTGGCCGCGAAAGTCCCTGCACCACGGTTTCCAGCAGCGGTACCCGCGATTCCGCCAGCAGCACCCGTAGCTCCGGTAGTAGCACTGTTGCGCGCACTGATTAGGGAATTCATCAATCCACTTCCGCGCTGTGCAGTGCTATTCGAGGTGTTTGGCAAGGCAGAACCAGTTACCCCGACACCCAAGCCGGTTCCCATCCCGCGACCCGCTGTTGGTGCTGGCATACGACTGGGGCTCGAAGTCAGAACTCCCGAGGCTGGTGGGCGGGAGCTTGCGTTTCCAGAAGACGGCAGGGGCGGGATATTGCCCGCTGGTGTGAGCCCCGGAGTGCGTCCTGCACCGAGGGAGCCAGCCGGTCGGTTGCCGTGAACTCCGTAAGGTGAAGATGCTTGCGGTGATGTGCGTTGAAGTGGGGCGCTCGCGCCCGAAGGAGCGACCATGGCTGGATTCGCCGCGTTCGATTGAGCCATGCCTGATGTACCGGTCGGGGAAGTTGGCGAGATTGTGGAGCTCGTTGGGCTGCTAGGTGATGCGGGGTGCACAGGGGTAGCAGACGGATTAGTAGGGTTCGACAAAGTCGAAGTGCTCGGTTGAGCCTGCGAAGGAGCGGGAGCACTCGCGGCTGTGGATTGTGGTGTTGGAGAATCCGGAACAGTTGAGGTGGCGCCAACTGGTGCGCTGGCGGCCTGCATGCTTCCAGTCATCCCCGCAGGCGAAAGACCGAACTGACTAGTTCCAGAACGCCCGGCGACTGTGGCCCCAACGGAAACCTCGGCAGTCACACCACTTCCGGCATCGGCAGAAACCAGGTTAGGAATTCGAGGAATAGCGGTCTGTAGCTGTGCGGTATACGGGCCAGAGAGAAAGGCTGCTACCTCGGCCTGTTCAAAAGCCTTTTGCGCGCCAGGGTTTGGGAGTGCCTTGGACTCGGCCTCAATCGCAGATAGTGCATTGACGGCCATTGCCTTAACGGACGGCAAAACGGCAAGGTGTCCGGCCATGACCTCAGATGCGGTGGCGATGCTGGTTGCGCGTGCGGCCAGACCTTTCATTGTTGAGTCAGCAGCAGAGAAGACAGCACCGCTGTTGCTCGACACCAAGCCGGATGAGATGGAGGTTAGATTGCTGGCCAACGTGGTCATAGTTTCGGCGAAGTTGTTCCAGTAGGCGATTGCCTCGGCTACGGCACCGTCGTTTGTCGAGGAAAACATGGATAGTAGGGACTTCGCATCAAGACCGAGTTCCGCAGAAAGTGTGACTGGCGCGAAAGTGAGACTTCCAGCTTCAAACATTGGCCGACGCTGAAATACACCGCTTGTTCGCGCTACTTCGGCAATGGAAGCACCGTCACCATTGAACGGGTTAATGCTTCGAAGGATCCGATTCATGGTGGATTCGTGCTCAGTAATCACGCGACGGAAGTCAGCGAGATTTGTTTGCGCCCACGTGAGCTGTTTGCCCAGAGATAATCCGACGGCGGCAGAGCTTCCCGTACTGCCGGAAATTGCGAGACTGTGTTCTGTCGCCACCAGCTGGAGTGACGGAACCTGTGAGTAGCCGGCCAAGTTGGGCTGCATAAATCTGGAACCGCTTGCTAGAACATTCGTAATACTGAACTTCTGGATTGCAGAGTCGATTGTTGGAATTACGGCATGCATCATGATTCTTCCCCCAAGTAATCAATTAACAGCTCATTTACGGGAGCACACAGTTGGTGCTGTGGGTCAGGGCTATCTTGTCCGGTTGTGTCGATAACGAATCCGAGGGCCCCTTGCTCTGTTTCGACAGAAGCAATACAGGCGGAACTTCCTAGCGGTTCTGTTTGAGTGAATGTCACCCAATTGAAAATCCCTTTGTGATGAGCCAAAGGCTCGGCACTGTAGCGTTCGAGTTGTGAATGAGCGACCGCAGCATGCCAGATGCTCAGCAGGCCGGAAGCGTCGGATTCGATAACGCAGCCGATCTGTTTATTACCTTCGATTCGGCCCTCCATGTACGTCTGCTCCCGGAACCCCAGCCTGTCTAAGCGCCCCATAATCTCAGGGTCGTCACACGGATTGGTCAGGACGAATTCGGGTGCGTCGTAGTTGTAGTGCCCATCGGGACCAAGTGGAGCATCACCGGGCTTCGGCGGATTGTTGGGTGGAAGCACACCCGCGGGTAACGTCACGCCCGAGTCAGTAGTGATGGTTGTCGCATTGTCGCCGACAGGTTGAACGTCCTCGCCGGATGCCTCGGTCGATGCGCAACTAGTCCCCGTTACTCCCCATAGAAGTGCTGACACTAGGGCGGCAGTAGTCGCCTTTTTCAATTTTCCCTCCCCAAAGAATTTGTGTGAGAAAGATATAACACTGCGATCACACTCGCGCTTGCTGAGAAGCCGAAAAATAGAGCGACTGTGGATAACTTTTTAGGGGTGTGGACAACGCGGTCGATGCGCAGAACCACGCCTCTGCACAGCCGCAACCTGCACCTTTAGAGTGTGTTCTCCGTGCCGTCGTTAAGCGTTGGCGGCAAACGTGGGTGTAATGACCGAAGTAATCCGAACGATTGGTTAGACTATGAGGCGCATTACAAAACCACGGGAGTGCCAACCGAAATTCCGGCACTGAGAGGACGCTAGGGATCGAGCGTCGACCGGACGAACCTGAATCTGGGTAATACCAGCGTAGGAAAGGGATGTGTTGCTTCATGGCCGCACGTGTATCTGTATCCGCTCCGCCGAAAGAGGGCGAGGTTACAACTGGCCCGATTTACCGCAGCAACAAGCATTACGACGAGGTTGCGTTCAGCAACGATTTCGGTGAGGCGAACCTGCGGATTCCAGTTCGTCGGATCAATCTGACGGACGGTACTCACTTCGATGCGTACGACACCTCGGGTATCTACACCGAGGAAAACCCGGAGCTGAACCTGAAGGAGGGTTTGGCTAAGACTCGTGACTCGTGGCCGAAGGCTCCGGCGGTGCCAGCGGTTGCGGGTTCTGAGGAGGCTCCGAAGGTCAAGACCCAGCTGGCTTGGGCGCGCGCGGGAATTGTCACTCCGGAGATGGCTTTCATTGCTGCTCGTGAAGATGTGGATCCGGAAGTTGTGCGCGAAGAGGTCGCTGCGGGTCGTGCCGTGATTCCGGCGAACCACAAGCACCCGGAGACTGAGCCGATGATTATCGGCAAGCGTTTTGCCACCAAGATCAACGCAAATATCGGCAACTCGGCCGTGACTTCGTCCATCTCTGAAGAGGTGGAGAAGATGGTGTGGGCAACCCGTTGGGGCGCGGACACGATCATGGACCTGTCCACTGGTAAGGACATTCACGAAACCCGTGAGTGGATTCTGCGTAACTCCCCGGTGCCGGTTGGTACGGTGCCGATTTACCAGGCGCTGGAGAAGGTCAAGGGTGACCCGGCCAAGCTGACCTGGGAAATCTACCGCGAAACCATCATTGAGCAGTGTGAACAGGGCGTGGATTACATGACCGTTCACGCGGGTGTGCTGCTGCGCTACGTGCCGCTGGCCGCCAATCGCGTGACGGGCATTGTTTCCCGCGGTGGCTCAATCATGGCCGCATGGTGCCTCGCGCATCACCAGGAGAGCTTCCTCTACACGCGCTTCGCTGAGCTGTGCGACATTCTGGCGCAGTACGATGTCACGTTCTCCCTCGGTGACGGCCTGCGTCCGGGCTCCATTGCCGACGCTAACGATGAGGCTCAGCTGGCTGAGCTGCGCACCCTCGGTGAGCTGACCAAGATTGCCAAGTCCCGCGGCTGCCAGGTCATGATCGAAGGTCCAGGCCACGTTCCGATGCACAAGATCGCCGACAACGTGAAGTGGGAAGAGGAGTGGTGTGAGGAAGCTCCGTTCTACACCCTCGGCCCGCTGGCAACCGATATCGCGCCGGGCTATGACCACATCACCTCGGCTATCGGTGCGGCCATCATTGCGCAGGCTGGCACCGCCATGCTTTGCTACGTCACGCCGAAGGAGCACCTGGGTCTGCCGAACCGCGACGACGTCAAGGTCGGCGTGATTACTTACAAGATTTCTGCGCACGCCGCTGACCTGGCAAAGGGCCTGCCACGCGCTCAGGAGCGTGACGACGCGTTGTCGAAGGCCCGCTTCGAATTCCGTTGGCATGACCAGTTTGCACTGGCTCTGGATCCGGACACTGCGCTGGATTACCACGATGAGACCCTGCCTGCAGAGCCGGCAAAGACCGCGCATTTCTGTTCCATGTGTGGTCCGAAGTTCTGCTCCATGCGTATTTCCAAGGACGTACAGGACTACGCGAAGGAACACGGCCTGGACTCCGTTGAAGCGATCGAGGCCGGCATGGCTGAGAAGTCCCAGGAGTTCGCTGATCAGGGCAGCCGCGTCTACCTGCCGATTACCGCGGAGTAGTTGGTTGTCTTAGAAGATGCTGAAGTAAGCCGCGGTCTAGCTCTATTGGGCTTGGCCGCGGTTTTCTTTTGATCTCACCTATTTCTGCCGGCCTCAGTGTTGAGCCTCAAATGGGGGTGGGTAAGGCACGCCTTAATTAAGGGATTAGGGAACCCTAACTAGTGGGATGTACATTGCTTATATGCACAGCCTGAGATTCCTGACTTTCGATAATTCCCACCGCCATCTCGCAGGTGCTCGCAACACTCGCAACACTCGCCGTTCATTCAGCTCTGAATCATCCACGGTTGGAGAAGACGTGCGTCGACCGGTGGGGCGGAGTGCGCGCAGAGCTGCTACTGCGGTTTCGCTGTCCGGCGCCATGGTCCTTTCGGCGTTTGTGTCTCCGGCAATGGCTGACACTGCGAAGCCAATCGTGCCGGACAATTTTCCCAATGTGATTAATCCAGCGGAGAACTTCCAGCCGCAGGATTCGCAGTATGCCGAATCTCCGGAAGTTACCGTTACTTTTGAGGACGGCACACCAGCTGAAGGTGCCACGGTTCATCGCGGCGATGTTCTTATTGTTCGCGGCAGTGGTTTCAATCCGTCGGCCAACCGTGGTGGTTACCCGCTGCCAATTCCTCCGGGTGTGCCCAATGGTGTTTACGTTCTCTACAGTGCGTTCCCGGACTCGTGGAAGCCGAGTGAAGGTGCTCCGTCCTCGTCGCGGAAACATCCGCACGACAACATTGCCTGGGTCACGCCGGCTGGAACTCTCGAGGCGATACCGAACCAGGGCGTCGATATGCGGCGTTCTATCGCTCGTCAGGCTACCCCGATGACAGATGACGGCAGTTTTGAAGCCCGCATTGTTGTTGACCCGCCAGAGACCCCAGCTGGTGATAACTGGGGTATTTACGTCTATCCGGCAGCCGGCTCTATTAATGAGGCCGAGGAAATCTATATTCCGTTGAATTATTCGGATGCTCCGGGCAAGAATGCCCCGGCTCCCTCCAGCGAGGATTTAGTAATTTCTGTATCTGCGCTGGAGAAGGTATTCGGCGCACTGGGTGGCGGAGTCACTGCTAAGAACGGTGCTCTAGAGCCTGAGGACGGTGTTGTCTCATTCACCCGCGACAATGACAACAGCGATGCCGAAGGGGAGAGCTACCGCGGAGAAGTTCACTTCACCGCGAAGTTCAGTCTGGTTCATGTGGTCGTTCGTAATCCGCGCATTGAGGACGGCCCGACTGGAAAGATTATTACGGCAGAGGTCTCGCAGGGCTACGATGTCGGTCCGGATGAGATGGAGCGTATGCCCATAGCCGCTGTTGTCAACAGTGATGGCGATCAGCTGATCACGACCATCGGCACTATCTCGCAGTTCCGGTAGTCCCTCCGGTCATCATGGCCGCCAATTGTTGTCCACCTGGCACTTCGTTCAAAGTAAGCCGTCATACCTTGCGGGTTCTTGTGGGGTTGTAACCACTGCCGTATTGGAATCACTACATTAGATAGAGGCGCTTACCAGCGATGAGGAGGAACGTGGGACGGCATAGTCGGGCAGAAGGACCGGTGTCACAGGATGGGGCATCGTCACAGGTTGCGGAGTCGCAACGTGCTGTTGCGGAGTCTCCGTCGCGGGCCTCGCGAAAAATATGGGTTCGCAAACCCAATCAGGCCCCTGCGCTGACGCAATCGCCTGTGATGAGCTGGCCTCTTATGCTGGTCTCGCTGCTCGGTGGTCTTGCCTCGCTGCTGGCCTGGAATGGCCGCACCCAGCCGGACGATTGGGCGTCGCTCTGGGTGGGCGGGCTACTGATGGACAGGGGACTTGAGTCCCATCTCTATGATGCCGATCCAATCGATTTCACCGCCATGAGCGGAGAGGTCTGGCCACGCCTGGCGCAGGAAGTGTCTGCGCCATTTACGCATCCCTTTGTGCAAAACCCTTTGTTTGCAAAGGCTCTGGGAGCGATATCCCACGTCATGAGCTTTGAAACCTCGGTTGCTTGGTTGCTGTTTCTTTCCGGAATGGCCGTTGTGGTCCTGGTCGCAGCTTCCTACCACCTGTGGTTTCGGTCGACCATGCCCTGGGGTATCGCAGCGCTGGTTACCGCATGCGTATTCGCCCTGCCGACCACTCTTAATTCGTTCTGGATTGGTCAGACGACACCGCTGATTGTCGCGGGCGTCGCCTATGGGCTTGCCGCCTCGCGCACTCGTCCTTGGCTCGCGGGCATCGTCCTCGGCATCGTCGCATCCATTAAATTGACTCCGTATGCGCTCATCGCCGTGATGCTCTTTTTCGCTTATCGACGGCGCGCAGCCCTCTGGTCGCTGGCCACCACGGCGGTACTGGCGGTCTGGATGTTTATCCGCATTGACATACCGGTTATTTCGGACTGGATTGATCGAATCGACGACATTGGTGCGTCGGTCTTGGTCGGTGGTGCGAATCAGTCGTTGGCGTCGACTTTAGCCACAGATCTGGGCAATCCTGATTTATTAGTAACAGTGGTTCGTGATTATCCGAGTCACGTGAAAACGATTCCACTGTGTATTGCGCTTGGCGTGGTGTTGATGGTCACGGCAGTTGCGTGGTTGAACCCGGTCTACCGGTTTGAGGTTCTAATCACCGGCGCGTGGCTTATTGCAGCCACATTCTCATCGATTCTTTGGACCCACTACATGTTGATGCTGGTCACGCCTGTGTTCGGTTTGGCCGCCATGGCGCGGACCCGATTGACCAGACAGTGGCCGTATATCGGTATTGCGTTGCTAGTGGTCCTGCTGACGTTCCCTGTGACAAACCCGATTGCTGCTACGCCGTATACCGGCGGATTTGTGTACTCGGGGATTACTGCGATGCTCTTGACGCTGGCATTGATGCTCATTATTGGTGGCTGCCACGCGTTTGCGGTACATCGGTACGGCGATGGTGATGCAGGCGAGGTTGGAGCTGGATTGGGCAGTGAATTAGCTGCCGCGGAGACATTGAAATTTCCTCAGCCAGAGCCAATGGTCTTATTCGACTTGAGGAAGCGCTAGATTTAGCGGCTCAGCATAGAGACGATGTCACGGGCAGACATGTCGCTGTAAATCTCGTTTCGGGCGCTCTTAACCTGGTGTCCGAAGTGGACTGCGTTAGCGTCACTGCTGGTGTCGCGGGTAAGAGCCTCGCGCAGCGGCTGAGAGAAAAAGGCGCGCTTGGTAGTGAAAGAGCGGGGGAACAGGTTTTCAAGGCTCACGGTATAAACCCTTTCTGTGGTCGGAATCCGGTCGGGACTCCGGTTTGAGAGGTTCTGTATTCAAATGGTTTTCTTTGATGCGGTTGCCACTATATGTCTGAATATGCCCGATATCGAGTTAAAACGGGCAAAAGTGACTAAGTGGATACCGTTCCCAACATGAAAGCTGCATCACACTGTGGACCGGCTCAATGCTCGGTCACGGTCAGTTGTGGGCTCCAATACAATGAAATCCGGAATCAAATGTGAAGTAGGAGTTTGGTTATGGCTATTTCTTCGGCACCCACCCCTGAGTCCCCGGATTCGGCGGATACCTCGGACGTGGCATCGCGCAGCGTTCCGGCGGCAGCGCTCAGTCACGTTGAGGATTTAATTGATTTTGTGGCTGCGTCGCCAAGCTCATTTCATGCGGCACAACAGGTCGTTGACCGTCTGAGTGCAGCCGGTGCCACGGTCATCGATGAGCACGAACAGTGGCCAAGTAAACCCGGTGCCTACGTCCTGCGTCGCGATGGCGCTGCCGTTGCTTGGATCGTCCCGGAGACGCCGGCTGCCGATTTCACCGGTTTCCGTATTGTGGGTTCCCACACGGATTCGCCCGGTTTTCGTGTGAAGCCCAACGCGCGCACCTCCGCCGCAGGCTATGCGCAGGTCGCCGTTGAAGTCTACGGCGGCGCGTTGTTGGGAAGCTGGACCGACCGCGAAATTGAGTTCGCCGGTCGGGTAATTGATAAAAGCGGCAATGAGCACTTTGCTCGCACTGGCCCGGTTGCGCGTATCCCGCAGTTGGCTATCCACCTCAATCGTGCAGTTAATGAAGAGGGATTGAAGCTCCACAAGCAGAATCACACTGCACCAATCATCGGACTGGATACCTTCGGCACCGATGTGCACCAGGTCATCGCCGATGCTGCGAGCCTGTCTATCGACGACATCGTCGCCTGGGACCTCATTTCCTTCGACACCCAGCAGCCGCGCACCTTCGGTGCTCACGATGAGTTCCTGGCTTCAGGTCGACTCGACAACCTGCTCAGCGTCCACTCCTCCCTGGTCGCCTTCGAGACCTTGCTCCGTCAAAACTGTTGCACGTCAACCACCATCCCCGTCATGGTCGCTTTCGATCACGAGGAAGTTGGGTCCGCCTCCACCACGGGCGCTGCAGGGCCACTGCTTGCCGACGTTCTGTCCCGCATCGCAGCGGCCACGGGCGCTGACCTGGAACGCACTCAGCAGCTCTACCGCGGTTCCATCTGTCTCTCTGCTGACGGCGCACACGGTGTGCACCCGAACTATGCAGGCGAACACGAGCCGGGGCACCAGCCGGAACTCAATGCCGGCCCGGTGGTGAAGATCAATGCCAACCAGCGCTACGCCACCACGGCGGCCGGTCAGGCGGAGGTTGTCCGAATCGCAGCGGAAACCTCCAAGCGCATTGGCCAGGAAGTGCCGGTGCAGTATTTTGTCTCTGCGAACCACAAGCCATGCGGCTCCACTATCGGCCCGATCACTGCAACGCGACTGGGTATCGACACCATCGATATCGGAGCTGCGATGGTCTCCATGCACTCGGCGCGTGAGATGTGCGGCACGATTGACCCATGGTGGTTGGCCGAACTCACCGTGGATTTCTGGGGTGCCGGACACTAGCAGCTCGCTGGCAGCGCTGAAGTCGCCTCTAGCAGGGGAGATGTCGGGGCGCTGTGGCCGTCGTGAAGCGAAAATGGGTGAGGGAATTTCCGTAGCTGCTCGTCGTGGAGCCTATTTTCTGTCATGCTATGAACCATGACTGATGCTAACGACACCCTGCCGTCGCACCGCCTTGAAGTACCTATCGAAGAGGCGGTGGCATGGCGTCGCCAACTGCACCAGAATCCGGAGCTGAGCTTCCGGGAGTACAGGACCTCGGACATGATTGAGGATCTGCTCAATCAATGGGACATCCCGACGTACCGGTTAACCCCGACGTCCGTGATTGGCGTCATCGAGGGTACAGCGGGCGACCCCAGCACTGGCCGTGTGATTGGCTACCGCGCGGATATTGACGCCCTGCCGATTCAGGAGGAAACGGGATTGCCGTACGCCTCGCGCACGCCGGGTGTGATGCACGCCTGTGGTCATGATGTGCACACGGCGATGCTGCTGGGCACGGCGAAGGTGCTCTCTGGAATGCGCGATCAACTGCACGGCAAGGTGCTGTGCATCTTCCAGCACGCCGAAGAAATGCTGCCGGGCGGTGCTCGTGAGCTGGTCGACAAGGGTGCCGCCGATGACTTGGATGAGGTCTACGCCTTCCACGTCGCGCCGCATCCGGTAGGGCATGTGGGAATTTGCGCTGGGCGAGTGACAACCATGTCGGGCATCGTCTCCATCGCGATTCGTGGCCGTGGCGGACACTCTTCGAACCCGCAGCTGTCGATTGACCCGGTGCTCATCGCCAGCGAGGTGACTCTCATGCTGAACACGATTGTCTCCCGCGATGTGGATCCAAAGCACATGAACATCGTCAACGTCGGCTCACTGCATTCAGGTGAGGCCGGCAACGTGATCCCGGATACGGCCAACCTGGAAGTGTCCATCCGCTCGGTGGATGAGGCCGACTGGGAGATTGTCTGCCAGCGTATCGAGGCCGTCGTCAACGGCGTCTGCCAAGCTCACGGCGCACAGGCGACTTTTGACTGGCAGATTCCGTACCCGATGGTGGTCAACGCCGACATTGCAGTCAATCGCGCCTGGCATGCGGCGACGAAGGCAGTTGGCAACTCCAAGGTGTTCGCCGCCGATCCGTGGGCTCCTTCGGATGACTTCTCCTATTTTTCCCGTGAAGCGCCGGGCTGTTACATGTTTCTCGGCACCGGTGGCCCGGAAGCGGGTAATCCCTTCTTTCTCCACAATTCCAAGTTTAAAATTGTGGAGAGAGCCATGGTCAATGGCATGCGCACGGAAATCCAAATCGCGCTCGACGCACTGAACCCGTCGAAGAATCATCCGCCGGAGCGCCCTGCCACATCTCCGACCATGCCCGCAGCAGGTTCCGTGCCTCCACGGCCGCGGAAGGCAGGCCTTGGCACGCCACAGTCGCATGCGGGCCAGGCGCGGGCGTCGTCAAGCGAATCGGCGGGGGAGACCTCACCGAGTCCTGAGGCGGCGGCATCAGATAATTCCAATCAGCCTCAGGCACCTAGAGAGGATGCATAGGACAATGTCCACGACCCCCAACGCCCCTAATAAGACGCTCGCTGCCGCACCTGAGTGGTCGAAGTGGGCGATTGGATGGCACGTCTATCCACTGGGGTTTGTGGGAGCGCCCATCCGTGAGAAGGATCGAGGCGCCGCGCCGGGCAATCGAATTCACAAACTGATTGACTGGCTTCCGTACGTCCAGGAGCTCGGGCTCAACGTGCTGCAGCTGGCGCCAGTATTCGAGTCGACTAGCCACGGCTACGATACCGAGGACTACTACCGCATTGACTCGCGCCTGGGTACCGAAGAGGACATGAAGGCTGTCATCGAAGCTGCCCATGAGCGTGGCATCAAAGTGCTTTTCGACGGCGTTTTCAACCACATCGGGGCAGAGGCACCCGCGTTGAAGACCGCGAAGGAAAACCCTGACTCTGAAGAAGCACAGCTCTTTGCGTTTACTCACTCAGATGGCGACATGACCGCGCCGGTGTTTGAGGGCCATGAGAGTTTGGTCGAATTCGATCACACCAGTGACGCGACTGTTGATTTTGTCGTCAACGTGATGAATTACTGGCTGGCGCGGGGGATTGATGGCTGGCGACTGGATGCGGCCTACGCAGTGGACCCACAGTTCTGGCACAAGGTTTTGCCGCGAGTGCGTGCTGAGCACCCGCACGCCTTTATCTACGGCGAGGTCATCCACGGTGACTATGCGGAGATTGTGTCGGTGTCCGGCATGGACTCGGTGACGGAGTACGAGCTGTGGAAAGCGACCTGGTCTGCGCTGAAGGAGGAAAACTTCTTCGAGTTGGACTGGACTCTGAAGCGCCATAACACCTTCGCGGAGTCTTTTGTGCCGGTGACGTTTGTGGGAAACCACGATGTTTCACGCATTGCGACGCAGGTAGGGGCCGACAAGGCCGTGCTGGCGGCGACGGTGCTGTTTACCGTGGCCGGTGTGCCGCTGGTCTACTACGGCGACGAACAGGGCTACACCGGTCTCAAAGAGGAACGCATCGGCGGTGACGACCAGATTCGTCCAGTGTTCCCGGATAGTCCGGAGGAACTCTCTACGCTTGGCGCGGATCTCTACCGCGCTTACCAGCAGCTCGTTGCGGTGCGACGCCGGTTCCCATGGTTGCACTCCGCTCGCGTGGAGACTGATGAATTGCGCAATGGTTTTCTTCGCTACCGCGTGACCGCAACCGACGCGGCGCTCGTGGACGATGCTGCCGAGGCCTTGGGCGAGACTGGAGCTTCCGGCGAGATGCCCTCGCTCGTTGTCGAGCTGAACCTGGAAAACGGCGCAACCAGCGCCGTGATCCGTGATGGTGACCACGTGGAATTTGAGTTTTCCTAGGCTCTCTTGGCGGCTCTAGGCTGCCCTCGGAGAACCAAAACCGCCCGGACACAATGTCCAGGCGGTAATTCTTTCGTGCCCCATCGATGAGTGGGCACAAGGGGTAGTGACTGCGTTTATGTTTGCTGGCTACCCCTGTTTTCGCAGATGCAGTGATTACATCTCTGCGGTCTCAGCAGGGGTCATCTCGTCGGAGGATGCCGGAGTGGTGGCCTTCTGCTCGAAGGTCTCCGACGGGTTGGCCTGGTCGCCGACCTTCACGTCCGAGTCAACCTGATTCGGGGGAGAGCAAGCGACCAGGGCTGCTGCGGCAATGGCGGATGCGGCGATAGCGCCGGCGATGCGGTTACGCATGGATGTGGCTCCTCTGTCGGAAAAACAATAGCTACAAGGGGCTAATAAACTTTTCTCACATTATCTTAAAGCAATATCTTAGAGGATTCTTAACGGCTTGCGGGAACCAAGGGGCCAATCGCCCCCGCGCCGATGCATAGGGTTGCCCCCGGAGTCGCCTTTTCCACATCGACATGGAGAGTATTTCCGCCACCGTTGAGGTACACATAGCGCGGTCGCAGATCGTTGTTCATCTTCACGACTGTGGAACCACCGCGGGTTTGCTCTTCGGTCTCGAAAGGATTGGGGAGCGACAGGCGCACATCCATGTCCTCGGAGGCGGTGGCCGGGAACTCAAGCACCCAGTCACCGAGCTTGATGATGTTCTCCAACTTGATGTCCTCCGACGCGGTGCCGTCCTCGCCAACTGTGATGCGATGGCCACACTGCTCGACAGGGCCGTCAGTGACACGGGTGACCTCGGAGACCTTGGCGTCGATAAGCGAACCGTCTGTATTGAACATGCGCGGGTGACCGGTGACGCGCTCAAACGGCGGGCGATCGGAGACCGCATCAAACACCCGCGAGTACATGTTCATCGGAGCGGCGACGGGCACGAGAACTTCGAAGGGGACGGGCTGGTCGATGAGATTGTAGTCGATCGCCTTGTCGGGGCCAGCGGCATCGGCTTCCTCGCGCAGCGCGGACAGCGACGCCTTGGTGTTGCCGATCCACTCCATTGCGATGCCATCAGACCAGGCATTGCGGTAAGTGACCACGGAAATCGTGGAGGTGACAGCCAGCGCGATGCCCAGCGACCAAATCAGAATGTGCGTACGAGCCGGTAGCAGCGCTGGCGCCTCGTCCTTCGGTGGGAGTCCAGCCAGGGAGATCGCGACGCAGATTACGATCACGAGCGCGACATCAGAGTAGTAGTGCAAAGTGTGCGCCAGCACGCCAGAGGTGTTCTCTCCCGAGCGGAACAGGGTGATGGCGAACAAGGTGGTGAACATGTACGCCACCGATAGCGTCCACGGAGCCCAGCCACGGTAATCGCGGCCGATGAGGGTGGCGGACAGAATCAACAGGATAATGCCGCCGAGAGTAATCAGCTGAGACGAAGCGGAGGCAAACGGCTGTCCCGGAGCCCAGCGTTCCCAGCTTGTTGGTCCGCCGATGATGCCGGCAAAAATCTGGCCGAGGCCGTTGAAGAACAGTTCGGGCTGTAGCTTGTCGGAAATGAAGCCAGTGGTTTCGGCGGGGCCGAAGTAGTACCACAGTGCCCAGGCGCCGGTCAGCAGCATCGATGGGATCCAGATGACGAGGCCACGGCGGAGAACCTGCAGGATATTTCTGCGTTCCATGTAAGCCAACGTGACGACAACCAGCATGGAAATCGGCGCGATAGCCAGGGACTTCTCAAAGAACCCGAGCGCCACGGCCAGCAGCACGAACAGGCCTACGGCCTCCCCCGGGCGAGGGCCGAAGGAACGACGCATAGTCGTGCGAATAGCGACAATCATGAAAACCACGAATGCTAGGTGGAACGGCTGGGAATTGGCCGCGGCCGACCACCAGGTGTCGCCCGGAAGCATCAGCGGAGTCCAGGCGACGACCGTGATGAGGAAGAGCGATACCAGCGTGCGGCCGGTGAGAAGCTCAAAGAGTTTAGCTGTGGCGTATGTCAGCACTACCGACATCACGGCCATGGTGATAGCCGGTAGCCACCAGTTCCACGGCGCGATGAGGTGATAGAGGCCTTGCACCAAGAAGGCCAGTGGTGCAAGGTGCCCGTCGTGATCCTGAAGCAGGTAGTCCTTGCTCAGCAGTGGGGTGTCGTAAAGATGGCCAACAATGATGAAGTCATCCCAGTAAAAACCATGGCTAGTCAGCACCAGAATGCGAGCGACAAGCTGTATCGCAATAACAACTCCGATGAGTGGCCACCACTGCTTCGCAGACAGGTCAAGTCGCTCGCCCCACGTCAATGTGGGCATGTAGTATGGGCGAGAACTTTCCTGCTCAGCGGTGTTGTCAGCACCAGGGGCCTCGGCAGTGTTCACTGCGGAATCCGCGGCTGTCCCCTCATCGCCGACTGGCGGCGTATGAGGGGTTTGGGCAGTTGGGGTATCTCCTGTAGATGACCGCTCGGCTTTAGTCATGGTTCCTTATGTTATCTAGGCCATCTGCTGGGCGCGGTAGGGTAGGCAAAAGTTAGTGCTTAGGGCGTGTCGACACAGGCTTCATACGCCGCTAATGAATACATCAATAATGTTTGAGCAATACCGCTCGAGTTAAAGAAAAATAGGAGCAAGTGGGATGACGCAATCGGCGAGTGCAGCGCGCGCTAACTTCTCGTGGCGCAATATTGACATCATCATTGCAGCTGTTATCGGCGTGGCCGTTGGCCTGATTTTTGTTATCTGGAACATCATCGGCGGTGCGGGCTATGAAGCAGTCAACGCGCTTACTCCTGGTCTTGGCGGTTTGGTCGCTGGTATGTGGTTCCTCGGTGGTCCGCTCGGCGCGTACATCATTCGCAAGCCGGGTGCCGCTATCTTCGTCGAGGTAATCGCAGCGACGGTTTCAGCACTGATCGGTAACCAGTGGGGTATCTCCACCCTGTACTCAGGTTTGGCGCAGGGGCTCGGCGCGGAGCTGGTGTTCCTCATTTTGGCGTATAAGAGCTACAACCTGGTCACCGTGGTTATCTCGGGTCTCATGGCAGGTGTCGGCGCGTGGACTTTCGAGCTTTTCACCGGCAACCTGGCCAAGACTTTCGAATTCAACGTCATCTACCTGATCTCCACGGCGCTGTCGGGTGCCGTCCTCGCCGGTCTGCTGGCTTACTTCCTGGCTAAGGCACTGGCGGCAACTGGAGCGCTGGATCGTTTTGCCATCGGGCGAGAGCGGCACGACGACGTCTAGGAAAATCGATGACAGATGAGGCGTTGACGCGGGGGCCGTCGTCAAGCGGAAATGTCCCTGCGGTGAGCGCGCGGGGGTTCGGATATCGGCACGCGGGGCGCAAAGCTGCGGTACTGAACGACATCACGCTGGACATCGAGCGCGGTGAAAAGGTGCTGTTGCTCGGCGCGTCGGGGATGGGGAAGTCGACGCTGCTCGCCGCTATTGCTGGCGTGCTTGGCGACGACTCCGATGGCGAAGCCACCGGAAAGCTCCTGATTGAAGGTCGTACTCCTGCTTCCGCACGGGGTTCGGTGGGCTTGGTGCTGCAAGACCCTGACTCGCAGACGATTAGTGCTCGCGTTGGCGACGATGTTGCCTTTGGTGCGGAAAACCTGGGCGTTTCCCCAGCTAAGATTGGCAACCGAGTGCGCGCCAGCCTGGATGTGGTGGGACTGGATTTGCCGCTGGACCATCCCACGCACCGGCTTTCCGGGGGACAGAAACAGCGCCTCGCATTGGCGGGTGTGCTGGCGATGGGCGCACGGGTCATTTGCTTGGACGAGCCGACGGCCAACATCGATCCGGCCGGTGTGCCGGTACTGCGCGATGCGGCGATTACCGCGGCGGAGAGAACCGGTGCGGCGCTGATCGTGGTCGAGCATCGAGTGGATGCGTGGGTCGATGTGGTTGACCGCATCATCGTGCTGGGCCGCGAAGGTGTGATTGCCGATGGTGCGCCTCATCGAGTCTTGGAAGACCACGGGCAGGCTCTGACGGATGCTGGGGTGTGGATTCCGAATGCGCCGCCCGCGCTGCCGGGCGCCCGTTCCGTTGCCTGCGACCAGGACGGGCACCCTAGCGGTGACATCGCGATTGAAACCCGCGAGTTGGCCATCGGCTATGGCGCGAAGAAGTCCTGGTTCAGCGGTGGCGAAACTGTTGAACCGATTGCTCGCGGTGTATCAATTTCAATCCCATCTCAAGCTTCCACCTGCATTGTTGGTCACAATGGCAGCGGCAAGTCCACGTTAGCGCTGACGCTCGGCGGTCTGCTTGAGCCGATGGCGGGCACGGTCCAAGTGGCAGGCAGCGGTAGCGCGCCGTGGAAATGGCCATCGAAGAGGTTGGCTACTCGGATTGGCACGGTATTCCAGGACCCCGAGCATCAATTCGTCACCGGCACAGTGCTGGAAGAGTTGCAGCTTGGCCCCAAGCTTGTCGGTGTCAACGCTGATCAGCGCATCGAGGAGTTACTTGAGCGGCTGCGACTAACCGCCCTGACCAAGGCGAATCCATTCTCGCTTTCCGGCGGTGAGAAGCGACGTCTGTCGGTGGCGACCATGCTGGCGACAGCGCCGGATATTGTGCTTCTCGACGAACCGACCTTCGGCCAAGACCGCCGGACATTCACCGAGCTGCTCACTTTGCTTCGCCAACTTGCAGACGACGGTCGAACTGTTATTTCGATTACCCACGATCCGTTGGTGGTCCAAGCAATGGGGGACTACGTCGTCGACATGGATGCGTTTCATCCGGAGCGGTCAGGCCGTGCGGCGCCGGGACAGCGTGGTTCGGGGGAGCAGGCCGGTCCGAGCAGCAATAGCGGTTCGCGCGGCCAGGGCGAAGTAGGAGGGAAATCGTGACTGAAGTCGGTTCCGCCGGTACGGCTGAAGGTACGCAGAGCGCCGAGCAGAGCAAGCAGCCTTTCCTCGCGACGGTCAACCCGGTGGCGAGAGTTCTGGGCCTATTCTTGCTCACCACACCGCTGCTGATTTCCATCGACTGGGTCTCCGCAGTGGTGGCACTTGTCTGCACGCTTTTCTTGGTGCCACTGTCGGGTTTGGGTTTTCGTCGTTTTCTAGGACGCAGCCTGCCGCTTCTTATCGCCGCGCCCATCTCGGGCATCTCGATGGCGCTCTACGGCAACCCGGAGGGCAAAGAGTATTTCTCCTTTCTGCTTGCGCATGTGACGGATAATTCCATTTCCCTGGCCATCGCGATCATGTTGCGTGTGCTGGCTATCGGTACTCCAGTTATCGTGCTGACAGCTAATATCGATCCCACCGATCTGGGCAATGGGCTGGCGCAGGTTCTCAAGCTGCCCAGCCGGTTTGTGCTGGCAACGGTGGCGAGTCTGCGGCTCGTCGGTCTGTTCATCAGTGATTGGCAGGCGCTGACCCGAGCCCGTCGCGCACGCGGTTTGGGTGACCACGGCGCAATTCGCCGCACTATTTCCCAGGTGTTCGCTCTGCTGGTGTTTGCGCTGCGCCGCGGCACCAAGCTGGCCACCGCCATGGAAGCCCGCGGTTTTGGCGCGCCGATTAAGCGTACGTGGTGGCACACCTCGACATTGGCCGCGCGTGACTATGTCACCATGGCTGCCTGCCTCGCCATCGCCGTCGCAGCAATCGGTATTTCCGTGTGGGCCGGGGAGTTCCGCTTCCTGGGCGTGGCGTAGTAAAGGCGTTTCGATCACGATGATTCTGCTTATCGACGGCCGTTCCGGCAGTGGCAAAACCACCTTTTCGGCAAAGTTGCACAGTATCCTCGGCTGGCCAGTTATCCACTTGGAGGATGTCTATCCGGGCTGGTCCGGCCTGCACAAAGCATCGGCCGCAGTCGCGGAGACCATTTTGAACCCCGCGCTACCGGCCGATGAGCGTGGTTATCGCCGTTGGGACTGGTACGCCGGCGAATTCGCTGAGTGGGTGCCGACGCCACCGGACTGCTCTCTCATCGTCGAAGGCTGCGGCGCTGTCACTGAAGCTAATCTTGCCGCTGCCCGCGCCATCGGCGACGGCAACGCCTGGGGAGTCTGGGTAGAGCTGGACACACAGACTCGATTTGCCCGTGCCATGGCTCGCGACGACCACTTCGAGGAACACTGGGACATGTGGGCCGAGCAGGAATCCCAGCATATGGCGAAGCACAATCCGCAACAGCTCGTCGACTGGACCATCAACGTCCCAGAACAGTTAACGTGGAAGCTCTGATGAGAAAAACACTCGCGTGCCTCGGTGCAGGCTTCGGTTCCATGCTCCTCGTCGGCGGACTACGCGTCGCCGCTAATTCGGAGCTACGCCCACCACGCCTGCCCAATCGCAGACCTCCGCGGTGGGTTCTTCCCACAGTAGGTGCCGCGTGGACACTGGCCAGCTGCCGCGCCTACTACGCTCGCGCATCGCATCGCTTGACGACGCCCCTGCTCGCCGGCCTCGCAGTACCAGGAGCCGCAGCGATCGTTTTCGAGGCCGTTCGCCTTCGATGTGCAGCCCAAAAACCAACTCTGCCGCCACACACCGTGGTTGTACTGGGATGCGGATTGAAGAACAATCGGCCCTCGGCCCTGCTGGCCAGAAGATTACAGCGAGCAGTCTCAGCGTGTGATGAGCGTACCGAGCGAATCATCTGCTCCGGTGGGGTCGGCAGTGAAGCGGTGACAGATGCCACCTGCTCCGAAGCGGACGCCATGGTGGAGTGGTTGGAGGCGAACGCTGGGGACGTCGTAAAGCGCGGCGACATCGAGTTGATCCCCGAGGACCAATCGACGAATACGTCGGAAAACATTGACTATGCGTGCGAATTGATGCGCGGCATGGACGGTGCGTTGAGCGCTGGAACGGTTGTTGTGACCAGTGATTTTCATGCGCCACGGGTAGCGAAGCTCATGCGCGAACGGGGGCTGGAACCCTGGTGTGTCGTCGGCGCCTATACGCCGTTGAGGTACTGGGCGACATCGCTGCTGCGGGAATTCCTCGCGCAGTTTATTCTGTGGGCGCCGAGCGGCAACGCGAGAATTTTACGAATTTCGCGGGTAGGGCGAAGCGTTAGCCACTAGTATCGAACGAAGATAAATACGTCGTGCGGTGATAGTGCTGCGTAGAAATGCGTAGAGCGCGATATCGAACACGACATCGGAATCATTAAATCGGGAGGAACACCCACATGGCTTTGACCCCAGGATTCGACCTGTTCCAGCTGCCAGAGGAGCACCAGGAGCTCCGCGCCGTTATCCGTGATCTGGCGGAGAAGCAGATTGCTCCGTACGCAGCGGACGTCGATGAGAACGAGCGTTTCCCGGAGGAGGCCCTGAAGGCTCTCAACGAGGCTGGATTCAACGCCGTCCACGTGCCGGAGCAGTTCGGTGGTCAGGGTGCGGACTCGGTTGCGGCCTGCATTGTCATTGAGGAAGTTGCTCGTGTCTGTGGCTCGGCTTCTCTTATCCCGGCTGTGAACAAGCTGGGCACCATGGGCTTGATCCTCAAGGGCTCCGACGAGCTGAAGAGCAAGGTCCTGCCGGACATCGCCAACGGTGAAATGGCTTCCTACGCACTGACTGAGCGTGAGGCCGGTTCGGATGCCGGTTCCATGAAGACCCGCGCGGTCCGTGAGGGCGATGAGTGGGTCCTCAACGGCTCCAAGTGCTTCATCACTAACGGTGGCCGCTCCACCTGGTACACCGTCATGGCTGTCACCGACCCGGAGAAGGGTGCCAACGGCATCTCTGCATTCATGGTCCACAAGGACGACGAGGGTTTCCGCGTCGGTGGCCTGGAGCACAAGCTGGGTATCAAGGGTTCCCCGACCGCGGAGCTGTACTTCGAAAACTGCCGCATCCCGGCTGACCGCATCATCGGCGAAGAGGGCACCGGTTTCAAGACTGCCCTGGAGACCCTGGACCACACTCGCCCGACTATTGGTGCACAGGCACTGGGCATCGCGCAGGGTGCGTACGACTACGCCGTTGGTTACGTGCAGGAGCGTCAGCAGTTCGGCAAGCCGATCGCTGCTTTCCAGAACACCCAGTTCATGCTGGCTGACATGCGTATGAAGATTGACGCTGCTCGTCTCATGGTCTACACCGCAGCCGCTAACGCTGAGCGTGGCACTGCTGAGGGCGGCGCTCGCCTGGGTCTGATGGCCGCAAACGCCAAGACCTTCGCCTCTGACGTTGCTATGCAGGTCACCACTGATGCCGTGCAGCTGCTCGGTGGTTACGGCTTCACCCGTGACTTCCCGGTTGAGCGCATGATGCGTGACGCCAAGATCACCCAGATCTACGAGGGCACCAACCAGATTTGCCGCATGGTCGCAGGTCGCCAGATCCTCGCAGACGCACAGAAGCGCTAATCACCAGCGCAAACTCTAAGCCCTCGCTGAAATGGCGGGGGCTTTTTCATGCTGCCACATCACTCAGAATTTGTCTCTTAACCCCAACGCGCGCTAGTGACTGCGTTTATGGTCGGCGGCGGTGGGGCGATGCGAGTTACTGACTGCGTTTATGACAGAAATGGCCCGAAAAACGGCTTCAAAGTGTCATAAACTCACACAGTTTCACATTTGCAGCCCGTAAATTTTGCGTTAAGTAGCAAGAAGCGTGTCCAATCGGCGTGCACCGGGGTCTACTTTTCTCTTAACCCCCGGTTTTTCGGCCGTCCCGCACGAGCACCGCACGAGTCCGGCACTCCAGCCCCGCACGAGTCCGGCACTACACCATCCACCAGCTCGCCTGCAGCCGCACGCATCAGCCTCGCTAATCACACCCTCATTTCGCCAACCAAGCACAGGCAGCTACAACGATTGCTTCTGCGCCCCGGTCAAGAGTGGGTTGGAGGTCAGGGGCAAAAGCTGGGTTGTGGTTGCCAACAGCGCTGCTCTCATCCGCGAAGCCGCCGAGCCCCCAGTACGTATATGGCACGCCAAGCGCATCGGGGATGATTGAGAAATCTTCAGAGGCGGGCACTGCGTCCAAGTCGGAGACTTCATCACCGAAGTACGCGTCGAATGCCTCGCGCACAGTATTCGTGGCGTCCCCGTCATTGTTCGTGAGGGGATAGCGGTCGTAGTAAGTGAACTGCGGGTCTTGAGGGCTGCGGGCAGCAACGCACTCTGCTCGTACAATGCGCTCGATTGCCTCTTTGAGGTGTTCGGTCACGGCGCTGTTGTAGGCACGAGTGTTGATGAGCAGCTCTGCGGAGTCAGGGATGATGTTGGACTTAGTTCCCGCCTGAATCGCGCCAACGGTCACCACTGCGGTCTCGGTGGCTGCTACCTCACGCGAGACAATCGTCTGAAGGCGCATCACAATGGTGGATGCCAAGACAACGGGATCGACACTGAGCTCCGGCATGGATCCATGGGAGCCATTACCGTGCACAGTGACTTTGACCGAGAATGCAGAGGAGAGAACTGGCCCGCGGCGAGTGCCCACATAGCCGCCGGGCAAGCTAGCTAGTACGTGTTGACCGAGATAAACATCGGGACGCGGAATAGCCTTCTCCAGATCTGCCGCCAGCATTGCGCGTGCACCTTCGGCGGTTTCTTCAGCGGGTTGGAAGATACCGATGAATGTGCCAGACCACTGATCAAGGTTTTCGTTGAAAGCCTGCAGCGCTGTGAGCAAAGACATCAGGTGGAAGTCGTGGCCACAAGCGTGGGCGACGGGGACCTCTGTGCCGGTCTTTTCATCAATCTGCGTTGCCGTGGAGGCGTAATCTTTGCCGGAAGTCTCCTTCACCGGTAGCGCATCAATGTCTGCGCGCATAGCCACAATCGGCCCGGCACCGTTCTCAATAATGGCAACGACGCCGGTGCCTCCGACGCGATGTGTGGAAATACCCGAAGATTCGAGCTCCTGAATAATCCGGTCCGCAGTGCTGTGCTCCTGCATGGAAAGCTCAGGGTGCTGGTGGAAATACTTGTACAGTTCCTCGCGCTGGGACTGGGTGGACGCGAGACCATTCAGAATCTTTCTGGCGCTCTCAGTATTAGTGCGCATACCTAAAATGTACGCCGACCTAAAGCGGACGGTGGAGGCCCTGGAAGGCATCCCCGTCCCGCCCCAAACCTCTAAGAGCTGCCTACGTCGTCACAAAGAACTTCTGGTTACGCTCGCCGCGGTAGGACTGGGCGGTTGCAGTTGCGGCGATGATAGAGGCAACGATCAGCAGGCCAGCTGTAATCAAACCGAGCACCGACGAGTCTCCGGAGCGTACCTGGGAAATCGTTCCGACCAGCGTCATTGATGCATTAATGACAAAAACTGCCGCCGCCACGGACAGCACCGTGCGCGCTGCAGTCGATCCTTCAAGGAGTTTGCCGGCAAGCCACCAGCACGCAATCGCCGTTGCCGTCTGCGCGATAATCGCGAACGCGAAGCTCACGGCCAAGCTGGTCTGCGCAGCAGAAACCTCGATGTTGTTGGCCTTTGCCGCTTCCGTAACAGTCGCGTCCCATTTCAATAGGGAACTGACCACGGTGAGGATTAGCGCTGGGACGTAAACATATACCGCGAGCCGCCACCACCTAAAGGACTGCGCCGCATGGAAAGGAACGTCTTTAGCCGAATTGACTGCCATAATTCCATACTCTAAACCACGCTGTCGCGGCGCGAAACGTCACTGCTAGGTTGAACTTATCGCTTGCCGACGAGCAGATAACCGGCAACCACCACAAAAGCTAACTTTTATACAGCGCTGGTGCGGTGCGGGTCGGTGAAGTCGACACCTTGGGTTTCCCACACGCGACGCAGTTCGTCAACGCCCTTAGCGCGAGCAAGGGCAAATTCGTTGGTCGTGGCGGGGACCGGCTGGAAGATTGTGACTTCGGTTTCCTCTATCGCGACCGGCGGGATTTCTGCCTTGAGCAGCACAAAACCGGTGAAGCGCGACTGATCCCACAGTGGCTGGCCGAAGTCGATTAGTGCCCCCTCGGTGAGGATGAGGCCTTCGATGCTTGGGGAAGCGGCAAGAATACCCAGCGGGCGGATGACTTCGTCCAGTCCACCACGAATAGGCAAGATGAGCTCGGCGCGCGGGCCAGAGTTGGTGTCCACCACCATTGCGGACGGATCCTGCATCGCCTCGGCACTGCAGCCGAGTGTTGCATAGGTGACAATCCGGTCTGTGTCAGGTCCGAAGCGCAGCATCTTCAGTGGCGCAGAGCCAAGGAAGGTCAGCTGGGCTTCGCCGGGTTTGGACTCTTCAAAGTAGGAGGTAAATGCTGCTCGGACGGCTTTGATGATCGCATTGCTATCAGGGCCGGCGGGAGGAATGGGGCCGGTTAAGTTATCGAACACGGGCGGTACTCCTTGTTGAGGTGGTCATTTTAGGTTGCGGGCGAAAGCTCAACAGCATCAGCCCACGTCGCATCGAGGTTCAAAGTCTGCATCCACGTATCAATGTTGTCACCGTGTGCAGCGATTGCGGCGCGTGCAGTCAGCGTGGTCTCGATAGCGAATTCGGTGAGTTCATCGCTAATCAGCCCTTGAGTGTGGGCCGCGACGAGCTCGTCGACATCTTCAACGCGAATCTGTGTGGTCGCATCGACAGGTAGGGGAGCTATGGCCTCAGGATCGGTCGGTGCCTGCAGGATGTCGAGATACAAATCGGTCATACGCCAGCACTGCGGATCAGTCCGGTCGATGCTGACAATATCGACGTAGCGTTGGTGTTCCACCTTCACGCCCGGGCGGAAGTGATAAATGCTGATGCGCAACCCCTCGTCGGCAAGCAGGAATGACTCAAGATATCCAAACTTTGGATGATCCATCCCACGGCGCATATAAAGGCGGCTGGGAGTGAGAGTTCGGAACTCGTCGACATTGCGCCGAAAGCCCTTGGGGTCGGTGTTGACCATTTCACGTAGGTCAAAGGTCTCGACTTTCGGAGGATGTGTGTCCTGACTCGAGCGAATTGGGGAGAGTGCAGGAGCTGCCGCGGTCGAAGCCGAAGTGGCCGGTGAAGTGGACATGCGAATACCTTAACGTGTAGGGGTTGCCTTTTTGGGCATAGAAAAGCCCTTTCTGCATACGTGATGCAAAAAGGGCTAGGGGAGAACTAGAAAAACTTAGTTCAGGCCGACCGGGAAGACACCGGCGGTCGGAGTGTAGCTGCAGTTGGTCGGACCAGGCTCTTCCTGAGTGGTGATACCGCCCTGCATGACAGCGATGACCACGCCCTTGCCCGTGTCAGCGGTGCCGTTGACAGCGCCCGGGCCCTCCTCGGCGTTGATGCCGTTGTTCTCCAGGGTGGTCTTGCCGTACTTGCCGTTAGCAACGTTGACCCAGTAGACATTCATCTCTGTGTCCTGCTGCTTAGCCAGCTGCTTGGTGCCCAGGCCAGTGAAAATGAAGCCAAGCTGGTTTTCTGGAACACCTGGCAGAGGCAGGTCTGCCGGGCCCGGAACGGTAGTGGCCAGGCCGAAGGAACGACCTTCGCCGCCGATGCACTTGTCGGCAACAGTAGGCAGCAGGAACTGGTTGGTCTTCGGGGCACCTTCCGGAACCTTGAAGCCCGGCTCGCCCTCGCCCTCACCAGTCAGGAAGTCAATTCCCTTGTTCAGTGCGCTGGAAATTTCCTCAGGAACGCCTGGGGAGTTAATGATGTCGCGCGCGTTGCCGTAGAGATTCGGCGAAGCGATGTTCAGGGAGTCCAGCGACGGGGAAGCAGAAGCGGCGGGAGTCATGCCCGCAGTGAGAATTGCAGCTGCACCCAAGGTCGCTGCGGCACGGCGCAGGAAGGAGCGTCCAGTCGAAACCACGGTGAAGAACCTCTCATTCGTGGGCTATTGGAGTCGGAATCAAAATTTCGGAATCGTTGCTCATCTTAGAACGACTCCAACGTGAAATGGAAAGATTTGAAAAAGAAATGTTCAGAATCTTCTCAGGAGATTAACGCACGGATTCCCGTGTGTCGCAAGTTAATTAGAGTGATTTTTGATGTAGAACGAGATGATTGTGAAAATTGAGGCGAAATGTGTATGTATGGGGTTAATGGTGTTTCGCAGTGTGTAAGCGGGTGAAGTCAAGTCTCATCCCGTGGGGTTACAACTATGGCATTTGGTCACATCTATCACATGGTGGGCTGAGAGATTGCCGTCGTGAAGCGTTGTGGCGCTGGCGGATATGCCGTTATGGCTGTCGGTAAAGCGGGGGTGCAGTAAGGGGGTGATTTATCCCTAAGGGTGGCGCGGCAGTGCCACTTTGCATGACGGATAGGTGCTCGGGGTTGCGAGAATCTCTGCCAGATGTGCAGGGGCATTAAGAAGGAGTACACTGTAGAACGCTTTATTACGCGTTGATGCGGGGCGTTAAAGGCAGTCGTAAAGACAGTCCTTTAGAGCAAGGCCGTATCTTTTTCTTTTAGTCCTCTTAGCTTGTTAGGAGCTATCCGCCTGTGAGCGATACCGAGTTCCGTAATGTCGCCATTGTCGCACACGTCGACCATGGCAAGACCACTCTCGTGAACGCCATGCTGGAGCAGTCCGGCGTTTTCAGCGACCACGAAGAAGTTGCAGACCGAGTGATGGACTCTGGTGACCTTGAAAAGGAAAAGGGCATCACCATCTTGGCGAAGAACACCGCTATTCGCCGAAAAGGTGAGGGCAAGAACGGCGAAGACCTCATCATCAACGTCATTGACACCCCTGGTCACGCCGACTTTGGTGGCGAGGTGGAGCGCGCACTGTCCATGGTTGACGGCGTCGTGCTGTTGATCGACTCCTCTGAAGGTCCGCTGCCGCAGACCCGCTTCGTCCTGGGCAAGGCGCTTGCTGCCTGCATGCCGGTGATTATTGTGGTCAATAAGACTGACCGCCCAGATGCGCGTATCGACGAGGTTGTCGAGGAAGCACAGGATCTGCTGCTCGAGCTAGCCTCCACCCTGGAAGACCCGGAAGCTGCAGAGGTCGCTGAGCGCAACCTTGAGCTGCCGGTTCTCTATGCCTCTGGTCGTGCCGGTAAGGCTTCGACCGAGAACCCGGGTAACGGCAACCTGCCGGAGTCCGAGAACCTGCAGCCGCTGTTCGACGTCATCACCGAGGTGCTCCCGGAGCCGTCCGCTGAGATCGATGCCCCGCTGCAGGCGCAGGTGACCAACCTGGACTCCAGCTCCTTCCTTGGTCGAATTGGTCTGATTCGTATCCACAAGGGCCGTATCCGCAAGGGACAGCAGATTTCGTGGATTCATTACGACTCCGAGGGCAATGAGCATGTCAAGAATGCGAAGGTCGCGGAGCTGCTGCGTACCGTCGGCGTGACCCGCGTACCTGCTGAAGAGGCCATTGCTGGTGACATCGCCGCTATCTCCGGTATCGACGAGGTCATGATCGGTGACTCTCTCTGTGATGCCGAGCATCCGGACCCGCTGCCGCGCATCCTGGTCGATGAGCCGGCTATTTCTATGACGATCGGCGTGAACACCTCGCCACTGGCAGGCCAGGGTGGTGGCGATAAGCTGACCGCTCGTATGGTCAAGGCCCGCCTGGACCAGGAGTTGATTGGTAACGTCTCGCTGCGCGTGCTGCCGACCGAGCGCCCGGATGCCTGGGAGGTGCAGGGCCGTGGTGAAATGGCGCTGTCCGTTCTGGTTGAAACTATGCGTCGTGAGGGCTTTGAGCTGACCGTCGGTAAGCCGCAGGTTGTTACCAAGACCGTCGACGGCAAGGTTCAGGAGCCGTACGAGCACCTGACCATCGATGTTCCAGAAGAGCACCTGGGTGCTGTCACTCAGCTGATGGCGGCTCGTAAGGGGCGCATGGAGCAGATGGGTAACCAGGGCACCGGTTGGGTGCGCATGGAGTTCCTCATTCCGTCCCGCGGTCTGATTGGCTTCCGCACTACTTTCATGACGGAGACCAAGGGCACCGGTATCGCCAATCACTACTCGGCCGGCTACGGCGAGTGGGCTGGTGAGATTAAGGACCGTCCGACAGGATCGTTGGTGGCTGACCGTACCGGCCAGATCACCGCTTACGCACTGATTCAGCTTTCTGACCGCGGCACCTTCTTCGTCGAGCCGGGTGACCAGGCTTACGAGGGCATGGTCGTTGGCCAGAATCCGCGTGATGAGGACATGGACATCAACATCACCAAGGAAAAGAAGCTGACCAATATGCGCGCAGCCTCGGCTGATGCGACCGTGACTCTGGAGAAGGCGCACAAGCTTTCCCTCGATGAGGCTATGGAGTTCTGTGGCGCTGACGAATGTGTTGAGGTCACCCCGGAGGGCATTCGCGTACGCAAGCAGATCCTCAGCGCCACCGATCGCGCTCGCGCTCGTTCCCGCGCGAAGGCCATGAATAAGAAGTAATTCGGGTTGCTAGGGGACTGGGCCACCTGAAAACCAGTCTCGGGGTAACTGACTCGGCCAGGTGTCGAGTAATCTCGTGGATATGTTTATTCGCAGCCGTCGTCACGCAGCTTCTCGTCGATTTTTCGTAGCATCGACACTCTGCGTGACGGCGGCTTTGGCGTCTTCGTGCATGGCTCGCCCGTCGGACGCTCCGACTGTGCCCGGGCAGCAGGAAGTGCCGGTGCAGCAGGAAGACACCGCTGACCAGGCTAAAAAGATGCGTGAAGTCACGGTCGGTGTCGACGAGTTTGTCGAAGGCTTCAATCCGCATTTGCTTGCCGACGTCTCCCCGGTGACCAGCCTGGTAGCGCGACTGACACTGCCTAGTGTTTTCACCCCTGCGCCGGTAGAGGGCGAGGCTGGTGACGCTAGTGCCTCCGCGCAAGCTCCCGGAGTGGTGGATAACGCTGCCAACGCTCGCTCGGCAGGAGCTCCCCAGTGGCTGCTCAACTCCGACTTGCTGGATTCCGTGCAGGTCATCGAGAGTGATGACAGCAAAGACGGTGACGCCAGAAACGGAGCTGGAAACGGAAAAGCGGCCGATGTTGACATCACGGATCCGACGGTAGCGGCAGAGCATGTCCGCTACCGCATTCGAAAAGGGGCGCAGTGGAGCGATGGCACGCCAATCAGTGGCGAGGACTTCCGCTACCTATTTTCCCAAGTCACGTCCACGCCAGGATCGCTGGATACGGCGACTTATGAGCTGATTAAATCCATTGATGTCTCCGATGGTGGCCGTCAGATTGACGTGACGTTCACTCAGCCGATTACGCATTGGCAGCGCCTGTTTGCACATCTCTTGCCAGCGCATTTGATGCGGTCGAACACTGATGGTTTTTCCGAAGGGCTGGCCAGCCGTTTCCCGGCCTCCGGTGGGCAGTACACCGTCGAGTCGATGGATGTCGGCCGCAACATCATTCGACTGGTTCGAAATGACCGCTACTGGGGTGAGCAGCCAGCAGCCTCGGAGGTTATTACGCTGCGTGCCATGCGTAGTGCCATCGATGGTGCGGAGCAACTGCGTTCGAAGCAGATCCATGCCGTGCAGGTCCGTCCGACGGAGACCTCTGAGCTGACGTACGGTCTGGTCCCCGGTGTTGCTGAGTTCTTCCATGAGCCGAACCGGGAACTGGTTTTCAGTACCAATCTCGCGTCGAGCAGGCTTGCCGACGAATCCGTCCGCCGGGCCATTCTGAGCACCATCAACGTTGCAGAGGTCTCAGAGGTGGCCACCGGGCGCCGAATTGCGGGTGGTTCTGGTGACGGTGGTGACCAGGAGCGATTCGAGACACCACAGGCTGGTTTTACTGAGGACAATCCGCTACGAATTGGCATCATCAGCGACGGTATAGCGGCACGCGCTGCGGCTTTTGCGGTCGCTGACCAGTTGACTGCAGCTGGTATCCCCGCCACCGTTGTTTCGTATTCTCCGGCGGACATGCTGCGGTCTTCGTTGCCCTACGGAACTGTCGATGCCGTGGTGGCATGGGCAGAGCAGCCCAATTCTGTCCAGGCGGCCCGGGAACGCTATGTGTGTACGGAAGGCTCGGTCAGTTCGCTGCCGCCGAAGGACCTGGACGAAGCGGGCGCAGAGTCGGCTGCTGAGTCTGAGTCCGAGTCTGATTCTGAGCTCGTCGATAGTTCGACAAGGCCTGCGCCAAGTGGAGATCGGGAAAAGAGTGCTGAAGAGCAGGGCTCGTTGGACGGGACAACACCATCTGAACAGTCCAAATCTTCTACCTCAGCGGAGCCGGCTGACCTAAATGGAGTACCAGTTGCTCCGAAATCGGCTGCTCGGAGCGAGAATCTCTCCGGTCTTTGTGACCCACAGATTGATGAGCTGCTCGCTCCCGACAGTTCTGCGTTGCCCGCTGAACTCGCCGATATCATTGCTGGCCACAGTATCGAGCTGACCTTGGTGAAAGACGGCTTGCTGACGGTGGTCAGCCCGGAAATTACAATTACCGGGAGGAGGGACTCTTCGCAGTGGACCGATGACCCAGTGTTGGGCCGCCTCGGTGTTCTGGGCGAGGTTCGCCGTGTCTCGACACAGAGTGGGGCTCGAGAATCGTCTGAGAATTCTCAGACGAGAGATAATCCGCGCGAAGATACAGAGCAGGACGGTTCGGGTCAGAACCAAGATGGCCGCGATAACATCGACCAGGAGAACAAGGGGAAGTAAGAAAGTCCGTGAAGTTACTTTTTGTTCACGCACATCCAGATGACGAGTCCATTTGGACAGGTGGTTTGATTGCGGCTGCCGCGCGTTCCGGAGCGTCGGTAAGCGTAGTGACCTGCACGATGGGCGAGCTGGGAGAGGTCATCGGTGCGCCGTACCAGGGGCTAGTTGCTGATGAAGCCGACCAGTTGGGCGGTTTCCGCGTCGCCGAGTTGCGCTCGGCGCTGCGTGCGTTAGGCGCCAACGGTCCTGATAACGCGCCGCGGTTCCTCGGCGGCGCTGGACGTTGGCGTGACTCCGGGATGGCCGGTGACAAGGGCAATGAGCATCCGCGTGCCTTCGTGAACTCAGGTGATGAGGCGGTCGCCCAGCTTCGCACCATCCTCGATGAGCTGCAGCCAGACCTGGTCATTACCTACGACGCCGATGGTGGCTATGGGCATCCGGACCACATTCGTGCGCACGATATCACTGTCGCGGCGTGCGGAAATCGCTTTCCGACGCTGTGGGCGGTCACCGATCGTGAGGCAATGGCGGCGGGGCTGGATGCCATTACCGTGGTACCGGAGAGCTGGCAGTCGTGCGATGTCGACGACTTCGCCACCGTGACTGGCCATTTCGAGGTTCAGCTGGATGACGCCGCTGTGGCTGCCAAGGTTGAGGCCATGCGCGCGCATGCGACGCAGGTGTGGTTCGCCGATGGTTCCGTCAGCGAGGTTAATCCGGATGCTGTCTATGGGCAGACCGATGGCTCTGGTCGTGCGCGAGCCGTCTGGGCGTTTTCCAATTTGCTGTGTCAGCCGGTGGCACCGACTGAGGCATACCGTTTTGGTACGGCGACCGCTGCGTCCCTGGAAGAGCTGGGGGAGCTGGTGAATATCCAATTACCGCCAGAGCCGGTAGCGAGCGTCGACTCTGTACCGAGCGTGGATCTGGAAGCGGAGGGGAGTGCGGACGATGAGTAACCCTCAGCCTCACGAAAGCGAAGACTTGATTAACGCTGCTGGCGGAAAGTTGAAGAACGAGCGCTTGAGTATTGAAAAGCGCACATTCGGGGATGAGCGCTATTGGGGTGACCCGGAACGTTCGCAGCCACGCGAGAACTTCCATCAGGGGGAGGTCACAGTAGCGCTAGTCTGGCTGTCGCTGGCTGCGTTGGCAGCGTTGGTGATTGAAGTAGTTTTCCTCGGAGTGTGGATTACCATCGGCTCGGTTGCTATTCCGTTGCCGTGGACCATTCCGCTGGCCTATATTGCCAATCTGATTATCACCAACACAGCGTTGCTGTGGACACGCGATCGCTCCAAAGCTGCAATTCCGACTGTCATCTGGGTGCTGGGCTTTGCAGGCATTCTGCTGTGGGCAGTGCTGCCCTTCGGTGGGGACTTGGCAATGGGGCAGTGGTTGCGAACAGTGCTGCTGCTTGTTTGCGGTGTGCTGGGCGGTGCCTGGCCACTGCGCCATCTGCGGGCACTCTAGCGAAAACCGCAGCGGATACTGCAGGAGACGGTGAGGAATTGATACAGGGCAGGCCCGCATCAATGTGGCTCTTTCTGGAGCCAGTTGAAAACAACACCCACGTTGGGTGTAGACTCCAATCTGAATATACCGCTCTGTCTATTTTGCTCTGTTTCTCGTCGGAACGGCATAATCGACAGATAGCGAAAGCCTCATCCCATATCTTGTGAGAAAGGTTCTTAAACCTAAAACCATGACTTACATCATTGCCCAGCCATGTGTTGACGTCCTCGACCGTGCCTGTGTTGAAGAGTGCCCGGTTGACTGCATTTACGAGGGCAAGCGCATGCTCTACATTCATCCTGATGAGTGCGTGGACTGTGGCGCTTGTGAACCGGTCTGCCCAGTCGAGGCCATCTTCTACGAGGACGATGTTCCGGATGAGTGGGTTGAATTCATCGATGCGAATGTCGACTGGTTCGATGAGTTGGGTTCCCCGGGTGGTGCCGCCAAGCTCGGCCCCCAGGACTTCGATGTGCCATTCGTGGCAGCTCTGCCGCCGCAGGCAGAAGAATAAAACCACAGATGATTAAACCTATTTCTTTTCCCGGGAAGGACTTCATCACCGCCCATGTCAGCTGCCCGTAAGCGCGTAACTCCCGGTTCTCTTTTGCCTCAGTTTCCGTGGGATTCTCTCACGCAGGCGAAAGCCACTGCGGCTGCGCATGAAGAGGGCATGGTCAATCTCTCGGTCGGCACACCGGTCGATGAAGTCGCTCCGATAATTCGGAAGGGCCTTACCGAAGGTGCTGCCGCACCGGGTTACCCTCAGACCGTCGGCACGCCTGAGCTACGTGCTGCGATTGTTGCAGCGATGGCGCGGCGCTACGGCGTGACGGGACTGGAGTCAGCGGTCAATGGCGGCAATGTGCTTCCGGTCATCGGCACCAAGGAAGCGATTGGCTGGCTTCCCTTCCTCCTCGGCGTAGGCGCGGGGCACACCGTCGTCATCCCCGAGCTGGCATATCCCACCTACGAGGTCGGCGTTCGCATCGCAGGCGCTGAGCTGCTGCGTGCGGACTCGCTGACGCAAATCGGCCCCGCCTCGCCGACGCTGATGTTCATCAATTCCCCGGGCAACCCCAACGGCAAGGTCCTCGGTGTTGAACACCTGCGCAAGGTGGTTGAGTGGGCGCGTGCTCGGGACGTCGTTGTCGCCTCTGACGAGTGCTACCTGGGGCTCGGTTGGACTGAACAGCCAGTCAGTATTCTCGACCCGCGAGTGTGCGACGGTGATTTCACCAACCTGCTGGCTATTCACTCGCTGTCCAAGACGTCGAACATGGCGTCGTACCGCACCGGCTGGTTCGCTGGCGACGCGGACCTCATCGCCGAGCTGGTTTCCGTGCGCCGTCACATGGGGCTGATGATGCCGGGACCCATCCAGCACGCCACGATCGCCGCGCTTAACGACGACTCCCACGAGGCCGAACAAAAGCAGCGATACTGTGACCGCCGTGAGATTCTGCATGATGCACTGGTAGCCGCAGGTTTTCGTATCGATGACTCCGAGGGCGGGCTCTATCTGTGGGCTACGCGCGGGGAAGACTGCTGGCAGACCGTTGATTGGCTGGCCGAACGCGGCATTTTGGTCGCGCCGGGTAGCTTCTACGGCCCCAAGGGTGCGCAGCACGTGCGGGTGGGGCTCACAGCAACGCTCAACGACATCGAAGTGGCGGCGGCGCGTATTCGCGGCTAGCCCCGGCCAGATGTGCTGGCCCGCGTAGGCCGAATGCTGCAAACGGTGCCGACATCGGCATAGACCAAATCATGAAAAAGGGAGTGTGCCGTGGGACGTGCCGCAGGCAATCGAGATGCGTGGTGGGGCCTTGAGAAGAACCGTCAGGCAGCGCAAGTCGATGCCGCCGCTCACGAGCGCGAGGAGTACATCCCCTTTGAGCCGGCAATCGTGGCCGACACCGATGAGTTTCTGGTCGTAGACAAGCCACCTTTTCTGCCGGCGACTCCCAATGGCCGCATCGTGGCCAATACCGTGCAGGAGCGACTGCGACGTAGTCTCGGGGAACCGGAGATAGTGGCCGTTCACCGCCTGGATCTTCTGACCAGTGGGCTGCTGTTGCTTTCCCGGAATCCGGCTACCCGTGCGCGCTACCAGCAGCTTTTCCAAAACCAGGAAATCACCAAAGAATACGAATGCCTCACCGTGATGCCCGATGATTGGCATGTGGGGGAAACCAGGGATGTCACGCTTCTGCTCGATCCCAACCCGGCGGGGCGCGGAGTAAAAGTCGTGGAGACCGACGATTTCGCTCGCGCTGCCGCGAAGAATCCCAAGTTCAAGCTCGCACGCACAACCGTGACCTTCCTCGGCCGAGTAGCCGCGGACATCGGCGATGTGCTGGCGAACAGCCATGGCGGTGGTGCGACCAGCACCAGCATTCCGCTGCACGCAGTCGGCTGTGGTTGTGGGCATTGCGGCAGCCGCATGCAGGTGGGGCACTGGCGGCTACAGCCCCATACGGGCCGCACGCATCAGCTGCGGGCGACGATGGACTGGCTAGGCTATCCCATCCTCGGTGAGGATACCTATGGCCGGGAAGCGGGGGCGCAGGGGCCGTCGGCAAGCGCGAGTGGAGTGCCAAAGTACACGCCGCAGTTGCGATTGACGGCGACCGCGCTGGCCTTTGTCGACCCCGTCACTGGTGAGCGACGTGCCTACCGGAGCGCGCGGACTATCGCGGCCCCGGCAGACGTGCCGACGACCCCTTAGTTAGCGTGCAGCTCCGCGCTGAGCTTCACCTTTTCGGCAGCCCACGGCACAACCTCGACTGCACCAGAGAGCGAGTTGCGGCGGAAGAGCATATTCGATCCGCCCGAGAGCTCGCGGGCCTTGAGCGTCTTCTTCACACCGTCTAGGGCAACGTGGCACTTGGTGCCGGCAGTGATGTAGAGCCCGGCTTCGAGTACGCAGTCATCGCCGAGCGAGATGCCGAGTCCAGCGTTCGCACCGAGTAGGCATCGCTTGCCGACGGACACAACTTCCTTACCTCCACCGGATAGTGTGCCCATGATGGACGCACCACCGCCGATATCGGAGCCGTCGTCGACGACGACCCCCTGAGAGATACGGCCTTCCACCATGGAGTGTCCAAGCGTGCCTGCGTTGAAGTTGACGAAGCCCTCGTGCATGACTGTGGTGCCCTCTGCGAGGTGGGCGCCTAGGCGTACGCGGTCAGCGTCACCGATGCGGACTCCGGTGGGAGTGACGTAGTCGACCATGCGGGGGAATTTATCGATGGAGTAGACGGTGACAGGCCCGCGGCGCGACAGCTTGGCTCGGGTTACCTCGAAGCCTTCGACAGCACAGGGGCCAAAATTCGTCCACACCACATTGTTGAGCTTGCCGAAGATGCCGTCCAGGTTGATGCTGTTGGGGGTGGCCAGGCGGTGGGACAGCAAATGGAGGCGCAGGTAGGCATCGATGGTGTCAACTGGTGCGTCATCGAGTGAAGCGATGGTAGCTGTGACCAGATGGCGGGTGGTGCCGCGGTCCGCATCGGCTACGGCCAGATCTGTGAGGTAGGTGAAATCTTCAGGCAGTGCGTCGGCGTCGATGGTTCCGGTCGTGGTGGAGGTTGCCACGCCCTCTTCGATGAGCTTGGGGGCGGGGAACCAGACGTCGAGAACAGTATCGTTGTTAAAAGTGGCAATGCCGGTAGCTTGTGCTCCAAATTTCATGGAAAACAGGCTACCGGCATATCCCTATCTATGAAAAGTGTTCCGCAAATGTGTAGCAAGGAAATGTTCGGATAGGGGTAGCAGGGTGGTTAGGCCCTGCAGCCAGTTGCTAACGGCTAGTTGCTATCGCTGGACTCGAGAGCCTCGCGGGCCGCGGTGCGGCTCTTCTTAGTCAGTGCAGCGAGCACCGCGAGGAACGCAGTGACACACACAACGGCGATAACCTGCTGGCGAGCACCAGAATCGGTGAGCATGCCAACAGCGAGGCCCAGAATCAGGATGACCGCTACCCAGGACAGTGCCGGGTAGGCCCACATGCGAACGGAAAGCTCGTTGTTGGCCTCCATCTGCGGGCGCAGCTTAATCTCAGACAGGGCGATGACCAGCCAGATCACCAGCAAGCAGCCGCCGACAGCGTTCAGTAGGAAGACCAGGACACTCGAGCCGTCGAAGACAACCTGCAGGCCCACGGAGACGAAGGCGAAGACCATCGACATGATGACCGCACGGTTCGGAACTGCGCCTTCATTGGTGTGGGCGAAGAAGCGCGGTGCCTCACCGCGGGTGGACATCGAGTAGACCAGGCGAGAGGTTGCGTAAATCTGAGCGTTGAACGCGGACAGCAGCGCCAGAACGATAATGGCCTCCATGAAGCCAACCGCACCTGGAATGTTCGCCTGCTTTAGAACCTGGGTGAACGGCGACTCAGCTGCGGAGTCAGCGCCGTCGATCTGGGAGTACGGCAACAGCAGGATGATGACGGTCACGCAGCCCAGGTAGAACACAGAGATGCGGAAGATTACCGAGCGGACAGCAGCAGCGATGGAGCGCTGCGGATCCTCGGCCTCAGCAGCGGCAATCGTGACAATCTCGATACCGCCGAAGGCGAAGGCCACGGCCAACAGACCAGCGGCAATGCCGGAAACGCCATTCGGGAGGAATCCGGATTCGGCAATATGCGTCGTACCGACGAAGCTGGTGCCTGGCAGCAGACCGAAGAAAAGAAGAACGCCAATGACCAGGAACGCGATAATCACCGCGACCTTGATGAACGCGAACCAGAACTCAAACTCGCCGAAACCGCGCACATTCGCCAAATTCACTACAGCGAAGAAGACAACACAGATCAGGCCTGGAATCCAGCCCGGAATACCGAACCACGCACCCATGATGGCACCGGCACCGGTAATTTCAGCGCCGAGCACCATGATGAGCATGAACCAGTAGAGCCAGCCGAGGACAAAGCCAGCCGAGGAACCAAAGGCCATCTCGGCATAGGTGGAGAAGCTACCCGGTGTCGGGCGGGCAGCGGCCATCTCGCCGAGCATCTGCATGACGAGGACGACAATGAAGCCAGCGATGACATAGGAAATGAGAACACCCGGGCCAGCTGCCTTAATGCCGACGCCCGTACCAAGGAAAAGACCGGCACCGATTGCGGAGCCAAGACCCATCATGGTCAGGTGTCGAACCTGCAGCCCCTTGCCCAGCTGAGATGTCTCGCCGGAGGTGGAGGTAATTTGCGATTCGGTCATGTCGCAAACATTACCTCGCTGATAACAGGGGCAATAACCGTATTACGGGTTTACCCCCATTCACCGTTTCGGGGCCCATTAATGTGCCTTCAAGACACCTAAAGTAGGTTATCCGGCCAGCTCATCCGGCACGTCGGCAAGCTGAGTGAAAGTAGCGGCACCTTCGTCATTGCCCGGGCGTTCCGTGCGGCGGACGCACACTGCCGAGTGGTCCGGGTGATGGTAGAAGTGCATATTGTTGCGGCCGGAGATTTCCCATGCCTGAATACGGCGGTTCTCCGCGGGGACATCGATGGGCGTATCGGGGGCAATGAGGATGCTTCGGTCAATAATGCAGTCATTACCGAGGCTGACGCCGACGGTGCCGGCCGCGATATCGATGTGGCAGCGCTCGCCAACCGTGAGCGGCTTACGCTGACCGGAATCGTCGTGAGCGGCAATGATGGAGGCCGACAGTCCCACCTTCGTGTGCGCGCCAATGACGACACCGGAGGATAGACGTCCCTCAATCTTGCATGGGCCCAGAGTGCCCGAGTTCAGCGAGACAAATCCCTCGCGCAGTACTGACGTACCCGGTGCCAGATAAGCGCCCAACCGCACGCGCTCGGCCTCTGCAATGCGGACACCTGCGGGCAGCACATAGTCGACCATGCGCGGCATGCGGTCGATGGCGTAGACGTGAATCAGGCCGCGGACGCGCAAGTGGGTACGCAGTTGCTCGAAGTTGTCCGGCAGGCATGGCCCCTTGTTGGTCCACGTCACGACATGGAGCAGCTCGTAGAGCCCCTTGGTGTTGAGCTGGTGCGGCTTGACCAAGCGGTGGGAGAGCAGATGCAGGCGCAGGTAGGCATCGTGCGGGTCGACAGCCGGCTTGGACAAATCCTCAATGGACGTGCGCACTGCCACCTGCTCCACGCGGCGATCCTCGTCCAAAATCACCTGACGAAGCAACTGTGGGGTCAGATCAGCGGCGCCGAGCCGGTGAGTGCTCGATTCTACGACCTCATCGCTTAACTGAGGTGCGGGAAACCAAGTATCGAGAACTGTACCGTCCATTGCGATGTTGGCGATTCCCGTAGCGACAGCACCAGATGTAATCATGATTCTTAATATTAGTATCCCTTTAAGGAATCTTCGCGGAAGGATGAACTATGCCCCTAGCTGGCCTTGAAAGCACACAGAAAATGAAGCAGTGGTTCTTAGTTAGCCTCATCATTGCTGTCAGTGTGCTCGGACTCGGCTTCGTCCTGGCCCTGCCGGTGGTCTTCTATGTCGGATTCGCACTGTTGAGTGCTTGGATTCTTGCCGTAGCCAGCTTCTTTGGTTTCGTTTTGCCGCCGCGAGCAATGCCAATTGGCGCAGTCGGTGTGGTGATTGCCGCAGTGGTTGCGCTCATCGCGCCGAACCGTCTGGTGCTGGTTATCGCAGTTGCCATCGCAGTGGGGCTCGGTGGTGGCATGATCGCCCGTCTTCTGCTGGAGCGCAAGAACCGCGATCAGCAGGCACGCATCGATGCCCTGCCGATGTGGGAGCGCGATGAGCTGGGCGATGTCGCCGAAACGCTTCGTCCTGCTTATCGACGAGACATCGATCCCACTCCAGTGCAGCTGCCACATGCAACGGCCAAGATTGTCGCGGCCGTCTGCAAGCCGTTGGCCGGTTCTACGGTGATTGTCAGCACGAATGAGCTGCGTCCGGTGATTGCGGTCTATGGCTCCCGTGTGGCTGTGGTCTATGGACCCGGCGCGGGGGTTGTCGAGGAAGAAAGCGGCAACGGAGAGGCGACCGATTCTGCGGGGGAGGAGCGGGCGCCGGGGTCGTCGACAAGCGAAACTCCGGAGGCAATCATTGCCCAAACTCTCCCGGAAGGAGCGAAAACCCTGGTCTTTGAGGTGGCTGATGGGCTTAAGCGCTCGGCGGAGGGGAGAATTGGTGTGACCTCCGCCGAACCGCATGAGCTGGCGTTGTTCCTCGGTGGTGGCGCGCCCGCCAATGGGGATGCGATCAATGGTCGTGCGGCGCATATTCATCACAAAATTCTGGTTTCGCTGGCGCACAATGGTTTGTACGCTTAATTGATGTGAAATCGAAGTTAAATCTGCTCCAAGATCCTGTAGACCTCACGGCGGCACTGGTGGACATCGAATCGGTGTCCCACAATGAGACCGCGATTGCGGATGCCGTCGAGGCGGCATTGCGTGAGGTCGCGCAGGCAAATGAGTCGATTGAGGTCCTGCGCATTGACAACAACGTGATTGCGCGGACCCATCGGGGGTTGCCGCAGCGCGTGATTTTGGCAGGACACCTGGATACGGTGCCGACTGCGGACAATGTGCCCTCGACGCGTGGGGTAGACGCGCAGGGGCGAGACACACTGTTTGGGTGTGGAACTGTGGATATGAAAAGCGGTGACGCAGTCTACCTGCATGCTTTTGCGACGCTGGCGGCAAGCCAGGAGTTGCAGCGCGACCTGACACTCATCATGTACGAATGCGAAGAAATCGCCGCGGAGTTCAACGGGTTGCGGCACTTGAGTGAGTCGCATCCGGAGCTCCTGGCTGGCGATGTCGCTTTGCTGGGCGAGCCCAGCGGCAATGTCATCGAAGCCGGCTGCCAGGGCTCTATTCGCCTGCGTCTGACCGCTCACGGCACACGTGCACACTCGGCTCGGGCGTGGCTCGGCGACAACGCCGTGCACAAGTTAGCACCGGTGCTGTCACGCATTGCCGCCTATGAACCGCAGACCGTGGATATCGACGGCTTGGCCTACCGCGAAGGGCTCAACGTCGTCTGGCTGGAGGCCGGGGTTGCCACCAATACGCTTCCCGACGAGGCGGTGCTGCGAGTCAACTTCCGATTCGCGCCCAACCGCAGCGCCGATGAGGCCATGGCACACTTCCGCGAGGTGCTGGGACTCGACGAGTTTGCGGCCGAGGACCTCACCGTCGATGTCGAGGATGTGAGCCCTGGGGCACTACCGGGACTGCATGCGGCTGCTGCGAAGGAGTTGGTTGCGGTCGCAGGCGACGTCGTAAAGCCCAAGTTTGGGTGGACCGATGTGGCGCGTTTTTCCGCGCTCGGCATTCCTGCAGTGAACTTTGGCCCGGGTGATCCGGCGTACTGCCACAAGAAGGATGAGCAGATTCCGGTCGAGTGCATTACGGCACTGTGGGAGGACCTGCGGCGGTACTTGACCACCGCGCCGGTGGCTGGGTGAGCCTAGAATCACACCCTGCCCTCGCTGAGCGGGTGCGCGTATGTCATTGCTGGCATACATTGTGAGGTTATGAAACCTGTACGTACTCCGTCCCCAGCTAAGCGCCGCGCACTCCGCGGCCCAATCGCGATTCGACAGGCGGGCGAACCGCAGGCGTCTACGACCGACCGCAGGCTGTTGTCACACAATCCGAACACGGACTGGCTGCACAACGACACCTGGCGTGTGCTGCGCATTCAATCGGAATTCGTTGACGGCTTTGGTGCGTTGGCGGAGATTCCGCCGGCGGTGACGGTGTATGGTTCGGCGCGTTTGCCAGAGGACAGCCCGTACTACCAGTGGGGCTTCGACCTGGGCAAAGCACTGGCGGAGGCGGGTTACGCGACCATCACTGGTGGCGGCCCGGGCATCATGGAAGCCGCCAACCGCGGCTGTTACGACGCCGACGGCCTTTCCATTGGGCTGGGCATTGAGCTGCCGCACGAGCAGCACTTGAATGACTGGGTCGACCTGGGCATGAACTTCCGCTACTTCTTCGTTCGCAAGACCATGTTCCTGAAGTACTCGCAGGCGTTTATCTGTCTGCCGGGTGGATTCGGCACGCTCGATGAACTCTTTGAGTCACTGGTGATGGTGCAGACCGAGAAGGTGGAAAATCACCCAATCGTGCTGCTGGGCACTGAGTTCTGGTCGGGGCTGGTCGATTGGATGCGCGAGAAACTGGTGGCCATGGAGCTGATTTCTCCGACTGATATGGACCTTTTCCTGGTCACCGACTCCATTGAAGAAGCGGTCGAGTACATCGAGGCCGCGCACGAAAAGTTGATGGAAGAGTGCGAGCCGACCTCTGACGTTCCCGAAAAGCTCCGCCGAGTCCGTCGCTTCAGCGAGAGGTAAGACGCTGTGCGGAGTTTTTATCAGGACTCCGCGGTGCCGACGGTGATGGCCATCGTCAATCGCACCCCGGATTCCTTCTATGACCGTGGCGCAACGGCTGCGGAGGAGGCCGCGCTTGCTCGCGTCGACGAAGTTGTAGCTACCGGCGCAGGCATTGTCGATATTGGCGGCGTCAAGGCTGGTATCGGTGCGGAAGTAACTGTTGCCGAGGAGATTGAGCGCGTGGTGCCGACCATCGCGAAGGTCCGCGAGCGCTATCCTGACCTGCACATCAGCGTCGACACCTGGCGCGCCGAAGTCGGGGAGGCCGCCATCAAAGCTGGCGCCAACCTCATCAACGACACTTGGGCAGGCCATGACCCGGAGCTGCTGGAAGTCGCTGGCGCCCACGGGATGGGTTACGTCTGCTCACACACCGGTGGAGCACTGCCACGCACCAATCCGGTTCGCGTGCGTTACGACGACGTCGTGGACGATGTCATCTCAGAAACCGGCAAGCTCGCCCAGAGGGCAGTGGACGCTGGCGTGCCGGAGGACCGCATCCTCATCGATCCCACCCACGACTTCGGCAAGAACACCTACCACGGCCTCGAACTTCTGCGGCGCTGCAATGAGCTCGTGGCTACAGGATGGCCGGTGCTCATGGCGCTGTCGAATAAGGACTTCGTCGGTGAGACTTTGGACCGCCCGGTCGAGCAGCGTGTGCCCGGCACCTTGGCTGCGACCGCCCATGCGGCAGCTGCCGGCGTTGCGGTGTTCCGTTCGCATCAGGTGTCCGAAACCCTTGATGTTTGCCGTATGACTCTGGCTATTTCCGGTGATTTTGCGCCACTGCATCCGGTGCGTGGGCTGGTGTAAGGGGCGTAGTTTGAGGCGCTTCACCCATGCCGCTGCGTGAAACAAAGGACTATGATGAAGAGAAGTAGTCGAAAATGCCGACAGGGATTCTAAACCGGGATCTTGAGCCGGGGTCGTAGACCGAGGTCTTGAACCGGGATTGTCAATCTCCTGGCTACCACAGCCGAGCTGGGGTGGCTGGTCGTCTCCTGCATCGACATTGTCTTAGAACGAAGGAGTTCACATGGCAGCAATGAAGCCGCGTACCGGTGATGGTCCGCTGGAGGCAGTTAAAGAGGGCAAGAAGATTGTAATGCGCGTCCCCGCAGATGGTGGTGGGCGCCTGGTGGTGGAACTGTCCCCGGAGGAAGCCAAGGAGCTCGGTGCAGAGCTTGTAGCAGTAGTGGAGTAGCAGAGTAGTGGGGTATCGGGTAGAGGCCGGGTAGAGGCGAGCCTGTCCGGTTTTGACCCAGCGGCGACCTACACAGGTGGTGTAGGTCGCCTTTTCTTCTTCAGGTGATAACGGCTCGAATGGAGGGGTTATGAACAAAAAGTACGGGCTGCAAATGTGAAACTGTGGGAGTTTATGACACTTTCAAGCCAGTTTTCGGGGGTAGGTTCAGGCGGTGAATGCATCACCACTTTCGACCAGGAGAAGTAGTGAAGCAAACCCGCCGAACGAAATACAGTGCCATCAAACCCATTGCGCTTCAACACATCGCCAACGGGGCATCAGCAAGCGCAGTTGGACGTGAGTTAGGGATACCCTCACCAACTGTCAGGCGGTGGGCGCGACAAGCCGGAATTGCGATTCAGCACCAATCGCACTGCCCGAAGTTATCGATGATGGATAAGCATCGCGTGATCTACGAGATGCTTATGGCCGGCTCATATAGTGTTGCCCAGATTGCTGCACAGGCTGGGGTGTGCACAACCACGGTGTACAACCGGCGGGCTAGTTTAACCACTATGAATACCCGCAGTCGGATAACACCTGGTGATGTATCTCGTGTTGGTACTGGTCGGCGGCTAGGGCTGGCCGAACGCTTACTTATTGCCGATTGCCTGCGGGCAGGTCATTCGCACCGGCGTATCGCCCAGATAGTCTGTCGTAGTCAATCCACTATCAGTCGTGAAATCGCACGCAACAGCGTCGATGGTATCTACGATGCCTATCACGCTGATCAGGCCAGCCGCGGGCGTCTTGCTCGTCCAAAGCCGCGCAAACTCGATGACAATCGGTTTTTGCGCGCCCAGGTTGTCAATCTGCTCAACCGTGGCGCCTCGCCGCGTCAGGCCAGTGGCAGGTTGGCTGCACTGTGGGGTGATAATACGTCCATGACTATTAGCCACGAGTCGATTTACCAGGCCCTTTACGTACAAGGGGCAGGCAGCTTGCGCAAAGAACTTGTGTTTGAAAAGTCCTGCCGGACTACCCGGCCAGGGCGTAAACCCCGCTCGCTTCTCGCAGGGGTGCCCAAGCCACGTGGAAAACGCTGGACTCATGATGCCAATATTTCACTTCGCCCAGCCGAAGCCAATGATCGTGCGGTACCCGGTCATTGGGAAGGCGATTTGATTATTGGCGCAGATGGCACCAGTGCTTTAGCGACGTTGGTGGAACGCCGCAGCAGGTTTGTGCTGCTCGGCAGGCTCGGCACTGACCATACTGCCGCCAGTGTCAATGAGGTGATGGTACGGATGATTCGTCGGCTCAAAGAGTCGATGGACACCACGATTTCGACGTTGACCTGGGATCAGGGAGTGGAGTTTGCCAAACACACGGAGTTTTCTGTCGCGGAGAATATCCAGGTGTTTTTCGCCGATCCGCATTCGCCGTGGCAGCGAGGTAGCAATGAGCGGATGAATCGGGATATCCGGTTTTATTTCCCCAAAGGCACCAACTTTACCGATGTCACCGACCAAGAGGTCGCCGAGGCGGAAGCATTGCTGAATAACCGGCCGCGGGTAGTGCTCGACGGGTTAACTCCCCGGGAGGTAATCTCTGGTGTTATCCATGATGCAATGACCGCCTGACCCTACCGGGCAATTTTTGTCATAAACGTAGTCAGTAACTCGCATTGGAGTTACTTGGCTGAGCTCGACACGGGCTAAGATAGTGAAAATTATTTTTCTAGCTCAGTTTGAGGAGTGACCGACGTGCTAGCTGACATCATTGATGTGCTTGCTGACCCCATCGATGGCACTGATTTGAAGTTTGGTGATGCCGAACGAATGACTCTGAAGTCCGAATCCGGACATAGCTATGATGTCGCCCGCCAGGGTTACGTTACGCTCGCCGGTGGGGCTGGCCTGCGCTACACCGGCGATGACGCCAAGATGATTACCGCCCGCGAGGAGTTCCTCTCTGGTGGCCACTATGCTCCATTCGTTGAGGCAGTTACAGGCAACGTCCAGGACGTGCTTGACGACGCCAACGTGTCCGAAGCCGCCAGCCCAGTCATCTGCGAAGTCGGTGCGGGCACTGGTTATTACCTCGCACACACGCTGGACAGCATTCCCAATTCTCGTGGCGTAGGCATTGATGTGTCTGTGCCGGCCGCCAAGCACCTGGCCAAGAGCCACCCGCGCCTCGGTGCGGTTGTGGCCGATGCGTGGGCACGGTTGCCGCTGCGTGATGGCTCCATCGATGCGCTTACAGTCGTCTTCGCACCTCGCAACGCGGAGGAGTTCGCTCGCGTGCTCAAGCCGGGCGGCCAGGTTGTGGTTCTGACTGCCACCACTGGTCACTTGGGTGAGCTTCGTGAGCCACTGGGCATCATTGATGTCGAGCGCGGCAAGGTCGAGCGCATGATTTCCCAGGCAGAGGGGCACCTCGTGCCTGTTGGCGACCCGGAGCTGGTGGAGTTCGGTATGAACCTCAACCAGGGTGCAATCGCCGCGCAGATCGGTATGAGCCCGTCGGCACGCCATATTCACCCGGAGGTGCTGCAGGAACGCATTGCGGCGCTACCTGCAGAGATGCACGTCACCGCCCGTGCCTACGTCACTCGTCTTGGCCGCCCGGGAGACTAGCGTTTACTCCTTGACCTCGGTTTTGTGAATCTGCTCATCCAGGTCTTCCGGATCCAGGTCAGCATCCGAGAATTCCGCCGTTAGCGGAAGGCGAAGCTGCAGGTCAGTGCCCGGGCACAGTTCGATAGTGCCCGAGCGCAGCTTAAAGTCCAGCACATGCCCGCCGCCGGTGCCGCCTTCCGCGAGGAAGTGCACGTGACAGCCGGGCACCGAAATTCCCTTCTCATAGACCGGCGTGCGGAAGCCCGCAATCGTGCCCTGCAGGTTCTCGAAATCAACCGACGCGTCTTCTTCCGTCGCATCAACCATCTTCTGATACGGCTTTTCCTGCTTTACGACGGTTCGAGTCTTCACCCACTCAAATTCGCCGGTAATCCGCAGTGCGTACATAAAGTTTTGGCTCGGCACCAGGGAATCGATGATGGGGCTAATTTCCTTGCGAGTCAGGTTTTCCGGCGCATCCATCACCGTGTGGGGAACGAAGTTGGTGACCACCGTGTAGGGGCTGCGCTGATCCATGGTGGCCCGGGTCGCGGAGCCGTCGTGACGCACCTGCCAGCAGACACCGTCGAGGATTACCATTTCGCCATCGAGACCGTCGAAGGTGCCGATGCCGAAGTTTCCATGACCAAGGATTTCGCCAATGGTCATCTCGCCGTCGTAGATGCCATCGAGCAGTGCGGACATCAGTGAGTTTTGGAAAATTGTGTGTCGGACCGTTGGAAAATTCTCGTGAGTGGTCATGGAAGCCATTATATTCCCGATATTTGTAGCCCAAGCTGAGGTGGGTTTTCGGTCCGATGGTGTGGGAGGACCCTGCGGCACGAAAAACGCCCTGCGGAAGAATCCACAGGGCGTTATTTGGTGAATCGAGCGGTTGGTTCTACTTCGGCTGGATGGTGACTGATACGTGGTCAGCAGTGGAGACGATATGAACCGTCTGGCCATCGGCAGCGACAGTGGCGTGGCCACCCTCGACATTCACTGTGAACCCATTCGGGAAGTTGATTGAGGGCACAACGAGCTCGCTGGTGGAACCAGGTGCGAAAACTCCGGTGCCGTCGACGCGGCTATTGTTCCAGCTGGCCTGGTAGACACGGGTGTCGTGGTTCCAGTCAGTAGCTTGCGGGGTGCCTGCGACCGCCCGCAGGTGTGGAGCGGCGAGGATGGTCATCTTGTCGCGGTTGAAGGCATCGGCACCTACGGGTCCTGGAACAGTCGGGTCGAAGACCATGCCCTGTTCCTTCTGGTTCTGCGTCGTCGGGTCGTCGCATCCGCAGTAGGACCAGTACTGCCAGCCGACCATGTGGCGGCGGGCAAGCGAAATTACGCCATTGAGGGTATCGGCATCGTCGGTGGCGCCGAACTCGGAAAGCAGTGTGGCCGAGCCGTTACCGGATGAGACGATTTCCGCATTGTCGAAGGTACGACCATCGAAGAAATCACAGCCCGTGTAGGTGTTGAACAGGGCATTCGTGGTGCAGTAGACATGCCAGCTGAGAGCCGTACCAGCGGTTTCAGGAACCTCCGGGGCTGCCGGATTCGTGTTCAATCCGGTGTTCCACATGGAGTAGGGCTCGTAGTGGACAATAGCGTCCGGGTCCTTGTTGACAATCTGATTGGCAGCCTTCTGGTGCAGTTCATCGAGCTTTTCCTTAGCCGGGCCGCAGTCGCCGAGAGCCAGATAGCACAGTGGGTATGCCGAGCCTGGCCACGGTTCATTAATGATGTCGTAGCCCATCAGTCCCGGCATGTCGCCAAGGCGTTTGGCGACATGGCCCCACATGGCTGCGTAACGCTCCTGCAACCCAACACCGCCCGGCCCTTCGCGGTTATTCAGGAAGTTGTCGTATGCCCTAATGAGGCCGATATTGAGGGCCTGGTTAGCGGGGAAGCCAACCTTCAAGAGGCTGGGAACGCCGTCGTCAATGACAGCCCAATCCGGGGCAAATTCGCCTTCGAACTTCTCGTTGTACATGTCCTGGTGGGCATCGACCAAGACCGCGATTCCACGCTCAGTGAGCATGGAGATAGTGCGGGCAATGGAATCCAGGTATTTGTCGTTGTACTTGCCGGGCTTTGGCTCTACTGCTTTCCAGATAATGCCGACTCGCATGGAGTCGAAGCCCTGCTGCACGAGCCAGTCAGCATCGTCCTCGTTAAAGCCTCCGGCCTCTGGGGTGTAAGGATCGTGCTTGTAGACGATGTTCGACCCCTGAGTGAGGAAAGCACGGCCATCACCGTCGGTAAACCAGCGACCGGACTGTCCAAGGGGACCACGCTCGGTGATGGTAGCGGTACTAGGGGATGGGGCTACTTCTGTAGCGAGCGCCTGATGCGGTACCGCCCCCGCTAGCGCTATGGCAATGGCGGCACCAACTGCTGCCACCTTCTTAGTGAATCTCATACTGAATATGCTATTGACCAGTAATGATAAATTCATCCAAAACGCAAATTAGGTTCAGAAAAGTGGGCAAACGCATAAATAAACGTCCTGAATGGGGTTAGCAAAAAGGCTAAAAGGCCCACCGCTTCCTCTTTGGAAGCGATGGGCCTTATGAGGACACACCGTCCACTGCACAGCCGTGGTGTGCAGTCTCGATGGACGGTCACTATGCACGGCAATAGCGCGCGGCAATCAGCCTGTTACATCAAAGACTTATAGACGTCGACGGTCTGCTGAGCGATGTTCTCCCAGCTAAACACATCTTCAGCGCGCTTCTTACCCGCCTGGCCAACCTTGGCAGCGCGGTCGCGGTCGGCGACCATGTTGTTGACAGCGGCAGCGATGCCTCGTTCGAAGCCCTCCGGATCGGACTCGTCGTAGTGAACCAGAGTGCCGGTTTCGCCATCGACGACAACCTCCGGAATGCCGCCGACATCAGAGGCGACAACGGCGGTGCCACAGGCCATAGCCTCGAGGTTAACGATGCCCAGCGGCTCGTAGATGGACGGGCAGACGAACGAATCCGCGGCCGTCAGGATCTCCTGGATCTTCTCCTTCGGCAGCATGTCCTGCACCCAGAAAATGCCATCGCGCTTCTCCTGGAGGTCATGGACGAGCTGCTCAGTCTCCTTCGCGATCTCCGGGGTGTCCGGAGCGCCGGCGCACAGAACGAGCTGCACACCGTCGTCGAAAAGCGATGCGGCCTTGACCAGGTGAGCGACACCCTTCTGACGGGTGATGCGGCCGACGAATGCAACCATCGGGCGAGACGGGTCAACGCCGAGCTCCTCCAGGACAGACCAGCCGTTCTGTTCCTTGGACTCTTCCCATGTCGGCCGCGGGTACCACAGCTCGGTGTCGATACCGTTCAGGACAACGTGGACCTTGTCGGGGGAGATACGCGGGTAGGCATCCAGGATGGCGTCCTTCATGCGCGCGGAAACAGCAATGACAGCGTCTGCGTACTCCATAGCATTGCGCTCGGACCAGCTGGAAACGTCGTAACCGCCGCCGAGCTGCTCGCGCTTCCACGGGCGGTGCGGCTCCAGTGAGTGCGCGGTGGCCACATGCGGAATGCCCTTGAGCAGACCAGTGAGGTGACCGCCCAGGCCTGAGTACCAGGTGTGAGAGTGGACGACATCAATGTCGGTTGCCGCGGCGGCATTTGCCATGCGCAACCCCGTGGACAGCGTCTTAATCGAGGCGTTGGCATCCTTCAGCTCCGGGTCAACGCCGTGGACATATACATCCGCCTCATCGCGAGGAGCACCCATGCAGTGCACATCGACGTCAACGCCGTCGAGGCCGCGCATGAAACGAGTCAGTTCAGTTACGTGAACACCTGCTCCGCCGTAAATCTCCGGAGGGTATTCCTTGGTCATCATGGCAACACGCATAGTTCCAGCGTAACCAGATTTGACAATTTCCGTCGCTTGATATGCCTGGGTGTGGGTAGCGGGGAGGGGAGACTGGCAGCGAGGAACGTAAATCGCATATAGGTTGGTTGGTGTGAGGAGTCAACCACATGTTTTGTCCATTGTCCTTGCCGGTGGCGAAGGCAAGCGTCTCTTCCCGCTGACGGAAGACCGCGCTAAGCCCGCCGTGCCTTTCGGTGGTAGCTATCGGCTTATCGACTTCGTGCTGTCGAACCTGGTCAACGCAGGTTTCTTGAAGATCTGTGTGCTGACCCAGTACAAGTCCCACTCGCTCGACCGTCACATTTCGCAGGCGTGGCAGCTGTCCGGCATCACCGGCCAGTACGTCACCCCGGTGCCGGCTCAGCAGCGTCTGGGCAAGCGCTGGTTCACCGGTTCGGCGGACGCGATTCTGCAGTCGCTGAACTTGGTTTATGACGAGGATCCGGAGTACGTCATCGTCTTCGGTGCCGACCACGTCTATCGCATGGATCCGCAGCAGATGCTGGAGGCCCACATCGAGTCTGGCGCTGGCGTGACGGTCGCTGGTATCCGCGTCCCGCGTTCTGAGGCCAGCGCATTCGGTGTCATCGATGCCGATGACAACAACCGAATCACCGAGTTCCTGGAGAAGCCGGCTGATCCGCCCGGCACCCCGGATGATCCGAACTCGACGTTCGCGTCGATGGGTAACTACATCTTCACTACCTCCGCGCTTATCGACGCTATTAAGCGTGACTCGGAAGATGAAAACTCCGACCATGACATGGGCGGAAACATCATTCCGATGCTGGTAGAGGAGGGCGAAGCTTTCGTCTGGGACTTCAAGGACAGCTACGTTCCGGGTGAGACCGAACGTGACAAGGGCTACTGGCGTGATGTCGGTACCATCGATGCCTTCTACGAGGCCAACATGGACCTGATTTCCGTCCACCCGGTGTTTAACCTCTACAACAAGAAGTGGCCAATCCACACCTTCTCGGAGGAGAACCTGCCTCCGGCCAAGTTCGTCCAGGGCGGTATTGCTCAGGCTTCGATGGTCGGTGCTGGTTCGATTGTCTCCGGTGGTACGGTCCGCAACTCGGTGATTAGTACCAACGTTGTGGTCGAGGATGGCGCGACGGTGGAGGGCTCGGTTCTCTTCCCAGGCGTTCGCGTCGGCCGCGGAGCAGTGGTTCGCCATGCGATTTTGGACAAGAACGTTGTAGTTTCCGACGGCGCCATTATCGGTGTCGATCCGGAGAAGGACGCAGAGCGCTTCAAGGTCAGCGCTGGTGGCGTTGTGGCCGTTGGTAAGAACCAGGTTATCTAGACTGTCTGAGTCCGACCGGCTGAAAAGGCACGTACCGTGGGGTACGTGCCTTTTGCCTTTAACCCTTTTTGCTACCTAGTTGCTACCTAGCCCCAAAACTGGCAGCCCTAAAAGTTGCGGGCTGCACCTGTGAATATGGGGTGCGCATGTGAATACGGGCATGGGCTGCAAATGTGAAACTGTGTGAGTTTATGACACTTTCAAGCCATTTTTCGGACCATTTTTGTCATAAACGCAGTCAGTAACTCGGCTCGACCCGCCGCCACCAGCCATAAACGCAGTCAGTAAGTCGCAGTGGCCCACCGCTGCCGCTAGCCGGCCGGCCAACAGTAGAAAACTACTTCTTCACCAGCACAGTGGTGCCAGCTGCTAGAGGTAGGCGCATCACGTAAGCGTCGTCAAGCTGGAGCATATATTCGTCGGCTTCGCGGGCAGCGACGGTGTCACGGTCAGTGCGTGACGAGTCAGCGACAGTGCCGTCGAGGAGCGCGCCGGTCAGGACGAGCGCGCCACCGGAGCGAAGCAGCGGCCAGGCCTTTTCCTGGGCGGCGCGGAGGATCGCCGGGGCGACGTCCAAGTAGACCAAGTCGTAGGAGTCGGCGGCCAGTCGATCCATGACCTCCAGCGGCTGCGAAGGCAGGAAGCGCTGTCGGTTGGGGCGGATGCCTGCGGCTCGGAAAGCGGACTTTGCCAGAGACTGGTGCTCGAGCTCCGGGTCGATGCAGGTGAGAACGCCGTCATCGCCGAGGCCGGCGGCCAGGTGCAAACCGACTACGCCTGCCGCAGGCGATGCGATGACAGCGGCGGGGTGACCGTCGCGGCGGGCACTGGTCAGAGCCATGAGCGAGGTCAAAGCGGCGCCGGTCATCGTATCGGGGACGGCAACTCCGTATTCGCGAGCGCTCTCTCGGGCGCTTTCAAGGGCCTCGGAGACTACGGTCGTGTTGTTGACGTGCTGTGCAATAGCGTCACGTGCGGATAGCGGGGTAGCAGAAGAACTCGTTTCGGACACGTTCTATAGCGTAGGAAAAAACTTCGGGCAGGGCAGCGGGGCGCGCCGGTCAGTGCCGGACTAGGTGGGTAAACAAGCCTCAAGTTTGTCTGGACTCTCAAACTATTTTCAGGGTAAGGTCACTACAAACCTAAGGTTGGTAAGGAACACTGAACCTCATGCCCGAACGAGTCAAGTCCGAACGAGTCAGCGTAGGCGCCAGCCGCGAGGACGCCGCGTCCGCTGACGTAACTGAGCAACTGTCCGGCACCGCGGCTTTTGACGCAGGTGTGGGGGAGATGCCGTCGTGGTCGGAGCTGGTCCAGGCCCACGCGGATAGTGTTTATGGGCTCGCATATCGGTTGACTGGTAACCAGCAGGACGCGGAAGACCTGACGCAGGAGACATTCATGCGTGTGTTCCGCTCGCTGAAGTCATACCGTCCCGGCACTTTTGAAGGCTGGCTGCATCGGATTACCACTAACCTGTTTTTGGATATGGTCCGGCATCGGCAGGTCATCCGGATGGAGGCGTTGCCGGAGAACTACGACCGTGTCCCGGGTACGCTGAAGACCCCGGAGCAGGCCGTCGATGACGCGATGCTCGACCCGGATTTGGAAATCGCGCTGGCTGAGCTGCAGCCGGACTATCGCGCGGTGGTTGTCCTCTGTGATGTGGTGGGGCTGACCTACGAGGAAATTGCCAGCACCCTTGGGCTCAAGATGGGCACTGTGCGTTCGCGTATTCACCGGGCACGTTCCAGCTTGCGGGCGACGTTGGAGCGCCTGGAGAAGGAACGACAGGAGCTGCCGGAGTCGGTCACCGCAGGCTAGATTTCCCGCACTCAATCCGCGGGAGCGGCTATTGTGGGGCTAGTTAAATAGGTGCGATTTCTGGAGGTGCTGCAGTCTGTGATTCAGCAGGGCGATGACAAGCGTTTTTTGTCAACGGAGCATCTCGGCACCGAGGCAATTGCCGCTTTTGTTGACGGCGAGTTGTCGGTCGTAGCTGAGCGTCGTGCGCAGGCGCACCTGATGGCATGCCCGGAGTGTCGCCGGGAGGTCGCGAAGCAGCGGCAGGCAGCCAAGCGTCTGCGTGATAGTGCGCCCTTGCACATTCCAGCTGAGCTGCGCGCTCGTATTGCTGATTTCGCAGGCAGTTGCGAGGACTCAGAGCCCCATCGGTCGGCGCGGCATCTCACGCACCGTCCGCCGGAGTCGCTGAGTGCCGCGTTGGAGCAGATCGTTCGCGGTTTTCGTAAAGGTGGTAGTCACTAGTGGGCAAACATCGCTCTTTCGATGATTCCGCGTTCGCCCCGGACTCCGATCGTGCCGCCGCAACTGGCGGGTTACAGCGTGCTCCAGGGCAGAAGCTTGACGACGACACCAGTGCGACCGCCCAAGAGTATTCGCCGTGGCAGGATTCGTCGTCACGCATGACGACGGGGCGTCCAGCCCGCAAACCCGAAGCGAAAAAGAAGCCTCGCCCGAAGACGGCTCCCCGCGTCAGCGCGCGGGAAGTGATTTTTGGCCGCGAGGTGCCGTGGCGTGTGATTGCGGCATCGTCGGCCGTGGTGCTGCTCATTGGCGGTGTTGGCGGCTTTGTTGGCGGTTGGGCTGGCAAGTCTTTCCGCTCGGACTACCAGCGTGTGGAGCTGCAGCAGATCGAGGGGCGGCCGGGCAACGGTGATTTGACTGAAATCGGCAAGGTGGCGGAGGCTCTTCGTCCCGCGGTGGTGTCGATTGCGGTCAGTGCCGGTGAGGTCTCGGGCGTGGGCTCGGGGTTTGTCATTGATGGTGACGGTCATATTTTGACGAATAACCACGTCGTTTCGGCGGTGGCGGACCGGCAGGATATGCAGGTCTCCGTAACGTTTTGGGACGGCGGAAAGCTGAAGGAAGTGCCGGCCAAGATTATTGGCCGCGACCCGAAGACCGACCTCGCTGTGATTAAGGTCGAAGATGTTGCGGGGCTGACTGTGGCGCAGCTTGGTGATTCCAACGCGGTTGCGGTCGGTGACACAGTGATTGCGATGGGCTCGCCGCAGGGGCTTGGCGGCACGGTGACCTCGGGCATTGTCTCGGCGCTCAATCGCCCGGTGCGCCTGGCTGCTGAGGGGACCGACACGGACGGTTACGCCGATGCGATTCAGACCGATGCCTCCATCAACCCGGGTAACTCGGGTGGTCCACTGGTGGATATCCGCGGTGCCATTATCGGTATTAATACGGTGATTTTCAGTAGTTCGGGTGGCTCACAGGGGTTGGGCTTTGCGATTCCAATCAATTCAGCCGTTGCCATCGCGGAGCAGCTCATCGCCGGTGAGCAGCCGGTTCATCCGGGGATTGGCGTGACAGCGCGCACGGTTTCCAATGGCGCACTGACTGGTGCCGAGATTGCCAGCATCCTGCCGGGAGGCGTTGCCGACCGGGAAGGCCTGCAGGAAGGCGATGTGATTACGGCTGTGGGAGACCGCGCGGTATCGTCCGCAGATGAGCTCACGGTGGCGCTGTGGACTGTTGGCGCTGGTAATGAGGCGGTATTGAAGATCGTTCGCCACGGAGCCGAGCTGGAGGCGAAGATCACGCCGGAGTAGGGGGCGCTGGTTTCTGCGGATTTAGCAGATTTGGTGGATTTGGCCACGCAATGCTGCATGCGAGGTGCACTGTAACTAAGGTGGTATAACGTGTTTTCTAATGTTGGCTGGGGCGAGATTCTTGTCCTCTTTATCCTCGGACTAATTCTCATCGGACCTGAGCGGTTGCCGAAGGTAATTGAGGACGTCCGCGCATTGCTCTTGGCTGCGCGCACCGCAATCAATGACGCACGCGATAACCTCTCGGACGAGTTCGGCGAAGACTTCGACGATCTTCGCAAGCCGCTGCAGGAGCTCAACGATCTCCGTCGTCTCAACCCGAAGACCGCCATCACCAGGACGCTTTTCGACGGCGATGACACCTACCTGGACATGCTCTCCGGTAAGCCCGCAGCGGGTGGTGGCGGAACTGGTGCAGCCGGAGCTGCAGGAGCGGCCGGGCCTGCGGGTCAGCAGTACCAGCAGTCCAATACGAACCAGCCAGTGCAGCCGGCTCCGTCGCAGCAGCCGCTCCCGCAGCCGGGGACGTGGCAGGATCCAGTTGCCCAGGCCCGCCAACAGCAAGCACAGCAAACACCACAGCAGCCGCAACAACCTCAGCAGCCCCGTGGGGTGCAGGCCTGGGTCGACGACGACAACCTATAGAGGTTGCAAACCGTTCCCGACCGCAAGTTACTGACTAGGTTTATGACACTTTGAGCACAAATTTTGCCACGAAAGTGTCATAAACCTAGTCAGTAAGTGCACGCAGCCGCTTTGATGGATGCACCACCGAAAGCGCCCACAACACATACGCCCCAGACACCGCAGCCGCAAAAGCAGACGCCCCCTTCCCGGCACCGAAAATACCGGGGAGGGGGCGTCGCTGTGATCGTCGTAAAGCGAAGGCCTACTTCGGAGTCACGCCCAGGCCGAGCGACTTGCCTGCGAGCGACTCGCGACGAACAACCAGCTTGTCAGCGATGGCGTTCAGGGCCTCGCCCGCGCCCGAATCCGGCTTGGACAGGACAATCGGGGTGCCCTTGTCGCCGCCTTCGCGTAGCTCTGTGTCCAGCGGCACCTGGCCGAGCAGCTCGACCTTTCCGCCGGTGATCTGGGTAAGACGACGGGCAACGGTCTCGCCGCCACCTGCGCCGAAGACCTCCATCTTGGAGCCGTCCGGCATCTCCATCCAGCTCATGTTCTCGATGACACCGGCGATGCGCTGGCGGGTCTGCAGCGAAATGGTGCCGGCGCGCTCTGCGACCTCGGCGGCGGCCATCTGCGGGGTAGTAACAATCAGCAGCTCAGCGTTCGGCACGAGCTGCGCCACGGAGATGGCGATGTCGCCGGTTCCCGGGGGCAGGTCGAATAGCAGGACGTCCAGGTCGCCCCAGAACACGTCCGCGAGGAACTGCTGGATAGCGCGGTGCAGCATTGGCCCACGCCAGACAACCGGTGCGTTGTCGTCGACGAAGTGTCCGATAGAAATCAGTGACACGCCGTGCGCCTGCGGAGGCATGATCATGTCGTCGACCTGGTGTGGCTTTTCCTCGGAGCCCATCATGTGCGGAATGGAGTGTCCGTAGACGTCGGCATCGAGGACACCGACAGACAGGCCCTTCGCGGCCAGCGCGGCGGCGAGGTTCACGGTCACGGAGGACTTACCGACGCCACCCTTACCGGAGGCGACGGCGAACACGCGGGTGCGGGAGTCCGGCTGGGCGAATGGGATCACCGGCTCGGAGGCGGTGCCGCGGACGGCGTTGCGGAACTCGCGGCGCTGCTCGTCATTCATCACATCGGTGGTGACGGTGACGTTGCCAACGCCCTCGATACCGTTCAGCGCCTCTTCGGTGCGCTCGATGATGGTGTTTTTCATGGGGCAACCGGCGATGGTGAGGTAAATCTCCACGGCCACGTCATTGTTGTCCGCCACCGAGATGGACTTGACCATGCCAATCTCGGTAATCGGGCGACGTACCTCAGGATCTTCGACCTGCGCCAGGGCGGTGCGAACTTCAGCTTCAGTAATCGTAGACATTATGTAGTGAATCTTATCGTGAGACCCCGCAAGACAAAGAACTACTGACAAAATCAGTAGTTTGCCGCTTTACGACGGTCACAGCGACCAACCCTTCCGGCAAGAGCGGTGGCGGTGGAATGGGCGGCGGACCAGTCGGTGGAACAATTGCCAATCGTCTGACGTTGTCCTTGATAGAACGCCTTTTGGCGATAGTTTTAGCAATATTTTCAGCAACTGAGTCACCTTTTACTGTGACAACAACTGCAAGGGAACGGTGAGAGTACCGATGGCAAATGGGGAAGCGGGCAGCGGTTGGGGGAGCGGCCGGGAACAGAGCATGAAGTCCCGGTTGCCTCAGCGCCAGGTACCCGAGGGGTGGCCGGTGGGCAGTTTCACCAACTACTCCGACGCGCAGGCGGCGGTGGATTCGCTCAGTGATCGCGATGAGTTCCCGGTTTCCGACCTCACCATCGTCGGTGTTGACCTGATGCAGGTGGAGCGCGTGGTTGGCAGGCTGACCTGGCCGAAGGTGCTCGGCGGCGGCGCGCTGTACGGGCTGTGGATGGGCCTGTTCTTCGGCCTGATTCTGGGGCTTTTCCAGGAGGATTGGGTTAGTCCGCTGATTGTTGGCCTCGGTATGGGCGCCATCTTCGGCATCGTGCTGGCCGCAGTTCCGTACGCAATGCAAAACGGCAAGCGGGATTTCTCGAGCACTACGGAGATTGTTGCCCGTCGCTACGATGTCCTGTGCAATCCCCGCAATGCTGAGCGGGCCCGTGACCTGTTGGCGCAGCGGGCGCTCGGTGGGAACCGTGGGTAGGTTGCTGTATCCGTCGTAAAGCGATGCCTGCCAGAAGCAGAGCCTATAGCCACTTGTTGCGGCGCAGGACCCACACCAAAAACGCCACGATGGCGAACATGATGGCGAGGACGATGAAGTAGCCGTACTCCCAGTGCAGCTCGGGCATGTGGTCAAAGTTCATGCCGTAGATGCCGGCCAGGGCGGTCGGGACGGCGAGAATAGCCGCGTACGCCGAGATGGTACGCATATCCTGGTTCTGCTGCAGCTGGATTTTCACGGCGGCGGCGTCGATGAGGGCGGAGAGTCGTTCGTCGAGTCCGGAGACGAGGTCCGCGGCGGCGAGCTGGTGGTCGAGAACATCGGAAAGATAACGGCTGACGTCCTTAGGCATGATGTCTTCCCGCAGATTCATCAGGGAGCGCAGTGCCGGTGTCAGCGGATCGATCGCGTGGCGCATTTCCAGAATCTCTCGTTTGAGGATGTAAATGTCCTCAATATCCGAATCCAAGTTCGGCTCGAAGACTTCGTCTTCCATGATCTCCACGCGATCTTCCAGCTGCATAGCGATGCGCAGGTACGCATCGACGAGGTTGTCCGTCAGTGCCCACAGCACGCCCGCGGGGCCGTAGTCGATGGCGTCGGTGGTGTTCTCCACGCGTGCGCTAATGCGCTGCATATCCGAGCTAGGCATGCCCATGCGAATGGTGATGACGTACTCCGGGCCGATAACAATCATCAGCTGGCCGGAGCGAATAATCTCATTTTCGTCATCCGCGAGACCTTCCGGGGAGTAGTGAATCGAGCGAATAACAAAAACAACGTGATCATCGTGGATCTCAATCTTGGGGCGCTGGCGGTTAGTCAGTGCGTCCTCCACCGTCAGCTCATCCAGCCCGTAAAGCTCAGCGATGGCATCCATCTGTGTCGCGTTGGGGCGCGACAACGACAGCCACGTGAAGCCCTCGCCAAAATTCCGTACCTCGGACAGCCCGGAGAAGTGGTCGTAGGTGCCGGGCAACCGCTTGCCGCCGATGTAGACGCCGCAATCGCGCAGGGCATCGCGCACCGCCCTCGACTGTCCTGTTCCTGTGCTTGACGACGAGCCGTTGGTGCGCGTCACCTTCGAGACAGCCGACTTCGCTGCGGATTTAGCCGCATTCGTCGCCCGAGCGGTTTTACCGGGTTTTCCTGTGGCCGACGGTTTTTGGCTTTGACTGGCCGAGCTAGTTCGCGGATTGCGAGCCTTCGCCGAAGCGCTGATGTTGCGGCTTTTCTCTTCGCCCATTCTGGGTGACCTCACAATCCGTTCGTAGGTTACGCTGGTGTCGATGATTGATTTTAGACGTGCGAACGCCGGGTTCCACTTTCGCATCCGCTCAATGGGGTGCAAGGGTAGCTCCACGGCTACTGCGTGCACTTTTACCGCCCTGGCATTGGTCACTGGGGCGACGGGGTTCGGTCTTGCCGCATGTTCTGATTTGGATCCGCAGATGCCCGTTCCTCCCGAGCAGGAGGCGGTGGTGACTGTCGGGGCAGACCTACGCAACCCTGAGCAAGCAGCTCTTGCGTACGTGTATGCGCAGAGCTTTGAGAGGATAGGGCGGCAAGCGGAGGTCGTCGGCATTCGCGATGCTGACGACCGGTTGCGGGCCGTACGCAATGAAGCGGTCCTGGTCTCCTTCGGATGCACAGGTGAGCTACTCGGCCTGAGCGACCCTGCGTCGGCGGCTTCACTGGCGGAGGAATACGCGGACGACTCCACCCCGGACAAGCAGTTCAGCGGCGAGTGGCGCGACCGTGTGTACGACGCATTTTCGCGGTCGCTGCCGGGTGAAGTTATGGCCACCGACGCGGGCATGGCACAGGGCTGCGCGGATGTGTCAGCTGACAATGCTGGGGCTGACTTGCCGCAATGGCTTGTGCCTTTCTACGTCAAGCCAGCGTTGGACCGAGATGATCGAGTCCGAGTGCTCAATGAGATTGCGGGTTCGCTGAGCACTGAGGACTTGAAGCTGATGACCCGGGCTGTGGCTGGTGGCGCCAGCCCTGAGTTGGTCGCTCAAGAGTGGCTGGACAAGGCGTAGTCGGGGTGGCGGGGGCTAGTTGTGGCGGTATCGGACGTGTATCTGCTGTTGGCTGCCGCCAAGTTTGTTGATTAACCCATGAATGCGGGCTGCAAATGTGAAACTGTGCGAGTTTATGACACTTTCATGCCATTTTTCGGGACATTTTTGTCATAAACGTAGTCAGTAACTCGCATTGAGGACTAAGTAGTAAATGGTGCCGACCCGGTGGCACGCCGACCGGACACGCTTTTTGACTATTCGCCCTTGATGCCTGGCAACGATCGCCTAAGCAACAAGAAAGGGGCTCCAACCGAACGGTTGGAGCCCCTTAGCGTTTACATGCCAACTGGCGAAGACCAGTCAATGAGACCTACTTGAGAGCCTCTTCCAGCAGAGCCTTCTCCTCAATCTGGTGGACCTTAGCCACACCAGTTGCGGTGGAGGACTGTGCACGGCGGGAAACGCGGGTCAGCTTCGGCATATCCGGCAGAACCTCTGGGAGGTTCAGTGCCAGGAACGGCCATGGACCCTGGTTAGCCGGCTCATCCTGAACCCAGCGGACTTCCTCAAGATCCGGGTAGGACTCGAAGAGGTCGCGGAGGCGGTTGTGCGGCAGCGGGTGCAGCATCTCCAGGCGAGCGATTGCAAGATCGTCGCGCTTGTCCTTCTTGCGCTTCTTCTCCAGCTCCCAGTAGATCTTGCCGGAGCAGAGCAGCAGGGTCTTGATGCCGGACTTGTCCTTGGACTCGAAGTTCGGGTCATCGATGACCGAGCGGAACTTGTTCGGGTTGGTGAAGTCCTCGACAGCAGACGCTGCCATCTTGTTGCGCAGCATCGACTTCGGCGAGAACACAACCAGCGGACGGTGCAGGTCGGACAGGACGTGGCGACGCAGCAGGTGGAAGTAGTTAGCCGGCTCGGACGGCTGAGCAACGGTGTAGGAGCCCTCGGCTGCCAGCTGCAGGAAGCGCTCGATGCGTGCCGAAGAGTGGTCCGGGCCCATGCCCTCGTAGCCGTGCGGCAGCAGCAGAATCAGCTTGGAGGTCTGACCCCACTTGGCCTCGCCGGAGGAAACGTACTGGTCAATGGTGGTCTGAGCGCCGTTGGCGAAGTCACCGAACTGTGCTTCCCAGAACACTGCTGCGTCCGGGTTACCCAGGGTGTAGCCGTACTCGAAGCCCATGCCTGCGTACTCGGTCAGAGCCGAGTTGTAAATCATGAAGCGACCGCCGTTCTTGGACTTACCGTAGGCGTCGATCGGGTTGTATTCCGAACCGTCCTCGGAGTCAATCAGAACTGCGTGGCGAGAGGTAAAGGTACCGCGGCGGACATCCTCACCTGCGAAGCGGACGTCGATGCCAGCACCGGTGAAGGAGCCGATTGCCAGCAGCTCGGCCATACCCCAGTCGATGCCACCTTCCTGAGTCATCTCCGCGCGCTTCTTAGCGACCGGCGCAACACGCGGGTGAATCTTGAAGCCCTCAGGGAGGTTGACGTAAGACTGACCAATCTCGACGATTTCAGCCTTCTCGATGCCGGTCTTCAGACCATGCGGCAGCGGCTGAGAGCCTGCAATACCGGACTGTTCGCCCGGCTTTGCGTCCTGTGCTGCGCGGACCTCGTTGAAGACAGCTTCCATCTGGTCGTGGAAGTCTCGGCGAACTGCCTCGTACTCTTCCTCGGAAATGTCACCGCGACCAATCAGGTCCTCGGTGTACTGAGCGCGGACGCTTTCCTTTTCGTCGATGACCTTGTACATCAGCGGCTGAGTCATGGACGGGTCATCGGCCTCGTTGTGGCCGCGCTTGCGGTAGCAAACCAGGTCGATGAAGACGTCCTTGCCGTAGCGGTTACGGTACTCAACAGCCAGCTGGCCGACCCAGACGACAGCCTCCGGGTCGTCACCGTTGACGTGGAAGACCGGGCAGCCGTATGCCTTGGCGATGTCGGTTGCGTAGTAGGAGGAGCGACCGGAGTCCGGCGAAGTGGTGAAGCCGATCTGATTGTTCACCACGATGTGGACGGTACCGCCGACCTTGTAACCACGCAGGGACATGAGGTTCAGGGTCTCCTGGACAATGCCCAGGCCGGCGAAGGATGCGTCACCGTGCAGCAGCAGCGGCATGACGGAGTAGCCCTCTTCGCCCTTGTTGATCTTGTCCTGGCGTGCACGAGCAAGACCCTCAACGACCGGGTTGACGGCCTCGAGGTGGGACGGGTTCGCAGTCAGGGTGACGTCAATCTCGCCCTCGCCGAACATCTGGATGTGACGGCCAGTAGTACCCAGGTGGTACTTGACGTCACCAGAACCGCCGACCTGTGCCGGGTCGATGTTGCCTTCGAACTCGGTGAAGATCTGGCGCAGTGGCTTGCCGACGATGTTTGCGAGCACATTCAGTCGACCGCGGTGTGGCATACCGATGACGACCTCATCCAGGCCAGCACCAGCAGCGGTGTCAATGGCGGAGTCCATCAGCGGAATCAGCGACTCTGCGCCCTCAAGGGAGAAGCGCTTCTGGCCGACGTACTTGGTCTGCAGGAAGTTCTCGAATGCCTCAGCGGCGTTCAGCTTCTGCAGAATGTACTTCTGCTCAGCGTGGGACGGCTTTGGCTGGCCGCCCTCAATGCGCTCTTCCAGCCACTCGCGCTCTTCGCGGTCGAGGATGTGAGCGTACTCGGAACCGACCTTGAGGCAGTATGCGTTCTGCAGGCGCGAGAGAACTTCGCGCAGCGTCATCGTCTCCTTGCCGCCGAAACCACCGACGTTGAAGGTACGGTCCAGATCCCACAGGGTCAGACCGTGCTCCTCAATATCGAGGTCAGCGTGGTTCGGAGCGGAATCATTCGGCTGGTCAGAACGCAGCGGGTCGATATCAGCCAGCAAGTGACCGCGGGAGCGGTAGGCCTCAATCAGACGCATAACGCGGGTGTTCTTGTCGATACCCGTGTTCGGCAGATCCTGTGCCCAACGGATTGGGGTGTAGGGGACGCGCATGGTCTGGAAGATGTGGTCCCAGAACTTGTCGTCGACGAGCAGGTTGCTCATCGTGCGCAGGAACTCACCGGACTCTGCACCCTGGATAATGCGGTGATCGTAAGTAGAGGTGATGGTCACCAGCTTGCCGATGCCCATCTCTGCCAGACGGTCCGCGGAAGCACCGGCGAACTCAGCCGGGTAATCCATGGAGCCGACACCGATAATCGCGCCCTGCCCCTTGGTAAGGCGCGGGACGGAGTGGCGAGTACCGATACCGCCCGGGTTGGTCAGGGAAATGGTGACGCCCTGGAAGTCCTTACCGGTCAGCTTGCCGTGGCGAGCACGAACGACGATGTCCTCGTAGGCGTCGACGAACTGCTTGAAGGTCAGGGTTTCACACTCGCGGATAGCAGCAACTACGAGCGAACGAGAGCCGTCCTTAGCTGGCATATCAATGGCCAGGCCGAGGTTAATGTGCTCCGGGGTAACCAGAACTGGCTTGCCGTCAACCACCTTGTAGTTGTTGTTCATGTCCGGGTGGAGCATGACAGCCTTCACCATGGCGTAACCAATGATGTGGGTGAAGGAGATCTTGCCGCCGCGGGCGCGTGCCAGATGATTGTTAACCAGGGTGCGGTTTTCAAACATCAGACGTGCCGGCATATCGCGAACCGACGTAGCGGTCGGCATCTCCAGGGAGACATCCATGTTCTTAGCGATAGCCCGTGCGACGCCCTTCAGAGGCTCCTCGCCGGATTCAACAGCCGAAACCTTGGCTGCTGCATCCATTGGGGACTTCTTTGGCTTCGGGGACGCCGGCTTGTTCGGGGTCTTAGTGGGTTCGACCCCCTTGGATTCACGACGTCCGGTTGCCTTAGCTTCCTCCTTCGTGGCTGCTGCTGGCTTTGCCATATTGGAAAGGTCCTCGCCCTTTTGGGACGGGGTGTGGGTTGCGAAGAATTCGCGCCATTCCTGACCCACAGATTGTGGATCCTTCTGGAATTGCTGGTACATCTCGTCGACCAGCCATTCGTTCTGGCCGAAGCTCATGTCGCTGCTCACGGCAGGTACTCGCCTCTTTTCGTCTTAGTTTTACTAACTCACGTTTATTCTAATTAGCGCAAGTGTCAAAGTGTCATTCAAGGATAACGAAAATTCTGAATTACTACACCGTCGCGCTCCCCATATGGTACTTGCTCCAAAGCTCTGCGTATTGGCCACCCGCCGCTAGGAGCTCGTCATGGGAGCCGTCCTCGACAATACGCCCGTGGTCAAGTACCAAAATCCGGTTGGCCCGAGCCGCTGTAGCCAGGCGGTGGGCCACAATAATTGCCGAGCGTTGACGCGACGCACGGTCAGTGGCTTCAAGGATTGCCGACTCTGTTGCAGGGTCGAGTGTCGCGGTGGCTTCGTCGAGAAGCAGCAGTTCAGGACGCATCATTTCGGCACGAGCGAGTGCGATGAGCTGACGCTGTCCGGAGGAGAGCCCTCGGCCATCTGGGCCGACGGGGTGGTGGAAGCCACCGGGCAGGCTGGCAATGGTGCTGAGGGCACCGACGTTTTTCGCGGCCTGCTGAATTTCAGCATGACTGCTGTCCGGTAGACCGTAGGAAATATTTGTTGCTACTGTCCCCGAAAACAGGTGTGATTCTTGGGGGACATAGCCGAGGGTGCGTCGCCAATCGTTAAGAGGGAAGTCGCGGATGTCAGTTTCGGAGGCTCGCACCACACCGTCAACTGGATCGTAGAACCGAGCAAACAACTTAATGATTGTTGATTTTCCGGCGCCCGTGGATCCGACAATTGCGACTGTTTCTCCGGCAGGAATCTGCAAATCGAGAGCATCGAGAACCTGCGGGCGTTCGTGCTCAGAGTCGGCGGCGGAGTAGGAGAAAGTTACCTTGTCTAAGCGCAGGTCGCCAGCAGCTGCGCGGGACGCGCCGTCAGTAGTGCCGTGATCTGGCATGGGGGCGGTCTGTAGGAGGTCATCAATGCGATTGAGGCCGACCTTCGCCTGCTGGTAGCCGTCGAAAACATGGGACAGCTGCTGAATCGGGCCAAAGAGCATTCCTAGGTACAGCGTGAAGGCGACGAGTACGCCGGGTGTCGTGGTTCCCGAAGCAACCTGTTGGGCACCGACAGCCAATACCGCGGCTGTTGCCAACTCAGAGACGAAGTTGATGCCGGGGAAGAATAGAGCCACGGCCAGCTGTGCTCTCTGACGAATTGCGCGGTACTTGTTGGATTCCTCGGCAAAGGAAGATTCGATATCGGCGACGCGGTGGTACATCTGAATCTCGCGAAGCCCACCAATAGTCTCCTGAAAATCAGCGTTGACCAAGGAGAGCTGCTCTCGCGCAGCCTTGTATAGGCGCGAGGAGATCCGGCGGAATACCAGAGTGGACACCACAATGATGGGAAGCGATGCCAACGCCACCGCGGCGAGTGACACCTGTGTGGCAAGCAACAGCGCCGTGACACCGAGCAGAGTAAACGCGGCGATTGCCCCCTCTGCCAGTCCCGTTTGCAGGAAAGAGGAGAGCGCATCGATGTCGGTTGTCATCCTCGTCATGATGGCGCCCGAGCGATTGGCCTCGAAGTAGTTAATGCCAAGCGACTGCAGGTGACGGTAGCAGCGCACACGCAGGGCATAGAGCAGCCGCTCACCAGTGCGCGCAGTAATAACAGCATTTGTGGCTACGGCAAGCCAACTGATGAGGACCGTCGCCAAGCCACCTGCGGCGCAGGCCCACAGCACGGCCTCATTGTGCTCACTGATGCCGTGGTCAATGGCGTAGCGCACGAGCATGGGGAACGCCAGATCGGCAACGGCAATGAGGGCGAGCAGCGCGATGACACTTATAAATAGGCCGCGGACATAGGAGAGCAGCCGGCGTAGAGAAAAAAGCTCGGAGTTGTCGAGTGCCGCAGCGGGCACACGCGGTTTTTCGGTAGCGGGTGGGAGGTTTCGCACACGCTCGAGAAGCTCAGGCGTCGCAGGAGCATTGGCGAGAGCCGCCCCCATGCCACCACGACCGCCGCCGCGGCCACCTGGACCGCCTCCGGCTCGGCCAACCCCGCGGCTCATTTGAGAAGTGGCACCTCCGGGAAGCCGCGCAGCGGTGTCTGGCGTGGAGTTGTCGGAGGTTGGCGCGGTTTCGTCGGGCCAGAGTTCCTCGGGGCTGGGGTCCTCACTGCCAATGGGGTCGAGAACGAGGTTTTCGATTTCGGGGTAGGCGTTCTGGTCGATGTCCATCAGCTCGGTGAAGCGCGGATGAGAAGCAATCAGTTCGGCCTTGGTGCCAATGCCAGTGATGGCACCGTCTTCGAAAATGGCGATGTGGTCCGCCTGCTCGAGAGTGGAAGATCGATGCGCCACGATGACGATAGTCGTATCCGCCAGCTGTGAGGTCAGCGCGCTGAAGATTTCCAACTCTGTCGCGGCATCGATTGCTGAGGTCGCGTCATCGAGAACCAAAACCCGAGGACGGGCGAGGAATGCCCGTGCTAACGCCACGCGTTGAGCTTGTCCGCCGGAGAGATTATGCCCGCGCTCACCGATGGCTGTGTCCCACCCCTGAGGCAGGTCGTCGACGAAGTTGACCTGGGCGGCGGTCGCTGCGGCGTTAATCTCTTCCTGGGACGCCGCGGGATTGGCGAATGCGATGTTCTCACGCAACGTGCCCGCAAATAGATAAGGAGTGTCCGGAACGACAGTAATAGCGTCATACACATCGCTGGAGAGAATGCGCGCCGTATCTGTGGATGTGCCGTGGCTGGGCGCATCGATAGTGATGGTTCCCGAATCCGGCAGATAGTGACGGCCGAGTAACTCCGTGGCGATAGTCTTTCCGGACCCCGGTGGGCCAATCAACGCTAAGGTCGCCCCTGGCGCGACGGAGAATGAGACATCGTCGATAAGCGTGCGTCCGCCACGGCTGTGGGTGACGTGGTTGAAGCTGATGCCAACGGGGCCGTCGGGGAGAGGAAGCGCGTCGGTGGGTTCGGGGTTGTCTGGTCGGGCGTCGATGACATCGGAAATGCGGTCGATGCTTGCCGACGTCAGATGTATCGAGATGACCATGTTGGAGACCAGACGCGACAGGGCAGTCAGGCTGGTGAGATACGTGGCAAAAGCTACGAACGTGCCTAGGGTGATGTGTCCGTTAATCGCGAGCCAGCCACCGACCGCGATATTTCCGACGAGGGACAGTTGCGGCAACGACTGTAGCGCCGGTTGGAATCGAGCGCTGAGTTTTGCCGCTCGCAGGCGGAGGGAGTAGAGCAGCGACGAGTTACGCTCCATCTTCGCAACTTCGTTGTCACCCTGCGCAAACGCCTTGACAACGCGGATGCCGGAAACGGTTTCCTCGACTTGTCCGGCGATCTCGCCTGCTTGCTGTTGGGCAGCCCAGGTTGCGGCATGGAGTTTGTCACGCGAATTCACTGCAATGTAGACAATCGCTGGCACCACGGCGAGGCCGACCAGTGTCAGGGGCAGCGAGAGGGCGAGCATGATGCCGATTGTGATGAACAGCTTGACGACGGATCCCAGCGTCAACGGCAACATCGCCAGTAGTCCGGACACTGCCTGGAGGTCAGAAATTGACCGTGACACAACCTGGCCGGTGTTGACTCGGTCTTGTGCTGGACCATCGAGGTTTTGTAGGGAGCGAAGGATCTTTAGTCGCAGGTCGTGCTGAACATCAATGGAGAGTTTGCCGGAGAAGAATCTGCGCCCCATCTGGGCGACGAAGCGTACTAACGCGATGGTCAGAAATACAGAAATGACTGCCTGCAGGGGAGTTAGGGAAGGCAGTAGGCGTGCGGGGACACCGCCATCGGAAGTGCCCGTTGCCACATCAATGGCATCTCTAGTGAGAAGTGGAAGTACGGACTCCAGCCCGACAACGATTAGCGCTGCGACAACGACACCATAGAGCGGTAGTGGCCTGTGAAGAGACTGTTTCCACAAGAACTTCATGGGAGAGGTTCTGAGGGGTTTGCTCTGGGCCATGGTGGGTACCGCTCTTCCATTGAAAAACGTCGCTGAAGGGTAAGTCGCTGAAGGGTAATCGGGTAAGAGGAACTACTTATTCTTCTTTTTCTTCGGCCACTTCAGCGCCGAGGGGATAGAGAACCTCGATGACCTTGAGCCCTTCTTCGAGTCCTCAGAGGTGTTGGATTTAGCCGGTAGCTTTCGTTCAAAGTCCGACCAATCCTGGGGAAGCGGGCCCAGAGATGCGCGAGTGGAGCTGATAAGAATGCCACCGAGCTTGCGATTGGCGGAGGCCCCAACCACGGCGCCAATTCCAAATGGCAAAATCTTACCGATGATGGCCAGACGAGCGTTCTTCATCAAGCGCTTGCGTGCCTCGCGAATCAGCAGGCGGTTTGCTGCACCCAGCTGCGGAACGCCAAGCCGTGGCAGTAGAGAATTCACGGAAGTTTTGGTCTGCTTCCGCAGCGATTCCTCGCCAAGAAGAGAGGCCATAATAGCTGTCCCCTCAGAACCACTCATGGCCGCAAGAATCAGCGTGCGACGGCGTTGCGGATCGGTGATGTCAATATTGCGCAGGGTCGCTGAGGCCAGTGTGTACCAGGCTGATGCTTCCAGAAACAGCAGAGATTCACCGGTAACCGCAGCCAAGCCCGTAATCATGCCGACGCCGGGGAGAACCGCGCTGCCGCCGGCGGCACCACCGGTGCCGGTGACCAGGTTGAGGTAGTGGGAATCAATACGTTCCTGTACCTGCGCCGGAGTTTCATCTTTTTTGCGCTTGTGTAGGGAACTGACGTACCCGGTGATGGCAGACGACTGCCAGCTCATGGTCTTATCCAGGGTTTGGATAAGAAGGGTTCCCAGTTTTCCGGCATCACGTTCGATCGCTTCGGGGGTTGAGTTCACCGCATCAGTTACTGTGCGAGTTGAATCCTTCTTCGTCTTTTGGAACAAAGTAGTAGACCTCCTAAACGGGTCCGTTGAGAGCCATATGCCCATATAAACACTACTGAGCTGTGGGGAAATTCCGTAGTCGGTGGAAAAATAGACAGGTGTACGGCGATTAACACAGTCGATAGAAGGATGAGGCTGGTGAACGATGTCACGCGGGGTGCCGCATTGCCTCCCGAGTACTCCCAGCTTTTGGCGGACTTTCCTCGGTTTTCCGCAGATGTTATGCCTCACGACGGCGCTGCCGAGTGGCACCTTTCTACCGAAGCTGTAGCCGCCGGAATTGAGGCTGGGAGAAAGCTGTTTCCCATGCCCGAGGTTGCGGGGGATACCCGTTTCCAGGCCCAGTTGTGGTGGTGGTCCATGTGCGGAGCATTGGTAGGGCCATCGCTGGCATGCGTGTTGGTGTCCGATCGAGTTCCGGTGTGGCAGTGGTCTTCTTGGTTCGCCTTTCTCCGAGATGACTATTGGGTTGGGTTCCAAGCTCAACAGTTTGAAAGCATTTCCGCTGAGGATGCGGATGAGCTGAAGGATTCCGGCGAAGCACTGGCTCATTTCTTGGATCCGTTGGCTCAGGTTGTTGGAGAAGTCGGGGAAATCAAGCCTGCCCCTCTTTGGGCCGTGGCTGCCGATGCCGTAGCTAACGCCGCAATATCCGCCGGTAATGAGCTGATGGAGCCCTGGCGCGGAGCGCTTATTGGCAAACATGTCGTTGAGGGAATACAGCGAGTACATCGGGTCCCTCTTCCTCGTTTCATGGATTCCTGCGGAGGCGAGGTGCTCCCCTGGGATGAAGCTGCTGCTGAGGCGGGAGAAGAACCGGACTTCGATGTAGTTACTCACCTGGAGAGAGCTACTTGCTGCATGATTTATCACAGCCCAGATGCCGATCTGTGTGTCTCCTGTCCAAAACGTTCTCGTGAGGAACGCCATCAACTCTGGGCACGCTACTGAGCGCTCTGTTTTCGAGAATCGACAGCTGGCGGCCTGCTCCTCAACCGACCGCGTTGGCGGCTTTGCAGCAGCACGCACTCTGCCGGCGCGATCTTTCGCAGCAATTGCCGGGGGCATGAGCCACCCCATGATTGCGCGTTTGTCGCTACGATTGGCTGCGGGTAGAGGCCAATTATCTTTCAAGGGAGGATTCCACCCATGAGCTTTTTCGAGCAGATTGCTGCGGCACTGGACCGCGAGGGCATTGAAAGCCGTGTCAACGATGACACCCTCTTCGTTCCCATTACCTCTGACCTGGAGGTTCAGTTCGTCACCATTGATGAGGACATCCCGGCTGCCGAAGTTTACGTAGCCGCTGCCGATGTGGATGATGAGGACGACGAGTTCGAAGCTGTTCTGGTCTCCGCTGTATTCTCCGTCGAAGACGCCGTCGCGGCAGTCGCCCACCATGTAGCTACTGACCAGGTTGTTGGCCTGCTGCGCACTCTGCTCGATGGTGATGATGACCGCATTGCTGACCTGGAGTTTGAACAGGACCCCGAAGAGGCAACCTTGGTCACCTCCGAAGTTGGTACCTCCTCGTTGGTTCAGGTTTTGGTAACTGCCCACAACAACGAGCCCAGCGCACACGTCCGCTTCATCTCTCAGGACGCGAACTTGGACGACATTGTCGACCAGGCCATCGCAGAGTTTTGGGACTCGGACACCGAAACGGTTCTCACCGATGATGACCGTCGCAAGATGTTCGCTGACCTCTACTCTGACATCCAGACCTTGCGCAATGAGGTTCTGACGCTGGGCACCTTCAAGGACTTTGACAAGCTGATGGATGTCCTTGCGCTCGTGGTAGACCGCGCAGAGGAATGGGAAGATCAGCTGGCACCCGTCGATGACGGGTACGCGGAGTATATCTACTCTGATCACGTTGCCTCCTTGGACGGGGATGATGATGACGATGACGACGATGATGACCTCTATGACGATGGCGACTATGACGACGAGGACGACGAAGAAGGCGACGACAGCGAGTAGCCGTACTGTGGCAGCACTGTGAACAGTGCTAAGCCGCTGATGGGCGAGAAGAAAAGAGCTCGTTAGGACACGGCAGTGGCCGCGCGTCCCTGGTGCCAATCCAGCTATAACGGCGCCCGGGGAGTGCGAGGTCAGTGCCGTTTTCGTGTATCTTGCTGCAGTCCTGCGCACGATGGAGTGCCTCAGCCACAGCCCGAGTACGTCGGCGGTTTTCTTCCCGCGTCCGATTCGAACCGCCAATTCCGCGGAGGACTACCTCCGATGAGGATTCCACCTTGACGGAAACGGAGTACATGAACATGGGCTCATCCTTCAGGATGAAGTATTCCGCGTGCACGTCGGCAAGCTGAGAGACCAGTGCGCGAGGAAGCGCTATCCGTGACGCGCGGACGGTGACCACAGGCCCGTCGGGAAGCGAGAAGGTGTGATCTAGCGCGCCGGGCGAATGCCTACGGCCGATGGTGGGGTGGCAGAGGATTGTGCGGATGAGGTCGAGGTCTTCGAAACATTCTGCACGGTAGGTAGCGGATAGTCGGGGAAGAGCTAGGCGGCGATGAATGGGAAACTCGTCTGCTGTGTTCATGGCTCACAAGTTATCGAACACCCCGGACTCACATTTTCGAACATATAGAACTAATGTTCGAGATATGTTTAGCATCAATTGGCTACCCAAGTGGGGGTAGTCAATTGGCTAGGTGCCTGGTGTTATTGCAGGGACATGTGGGGTTGTGGAAACGATTCGATAACGACTTTTGTAAAAGTCCAAGAGTCTGAGAAAACGCTATTTCTGGGGGTGGGGTGGTGGATTAGTGTGGGGGATGGTCCTAAAGGAAAACTAAAAATTTGAAAGATTCGTCTCAATGAAGCACGCAAGAAGTCGAATGGCGGTATCGGCTTTCGCAGCACTTTTGTCCTTGGCAGCCCCGGTCGCGGCACATGCTGTCGTGGTTGGCCCGGGTGACCCGATTCGAACTCCCATGGAGGGAAGCCCGTGGGATGGGCACCGAAATGTCAACTCGCCGATGTGTTCGGCGGGTGTTCCTGGGACGGTGACGGACCGCAATGGGGAAAAGCATCGGGTCATGTTGACCGCAGGGCACTGTGTGAATGATGCTCCGGATGTGGGTCTGCCAATCGTTACCGGTGAGGTGTATGTGCCAACCACCGAAGGCGATAAGCGCATTGGTACGACAGGTGCTCACCGTTGGGAAGTGCCGCAGGAAGATGTCGGACTGGAGTCGTTGCCGGCGGCCTTTAATGGTGCAGACTATGGAGTAATCAACCTTGATCCGGACGTAGAAACTACCGGCGCAAGTTACTCCATCGATGAAAATGGTCAGAGCTACGGGGAGCCTGTAGCGATGACTGGCATTCAAGACAATGAAGATCTGCCGCGTGGCGAGGTCTCCTTCGATAATTTTGGCAAACCTATCTGTAAGGACGGCATGCGTACTGGACGTGCCTGTGGCTATCAGGTATTTCGGGCTCGAAACGGCATTTGGACGGTTGGTATTGGCGTTGACCATGGTGACTCCGGCGGAAATGCCTATGATCCGACCACTAACGAAGTTATTGGCGTAAATTCGATGACCTTCGGTCCGGTCTCGCGTGTGATGCCCGCGGATATTGCCATTCAGGAGGCCTACGGCATTCCCGATGGTCAGGTAAATGACCACTTCGAGGTATCGGATTCCACGGCTCAGCGCGACTCCTCCTACCGCACCCTCAATGAGGATATGGCGGCGGATCAGGAGTATGCCCGGGCGCAGGATTCGCAGGCTTCGCAGGAAGCTTCTGTACCGCAGTTAGCTGATCTTGTGGACCAGCTGCCGCAGTCACCGCAGCTCCCTGAACTGCCACAATCGCCCCAATTGCCACAATCGTCACAGCCGTTTGAGCTGCCTCAATTGGCAGAAATTCAGCTTCCAAGCTTTGAGGGCTAGCACCAGTCTGAGAATCTGACAAAAATCACCCCCGAACCGTTAAGAGAGCCAGAATCATCCAAGGCGGATGGTTCTGGCTCTTGCATTGCTGTTGAACAAACCTTTTGATGTGTAATGCGCGTGCCGTGAAGGCGAATGAACGGTTCCTCGACTGAGAATTTCACCCTAGGTTCCATTTTTGGAGAGCTTTGTAAAGGTGTCCCTAATACACTGAGTGGGACAAGTTTTCTGTACAGAAATGGAGTATCGCACACTATGGCCAGTTCAAAGAAGGTCGCCACACTCACGGCTGCACTGTCGGTAGCTGCGGGTGGCTTTGTGCCCGGAATCGCGGTAGCTGAGGCTGCACCGGCAAACTCGGATGTTGTCATCGGCCCGGGCTCGCCGTTGCGAATGCCGTTCCCGAGCAGTAAGAACATCGACGGACGGCATGTTCAGTCCCCGATGTGCTCTCTGGGAGTTCCCGGCACCGTTGTGGATCAGAATGGCGTTTCGCATCGTGTCATCATGACTGCCGGTCACTGTGTTGTGGCGAAGGATACTGAAACCGGCGAAGAGGTCACCGGCCAGTTCTTCATCCCAACCAAGGACGGCGACAAGCTGGTCAACAAGGACTACATGGGCACCGATATCATGCCGGAAGAGGGTGACTTCGACGAAAACACCACTATGCCGGAGTTCTTCAACGACCTCTTCAATAGCGGTGACTACGGCATCATTGAGGTTCAGGACGACATCAAGACCACCTCTATGTCCCACTCTGTTGATGAGTTCGGCAACGTCCACGGCGAGCCGGTTCAGATCGTCGGTATCGAGGACAAGCGCACTCTCGAGCCGATGGAGATTTCTGTCGACAACTTCGGTGAGCCTGTGTGCACCGACGGTTCCCGTACCGGCCGTGGCTGCGGCTTCCAGGTCTTCCGAGTCCGCAATGGTGTCTGGGCTATCGCTCCGATTGACCACGGCGATTCGGGCGGAAACGCTTTCAACCCGGAGACTCGCGAGGCCATTGGCGTTAACTCCATGGGCATCGGCCCGCTGAGTCGCTTCCAGCCGATTGACGTTGCTCTTGAAGAGCAGTACGACATCCCGGACGGCCAGGTCAACGAGCGCTTCAAGGTAGAGACCTCCACTGAACCGCAGTCCGAGTTCCGCACGATTGACGAGGACTCCCAGTACACCAAGCAGCACGTCCCACAGGAAGAGCCGGAGCTGGGCCCGATTGGCGAGCTGCTCCCAGAGGGCGTCGAGGTCCCGCCGGAGATTGCCGACATCATCTCGGAGAGCCCGTCTCTCCCGGAGCTGCCGATTCCGGAGCTGTCGGGTGCGACCGCTCAGGCAACGCAGGCAGCCAGCAACATTTCCTCGCAGGCGAACCTGCCGAGCCTGTTCTAATCAGGTCACCGCAGTCTCGTAGATAGGGCGTTCGCTTTACGACGCTCCGTCCAACCCCCTATTCCGCCACAGTGGCGGGGTAGGGGGTTTGCTTTCGTTAGTCAATCGGCTTTGCGTGAAGGTACTCGAAGAATGTGTCGGGAACGGGATGTTCAAGGTGAAGCTTCATTGTGACAACATTCGAGTCTTTTCCCTTAACCCCCTTCATTTTTGCTTGCTGGGGATCACTTGGAGTGGCTTCGCCAAGGTAGGTGAATCCTTCATCTGGTAAATCATCCCTGCGTACAAACAAATGGATAGGGAATTTATGTTGGATGATGCTCTGGACTTCCTGACTCTTTAGCGTCCTATTCGAACGTGTAAACCAACGCATCGTCGAATGGTCAATGAATTCATCCTCGTATGCGATGCGAGGAGCAAGCCCTTTGTGCTTTCGGTAGTTTACAAAGATTGGAATCGTCTGCGAGTGGGAATCGATTTTGTAGCCGTTAAGCGTTCCTGACTGATCGGATTCGAGTCGTAACAGGCGGGAAACGTCCTTCCTCGAGTAGCGGTGATTGCGACGAAGCGCGCCTGCGAAATAACCATTTTCTCGGGATCGGAAAAGAGCAGTTTGAATAATGTCGTCGACATGCTCTCGAAAACTGTTTGGATATGACGTGTCCCACTGGTTGTACAAAGCCAAGAATTCATCAGTCAGTCTGTACCGCGAAGTTTCGTCATCATAATGGACCAAACTGATTTCCTCGTAAGCCCGCTTCGGATAAAACTCGAGGTTGAGCACTCGTTCGACAACAGAGAGATCCTGGTCGCTATTGGAAACACTCTTAGTGCCGAGAAGATCTGAAAACTCTCCACGCGTAAGCGAACCATGTTTAATAAGCTGCTCAAGTAGAAGCAGCTCTTGCGGTTGCTTCCCAGGTAATAGCTCGCGGGACAAAAACTTCAAGTATTCACTTTGCCTTTGCGTCGGCTCTGTTTCGGCTTTTCCCACTCGGTGAAGGAGCTCCCAATAATTCTTGGTGCGTCTGGTCGAGATCACTACGGGATCAACGAGGTCGAACCGTGCAAAATCCATTAGTCGCGGAACTCGGTTAAGGCGGTACTGAAGTAGTTGAATATCCTTCTTAAATTCAGCAATCGTGTCTAGCGAGGCAGTATCAATGGCCTTAAGGATCTTTTCTTTAGCGATTTCATCGAAGCTCACAGTCGAGCCTGATGGGATAGGGGATGGGTCAACGACTTTGCCCTTCATGTTCGACTTATTTCTAGAAGAATCGCCGAAAAGAGCCATTGGAATCAGGTAATTGTTCTTGTAATTTCCGATGAAATCAATTACTCGGAGATGATCCTTTTCCGGGGCTTTGCGAAGGCCTCGCCCCAGCTGTTGCGTAAAGATGATGCTTGACTGCGTGGCTCGCAGCATTACTACTTGGTTGACTGCTGGAATATCAATGCCCTCATTGAAAATGTCAACAGTAATGATGTAGTCAAGTTCGCCTGCAGATAACTCCGCGACGACAGCATTTCGCGTTGAAATTGAGTCCTCGCCAAGAAGAACTTTCGTTCGCAGCTGCCGCCCAAAAAGCTGCTCTTGGTTGAGTTGCTCGGACAGCGCTTTCGCTTCGTCTTTCCGACTGCAAAATATGAGTCCCTTAACTCCTTCAGGAAACCCATAGACACGGAGCTTCTCCAAGAGATAGTCGATACGATCTTTAGCGACCAAGGCCTCAATGGAGGCGGTTTTGTCACCGATAGCCCGCTCTCCATCATCAAAATCGGTGACACCGAAATAATGGAATGGTGCAAGCATGTCGGCTTCAAGGGCGGCTTTCAGCCGGATTTCGTAAGGAACGTTGAAATCAAAGAGCCGAAAGATGTCTCCTGAATCTGGACGCTCGGGTGTCGCTGTTAGGCCGAGAACAAACTCACTGTTGAAGTATTCAAAGACTGGCTTGTAGGAATTAGCAACGCCACGATGAACCTCATCGATAATGATGAAGTCAAAGGCATCAGGAGAAAAGGTCTTGTATGTCGATTGGGAGTACAGGGATTGCACTGAGGCAAAAAGGTATCGTGCATCAGTTTCTTTTTTCCCACCAACTAAAAGGCCAAAGTCTGTGTCTGTAAGATCAGTGCCGGAGTAGGCAAGTACTTTCTGGAACTCCTTCATTGTCTTTTCCAGAATTTGTTCCCGGTGGGCAACGAACAAGACGCGCTTGGCCTGTGCTTCTTTAACTGCTAGTGCAGCAAGGATCGTTTTCCCCGTGCCGGTAGCGGAAATTATGAGGCCTTTCCGCTCGCCTGACTGCCTCAAGTCAGCGATATTCGACAGCGCCACTTGCTGCATTTGATTAGCGATAATTGGGCCGTCAGGCAACAATTTGGTGCTCGAGTTTTTCCAACGTGGAGGGATGCGGCGCTGTTCGTACTCATTGACCCATTGGTGAGTTAATGGAATGCAGCGCTTACGTTGCATATCAATGGCCGTCTCAATTTGGAACGTGATATCGCCATTTTGGTGACTCGAAAAGTGTAGATTCCATTCTTCGTTTTGTTGCAGCGCCTTCTTCGTTAGGTTCGCACTCCCAACGATGGCTGAGAGCCCGATGTCGTTGTAAAAGAGGTATCCCTTAGGGTGAAATCCGCGGTGATGATCATCGGGGTAAATATAAACATTGAGTCCCTTAATCTGAAGGAGTTCCCTGAACATCGATGGTGTATTGAAGTCAAGGTAGGTCGAAGTAATGATCGTCTTTGGGCCAGAAAACTCAAGGAGTTCATTCTTCAACATGGCCAAGGCTTCTGCGGAAATGAAAGCAACCGAAAAAACAAAGCCTGTTGCAGTGCCAAGCTCCTCGCGGAGCGCATTGTACATAGTGGCGGACTCATCATTTCGGATGAGCCGAGGATTGTATTTTTTGTCGGCAACGAATTTTTTATCGATGAAGCCGTAGCGTAGGTCTCCGACCAGGGAATTCATCATTGTTTTAGCATACTAAATGCACCCTGCGTCGCTTGTATTGATTACTGTTCGTTTACAAGAATGTCGACTGTAGGGATGTCCGCTGGCGCCCAATCAACGGAATAAAGCTCGGCCGGTTCTAACCAACGATATTCAGTGTGCTCCGTTAGCTTGATTTTGGGAGAAGAAACGGAACAAAAGTATGTCGCAAGTGAGATAACGGCGAAGTCATACTCATGGTCGACAGTGAGAATGTGGTTCCCAATCTCAGCGTCAAGTTTTAGCTCTTCTCTTAGTTCACGGGCTAGAGCCTCACGAGGGGACTCGCCTTCTTCGATCTTTCCACCGGGAAATTCCCAATAGTTTTCCATCGAGCGACCTGGGCCGCGTTGGGCGGCGAAGATTTTTCCTTCGTAGGTAAGAACGGCACCTACAACTTCGATTCGTTTTTTCATCTCAACTCCGCGTTCTGTCATTGCGCCTCATTCTAGTAATCGTCACTGTTTGCAGATCGGGCTATGGTGAACTCTTGGGCTTCTTATTTTCGCTTTTGCACAGTAGAAAGGACCGTTACCTTGTCAGCTTCCCGTTCGCGCGACCTGCTTCGTCGTAAAGCAAAGTGCGAATCTCAGCCGGATATCGCATCGGAGGTGGGAAGCAAACCACAAGGTCTGGATCCTCGGCAGGGTGAATTAGACGGGACTAAACAGCCGATTCCGCGAGAGATTTGGATTCTGGTCAGCGCTGCGTTCATCATTGCGCTGGGCTTCGGTCTGATTGCACCAATCTTGCCGCAGTACGCGCGCAGCTTCGATGTGGGGGTGTTCGCGGCCAGCTTCGTGGTCAGTTCGTTCTCCATTTTCCGGCTAATCTTCGCGCCGGCATCGGGCTCACTGGTAGAGAAGCTCGGATATCGGCGCACGTACCTAACCGGCATCAGCATCGTCGCGCTCTCGACTTTGCTTGTCGGTGTTGCGCAGACATATTGGCAACTGCTGGCGTTTCGTGCGCTCGGAGGCATCGGTTCGACGATGTTTACGGTCTCGGCAATGGGGCTGATTGTGCGGATTTCACCGCCGGAGATCCGCGGTAAGAGCTCGGCCGCCTACGGCACAGCCTTCCTGTTGGGCAATGTCTTTGGCCCAATCATTGGTGCTGCAATGGGCGCATGGGGCATGAGGGTGCCGTTTTTCATCTACGGTGGCGCGCTGATTGTGGCAACGATTGTGGTCGGCATGTCGCTGAGTGCGGAGCATCTTCGCCATGTAGTGCCCAAGCGCACAACCCCGGTGCTGAGGTTCTCCGAAGCAATCCGTGACTCGGCATATCGAAGCGCACTAGTCGGAGCCTTCGCCAACGGTTGGTCGAACTTCGGCGTGCGCGTCGCGATTGTCCCGCTGTTCGCCGCGGCAACGTTTTCCCATGTTGGCGCCCCAGAACCGGGCAGCGATGGGGCAGTAGCCGCCACTGCCACAGCTGGTTTCGCGCTGACGGCCTTCGCGCTCGGCAATGTCACGGCACTGCAGTTTTCCGGCCGTCTTTCCGACCGCATCGGCCGTCGTCCACTGCTCATCACAGGCCTGTTTATCAACGGCGTGTTCACTGGCGCAATCGGATTTAGCAGCGGTGCCATTCCGCTACTGATTCTCTCCGTCCTCGCGGGCTTCGGCGCTGGCATGATCAATCCATCGCAGCAGGCTGTGCTTGCCGACGTCATCGGCGCCAACCGCCAAGGTGGAAAGGTGCTCGCCAATTTCCAGATGGCTCAGGACTTCGGAGCGATTTCCGGCCCGCTGATTGTCGGCGCAATCGTGGATGCCGCAGGGTTCAAGGCCGGTTTCTTTGTTTGCGGTGTCATTTCGCTGGTCGCAATGGTGGGCTGGATCTTCGGGCGCGAGACTCTACCAGCCCACTCGTCGAACAGCGGAGCCAAACAAGCCGAAGCGAAAACAGCTTAAGCAGAAGCGGATTTGCTAGTTTCCTTGCCTTCATCGAGCTTTCGGCAAATAGCCACGTAGATAGCGCCAGTAATGTTATGCACCACAGCGGCCACCGCGCCTGGAAGCGCTGCCTCCGGGGTAAAGAACTTCGCTGCCATACCGGAGGACAGGCCAGCGGACTGTGTACCGACCTCCACGGCCACCGTGCGCTTGCCCGCAGTCGGCATCCCCACCAGCTGGCCTGCAAAGAAGCCGAGCACGTAGCCCAGGACGTTGTGGATGATCACAGCCACAAACACAATCAGGCCAATGTTCGCCAGGCTCTCAGCGTTCTTGGCCACGGCACCGAAGACCACGCCACCGATACCGAGAATGGAAATCCACGGCAGAATCGGCAGGATCTTGTTAATAAAGGTATCGGCCACAACGCGAATAACCAGGCCACCAACCACAGGCAGGAGGACTGTCTGGCAGAGGCTCCACGCCATCCCGAGGCCGTCGACCTCCGTGTGCGCGTCGGCAAGCACGAGCATGAGAAACGGCGTCATGATTGGCGAAACTAGCGTCGACACGCTGGTCATAGCGACGGACAGCGCGACGTCACCGCGTGCCAGGTAAGCGATGACGTTCGACGAGGTGCCGCCGGGGACGGATCCCAGCATCAGCAGGCCGACGGCGAGTGCCGGGTTGAGCCCGAGGGCTTTCGCCACGGCAATCGCTAGCAGCGGCATGATGACAAACTGCGCAATGACGCCGAAGAGAATCGCCAACGGGCGCTTAACGACCTGCTTAAAGTCCGGGATGGTCAGGGTGAGGCCCATCGCGAACATGATGATCATCAGGAAGTACGTGATGTAATCCGTCAGCGGAGTAAACGGGGCGGGGAAGAAGAATGCCAGCGCCGAACCCGCCAAAATAAAGCCCGGAAATCCGAGAACCTCAATCATTGCCGAGAGCTTCGACGGCTCCTTATCCGCCTGCCCGCCATTCCCAGAAACCTCGTCGGGAGAATGTGGTTTTAGCGGGGGCTGCCGGGGCGACGACGGCTGCGGTTCAGATGAATTACTATTGCTGGGCATTTTCGAGCGACCTTGGGTTTATACGTTGTGTAGTTGCAAAAGTCCGCCGAACGGTGGGTGTTCCACGGCGGAAAATAGCTGATATGTGTACAAACTTGTAGGGAAAATGTTAGCCACCTCACCCCAGGAAATTACAAAATAGGCACCCCGAAGTGGGTGCAATGCGCTCGCTTAACGACGGCCCCAGCGCCGGGGCCTCATCCAAGAAAACGACCGCCTAGTGTTGTGACCTTGCGGACAGGAAATGGTTTTTTGACCGACGGTGGCGTAGTCTGGGCAGTCGGTGTGAAATCCTGACGACAATGTCGCAGAGAATCTGGCAGCGGTATAAATTCGCTGGTGAAACGCTTGAAAGTGCATAGTGCATGATGGGCGCCCCTCCTCGGAAGTAAAAGCTGAATTGGGTTTGGGCGCAATTTTTCGAAGTATGTGCAAGAGAAGCGATGTCATCGCAATTCCGACGTGAGAGCACTGAAAAACAAGAACGTAAATTGGGCGGGTCATGTATGTGCGACCCAACTGTGAGTAATCAACTGTTGAATATTGAGTGTGCGGGCGAAAAGGCCCAGGAAGAGCCCCAAATGGCTAATAATGAAATGAATGGCAGCGTCGAGGAAAACCGCGAGGATCAGCGCGAAAACCGCGAGGACGCAATTGTGAAGGCCGAGGATGTAGTGGCCGAGGAAGCACCGGTGGTCGAAGAGAAGGCCGCTGAGGAAAAGACCGAAAAGGCCGAGGTCAAGGAAAAGTCCGAAAAGGCTGAGAAGAAGGCCGAAAAGAACAAAGACGACAACGACGACACCGTCGGCTTCGATGAGCTTGAGCTGCCGGATGACATTGTCAATGCAGTTCGCAAGGTTGGGTTTGAGACTCCGTCCCCAATTCAGGCTGCTACTATCCCGACTCTGATGAGCGGCCGCGACGTCGTCGGCCTGGCTCAGACTGGTACCGGTAAGACCGCGGCGTTTGCGCTGCCGATTCTGGCTCGCATTGATCGCTCCGTCCGCGCACCTCAGGCTCTGGTGCTTGCTCCGACCCGTGAGCTGGCGCTGCAGGTTGCGGACTCCTTCCAGTCGTTTGCTGATCACCTGGGCAAGATTCAGGTCCTGCCAATCTACGGTGGTCAGTCCTATGGAGTGCAGCTGTCGGGTCTGCGCCGAGGTGCGCAGATTATCGTCGGCACGCCTGGTCGTGTCATCGACCACCTGGAGAAGGGCTCGCTGGACATTTCCGACCTGCGTTTCCTGGTGCTGGACGAGGCCGATGAGATGCTGCAGATGGGCTTCCAGGAGGATGTCGAGCGCATTCTTGCCGACACCCCGGATGACAAGCAGGTCGCGCTGTTCTCGGCTACCATGCCGGCTGCGATTCGTCGCCTGTCCAAGCAGTACCTGACGGAGCCGGAAGAGATTACCGTCAAGTCCCAGACTCGCACTGCGGACAACATTCGCCAGCGCTTCCTGATGGTCAGCCACCGCAACAAGCTGGACGCGCTGACCCGCATCCTCGAAGTCGAGGAATTCGAAGCGATGATCATGTTCGTGCGCACCAAGCACGAGACCGAGGAGCTCGCCGAGAAGCTGCGTGCCCGCGGATTCTCCGCTGCTGCCATCAACGGCGACATCCCGCAGACTCTCCGTGAGCGCACGATTGATCAGCTCAAGGACGGCCGCCTGGACATCCTGGTGGCAACCGATGTGGCTGCTCGTGGCCTGGACGTTGACCGCATTTCCCACGTGGTCAACTACGACATTCCGCACGACACCGAGTCCTACGTCCACCGCATCGGTCGTACCGGCCGCGCTGGCCGCTCCGGCGAGGCGCTGCTCTTTGTCACCCCGCGTGAGGGACGCCTGCTGCGCTCGATCGAGCGTGCAACCAAGTCGCAGCTGCACGAGATGAAGCTGCCGACCGTCGATGAGGTCAACGACTCCCGTAAGCAGAAGTTCGCTGATGATTTGACTGAGGCACTTGCCGATTCGCAGGTTCCGGTCTTCCGCGAGCTCATCGAGGAGTACGCAGAAGAGCACGACACTCCGCTGGTCGATATCGCCGCTGCTATCGCTGCGCAGGCACAGTCGGGCGACTTCCTGATGAAGGAGCCACCGCGTGGCCGTCGTCATGATCGTGACCGTGATCGTTTCGACCGCGACCGCAACCGTGGCCGCGATGGTCGCTCCCGTGGTGAGCGCGGTCAGGGCAAGCGCGCTGACCTGGTCGAATTCGACCGCGAAGGCACCGCAACCTACCGCATCAGCGTCGGTCGTCGCCAGCACGTCCGCCCGGGTGCCATCGTCGGCGCCATCGCCAACGAGGGCGGCCTGTCATCAAAGGACTTCGGACACATCGACATCCGTGGCGACCACACCCTGGTCGAACTGCCGGCCAACCTGCCGCAAGAAGTCATCAACAACCTCTCCGATACCCGCATTTCCGGCCAGCTCATTGGGCTGAAGCTTGACGACGGCACCTCGGTCGACGACAGCGATGACTACCGCGGTGGCCGTGGTGGCTACCGTGGCGATCGTCGTGATGGCGGTCGCGGTCGCGGAGGATACCGTGGTGGTCGTGGCCGCGATGACCGCCGTGGTGGCGGACGTGGCCGGGGTAGCTACCGTGGAAACTTCGATGACGGTGACGGTTTCGGTGGCCGTGGTCGTGGTCGCGATGACCGTCGTGGCGGCGGTCGCGGTCGTGGTGGCTACCGTGGTGACCGTGATGACCGTCGCGGTGGTTACCGAGGCGGACGCCGCTAAACCTGCTAGGTGAGGTGAGCGGGGGTGGTCGTCGTCAGGCGACTATCGACTACCGCCCTTGGCGCTGACCTAGAAAACAAAAAACTGCCGGTGCGCATGTACTTTCAAACCCGATTAGTCGGGCCGAAACGTACAGACGCACCGGCAGTTTTATTGTGTCTGAGCGTGAGCTCTAGATGAAGAACATCAGGATGCCGGCGACAACCCACAGCAGGGAGAAGATGCCGGAGAACATAGCCAGCTGGCCCTTCTGCTTGTCCCAGTCGAGCTCTTCAGCCTTCTTGCGACGCTCGATGAACTCCGGATCGTCAGCATCCTCGTCTTCGTCGGCGATGCCGAGGCCGGCCATCATCAGACGCTGACGCGGAATGACCAGGAAGAACAGCAGTGCCCAGGCGATGATAGCCAGCAGGATTGCGGCGTGCATTGCCCCGGACTTCATGTAGGTCGACACATCGGTGAACATGACACCGAAGCCGAGCAGCGGCACGAGCAGCGACCACATGCCGTAGGTGCGCGAAATGGCGTGCATGGTGCGCGCGGCGCCGACCGTTCCTGCCTCTCCGCCGCGGGCTGCAAGCGCGAGCTTCGGGAACATCGAAATTGCGACAGTCACCGGTCCAAGCAGCAGAATTGCCGCCAGGACGTGAACCATAAGAACTACGTTTTGCACGTATTACCTTTCCACGACTGAATGTAGGCCTCGCGTTCAAGCGAGGAGTGGCCTGGATATTTCTTTATTAAGACCAGTCCTTAACTTAACGTGCTCGCACTATTTTCTCTATTTCGTGCCTTTTCCCGCGCGAATCCCACACGCACTCGCCATCGCCTTCCAGTCTGCCGAGGATACGGGCAGGTCCCATTTAATAGCCACCGCTAAGTAACGATGCGAATAGTCACACGCCTTCGCATCCTCGGGAAGCCATTCCGCCGGGCTGGCATCTCCTTTATCCCGGTTGACCGCGCTTCGCGTGGGCACGAGGTTGGTCTCGATATCGTTGCCAAATTGCCGACGCCTCTCGGAATCCCAGGCGTAGGCTCCGAAATCCCACGCCGCTGCCAACGGATAAATGTGGTCGATATCGACCTCATGCGCACCAACCGGGTCACCCGTGTAAGGGTCGGGGATTTCGCGCGGGGAGCCGTCGTCAAGCGAACATGCAGAGCCCCCGAACCACGCCGCCAACACTTTATGGCGTGTATTGCAATCGGCAGAACCTGCCCAGACGTCGAAGCGCTCGCGTTTGTATCCGGTGACGGTGGGGCGGTCGGCGACGACGCGCACGGTGCGCAGTTGCTTGACGACGGCTTCCGTCTCCGACCCCGCGGGGGAGGAGGTGACGAGAACTCGCGTAAGCGCAAAGGATGAGACAAAGGCGGCAGTCAGGGCGGCGGCCAGGATGGCAAATAAAAAAGGGCGCATACCTAGTTGGGCGCGAAAAATACTTTTTCGGTTCCCTTGTAGGTATGCGCCGGGGCTAGCCTGCGGGGCTAGCGGAGGCCAAGCCTAGATCAAAGCGTTAGACCAGAGCCTGCTTTGCTGCGTGGTCGAACTCTTCCTTGATTTTCTCGTTCGGCTCCTTGGTAAGCAGCGTGACAATGATCATCACGACAGTTGCAGCGGCGAAGCCCGGGACGATCTCGTAGAGAGTGTCGCTGAGCGAGCTCATGCCCCATGCGAAGGAGACAACCGCACCGGTGATCATGCCGGCAGCAGCACCTGGCGTGTTCAGGCGCGACCAGTAGAGGGCGGCCAGCAGCACCGGGCCGAATGCCGAGCCGAAGCCAGCCCACGCGAAGCCAACCAGATCCAGAATGGAGCTGTTCGGGTTAGCAGCGATGATTGCGGCGATGATGGCGATCAGCGCGACGGCGACGCGGGAGAGAGCCATGTAGGTCTTCGGACGCAGGGACTTGTTGACCGTTGCCTTGAACAGGTCCTCGATTAGCGCGGAGGAAGACACCAGCAGCTGCGAGGAAATGGTGGACATGATTGCTGCCAGTACTGCAGTCAGAATCAGGCCTGCAATCAGCGGGTGGAACAGGATGCGGGTCATGTCCAGGAAGATGGTCTCGTAGGAAGACGCATCAGTGACCGAAGCATCTGGGTTCGTAGCGAAGAAAACAGTTGCGGTCAGCGCCACGAGGACGGAGCCGAGCATGCACAGTGCCTGCCAGCCAACGCCCCAGCGGCGGCCCTCGGTTGCGTCCTTTGCACTACGCAGAGCCATGAAGCGAACGATAATGTGCGGCTGGCCGAAGTAGCCCAGACCCCAGCCGAGCAGACCGATAATCGTGATTAGCGGAATGCCAGCGAACGGATCGAAGAAGGCCTCAACCGGCTGTCCCTCGCTGCCCGGGTAGGGGTTGTTAGCAGCAAAGCTGAAGATGTCCGAGGCGGAGTTGCCATTGTTGATTAGGTAGATGATGCCGACAGTCGGAACCGCCAGCAGTGCGATGAACATAATGATGCCCTGCACCGTGTCTGTGTAAGACACCGCCAGGAAGCCACCGAACAGGGTGTACGCGACAGTGATAGCCGCTACCAACAGCATGCCGACGAGGTAGTTGCCACCGAACGTCGACTCCCAGTAACGGCCACCTGCCACCATGCCCGAGGAGACGTAGAAGGTGAAGAACAGCAAAATAATCAGGCCTGCGGCAACGCGCAGCACCTTCGACGTATCGTGCAGACGATTCTCCAGGAACGACGGCACGGTAATCGAGTTACGAGCAATCTTGGTGTAACTACGCAGGCGTGGTGCGGTGAACTTCCAGTTCAGCCATGCTCCTGCGACCAGGCCGATTGCAATCCAGGTCTGGTTCAGACCCGAAAGGTAAATCGCGCCGGGCAGACCCATCAGCAGCCAGCCGGACATGTCCGATGCACCCGCTGACAGTGCCGCGACGAACGGATGTAGGCCGCGGCCGCCAATCATGTATTCGTCATACTCTGCAGTCTTTTTCCATCCGGTCCAACCGATGTAGACCATCAACAGCAGATAAATGACTAGTGCGATGATGAACCATGTGTGTTGGTCCACAGGGCAACTCCTCATTATTTATTAGTCGTACAGTCGGACTCGCGCACTACCTAGCGCACCAAAAAGCATTTTCGGCGCACAACTCAGTTTCGCTTAATCAAGTCTGCTTGACGACGTTCACAGCGCCGCGGCAGCATCGAGCCAAAAAGTGGCCGACGTCCACGGTGGAACCTGCGGTTCGCGATTCAGCACAGCTTCAGCTTCCGGACTATCTTCGACAGTCAGCGGAGCCTACTGGCACATGCGAACCATGGCAGAACTATTGCACGAGTCACACATTTTTAATTCTTGTGGCCTATACGACGTTTTCATGTGATGCGCTGCATTGCAAGATAAGAAGCGTTGAAAAAGCTTTTAAAAATCGGTTAAGTGCGACAAATTACCTGGGAAAAGGGGTATTTGGGTAGAGGAGGAGTAATTTTTGCAAGATACATAATTCGAACATGCGTGCTAATGTTGTGGTGTGGTGGAAAAGCTGATCCGGGGTGCGTGGCAGAATCTTCATTGAACAAATATCTGGTGGCGAAGTCGCCGGGTGATTAGACGGTGATGACTGAGCAAGCAGTGGGGAGGAAGTAATGGACCAAGTTGCTAAGTCAGCGGTGCCGTTGCTGCTGCACGCGGTCTGGAAAGATGATTCGGGTCTTCACCTATGGGTGGAGCGGCCAGAGGGGCACCGGATTATTGCGGACGTGGATTTGCTGGAAGTCCCGGCGCATCAGCGTCGGCTTTTTGCAGTGCTGGACCAGGGGAGTCGAGCGCAACTGACGCTAAAACTGCGCACACCGAAGGGGCGGGCAGTAGAGAAAGCGGTACCCACATGGGTGTTCCCGCCATGGGCTGCGGTGACGGCACTGGTGCAATTGCAGGAGGAAGTTTCCTCGGCGGCGATGGCACCGGATCTTCGGTTCTTTGTGGATGTTGTACAGGGATTGGATGCTTTCGCACGCTCTGGGCGGGCATTGGTGGCGCTGACGTGGGAAGACAATGAGTGGTGGCCGACGTGGCGGATGTCGGAGGGGCTGAGTGAGATTGCTTGGCAGAGTCAGGTCATTTCTCGTACACCACCGGTATTGATTGATAACGGAGGCGCCACGGTGGCTGAGGATTTCATCAATCGGATGTTTCATTGGGTCACCAACGCGCTTCTGGCCGATCTGGATGAACCGGCAGAACAGCGGCAGAGTTTCGTGCGGTCGTTGTTGCAGTCTCAGTCCCTGGGGCGTGCGACGCCGGGGGTGGCGCAGTCACTGGCAAAGTGGAGGCTGTCGGCCGATGGTGAGGATGTTCGTCTGCAGCTAATGGTGCAGGAACCTGTTGGTTTTGAAGGCCAGCTGGAAGACTTGCCGGATGTGGATCTTCCGCAGCTGTTGGAGTTGCGGAATCGAGCGGATGAAGAAGGCGGCTCAGTAACTCGCTTCAATCCTCGTTCAGCTGCGGTGGAACATGAGACTCTATGGCCATTGCGGATGTACTACCGCATCGGCGTCGCAGCTCCGGAGCGCCTGAATCCAGAAATGTGTCGCCGGTCCGTGCTGTCGCTGCTTCGCCCGCAGCTATTGGCGGCACAGGAGGCATTCCCAACGCTCAAATATGCGAAAGCAGCGGGACACCCGGGCTTGGATCTGCTGCTGACCTCAGAGCAGCTGATAGAGCTTATGACTGATGGCATCTCGCAGCTGGCAAAGGTTGATATCGATGTGATGCTGCCGCCGAACTGGAAGTCAGTGGAGACCACCCTGCAGTTGCACACTGAAGTCGTCCAGTTAGATCCGACGGGGCCTGCTGGGCGCCGTTCGGAACCGAAACTCGGATTTGACCAACTGGTTGATTACGAGTGGAAGCTGGCCGTGGGGGATGCCGTACTGACGGAAGCGGAAATGCGTGAGCTCGCTGCATCGAGTACGGGGCTAGTGCATCTGCGAGACCATTGGGTGCACGCGAACCCAGAGGTAGCTAGGGAAGCCCTGAAGTTTTTGGTGGAGCAGACCAAGGCCGGGGAGGAAACCGGTAAGGGGCAAGCCACCCTGAAAGAGCTGGTCTTCGACGGTGGCTTAGAGTCGCAAGCTCCAGCAGCAGTGCCAGTCGCCCCCAGGGACCCCTCTTGGCTCAAGGCGTTGGTGTCGAAGTACTCAGACGGTTCCACGGCCCTCGCAGAGTCGGTCGAGGTGCCACCGAGTTTTGTCGGTGAGCTGCGGGAGTATCAACAGCGCGGTGTGGAGTGGCTGGCGGATATGTCCAACCGCGGCTTTGGTGTCATTCTCGCGGATGACATGGGGCTCGGTAAGACTGTGCAAATTCTGGCGCTGTTGGAGTATGAGCGCTGCCGTCGGAAAGCAGATGCTACGGCTCAAGGGCACAAGACTTCGCTGCTGGTGGTTCCGACAGGTGTGTTGCGCAACTGGGCAGCAGAAGCGGCAAAGTTCACTCCAGAGCTTAAGGTTGGGCTGCTGCATGGTTCAAACCGCCCTCATGGTGGGGAACTACAAGAATTTATCGGAAAACACGATGTTGTTGTGACGACCTATGGTGTTGCTACCCGCGATGTGAACGAACTCGCCCAAGTGCAGTGGGATCATGTGATTGCTGACGAAGCACAGGCAATTAAGAACCCCAACGCCCAGGTATCCAGAGCGCTGCGGAGCCTGGGCTCGCGGCACAACATCGCCATGACTGGTACTCCGGTGGAAAACGACTTGGGCGAGCTGCGCACCATCATGGATTTCTGTAATCCAGGCATGCTGGGGTCGGCGAATGCATTTCGCAACAAGTTTGCGATTCCCATCGAGCGTGATGGGAATGCGGAAATGCTACTGCAATTGCAGTCGATTACAGCACCTTTTATTCTGCGCCGACTCAAGTCGGATCCAGCTATTGCGCCGGACCTGCCCAAGAAGAATGAGCAGGTGGAGATGGTTCCTCTCACGACGGAGCAGGCTTTCTTGTATCAGGAAGCTGTGAAGGACATCGAGGACAAGCTCAAGCGCTCGAAGCGGAATCGCTCTGGCAACTTCGGGCGAAAGAGCATCATCCTCGGCGGCATCATGAAGTTGAAGCAGATTTGCAACCACCCAGCGCACTACCAGCACGACGGCTCAGGGCTGCTTAATCATGGGCAGCATCGCTCGGGCAAGGTTGCACGGCTGGAAGAGCTCGTCGATGAGATTGTCCAAAACGGTGAACGCGCGCTTGTGTTCACGCAGTTCGTGGAGTTCGGCAAGATGCTCGCCCCTCATTTCAGCAAGCGCCTGGGCGTGGACATTCCGTTTATCCAAGGGGCAATGACTCCGGCACAGCGCGAGAAAGTAGTGGCAGAGTTTAATGCCCCGGACGGCCCACCAATCATTTTGCTGTCTACTCTCGCGGCAGGTGTTGGCATCAACCTGGTTGCCGCCAACCACGTCATTCACATTGACAGGTGGTGGAATCCAGCAGTTGAAAACCAGGCCACGGACCGCTCTTACCGCATCGGTCAGCGTAAAGACGTACACGTGCACAAGCTGGTCAGTGTGGGAACGCTTGAAGAGCGTATCGACGAGCTGATTTTCGAGAAGGCAGAATTGGCGGATGCGGTTGTGCGCGCTGGTGAAACCAAGCTGACGGAGATGGACTTTCACCGTTTGCGGTCTCTGTGGCAATTGGACAAGGACAAGATTCAGTCACTGCGTGAATCGATGGACGCAGCGGAGTCAAAGTCCGGTGGGACGGTGACCGATGGGGTGAACCCGGAGGGCACGGCATCGGACTCCACAATCTCGGATGACGATTCGATTCCCAACAATGTGACCCCGTTTAGGGTCCAGAAGAGGTGGTACTGATGGCCGGTGACGGAGACGTGACATGGGGCGACAATGTCATCTTTGCCGAGTTTGGCAAGGGGCCCTCTGGAAAGCGTGGTCGTAAAAGGACTACGGCGCGAAGCGCGCCAGCAACCAGCTCGACGATTGAAAAGCTCCTGGCCACCCAGGACTGGGCTGGTGCATTTACCGGACAGCAGCGACGTGGAACCGCAGCGCGCGTGGCGGTCGAGCCACGTACTACTTTTGCCCGGTGGGTGTGGGAGTTCATCATCCGTGGCGCTGATTCGGGTCGTGTTCACAGAGGTGAGAAGTACAGGTTCGACGGCAATGTGCTGGGGCTTCGAATCGCGGATGGCTACATCATCGGTGAAGTGCAGGGCAGCCAGCCGGAACCATTTTCAGTCTTTATTCGGTTCCCACGGCGGGAGCAGAAACAAACTGACGACGTACTGCGGTGGTTGGTGAACAATCCGTCGGCCTTCACAGAGTTTGAGCACGGCGAGTTGCCGTATGAGCAGATGGAAATGCTGTTGTGCGATGGCGAAGAGCACATTTACAGCGAATGCACCTGCCCGGACCCGGCACCTGTGTGTAAGCACACCGTTGCAGTTGCCGCTCAACTTGTCGCTGATATCGACCGCGATCCGCTGTCGCTACTACAGCTGCGCGATTATCCGCAGCGCGAATTGCAACGCCGGCTTCAGGAACTAACACAGCTGCGAAACCGGACTGCGCCGAAGCGCCTCGGGCTTGGTGGCGCGGTTCGGGAGAATCCCAATAAAACCGCCCAGAAGTCGAATGACGCTGGTGGAAAAGATAGCGGTGACAACGAGCAGAAGAAGGTTGCCGAACTTTTCGCTGTCGAAGCCGACTACTGGGGCAATGATTTGGAACGAGTCAGTGTTCCTTCGCTCGAGGTTATTGACCCACTAACAGTTACCGACCGCAGTTTGCTGCATGAAGCATTGCAGCCAACCTGCGTAATTTCGAGAGAGACCATTCGTGCAGTCGCTGATTTGGAAGATTGTTGGCAACATCTGCAGGAATCGCTGAGCCTGGGACAAAAGGAGCGCTAGTCATGAAATTCATTCACACCTCAGATTGGCAACTGGGAATGACTCGGTGGTTCCTAGAGCTCGACGGCGGTGAAGCCCAAGCTAGGTTCCACGAAAGTCGACTCAACGCCATCGATCGCATCGGCGAGTTGGCGATTAGCGAAGGCGCTGAGTTCATTGTCGTCGCTGGAGACGTGTTCGATTCCAACACATTGCCGGACAAGGTGTTTTTGCGGGCTCTTGAGCGAATCGCCAAGCTACCCGTGCCGGTGTATTTCCTACCCGGCAACCATGATGCGCTTGATGCTTCTTCCATTTATCGACGTAGTGCTTTCGAATCTTTGGAAGACCGAGGAGTTTACGTAATTCGCGACAGCGCGCCCATTGCAATCCGTGACGGGGTGGAACTCATCGGTGTGCCAGTGCGCGGCAAGTATTCGGCAGACGACATCGTGGCGGAAATAGCCACGGAGCTTGAGCCCGCCGATGGAATCCGAGTGATGGTCGCACACGGCCAAGTAGAAGGCTTTGGTGCTGATGCAGGAGCCACCATTGATCTGACCAGCTTGGAACAAGCTATTGACCGCGGGGCGTTGCACTATGTTGCGCTGGGGGATTCCCACTCCACGAGCCAACTCGATCATGCTGGCAGAGTTTATTTCTCCGGCGCACACGAAACCACAGCGTACGACGACAAAGAACGGGATTCCGGCAATGCACTCGTCGTCGACATTGTAGAGAGCGGCCCCGAAAAGGACTCAGTTACCGTGGCCTCCCACCGAGTGGGGCAGTGGGCTTTTCATGCCATCGACATGGATATCACTGGTGCGGAAGACCTCGATGAGTTCTTTGCTGAACTGGACGGTATCGAGGCGAAGACAGACACAGCGGTGAAGTATTCATTGCGAGGAACCGTGACACTGTCGGAGTCGACTACCTTTGAAAATCGACTTGAGCAGTATCAACAGCTTTTCGCTGCACTTTATCGCCGGGAAAGTGGCTCCGATTTGACGGTGGTTCCGTCCGAGGGGGATATCTCTAATCTCAATCTCACCGGTTATCCGCTCATAGCTGCAGAAAAACTAACGGTCTTGAGCAAAGGGCGAACCGAGAGCGGCAGCCCCCTATCAGAATCTGAAACCACCGCAGCAGCCGATGCGCTTCGCTTGCTGGCGCGCCTGGCCGGAGAGAAGGAATAAATCATGCGTTTTCACGACATCGAATTACACAATGTACGTGCGATTGATTCACTCTCAATCACAGGGCTCGCCGAGCGTGGCGTGGTAGTGATTTCCGGTGAAAACGAGTCAGGTAAGACGACAATTGCCAAAGCTATTCACGTTGCGCTGACGACAAAATGGAAGTCCAGGTCAAGCGAAGCGCTTAGTCTGAACAGTCACTCCAGCCAGGAAAAGCCGCAGGTTAAGCTCCGGCTGGAGCTTGACGGCTACGAATTTACGCTGGACAAGGTCTTTGGTAGCACCAAGGACACCGGCACAATCGTCACCGTCCACTCTCCGACAGCCGAGGTTCTTAAAGATGACCAGGCGGAAGAGTGGCTGGCCGCCCGAATGCACAATGCGGACACCAAGAACCTGTGGCAGGTTTTCGTTGCTGAACAGGGACAAGCGCAAAAGACACTCTCCTTGGGCGGGTATGCGCAGGTCACAAGCGCACTGCAGTCGGCATCGGGGCAGCGCGCGGAAACCGCAGAAGAGGTAGGTCTGTTTGAAGCCGTTGAAGCTGAATACGGCAACTATTTCCAAAAAAATGGCAAAGAGCGCAAGCAGCTTACCGACGTAGACAAGGAGCTGGCGGAAGCCCAGCGGGTGCGCGACGAAGCGGCGAAAAAGGTCCGGGAATTCGAAGCGCTCAATGAGGAAGCTGCTCGTAATGAAGAAAGCCAACACACGCAGCGGGCATCGTTGCCAGAAGCCAAAAACGAAGTCGAGCATTGGGCGCAGGCGCTCGAAGAACTCGAAAAGTTCAGGGTTGCCGTGTCCCAGGCACAGGAGGTCTCTGCAGCGGCGAAGCAGCAGCTCGACTTAGCTAAACAGGCTCAGCAAGAGCGCGAAACCTTCATTCAGCAGGCACAAGATGCCAGGGATCAGCATTCCGCCACAGAGAAGAAAGTTGCTGAACTTAAGGAAGCGTTCGATAAGGAGGTCGCAGCTTTAAAGAAGGCACAGGAAGATCGCGATGCGGTTGTGACCGCGTACCGCGAAGTTCGAAAAGCAGAAGAGCTGGCTGCAGCTGAAGTCGCATTGGGGGAGAAGCGCGGCTTGGTTGAAGCCTTGTCGAATCGAGTGGAGAAGCTCGATGCGCTCCGCGCGCAATTGGCAGAGCAAAAGGAGGTAATTGCTCGGAATTCCGTTACCGAGGAGGTAATGGAAAAACTGTTGACCTGCGAACGCGAAGTTGCAACAGCCACCGCTGTGCTGGAGGCGTCGAGCCCGAGTGTGCAGCTCTCGGCTAGTAGTGCGCAGGAGGTCACAGTCGACGGCGAGAAAGTGGGGCTAGCTCCGGAGGCTGAGACAGTTCAACGTGCGGTTACTAAGCCGTTGGCCATCGAAGTTGGCGACGTCACGGTTGCTATCCAGCCCGGAGACGGCTCAGATTCGCAGCAGCGCAAGCTAGAAAAAGCAGAGATATCGCTCAAGGAACAGCTTGAGGCGGCAGGCGCTGATTCTGTCGCGGAAGCACAAAAGGCATACGCACGACGTCGTGAAGCGGAAAAAGCAAAATTCCAGGTGGAGACATCCATAACTGCGGTGTCCGACGGTGTGGAGTATCACCAGCTCAACGCAGAGCTGGACGATGCGAAGGAAGAAGCACGAGTACAGGGCGAGCGGTATCGGGTACTTGCGGGCGAGGATGCGCCGACGGAGATTGACTTGGTAGCGGCGAAGGCGCGGTTGGAAGAAGCTGCAGCGGGGCGTAGGGATGCCGAGTCGAAGCGTGACAATGCCGATATGCGCTTGTCGAAGCTGGAAAAGCGTCCTGCACACGCCAACTATACGAAGGCCAGCAGCGAGCTTGAAGGGGCTCGGTCCGTCCTGAAGGTCCGCGAAGATTCGCTCACGACGGCGCGAGAAAAAGCCTCGGATGCCGAGATCTTTGCTGCGGTGGAAAACCGAGGCAAGGACTATGAGGCGGCAGAAGAGCAGCTGGCTACGGCTCTGAAAGAGCTGGCGCAGCGGGATGCCGACGACGTGGAAGCATCGCTCGCGGGCGCTAAGCAGCGACGGGATGCAGTTGAGAATCGCCTGGCTGAGCTGGAAAAGCGCCGGCAAGAGATTCGGGTGCACTTGGACTATTTCGACAGCGCGAATGAGAAGCTGGCAGCTGCTGAGGGGGTAGTGGAGCGAACACAGCGAGATCGGGACTCGATGCGTCGCCGTGCAGCCGCCGCCAAGACTCTTATGGAGGTAATGACACAGGCACGCGCGGCATCGCGGAATGCGCTGGCTGACCCCTTGCTCCGCAAGCTCGAAGAGTACGGCGGCGGTGTGTTCGGTGCGGGAACCCAGTTCACGATGAATGAGGACTTGCAGATTGAGTCACGGTCCAATGCCGATGGCAAGTTCGATGTCGATGAGCTATCTGGTGGAGCGCAGGAGCAGCTGGACATTCTGCTGCGCTTGGCCGTTGCCGGTGTCATGGAGGGCGGGCAAGGCGCTCCGGTGATTATTGATGATGCATTAGGTTATTCAGACGAACACCGTTTGCGGCGGATGAATAATGCTCTTGCCAAAGCGGGGCGCGATATGCAGGTATTAGTCCTGACGTGCGATGAAGCCCGGTTTGATCGTGTGACGGGAGCGGAGTTTATGAAAATTCAGGATTTGGTTTCAAGATAGTAGGCTCTGTACATATGCAAGATGTTCCGTGGTTAAGTGATGAAGAGCAGCGGTTATGGCGCTCAATTCTGAACGCTAAACGGGCCGTTGACAGGTCAATCGACCTTCAGCTGCAAGATTCTCTCGATATTTCCACTGCAGATTTTTCGGTTCTGGTTGTTCTCTCCGAGGCTGAAGACAATGTAGTGCGCATGCGCACCCTGTGCGAATCCCTGGAATGGGACCGCAGCCGAATGTCGCATCAAATTACTCGCATGGAGCGACGCGGGCTAGTAACTAAGGAACGCTGCGCCTGCGATAACCGTGGTATTGATGTCACGCTTACTGAACACGGTCGAACCGTGATTGAGAAGGCGGCGCCGAACCATGTGAAGCTTGTGCGCCATGTTTTGTTTGATGTGCTCGGTGAGAATATCGACTATCAGGGGATTTCCGCTGTGCTCGATAAGATTGCAGAGACCGCCAATGCTACGGTCACCGATTCAGTCGACGGAAAAGCAGAGTAGCCAGAAGTTTTTTGTGAGTGTTTTCTCATTTGTCTCCGCTACGAGGCTCTCACCATTAGCCTAGAGCAGTATGAACTCATTTGAATGGCTGAGTGATGATGAACAGCTCTTTTGGCAGTCGATGGTAGCTGCTTTTCGCGAGGTAGAGCGCAATATCGAGCGAAGCCTACGCACTCGAACCGGGCTGACGTTCGCGGACTTTACCCTGCTCATCGCTCTGCATGAGGTAGAGGATGGGATTCTGCATGTTGACAAGATTTGTGATCGACTGAAGTGGAACCATCCCCGCGCGCTGCTGCATACCAACAGGTTGGAAAAGCGCGGATTTATTCACACCGAAGACCACGGCGAAGACCCGGACTCGGATTATGTCGTCGTCTTAACAGGCGTTGGTCGGCACGTGTTTGCCGAGGCGGCGCCGGATTATGTAGACACTGTTCGCCAGGAAGTAATTTCACCACTTGCTAATGAAGACCGCGAAGTGATGCTGAGGTGCTTCCAGTCGGTTCTCGAAAGGAAGTAAGACTTCCACGCCCTGCTAGTAAAACAACCACTAGCAGGGCGCTTTTTTCTCTACGTTTCAAGCTGTAAGGTAAGGCGTGCCTAAAGCAAAGGGGTGACTGTTCACTTCTCTTTGTGCACCCTAAGTACCAAAAATTACGCAGAAATAAACAAGGCAGAAACTGAAACGCATGAGAGTCAATATTTTCGCCAAGGCTAAAACCGCGCCAAAGACCAAAACTCTGGCCGCAATCGGGTGTGCAGCGCTGAGCTTCGTCGCTACAGCATGCGGTGCGGACGCAGAGTCGAACGAGGCTGCCGACAACAAAGGAGAACTCACTGTCACTGATGTCGCAGGTCGCACTGTGACCTTCGACAAGCAGCCAGAACGAGTCGTGCTCGGTGAAGGCCGCGCCATGTTTGTCACCGCGATGCTTGACCAAGAAAACCCGGGTGACCACGTTGTCGCCATGGGCAGCGATTTGCATTCGGGCGCACCGTCGTTTGAAACCAAGCTTTTCGAGACGAACCCCGAGCTGAAAGACATGCCGACCATCGGCAATATCGCCAAGGGCGATGTCACAGTTGAAAACCTCATCTCCCACGACCCAGACGTGGTCGTCATGACCCTTGACCACAAGAAGGCCGCGGAGCAGTCCGGTTTCCTCACCAAGCTCGATCAGGCAGGTCTGAAGTACGTATTCACCGACTTCCGGCAAAAGCCCCTGGAGAATACCGCCAAGTCCGTCGAGCTCCTCGGCCAGATCGTCGATGAGCAGGACAATGCCAAGAAGTTCACCGACTTCTACACAAAGCGCGTCAACGAGATCACCGAACGTGCCGCCAAGCTCGAAGACAAGCCAAAGACCTTCGTCTGGCGAGCAGCCGGTCTCAAGGATTGCTGCTCGACCGTCAACAAGTCCAACCTCGGTGACCTTGTCACAGCAGCCGGCGGTGAGAACCTCGGAGACAGCCTCCTCGACACCGAATCGGGCGACGTGACCGCAGAGAAGGTCCTGTCCGTCCAGCCGGAGAAGATCATCGCCACCGGTGGTTCTTGGGCGCTCGATCCGAAGAAGCCGGAAGTGCTGCCACACGTCGAACTCGGCTACACCGCCACCCCAGAGACCGCACAGCGCACTCTGGAAGGCCTGCTGAAGACTCCGGGTTTTGACACCCTGACCGCGCCGAAGAAGGGGGATCTGTACGCCGCCTTCCACCAGTTCTACGACTCGCCGTACAACGTCTTCGCGCTCGAGCAATTCGCCAAGTGGATTCACCCAGAGGAGTTCGCTGACCTCGACCCGGTCGCTGACTTCGCCAAGTTCCACAAGGACTACCTGCCCTTCGAACTCAGCGGCACCTTCTTCACCGCGCTGGAGCCGACCAAGTAACCCATCTTCCACCATCGAAGAAGGAATCCGATGACTTACACCAATCTGCACGCTCCCGCGTCAGGGCTTGACGACGAACCCCGCGAGTCCACCTCCACCAACGGCAGTGGAGGTCAAGAGTCGCAGCCCGCCACCGAACAGCACGAGTGTCCGTCGTCAAGCACGACCTACGACTCTGCGCGACAGTACCGACGACGCTCGGCACGGAAAATCGCCATCATTGCGGTGCTGGTGGGGCTGGCCGTGTGCGCGTTTGTGGTGGCGACGATTGTGGGGCCGATGGCACTGAGCGTGGGGGACGTCGTCCGTGGCATCGTGAGCCCGAATGATGTGGACGAAACCACTCGTACGGTGCTGTGGAAGCTGCGTCTGCCTGCATCGGTGATGGCAGTGCTGATTGGTGCAGCGCTGTCGCTTGCCGGTGCACAGATGCAGACAATCCTCGATAACCCTCTGGCGGAGCCGTTTACGCTCGGTATCTCGGCTGCAGCGGCGTTCGGTGGGGCGGCATCGATTGTGCTGGGCTGGGTGATTATTCCGCATGCGCAGTTCAACCTGGCGGCCGTGGCCTGGGTATCATCCGTCGTCGCTGTGGCGATTGTGGCGGCGGCGTCGGTATGGCGCGGCTCGGGTAAGGAATCGATGATTCTGCTCGGCATTGGTCTGGTGTTTCTATTCCAAGCGCTGTTGGCGCTGTTGCAATACCGCGCGACTACCGAGGCGCTCCAGCAGATTGTGTTCTGGACGATGGGCTCGCTACAGCGCGCGAACTGGGTGGCCAACGGTATCATTGCGGCGGCGCTGCTAATCGCTATTCCGTTCACTATCCGCTATGCGTGGGCGCTGACGGTGTTGCGGCTTGGCGATGCCCGCGCAAAAGCCGTGGGCATCAATGTGGATAGGCTGCGCATTGCGACGCTGATTGTAGCCTCGCTGCTGGCAGCAACCGCAGTGGCCTTCGCCGGCATCATCGGCTTCATCGGACTGGTCGGCCCACACATTGCACGCATGCTGGTCGGTGAAGAACAGCGCTTCTTTGCCCCGGCATCGATGGCGGCGGGCGCGGCGCTGCTTGCGGCAGCTCATGCGGTATCCATCACGGTGGTGCCGGGTGTGGCAGTGCCGATTGGCATCATTACCGCAATCGTCGGTGTCCCATTCTTTGTCGGCTTGGTTTTTCTGCGTAAGAGGACGGTGTGGAACTAATGGGCGTATTTCTCGATGTCAATGACGTAGCTGCAGGCTATGGCAAGCGAAAGGTGCTGCGCGGGGCGTCAATACGCACGCTGAAGCCAGGTACGGTGACGGGTTTGCTCGGGCCAAACGCTGCGGGCAAGTCCACACTGATGACCACGCTGGCGGGGATTCGAAAGCCCATGTCCGGGGAGATTGTTCTGACCCGTGACAATGAGCGGGTCGTCGGCTCCGAACTGCGCGATGTCGTCGGCTACGTGCCGCAGGATCTGCCGGCTAGCGCCTCGCTGACCGCATTCGAATCGGTACTGGTCTCTGGCCGGCGCGCCGGGCGTCTGCGCGTGCGCGGCTCCGAGATTGAGCACACTGCGGCGGTTCTCCGGAAGGTTGGTATTGAGCACCTTGCCGACCGCTTCGTCGGCGAGCTCTCCGGCGGTCAGCGTCAGCTCGTCGCCGTCGCGCAGATGTTTGTCCGTGATCCCGAGGTCATGCTTCTCGACGAACCCACCTCCGCCCTCGACCTGCGCCACCAGGTGGAACTCCTACAGCTCGTCCGCGCGGAGGTCGCCTCACGGAGCTCCTTGGCGCTCGTCGCAATCCACGATCTCAATCTCGCAGCCCGCTACTGCGATGAGCTTGTCATGCTTCACGACGGCCACGTGGTTGCCCAGGGGAGTCCTGCTGACGTTCTCACACCGGATCTTTTGGCCCGCGTCTATGGAATTCGAGCCCGCGTGCTTAATGATGGAGGCGTTCCTGTGGTGTGTCCTATTGAGGAAGACCAGGTTTCTGAGGCCGCATAGTGCGGATTTGGCTGGGGTGCGGGGCATTTCGCTAATCGCCCCAGCCAAGTGGTAACATCTTTTCTCGTTGCACTTGTTGTGCTTGTGCCACACGCCCCCGTAGCTCAGTGGATAGAGCGCCGGTTTCCGGTACCGAAGGTCGGAGGTTCGACTCCTCTCGGGGGCACGTCTTATCCCTTAAGCGGTTAGGTTCGATTAGATTCGCCTGGTTGCTTGAGGGATTTTTGTTTCGGGTGTACCTGGCGGAAGCGGGCCAATCCGAGTTACTGACTGCGTTTATGACAAAAATGACCCAAAAAATGGCCTGAAAGTGTCATAAACTCACACAGTTTCACATGTGCAGCCCGTCGGGGGATCCCGGTTAATTGACCGGGCGACGAACCGTACCGTCCGGATAGCGGGCAAAGCGCCCCTCTTCAAAGGGTGCAACCGGATCGTTGGAATCAAACCGCCATGCGCCGAACTCGCCACGCTGGTAGGCATCGAATGCCTCAACGAGCTCTTCGCGGCTATTCGCGACAAACGGGCCATGCTGATACACGGGAGCGCCAATTGGTCGGCCTTGGAGGATGAGCGCGAAGGCCCCCTCGTCACCTGCAGAAATGTCCAGTGCCTCGGTTGAGCGCAGCACTGCGCCCTCTTGCACCAGCGTTTCGCCCTCGATAGTGAGCCTGCCGCGTAGAGAGTAGAGAGTCCGAATTGTCTCGGCATAATTGGTTGGTGGCAACGTTAGCTGTGCGCCCGGCTGCAGGCGCAGCACCCACACGGCTACATCGGAATCTGGTGCAGCGGCCCAGGATTCCGGTGGCGGAGCAAGCGGCTGAGTATCGCCGAATGCGCCCGCGATGACCTTTACGTCGTAGCCGTGGCCATTGTCATCAGTGCCGGTGACATGCGGAGTGTCTTCTGCCCAGAACATCTGGAAGTGCGGCTTTGCCTCCTTGCCTTCGGGCGGCAGGTTCAGCCAAATCTGAAACATGTGGTGAGGATTGGGGCCGTCGTTATGCAGAAGCGGGAACATTTCAGCATGCGCAGTGCCTGCGCCGGTGGTCAGCCACTGAGTGTCGCCGTCGCCGTAACGAGCCTGTGCACCTTCGGAGTCGGTGTGGTCGACGTAACCTTCCTCGACAATCGAGATAGTTTCAAAGCCGCGGTGTGGGTGGGAGGGGAAGCCGGGGACGGTTGTGCCGTGGTACATGGACCAGCCGTCCTTGCCGGAAAAGTCCATGCCGATATTACGGCCGAGCAGCGAGGCATCTGGTGTCATGGTTGTGCCCTTGGCCTGCGGGTATAGGTCGTAATGGTGGACCGCGAACAGGAAGGGATCCATGCCGGGGAGCTGTGGGTTGTCGGCTACTGAGAACTTTTGAATGATTGCGCTCATGGAAGGCTCCTTTAGCTAGGTTGTTTCATTTTCCATAACGCATTGTTGTCATGTCAATATTCCGAGGTTTGGTTGAAACCGCTGTGGAGCTTCGATTTGAGGTTTAGCCTGGAATCTATGACGGAAACCGAAGTTGCGCTGAAAAGACCCAAAAGCCCTAGTGCAGTATGGGGACAAGCAGTTATCTATGCTGCCATTTTCGGGTTCTTAATCGGAGTCATTGCATGGGCGGGATTGACAACTAAGTGGATTTTTCCCGGTGTGTTGCTACTAATCGCGGTTCAGTTCGTTTTTGATTACCGCAATAGGGAAGGGGTCTTTGACCCGGACTGGGAGGACAATGCCTTCAAATGGGATAAAAGGGCGCGACAAGGTTGGGCTGCAGTCCTTGCGCTGGTTATTGTGCTGGTAGTTGCATCAAATGTGCCGCGGCACCATGTTGGCGCTACCGCTGCGGTGACAATCGTGGCGGTAGCGGTGATGCTATTCGTGTCAGTCAAAAGGTACTGGCCAGGGCGATAACAGGGAGTATTCGCCCCTACCCAGCAATAATCACAATCAAGGTGCGCGGGCCGTGGACACCTTCGACGCGGGAAAGCTCGATATCCGAGGTCGCAGAAGGCCCGGAAATCATAGTGATTGGAGCCGTGGGGTCAACCTCTCGCAGGCGGGAAATGGCCTCCGGAATGCCAGAGACAATCGTTTCTGCTGGGACGACACAAATATGCTTATCCGGCACCAAGGTCAGGGCTCGGCGCCCGGAGGTAGCGGAGCCGTCCAGGAAAATGGTGCCGGTCTCCGCGCAGGTAACCGCAGAGCTGGTGACAATGGCATCGAGTTCGTCCAGTTCGCGGGCGTTGAAACCGGTATCGACGCGGATTTCGGTCGCCCCTTCAGCAGTCTCGCCAGAGCCAAGCCCCGCAACCCAGTCGCGGTCCAAGCCCTCGGGGATACCAATCAGCGAGGCCCCAACATCCGCAATAGCCTTCTTCACTGCGTCATTGATTTCAGTTGCCGAGCTGCCACAACGGCGCACATCGGCTTTGTAATCGGCGATGCGTTCGTCGGCAAGCGAAACGATGTCCTTGTGGGGCAGCTCCGAGCTTCGTTCATAGTCGCGTGGAACGGAGAAGTGCGCGCCGGGCTCGCCGGTGATAATGCCAACGTCAGAGGCTAAATCGCGGCCCTCAAAGGCAATCTTCTGCGCGTTGCGGATGCGGCCGAGAATGTCGTTTTTGGCGCCAGAGTTGGTCATCGCTAGGACTCCTTTTCGCTTTGGCCATTGATCTTGGTCGGTACCTGATGCGCCGATTCACGCGCCAACTGAGCGGAGAGATCCTCCGAACCCCACAGTGAGCGGAACGGCTTCTTCGGCGGAACCGGGGTATCACGCGCATCCGACCACCCGCTGAGGAAGAGCGGCAGGGCGTGAATCTCGCCGTCCTTCAAACCGAGTACGCGGGCGAGGGAGGCCATCTTTGCGCTCATATTCCAGAGCTTCTGATTGCCCATGATGAACCCGAGCGTGGCAAACAGCTTGCCCTCCACCGGCGGGCGGTGTTCCGTGACCTTACGGTGGCGCAGCTCCAGCAGTGCCGCAGGGATGTCAATTCGCACCGGGCAGACCTCAAAGCAAGCCCCGCACAGCGAAGACGCATAGGGCAGCGAAGCATTCGGATCATCGTAGGAATCCATGCCAGTGAGCTGCGGGGACAAAATCGCACCAATCGGGCCCGGGTAGACCGAACCGTAAGCGTGACCGCCCACGTGCTCATAAACAGGGCAGATATTCAGGCATGCCGAGCAGCGAATGCACTTCAGCGCTTCACGCCCAATCGGATCTGCAAGAGTGGCCGAGCGCCCATTGTCCAGCAACACAATGTGGAAATTCTTCGGGCCGTCGCCGTCGGTCGTTCCCGTCCACAGAGAGGTGTAGGGATTCATACGCTCGCCTGTCGACGACCGTGGCAGTAGCTGCAAGAAGACTTCCAGATCCTGGAAGGTGGGAAGCAGCTTCTCAATACCCATCACCGAAATCAGTGTTTCCGGCAGTGTGAGGCACATACGGCCGTTGCCCTCAGATTCGACGACGGCTACCGTGCCGGTTTCGGCTACACCGAAGTTGGCGCCAGAAATCGCAACCTTGGCCTCCATAAACTGCTCGCGCAGGAACTTACGGGATGCCTCGGCCAGATCGGCCGGATTGGCTTTCAGGTCCGGGTCGACTCCGGGGATTCCATTGAGGAAGATCTCGCGGATATCTTCGCGATTGCGGTGGATAGCAGGAACCAGGATGTGGCTCGGCATGTCGTCGGCAAGCTGAACGATGAGTTCCGCCAGGTCGGTTTCGCGGGCGGTGATGCCGGCGTCGGCAAGTGCTTCGTTCAAGCCGATTTCCTGTGTGGCCATCGACTTAATCTTGACGACCTTTTCTTCACCGGTCTCTTTCACCAAGTCCGTGATGATGCGGTTTGCCTCGGCGGCATCGCGCGCCCAGTGGACGTGACCGCCGGCATTCGTAACTGACTCTTCAAACCGCTCCAGCAGTTCCGGCAGACGCGCCATAACATCGCGCTTGATGTGGCTGCCCGCGAGCCGCAGCTGCTCCCAGTCATTCTTCTCGGCTACGACATGCGCGCGCTTCTGACGAATCGAACGCGTGGCATGACCGACATTTTCGCGCATGCGAGTGTTCTTGAGCTCCTCGTGCGCTGCGGCCGTGAACCCGCGCGTACCGCGCAGATGCCCGACGTTGTGCGGCGCGCGGGGAGGAAGGGCTGGCATGCCGACGTTAATTGCGACCATTACTGTTCACCTCGCAGGGAAGCCTCTTGGCGGTTGTGCACATCAAACGGGGTCTCCTTGGTGGAGGCCAGAATCTCGGCCATATGGATGGCGTGCACGCCAGAGTCCTGGCGACGCAACGCGCCACCGATATTGAGCAAGCAGGAAGCATCGCCAGCGGTGACGAACTCCGCTTCCGTAGCGCGGATATTGGCTGTCTTGTCGGCAACCATTGCAGCGGAGGTCTCCGCATTCTTCACCGAGAAGGTGCCGCCAAAACCGCAGCACTCCGCCGCGCCGGGCAGCTCGCGCAGATCGATTCCATCGACTGCGCTGAGCAGCCGCCACGGACGGTCGCCCACCTTGAGTACCCGCAAGCTGTGGCAGGTGGAGTGGTAGGTCACTGAGTGGGGGAAGTAAGCACCGACGTCAGTCACACCAGCGACATCGGTGATGAACTCGGAGAGATCCAGCGTCTTGTTCGCGCAGGCCTGTGCCGCGTGGACTTGGGCACGGGTACCGTAGCGGCCCGCAATCATCGGATGCTGGTGGCGAACGGCGCCGGCGCAGGAACCGGACGGGGCGACAACGTAATCAATCGAGGAATCTGCAAAAGCATCAGCGTAGGTGTCCAGCTGAGGAAGGACTTCCTTCTGGTACCCGGTGTTGACGTGCATTTGGCCGCAGCAGGTTTGTTGTGGTGGAAAGACCACATCGCATCCTAGGCGCGTGAGAACTCTGGCGGTCGCACTCACTGCATCTGGAAACATCATGTCCCCGATGCAGGTCGCGAAAAGTGCTACTTTCACGGTCGCTCCAAAAAGGGTTGAGGGGTAAGGCAATAATTTCCTACCTGAATGCTACGCCTAGCCCCGGATTAAATCTGTTCTCAACCTGAATTCGGCTGGATCGTGAAAGGGGCGCAGGACAGCCGGAGGCGGTGGCCTGCAGATACCCCTCAAATCAATCTTTTGGTGGCTGATGTTTCCACGACTGCGATTGACCTAATAGGATAGGCAATCGTGAATCCTGCTGATCTTGCTGTACTAGTCCGAAAAGTCACCGTCGAGGTTTTGACTGCCCACGATGCCGATGTCTCTATCGTGCCGGAAAACCCGACCGTCGAGCGTCCGCGTAACCCTGAGCACGGCGACTACGCAACCAATATCGCCATGCAGCTGGGCAAGCGCGTCGGCATGGTGCCGCGTGACTTGGCAACTGAAATTGCCACAGCGCTCGGCGCTTCTGAGGGCATCGATGAAGCAACCATCGCAGGCCCGGGCTTTATTAACATCCGCCTGGCCTCCGATGCCCAGGGCAAGATCGTCGAGGACGTCCTGGCAGCGGGGGAGAAGTGGGGCCATGCCGACTTCAACTCCAACCTCGACGTGAACCTGGAGTTCGTCTCCGCGAATCCGACCGGGCCGATCCACCTGGGCGGTACTCGCTGGGCAGCAGTCGGTGACGCTCTCGGTCGTGTCCTGTCTGCCACCGGTGCCAAGGTCACCCGCGAGTACTACTTCAATGACCACGGTCGCCAGATTGACCGCTTCTCCGACTCCTTGGTTGCAGCCGCTCGCAACGAGCCGACTCCGGAAGATGGCTACGGCGGAGAGTACATCCAGGACATCGCCGCTGCTGTGCTGGAGAAGAACCCGCAGGCACTCGAGGGCTCTGAGGAAGAGGTCCAGGAGCACTTCCGCGCCATCGGCGTGGACATGATGTTCGAGCACATCAAGAAGTCTCTGCACGAGTTCGGCACCGATTTCGACGTTTACTTCCACGAAAACTCGCTGTTCGAGTCCGGTCAGGTGGAAGCAGCTGTCAATTCCCTGAAGGAAAACGGCAAGCTCTACGAAGCTGACGGCGCATGGTGGCTGAAGTCCACCGATTACGGTGACGACAAGGACCGCGTGGTCATCAAGTCCGACGGCGACGCAGCCTACATCGCAGGTGACATCGCCTACGTTAAGAACAAGTTCGACCGCGGCCACAACCTGTGCATCTACATGCTGGGTGCCGATCACCACGGCTACATCGCACGTCTGCGCGCGGCCGCTGCAGCGCTCGGCTACAACGCCGATGGCGTCGAGGTGCTCATCGGTCAGATGGTCAACTTGCTTCGCGACGGCAAGGCTGTCCGGATGTCGAAGCGTGCGGGCACAGTGGTCACCTTGGACGACCTGGTTGAGGCAATCGGCGTCGATGCTGCTCGCTACTCGCTAATCCGTTCCTCTGTGGACTCCAGCCTGGATATCGACCTGGGGCTGTGGGCTTCGCAGTCCAGCGACAACCCGGTCTACTACGTCCAGTACGGCCACGCTCGTTTGTGCTCAATCGGCCGCCGTGCCGAAGAGGCCGGTGTGACCAGCGAAGGCGCTGACTTCTCCCTGCTGGTAGAGGACCGTGAAGGTGAGCTCATCCGCACTATCGGTGAGTTCCCGGCCATCATCAAGTCTGCTGCTGACCTGCGGGAACCACACCGCATTGCCCGTTACTCTGAGCAGCTCGCCGGTGTCTTCCACCGCTTCTACGACACCTGCCAGATTCTGCCAAAGGCAGACGAAGAGGTATCCGAGCTACACCGTGCTCGTCTCGGCCTGGCTGAGGCTACCCGCCAGACGCTGGCCAATGCTCTGCAGCTGCTCGGTGTTACCGCACCTGAGCGCATGTAGTCGAACGCGCCCGTAAAACTACACCCCGTTGCTCCGCCCGGGTAACGGAGAAAGAGAGCTGTTTCGTGCCTATCGACGGCAATGGTTTCGAACTGGGTGGCTACACTCGACCCGATTCCACCCAATTTAATGAACTACCAGCGCATGTCTGGCCAACTACCGCCCGTCGTCGGGGCGATGACGAAGAGAATCCCGGCTCGGTGGAAATTGGTGGCGTGAGCCTGGTCGACATTGCCAAGGAGTTTGGCACTCCGGTTTTTGTCGTCGATGAGCAGGACTTCCGCTCTCGCTGCCGCTCGATGGCCAAGGCCTTCCGCGGCGCGGAGAATGTCCACTACGCATCCAAGGCTTTCCTGTCGAAGACCATTGCCCGCTGGGTAATGGAGGAGGGGCTGCATCTCGATGTCGCCTCGGGCAACGAGATGGCTATCGCTCTGGCGGCGGGTTTCCCAGCCAAGGACATGACCTTCCACGGCAACAACAAGTCCACCGCTGAGCTGCGTGATGCTATCTCCGCTGGCGTGGGCAAGATTGTGCTTGACTCCCGTTCGGAGCTGCGTCGCCTGTCCCAGGTGGCGGCTGAAGCAGGCGTGGTGCAGGACGTGCTCGTTCGCGTGAAGCCCGGTGTGGAAGCGCACACCCACGAGTTCATTGCTACTGCGCATGAAGATCAGAAGTTCGGCTTTTCCCTCGCGTCCGGTTCGGCGCTGGAAGCTGCCAACCTCGTAGAAGAGGACGACAATCTGCGCCTGGTTGGTCTGCACTGCCACATCGGCTCCCAGATTGTCGATTCCGACGGTTTCATTCTCGCCGCCGAGCGCGTGTTCTCACTGGTGGAAAAGCTGGTCGAACGCCACGGCACTGAAATCTCGGAACACTTCAACACCCTCGACCTCGGTGGCGGTTTCGGAATCGCCTACACCGCAGGCGAGCAGCCCCTCGACGTTGCTCCGCTTGCCGACGAGATCCTCACTGCCGTAGACAAGCTTGCGCAGCGTATCGGCATTGCGACTCCGACAGTGGCTGTTGAACCAGGTCGTGCCATCGTTGGCCCGTCCATGGTCACGGTGTACGAAGTGGGCACTTTGAAGGATGTGACCATCGATGACGGCATGACCCGTCGTTACGTATCGGTCGATGGCGGCATGAGCGACAATATTCGTCCGGCGCTTTACGGCTCGAACTATGATGGTCGCGTTGTTAATCGCGAGGTGTCCGGTTCCAGGATTCCCACCCGCGTCGTCGGAAAGCACTGTGAATCGGGAGACATTCTGATTAACGATGCGAACTACCCGAACGACATTGTCGAGGGTGATCTGTTCGCGCTCGCTGCTACTGGGGCATACTGTTACGCAATGGCCAGCCGCTACAACATGCTGACGCGACCACCAGTAGTGTCGGTATGCGATGGTCAAGTGACCCAAATATTAAGACGAGAAACCGTACAAGACTTACTAAGCCTGGAGTGTGAAACGCCACGATGACTGCCGCAACGAATAATCCTGGAAAGGGCGAGGGCCACAAAGTTGGTGTCGCTATTTTAGGTCTTGGCACAGTCGGTACTGAGGTTTACCGCCTGCTCAACGAGAAGGCTGAGGACTTCGAGCGCCGCATCGGCGGACCGGTCGAGGTCGTTGGTATTGCTGTGAGCGACAAGACCAAGCCGCGTCCGAATGTGGATCAGGATCTTCTTACCGACGATGCTTTTTCGCTGGTTCAGCGCGATGACGTTGACCTGGTAGTCGAGGTCATCGGCGGCATTGATTACCCACGTCGCGTTGTGCTGGAGGCACTGCGTGCCGGCAAGTCGGTCGTGACCGCCAACAAGGCACTCGTCGCCGCTCACGGCGAGGAGCTCTCTGAGGCTGCCGATTCCTCGGGTGTCGACCTTTTCTTCGAGGCAGCTGTGGCTGCAGCTATCCCGGTCGTCGGGCCGCTGCGCCGTTCGCTGGCCGGTGACACTGTCAATAAGGTCATGGGTATTGTCAACGGCACTACCAACTTCATCCTTGATGCGATGGACTCCACTGGTGCGGACTACGACGAGATGCTGGCAGAGGCCACCCGCCTGGGTTACGCCGAGGCCGACCCGACTGCAGACGTCGAGGGCCACGATGCCGCTTCCAAGGCAGCTATTCTGGCCAGCCTGGCATTCCACACCCGCGTGACTGCTGATGATGTTCACTGCGAGGGTATTACCGAGATCACCGCTGACGACATCGCAGCCGCCAAGAGCGCAGACTGCACCATTAAGCTGCTGGCTACCTGTGAGCGGGTTACGGACGAAAATGGCAAGGAGTCCATTTCCGCCCGCGTGTACCCAGCGCTGATTCCACGTCGTCACCCGCTGGCAACTGTGCGTGAGTCTTTCAACGCTGTCTTCATTGAGGCCGAGGCCGCTGGTCGCCTGATGTTCTACGGCAACGGCGCTGGTGGTAATCCGACCGCCTCCGCAGTGCTCGGTGACCTCGTTGCAGCTGCTCGCAACATTGTCCACGGTGGTCGCGCACCGGGAGATTCCACCTACGCTAACCTGCCGATTCTCGACTTCGGTGACGTTCGCACCCGCTACCACATCGACCTGCACGTCGACGATCGCGTCGGAGTGCTTGCCGATGTCGCTCGTACCTTCTCTGATCACAACATCTCCCTGCGCACCGTCCGCCAGGAAGAGGGCGCCAACGGCGCTCGCCTGGTCATCGTGACCCACAAGGCACTGGAGAAGGATTTGGAAGCAACGGTCGATGAATTGCGCGCCAACGACGCGGTTTTGGCCGTCAACAACGTCATTCGTATCGAAGGAATGGATATCTAAATGGCACAGGAGCTTTTCCCGGGTCAGAAGGTCACCGTCACGGTTGCAGGTTCGTCAGCGAACTTGGGCCCGGGCTTCGACACCCTGGGGTTGGCAGTTGCGCTCTACGACATCGTCGAGGTCGAGGTCATCGAGTCCGGTGTCGTCGTTGAAATTCACGGCGAGGGCGAAGTCGACCTGCCGCGCAACGAATCTAATCTGGTTTTGCGCGCGATTCGCGCGGGCCTTCGCGCCGCAGGAGTCGAGGCACCGGGGCTGAAGGTTATTTGCCACAACACCATTCCGCAGTCGCGCGGTCTAGGCTCTTCCGCAGCCGCCGCCGTTGCTGGTGTCGCTGCCGCTAACGGTCTGGCGGGCTTCCCGCTTACCGATGACCAGGTAATCCAAGAATCCTCGGTATTCGAAGGCCACCCGGATAACGCTGGCGCATCCGTTCTCGGCGGGGCAGTGGTCAGCTGGACTGACAAGCCTGTCGATGGTCGCACCGCACCTCAGTACCGAGCAGTGAGCATTCCGGTGCATGAGTCCATTCAGGCGACCGCACTCGTACCGGCATTCCACGCCTCCACGAATGCAGTCCGTCAGGTGCTGCCGAGCGATGTTTCGCATGTCGACGCTCGTTTCAATGTCTCCCGTACTGCGGTTATGACCGCAGCGCTGCAGTCCCACCCGGAACTGCTGTGGGAGGGAACGCGAGATCGCCTGCACCAGCCGTACCGCTCCGACGTGCTGCCGGTGACCGCAGAGTGGGTCAACCGCCTGCGCAACCGTGGCTACGCGGCATTCCTCTCGGGTGCTGGTCCGACCTGTATGGTTCTGGGAACTACTGCAGTAGATGAGAAGATCTTGGACGATGCCCGCGAGGCTGGCATCAAGGTCATGGAGCTGGGAATCGGTGAGCCGGTTAAGGTCGTGGTCGACGGCTAAGCCGCAGCTGCGGCCAGGTGCCGGGCCAGTGGCTTAGCCTGCTACCTACTTTTCGCCCGGCCCCTTCAGTTTCACGATGCTGTACTGACCTGCGCTCAAGTGCGAGCGCAGGTCTTTCTTGTCGAACTTGCCCACTGAGGTCTTATCGATTGAGTCCACGAAGGCCCAGTACTCCGGCAGCATCCACTTTGGCAGCTTTGGCCGCAGTTCATCGCGGAGCATTTCAGCGGTCTCCTTGCTCTGTTCAACTTCCGGCATCAGCACCGTAATGGCCAGTGGGCGCTCACCCCACTTTTTATCTGGCATGCCGATAATCGCGCACTCGAGTACCTGTGGGCTTTCCATTACGAAGTTTTCCAGCTGAGCGGAGTAGATCCACTCACCACCGGAACGAATGACATCGCGAGCACGGTCATGAATAGTCAGGTAGCCGTCGTGAGTAATCGAGCCGACATCGCCAGTGCGGAGCCACCCGTCCTCGGTGAACTGTTCGCTAGCCTCGTCGACCTCCGCACCGCGGAAGAAGTGCGCGGTGCCTCCATCTTGAGCCTCCGGAGAGCTGTAGTAGCCTCCGGTGACCGTGTTGCCGCGCACCTGCAGCTCACCCTGGTTGCGGTCATGCAGGTCGAGCACGCGGTCGTTGTCATCAACAATGCGGAACTGCATGATGTCCGGGAAACGTCCTTGGCTGACACGGTAGCGTTCGCGGGCCTCACCGGAGGCGCCGTACGGAGGTCGTGCCACGGTACCGATAGGCGAAGTCTCGGTCATGCCCCAGAAGTGGATGACATCGACACCGTAGCGCTCTTCCCATAGCCGAATCAATGCAGGTGGGACAGGAGAACCGCCCGAGAAAATCTCCTGCAGACTCATGCGCTTCGGAGGATTGCTGAGGTAGTGTGCCATGAGGTTAATCCACAGCGTCGGCACGCCCTGAGCTACGCGCGGCATTGAGGTTTCGATGATTTCTGCCAGACGCGGTGCGGACAGGTCCGCGCCGGGGAAGATTAGCGACGCCCCGCACATGAAGGAGGCCAGCGGCACGCCCCAGGACAGGACGTGATAAATGGGCACACAGCAAAGCCACGGGTTTCCATGCGAGATGGCAAAGGAGTCAGTGGTGCGCATATTCAGGCTGTGCAAGTACAGCGAACGGTGGCTGTAGACGACACCTTTAGGTGCGCCCTCGGTGCCCGTCGAATAGCACATGGCTGCACCGGAGTTTTCATCGAGCTCAGGCCAGTCGAAGCGGCTGGGGCGTCCGTCGATGAGCGATTCGTAGGAGTACCACGGGATACCATCCGGCAGTTGCTCAGCCACGTCAGACAGATCACCGATACCGATAATGATGACAGCGCGGACGCGCGGGCAGTGCGGAAGAACCTCGGCGAGCAGTTCGATCTCGGTCGGGTCCGCGATGATGACCTGGTCATCGGCGTGATTGATAATGTGCACAATCTGATCCGGCATGAGCTGCTTGTTCAGCGGCTGGAATACCGCGCCCATGGAGGCGACGCCGAGGAAGACCTCGAAGTGTTCGGCGCAGTTGTACATCAGGGTAGCGATGCGCTGATCCCCGTCGATGCCGAGCTCATCGCGAAGTGCATGTGCCAGCGCACTAGCGCGTGCGGCGATGGCGGCAAAAGTGGTGGTCTCGGGGCCGTCACTGTTCCAGGAGGTCACCGGAGTCCGACCGTGAATGGTGCGACCGTATTCCACAATCTGAGCGATATTGAGAGGAATATGAGGCATCGTACTGCGCATGAGCTCTACAGTACCGACTCACAGCCCCGCGACCTAGCGAAACGCAGGTGAGAACTAGTGTTGCTACCTGACTATTTGGTGACTATCCTTGGGCAATAGGTCGTTTTCAATACGCGGCTAGATACGTACTTCTTCATGTACTCCGCATGCCGTTGACCTTCGCAGTTGTTCACACAACGCGATGGCGCAACGTGACATTGAAAACACATAAATCAGTAGTGCGACTACATAGTCTTGCGGTGCTGTGGACCTAAAATTTCCTAACCATCTTCAGCCCGGACGCTCGGGTTTGAGATGCGGAAATAATGTAGGCAAGATGCCTCGGTTTAGTTTCAACGTCGAGGTCTTTTGCCTGGCTTTTTCGATAGTTTCCCGTCAGCTGCGGCTACTTTTCCGCACGTGGTAAAGGTTCGACGACGGAGCACACGCGGTGGCGGGCAGTAAGAGCGAAAAAGTGTCAATGACATAGCCCCCTGTAGAGAGTGACTGCAGGGAAGGTCGATGAAAGGACATCCGTGACCGATACGGACACCACTGCCACGGCAGGCGGCCCAGAGAATCTTGCGGCCCTCCGAATGGCAGAACTGCGTGAAATCGCTTCCAGCAAGGGCATTCGCGGCATCTCCGCCATGCGCAAGCATGAGCTGATTGAGGCCATTAAGAATGGTGCCCCGGCTGCTGGTTCCGCTCCAGCTCGGAAATCTCGCGCGAAGAAGGCTGCGGCTGGGGCTGCGGATACCGGCTCCAAGGCGAAGGATGCCAAGGAATCGCCGTCGGAAAGCGCGGATAAGGGTTCCAGTAAGAGCGCCGACAAGAGCGACAAGGGCAACGACAAGCGAGACGACGCCAACGCGGATGGTCGCGAGGAGATGTCCCGTTCTCAGCAGCGTCGAAATCGTCGTAACCGTGCTCGTCAGCGCGAGCAGGAGAATCAGGACGATCGCAGCAACGATAGCCGCGACGATTCCGATAACGGCAACGACCGCGGTGATCGCAACGACAATCGCAACGATCGTAATGATCGTAATGACCGCGGTGATCGCAACGACCGTAATAACCGCAACGATCGCAACAACCACGATCGAGACAACGACGATGAAGGCCGCGGCAACCGCAACAACCGCCGCGGTCGCAACAACAATCGCAATAACGACCGCAATAACCATGACGATGACGGTCGTGGCAACCGTAACCGCCGCAACCGTCGCAATCGCCGCGACCGTCGCGGACGCGATAACAACGGTGGGGGACACGGCGGTCAGGACGAGATCCGCGAGGATGACGTTCTCCAGCCGGTGGCTGGCATCGTCGATGTGCTAGATAACAAGACCGCATTCGTGCGCACGTCCGGATACCTGCCGGGCTCTAACGATGTGCTGGTGTCCGCGCAAATGGTTCGTAAATACGGTCTGCGCAAGGGCGACGCCGTCACTGGTCAGGTCCGCATGCCGCGTGAGAATGGCTCGGGCCAGGTCACTCATGGCAACGGCCGTAATCGCCGCAAGTACAACCCGCTGGTCAAGGTCGAAACTGTAAACGGCATCGATCCGGAGCAGGCAAAGCAGCGGCCGAACTTCGCTAAGCTCACCCCGCTGTACCCGAACCGTCGCCTGCGTCTGGAGACCGAGCAGAAGATCCTCACCACTCGCGTCATCGACCTGATTATGCCGATTGGTAAGGGTCAGCGTGCGCTCATCGTTTCGCCGCCGAAGGCCGGTAAGACCACGATCCTGCAGAACATCGCGAACGCTATCGCGACGAACAACCCCGAGTGCTACATGATGGTCGTGCTTGTCGACGAGCGCCCGGAGGAAGTCACCGACATGCAGCGCAGTGTCCGTGGCGAGGTTATTGCTTCTACCTTCGACCGCCCGCCGTCAGATCACACGGCAGTGGCCGAGTTGGCTATTGAGCGTGCAAAGCGTCTGGTGGAACAGGGGCAGGACGTCGTCGTACTGCTGGACTCCATTACCCGCCTTGGCCGTGCGTACAACAACTCTTCGCCGGCATCGGGACGAATCCTCTCCGGTGGTGTGGACTCCAACGCTCTGTACCCACCGAAGCGCTTCTTGGGTGCTGCCCGAAACATCGAGGAAGGCGGCAGCCTCACCATCATCGCCACCGCGATGGTGGAGACCGGCTCCGCAGGCGATACCGTCATCTTCGAGGAGTTCAAGGGCACCGGTAACGCCGAGCTGAAGCTCGACCGTAAAATCTCCGAGCGCCGCGTGTTCCCGGCAGTGGATGTCAACCCGTCGGGTACTCGTAAGGATGAGCTGCTGCTCAGCACGGAGGAGGCTCGCATTATGCACAAGCTGCGCCGCATCCTCTCCGCGCTGGAGTCGCAGGCTGCTATTGACCTGTTGATTAAGCAGCTGAAGAAGACCCGGAACAATAAGGAATTCCTGATGCAGGTGGCTTCTTCTGCACCAATGGCCGCCGACGTTGATGTGGACGACATGCTTTAGCTGGGGTTAGCCGCAAACCACAGCACCAACCAGCATTTCACCCATCACAATCTGAAGGAATATTCAATGGCTAATCAGGTTTCCGCAGTTGACGACATCCTCTCCGAATACCACGGGCTCGAGGCGCAGCTGGCTGACCCCGAGCTGCACAACGACCCGAAGGCTGCCCGTAAGGTCGGCAAGCGCTTCAATGAGCTGCAGCCGGTCATTCAGACTCACAAGAAGCTGACTGAGGTCCAGGATGACCTGGAGGCAGCTCGCGAGATGGCATACGAGGACTCCGAGTTCGCAGCTGAGGCTGAGCGTCTCACTGCCGAGGCAGAGGAACTCGAGGAGAAGCTCGCCGACCTGCTGGCTCCGCGCGATCCGCACGACAGCGATGACATCGTTATGGAGCTCAAGTCCGGTGCCGGCGGTGAGGAGGCTGCGCTCTTCGCAGGTGAGCTCGCTCGCATGTACCAGCGCTATGCAGAAAAGCACGGCTTTACCACCGAGATTCTCGGTCTGTCCGAGTCTGATCTCGGCGGCGTGAAGGACATGACTATGTCCATCCGAGCCAAGACTCCGTCCCGCGACGGTGCGTGGAGCGTGTTCAAGTTTGAAGGTGGCGTCCACCGCGTGCAGCGCGTGCCGGTTACCGAATCTCAGGGCCGTATTCAAACGTCCGCCGCTGGTGTGCTGGTCTACCCGGAGCCCGACGAGGTCGAAGACATCCAGATTGATGAAAAGGATCTGCGTGTCGACGTCTACCGCTCCTCCGGTAAGGGCGGTCAGGGTGTTAACACGACTGACTCCGCCGTTCGCCTGACGCACCTTCCGACTGGTCTCGTTGTTACCTGTCAGAAGGAACGCTCGCAGATTCAGAACAAGGCCCGCGCTATGCAGGTCCTTGCTGCTCGACTGCAGCAGATGAAGGAAGAGGAGATCGCCGAGGCTGCCTCTGACCAGCGTAAGTCTCAGGTGCGCAACATGGATCGCTCCGAGCGCATCCGCACTTACAACTTCCCGGAGAACCGCGTTTCCGATCACCGCATCGGTTACAAGGCTCACAACCTGGACTCGGTGCTGGGCGGCGACATGGATGACCTGCTCAAGGCCCTCCACGACGCGGAGCGCGCTGAGCGTCTTGAAGCCGAGTAGCCCCACGCCCGCAGAAAATAGCTCGCCGACGTTACCGGATTCCGTCCGTACTCTCGGCGAGCTGTTTCGCTATGCGCGTCGCACGCTTGACGACGCGGCGCTGGCTTCTCCGGATGCCGACGCACGGGCGCTATTTGCAGCCGCAGTCGATGCGGGATCGGCAGACATTATCTTCCGCGGAGACGAACCGTACACCGATGAGGACGGTCGCAAGTATCTGGCCGAGATACTGGCCCGCAGAGTGGCTCGTGAGCCACTGCAGCACATCCTCGGTACGGCGCCGATGATGAGCCTGGAACTACAGGTCGGGCCCGGTGTTTTTGTACCCCGGCCGGAGACGGAACTGCTCGCGCAGTGGGCAATCGATCGAGCCCGTGAACTGGTCGCAAGTGGCGTCGTCAAGCCGAAAATCGTTGACTTGTGTACTGGATCCGGTGCGTTGGCGTTGGCGATCGCCGATGCCGTACCCGAAGCGGACGTGGTGGCTGTGGAGCTCTCTGAGCGGGCACGGGCGTGGGCTGCGAAGAATATCGAGACGTACGGCGATGGGCGTGTGCGTCTGATTGCTGGCGATGTCACGGATGTTCAGCTGATTGATGATGGCGCTGAGCTCGCAGATTGGGTAGGCGAGACCGACATTGTTGTGTCCAACCCTCCATATGTGCCCGAAGACACCGAGGTTACCCCCGAGGTGAGAGCTGATCCGCACTCTGCGGTCTTTGGCGGCGACGATGGGCTAGATGTCATTCGACCTATGATGAACCTAGTGGATGCGCTGGTGCGGTCGGGCGGAGTCATCGGCATTGAGCACGATGACTCTTCGGGAGACGATGTCAGTTCACTGCTGAAGGACACCTGGGATTACGCTGATGTAGAGGTCCGCCGTGACTTTGCAGGCCGTGATCGTTTTACGGTGGGACGCAAGAATTCATCTTAAAAGCAAACTTTGAAGCAGGAGCACAAATCTGATGAGCAGGATTATGGACTGCAGCACAGATGAAAACCGCGAACGCGCAATTGCAGCAGCAGTAGATGCTGTGAAGGCAGGACGGCTGGTCGTTATGCCTACCGATACCGTCTACGGCCTTGGCTGTGATGCCTTCGATAACCAAGCCGTTGCCTCCTTGCTGCGTGCCAAGCACCGCGGCCCGGATATGCCGGTACCGGTGCTGGTGGGTTCCTGGAACACGATTGAGGGGCTCGTCCGCGAATACTCACCAGCTGCTCGCACGCTGGTGGAGGCTTTCTGGCCGGGCGGACTGTCGCTGGTTGTGAACCAGGCACCGAGCTTGCCGTGGAACCTTGGTGATACTGCGGGTACGGTCATGCTGCGCATGCCGCTGCACCCAATCGCCATCGAGATTCTGCGCCGCACCGGTCCGATGGCAGTGTCCAGTGCGAACATCTCCGGCCAGGCACCGGCCACCAATGCCGTGCGTGCCAAGCAGATGTTGGGTGGGGAAGCGGCTGTATACGTCGACGGCGGCGAAGCCACGATTGGCACCCCATCGACGATTGTCGATATCTCGACTCCAGTGCCGCGGATTCTGCGCGAAGGCGCTGTGTCAGCAGCGGCGGTTGCCGAGGTATTGAGTACTACGCCCGAGCGACTGCTGGGGCAGTAGTCTTGGCTACTTAAAGTCTTTCCTGTTTAGTATCTGCAGCGATTGTGTGGGTGAGTAGTACCTAGTGGCGGTTATGAGCTTATTGGCAGCCCAGTCGGGTGGGGCAGGTGTGCCCATCCGCGAGCTCGCCATGCTCGTTTTAGTTTCCGCTGCTGTCAGCTATTTGCTCACTGGAGTAGTGCGTTATGTGCTGGTTCGCTCGGGCTGGTTGGATGCGCCCCGCACGCGCGATGTCCACGATATTCCGAAGCCCAGGCTCGGAGGCGTGGCGATGTACTCCGGGGTGGTCGCAGCTATCGCCCTTGCCTCGGTGATGCCGGCCCTCAACCGTGGTTTTCCGCCCATGACTCCAGATATGAGGGCAGTTGTGGCGGCCGCGTCGCTCTTGCTAATCGTCGGTATTTGGGATGACCTCTTTGACTTAGATGCCCTCACGAAGTTGGTGGGGCAGGTCGCGGCGGCACTTTTGATGTCATTTATGGGCGTCAACTGGTATCTGCTCTATATCCCTTTTAGTGGCGGTACTACGCTCATTCTCGATCCAATCATGTCCACAGTCTTGACTGTCCTATTTACTGTGGCATTGATTAACGCCTTCAACTTTGTTGACGGCATCGATGGTCTCGCAGCTGGACTCGGCATGATCGCCGCAGCTGCAATCCTTGTCTATTCGATGGTCATGCTCCATGACCAAGGCGGTACTGTCTCTGCCTATCCACCCGCGATGATTTCCGCGTGTCTCCTCGGCGCTTGTCTGGGCTTCTTGCCACACAACTTCGAACCCGCACGCATTTTCATGGGCGATTCCGGCGCCATGATGATCGGTTTGCTGCTCGCTGCTGCATCGGTGTCGGCGTCGGGTCGCATCGCGCCCTCCATGTACGGCACTGCCGACGTCATCGCTCTGATCTCGCCGATTGTGGTCGTCATCGCAGCAATTAGCGTGCCAATGCTCGACCTACTTCTCGCTGTTGTTCGCCGCGTCAGCCAGGGTAAGTCACCCTTCTCGCCCGACAAAATGCATATTCACCACCGCCTCCTGTCGATGGGGCACAGTCATCGCCGCGTGGTGCTAGTGCTTTACCTATGGGTGTCGGTCGTCGCGTACGCCGCCGTTGCCACCACCATTTTCCCCTTTGAATTCGTCGCTCTCACCTTCGGGGTCCTGCTTATCATCGCGGTTGTCTTCACCCTCCGTCGTCGCAATGCGCTTGCCGACGACCGTTCAAGGGGAGCGCGTCCCAGAAGTGGAAGTGGGGTCCGGCAGGTTATAAGACGTCGACGTGGACGCAGAAGGTACAATCTTCGACCGTGACTGAAAAAACAACTCCGGAGCCCGAGTCTAAATACGATGATTCGCGGCGACCGCTGCTGGCTGCTGCTCGCTCGGGCGCAATCGCGCTCGCTGTGATTACCGTGCTTTCGCTGCTGGTCTGGGGTGGCAAAAACGGTATGCCCGGTGTCTGGGGCGTACTCCTTGGAGCGGGCATTAGCGGAAGCTTCGTATTGCTTACCGTTCTAGGCATCCTCTTTACTGCTCGAACTTCGCCGTCCGTTACGCTTGCCGTTGTACTGGGTGGTTGGTTGTTGAAGATTGTCGTACTAATCGGTGTCCTGGTTGTTATTAGAAATCTTGAGTTTTATGACAACATGACTTTCTTCGTCACTGTTGTACTCACTCTGATGGTGACACTCGGTGCAGAAGTGTGGGGAATGTCGCAATCTAACCTCACTTATGTGCAACCAATGAAGGACGAATAGCTCGTTAATAACTTGTTGACCTGCTGAGAGGCTGCAATACGCTTCTAAAACCGCAGGTAATAAGCATATTGTCCAGTTTGTGCAGAAGATGCCACAAATAGAGGCCGAAACCCACAGAGGGGGTCGGCCTCTTTGTTGGATTCGGGGTCGGAAACGCGGGGGTGTACCGGGTGGGGAAAATGAGTCAGAACTGTTATCCTGAGTTTCGGGTAAGACGGCCTGTAGCGAAATAACTATCATTTCCACAGGTACGGTCCCCGTGAGCGCCGTGCTGATGAGCGAATGGAATCCGCGGCGCGACACGTTAAATGACGTCCTTCGCACCGCTTGACAATAGTTCTAGCGGCCCAATCACGGGAGAGAACGCTGAGCGTTACAACACTTGCCGAGATGCGGGGTGAGTTTCACTCACCCAACTTGCAGGAGGAGTATTTCCCGGGTGAACAATTTGGCGACTTCATTCTAGGTGGCAGTGGCGACTGGTACGCCATGGACCGCCTGATGATTGTTCGTCTTTTGATGGCCGTGATCGTCGCCGTGTTCTTCGTCGTCGCAATGCGTCGTCCGAAGCTCGTGCCGACTGGTCTGCAGAACGTTGCGGAGTTGATGCTGGACTTCGTCCGCATCCACATCGCGGAGGAGATTCTGGGTAAGAAGGAGGGGCGTCGTTTCCTTCCGGTTCTGGCCACCATCTTCTTCCTTGTTATCTCGATGAATATTGCGGCTATTATTCCTGGCCTCAATATTTCGCCGAACGCCCGAATCGGTATGCCACTGGTTCTGGCCCTGTTCGCATACGTTGCCTTCATTTACGCGGGCTCGAAGAAGATGGGCTTCTTCAAGTTTGTGAAGTCGGCAGTCGTTATTCCGAACTTGCCACCGGTACTCCACCTCATCGTGGTGCCGATCGAGATTTTCTCCAACTTCGTTCTCCGCCCAGTTACGCTGACCATCCGTCTGATGGCCAACATGCTGGCGGGCCACATGGTTCTAGTCCTGCTTTTCGGTGCCACGAACTTCTTCTTCTGGCAGCTGAATGGTTGGACCGCCCTGTCCGGGTTGACCCTTGTCGCTGCGGTAGCATTCACGCTGTTCGAGATGCTGGTGATTTTCCTGCAGGCATACATCTTTGCCCTGCTGAGCGCCGTCTACATCGAACTGTCGCTGCACGCAGACGAGCACTAACCCATAACTAATGAGGCCGCAAATTCGGCAACAAGGCCTCGCAAACTTAATAGCAAGACCCACTTGACCCACAAAAGCCCCGGGCCTACTTAGAACAATCTTTAATCCGGGGCCATCCTTTAAGAAAGGGAACGGTTCATAATGAACGACGTCATCCTCTCCGCCCAGGACGCTGTCCAGGCTGTCGACACCAACGCTGGCCTGAAGACCATCGGTTACGGTCTGTCCACCCTGGGCCCGGGCCTCGGTATCGGCATCGTCGCCGGCAAGACCGTTGAGGGTATGGCACGCCAGCCTGAGATGGCCGGCCAGCTGCGTACCACCATGTTCCTGGGTATCGCCTTCACTGAGGCTCTCGCCCTGATCGGCCTGGTCGCAGGCTTCGTTTTCTAAGTCCGGACCTTCAAGCGGAGAACACGTAAACCATGACAGATTTCACCTTTTTGCTAGCGGCGGGTGACCTCCCGATGGGAGAGTCCATTAACCCGCTGCTGCCAAAGACCTATGACATCGTCTGGTCCGTTGTCCCGCTGGTAGTTATCCTGGTTCTCTTCTGGAAGCTCGTTCTTCCGAAGTTCCAGGAGGTCCTGACCGAGCGGGAGGACCGGATTGAGGGCGGCATTGAACGCGCTGAAGCTGCACAGGCTGAAGCCAAGGCCGCTCTGGAAAAGTACAACAGTCAGCTCGCAGAGGCCCGTACTGAAGCAGCAAAGATTCGCGACGAAGCCCGTGCACAGGGTCAGCGCATCATTGCAGACGCTACGACCAAGGCTAATGACGAGAGCGCACGAATCATCGAGTCCGGTGAGAAGCAGCTCGCTGCCCAGCGTGAGCAGGTAGTCGCAGAGCTGCGCAAGGAAATGGGCCAGAACTCCATCAATCTCGCTGAGCGCCTTCTGGGCGAGCAGCTTTCCGACGACGTTCGTAACTCGTCGACGATTGACAACTTCTTGTCCAACCTTGACACCGTGGCCCCGGCCGGAAAGTAGGCGACATGCACGCAGCAAGCCGCGAATCCCTGGCAGCCCTTAGCCAGCGACTGGACGCCGCTATCGGTGGCGACAATGTCGCTGTTGCTCAGGCTGCTCAGACTGGTTCCGAGCTTTTCGACATCGTCGAGGTCCTGGACTCCGACCGCGGCCTGCGTGTCGCTGTCGCCGACACCTCGGCGACTGCGGAACAGCGTTCCGGCCTTGTCCGGAGCCTGTTCGCGGGCAAGGTATCTGAGACGACTCTTAACCTCGTCGTGGATGCTGCCGCGCAGGTATGGTCCACCCCGCGTGAAATGCGTGAGGGTTTGGTAGAGCTGGGCCGTCGAGCCCTCCTTCGCTCTGCCGAAGGCCAGGGACAGCTTGAGACTGTTGAGTCTGAGCTGTTCCAACTGGGACACATCCTGGCTGAGCAGTCGCAGCTTGAACAGCTGCTGGCCGACAAGGCCGCAACCCCCGAAGCCAAGCGTGGGCTCCTCGCCTCTGTGCTGTACGGCAAGGTCACTTCCGTGACCGAAACCCTCGCACTGCAGGCTGTTGGCCGCCCATCCAAGCGCCCCGCGGACGACATTGACTCCCTGTCCCGGCTAGCCGCCGGCCTGCGGAACCACGTCGTCGCTCGCGTGACCAGTGCCACGGCCGTCTCTGACGAGCAAGAGCGAGCACTGGCGGACAAGCTCGGCCGAGTCTACGGCAAGGCGATGTCCATCCACACCGTGATCGATAAGTCGATTCTCGGTGGACTGGTCATCCGGGTTGGCGACGAGGTCATCGACGGTAGCCTTTCAACAAAGCTTGAGAAGCTGCGCGTCGGCCTCGGCTGACGGATGGTTTAGACGATTAATCACTGGAAGAATATTACCGAGAGCAGGAAGAACATGGCGGAGCTGACGATCTCCTCCGACGAGATCCGTAGCGCGATTGCGAACTACACCTCGAGCTACTCCCCGGAGGCCTCCCGCGAGGAGGTTGGCGTTGTTATCAGTGCAGCTGATGGTATCGCCCAGGTTTCGGGAATGCCGTCGGTCATGACGAATGAGCTTCTGGAGTTCCCGGGCGGCGTTATTGGCGTCGCTCAGAACCTCGACACCGACAAGGTCGGCGTTGTGGTGCTGGGTAACTTCGAGTCGCTTAAAGAGGGTGACGAGGTAAAGCGGACGGGTGACGTCCTTTCGATTCCGGTCGGGGACAAGTTCCTCGGTCGCGTAATTAACCCCCTGGGCCAGCCGATTGACGGCCTGGGCGACATTGAGGCTGAAGAGGACCGCGTCCTCGAGCTGCAGGCACCGACCGTGCTGCAGCGTCAGCCGGTTGAAGAGCCGATGGCTACTGGTATTAAGGCCATCGACGCAATGACCCCAATTGGTCGTGGTCAGCGTCAGCTGATCATTGGTGACCGTAAGACCGGTAAGACCGCGGTCTGCCTGGACACCATCTTGAACCAGAAGGCTAACTGGGAGTCCGGTGACCCGAGCAAGCAGGTGCGATGCATCTACGTTGCTATCGGTCAGAAGGGCTCCACCATTGCTGGTGTGCGCCAGACCCTCGAGGAGCAGGGCGCACTCGAGTACACCACCATCGTTGCTGCCCCGGCGTCGGATGCCGCAGGCTTCAAGTGGCTTGCACCATTCGCAGGCGCCGCACTGGGTCAGCACTGGATGTACCAGGGCAAGCACGTCCTGGTCATTTACGATGATCTGACTAAGCAGGCAGAGGCATACCGTGCCATCTCGCTGCTGCTGCGTCGCCCGCCGGGACGCGAAGCTTACCCGGGTGACGTCTTCTACCTCCACTCCCGTCTGCTGGAGCGTGCTGCGAAGCTCTCCGACGACATGGGTGCAGGCTCGCTGACCGCACTGCCGATCATCGAGACCAAGGCAAACGACGTGTCGGCCTTCATTCCGACCAACGTCATTTCCATTACCGACGGCCAGGTCTTCCTCGAGTCCGACCTGTTCAACCAGGGTGTCCGTCCGGCTATTAACGTCGGTGTGTCGGTTTCCCGTGTTGGTGGTGCCGCACAGACCAAGGGCATGAAGAAGGTTTCCGGTAACCTGCGTCTGGACCTCGCGTCCTACCGCGACCTGGAAGCATTCGCAATGTTCGCATCCGACCTGGACGATGCCTCCAAGCGTCAGCTGGAGCGCGGTCAGCGTCTGGTTGAGCTGCTGAAGCAGAAGGAAAACCACCCGCAGCCGGTCGAGTACCAGATGACCTCCATCTACCTCGCTGGTGAGGGCGAATTCGACGATGTCCCGGTTGAGGACGTCCGTCGCTTCGAGGCCGAGCTGCTTGAGCACCTGCAGGACACTCAGCCTGCAGTCTTCGAGCAGATTGACGGCGGCGTCGCCTTCTCTGACGAGTCCAAGGCTGCTCTGAAGTCCGCTACCGCTAACTTCAAGAAGTCCTTCCAGACTTCTGAGGGCGCACCGCTGGCTTCCGAGGCTCCGGTCGAGGCACTCGACGAGGGCGAGCTCAAGAAGCAGCAGATTTCGGTCTCCCGCAAGACTGCCCAGAACTAGGCAGGTTGAGCTACTCAATGACCGTTTTCGCAATTGAAGGGAGGGAATAGGACATGGCGAATCTTCGTGAACTTCGAGCCCGAATCAAGTCGGTGAACTCGACCAAGAAGATCACCAAGGCCCAGGAGCTTATCGCAACCTCGCGCATTACCAAGGCGCAGCGTCGCGTGGCAGACTCCCAGCCGTACGCCGACGAAATCGAGAAGGTCATCGGACGTCTCGCATCGGCTTCGTCGTTGGATCACCCGATGCTCGTAGAGCGTGAGGGTAACCAGCGTGTTGCTGTCCTGGTTGTCACCAGTGACCGCGGCATGTGTGGCGGCTACAACCACAACGTCCTGAAGAAGGCTGCAGAACTGCGTACCGCTCTGGAAGAGCAGGGGCATGAGGTCGTTCTCTACGCGACTGGCCGTAAGGGCACCGACTACTACGACTTCCGTGGTGTCGAGCTCGCCGGTACGTGGGAGGGCTTCTCCCAGGATCCGGACTACGCCGCAACCCACGACGTGCGTCGTCACCTCATTGATGGTTTCAACGCTACGGCCGAGGGCACTGCCAAGTACCGCGAAGGCCTGCGTGGCACCAACGGCGAGGCCGTTCAGGGCTTCGACCAGGTCCACGTTGTCTACACGGAATTCGTGTCGATGCTTTCTCAGATTCCGCGTGCACACCAGATGCTCCCGATTGAGCCTGTGTACGAGGATGTCGAGATTGCTCAGGGCGAGGACATGCTGTCCGATGGATCAGATGACCTCAAGCCGGACTATGAATTCGAGCCTGATGCAGACACCCTGTTGGCAGAGCTTCTGCCGCAGTACGTGTCCCGCACTCTGTTCGCAGTGATGCTCGAGGCCGCTGCCTCTGAGTCCGCTGCCCGTCGTAACGCTATGAAGTCCGCGACGGACAACGCTACCGAGCTGGTCAAGGACCTCTCGCGTGTTGCTAACCAGGCACGTCAGGCACAGATTACCCAGGAAATCACAGAAATCGTCGGTGGCGCCGGTGCGCTCGACGACAGCGGAGAAAGTGACTAGATATGAGCACAGCTCTAAGTGAGCAGAACACCACCACGGCTGTGGGCCGTGTTGTGCGTGTCATCGGTGCCGTCGTCGACGTGGAGTTCCCGCGTAACGAACTGCCGGCACTTTACAACGCGCTGACCGTGGAAGTTACCCTTCCTTCGGTCGCCAAGACCATTGTCCTCGAGACTGCACAGCACCTCGGTGACAACATGGTTCGTACCATTGCTATGGCTCCGACCGACGGCCTGGTCCGCGGTGCAGAGGTCAAGGACACCGGTAAGCCGATTTCGGTTCCGGTTGGTGACGTCGTCAAGGGTCACGTCTTTAACGCAATGGGCGACTGCCTGGATGAGCCGGGCCTGGGTCGCGATGGTGAGCAGTGGGGCATCCACCGTGAGCCGCCGGCCTTCGACCAGCTCGAGGGCAAGACCGAGATTCTGGAAACCGGTATTAAGGTCATCGACCTGCTGACCCCGTACGTTAAGGGCGGCAAGATTGGTCTGTTCGGTGGTGCCGGTGTCGGTAAGACCGTTCTGATCCAGGAGATGATTACTCGTATTGCACGCGAGTTCTCCGGTACTTCGGTCTTCGCCGGTGTTGGTGAGCGTACCCGTGAGGGCACCGACCTCTTCCTGGAAATGGAAGAGATGGGCGTTCTCCAGGACACCGCCCTCGTCTTCGGCCAGATGGACGAGCCTCCGGGAGTCCGTATGCGCGTCGCGCTGTCGGGTCTGACCATGGCAGAGTACTTCCGCGATGTTCAGCACCAGGACGTGCTGCTCTTCATTGACAACATCTTCCGTTTCACCCAGGCCGGTTCTGAGGTTTCGACCCTGCTGGGTCGTATGCCTTCCGCCGTGGGTTACCAGCCGACCCTGGCTGACGAGATGGGTGTTCTGCAGGAGCGCATTACGTCCACCAAGGGCCGTTCGATTACCTCACTGCAGGCCGTCTACGTGCCTGCCGATGACTACACCGACCCGGCTCCGGCAACGACCTTCGCCCACCTCGATGCAACCACCGAGCTCGACCGCTCGATTGCATCGAAGGGTATTTACCCGGCAGTGAACCCGCTGACTTCGACTTCTCGTATCCTCGAGCCGTCGATCGTCGGTGAGGAGCACTACCGAGTTGCTCAGCAGGTTATTAACATCCTGCAGAAGAACAAGGAACTCCAGGACATCATCGCCATCCTCGGTATGGACGAGCTGTCTGAGGAGGACAAGGTGACCGTGCAGCGTGCACGTCGTATCCAGCGATTCTTGGGTCAGAACTTCTTCGTTGCTGAGAAGTTCACGGGTCTGCCTGGTTCGTACGTCCCGCTGAAGGACACCATCGTTGCCTTCGACCGCATCTGCAAGGGCGACTTCGACAACTACCCGGAGATGGCCTTCGACGGCCTGGGTGGCCTCGACGATGTCGAGAAGAAGTACGCTGAAATGCAGAAGAAGTAAGGGGCATCCTCATGGCTGAAATCACCGCTGAACTGGTTGCCGTTGAGCGACCGCTCTGGAAGGGCAAGGCCACTTTGGTCTCTGCCCAGACCACCGAGGGTGAGATCGGCGTGCTGCCCGGACACCAGCCGTTGCTTGGCCAGCTGGTCAACAACGGCACGGTGACCATCAAGACCGCAGACGGCAAGGTTCTTGTCGCTTCGGTACAGGGTGGGTTCATTTCCGTGTCTACCTCGAAGGTTTCGATCCTCGCGGATAAGGCAGTCTGGGCTGACGAGGTTAACCTCTCCGAGGCCGAGTCCAACCTGACTTCGGATGACCCTGCAGTAAAGGCTCAGGCTGAGTCGGAGGTCCGCGCGGCTCGTCGCGCTTCCACCAACTAGTCTGTTCGCCTGAACATCCGGTCGCACGACCGTATTCTTCCTGCTTCTTTAAACGGGGCGGGGAGCTCGCAAGAGAAATCTTGCCAGCTTCCCGCCCCGTTTTTCTTAGTTATTTTTCATGTCAGTGCAACAATCGGGTAGGGTTTGTAAAAAGCCTCTAATGCGCTTTTGAACCAAGGTTCGTCGTCTATTCACCCGGATGCGAGGCTGGCAGATAGTGTTTTCAAGCGTAACCATGATGTCAATCATGTTCATGATTATCGGTGCGATGTTGATCGTCGGCGGGGTCCTTGCCCTGTGGCGTTTCGCCAGCCTGCATGCAAAAGGTACTCCTGTTATTGCTCGTCGCCTTCCTGCAGGTGATGGCAGTCATTGGCGCCATGGTGTCATTGTTTATTCCGAGTCGACGTTGAAGATGTACAAGCTACGTTCGCTGCGTCCTGGCTGTGATGCCGAATTTGCCCGTCACGATGTCACTATTGTGGATCGCCGAGATCCGACTGACATCGAGGCGGGTTTTTTCGCGCCCGGGCTTCGGGTAGTCAGGATTAAAACGGGGAAAAATACCGAATGGGAGTTTGCTGTGGACTCGTCCTCGGACACTGCGCTGGTGGCGTGGGTGGAGTCGAAGCCGTCGTCACGCCAGACTCGTGAGTTTCCTACAGACATTGAGCGCCGTTTCCGTTCGGCTTATAACCGTGGCCGGGGAAGTCAGTACTAGTCTCTTACGAGAGGCTATTGCTAAGGCTCTAGTGGGTATTGTTTTCTCCCGCGCGGCAGTCACGTTAGGGTAGGGGAATGCGCCTTGTGATTGCTGAATGCACCGTTGACTATGTCGGTCGCTTGAATGCCCATCTGCCTCATGCCCCGCGCTTGCTGTTGGTGAAAGCCGATGGGTCTGTTTCTGTGCATGCCGACGACCGTGCATATAAGCCTCTAAACTGGATGACACCGCCGTGCACGCTGACGGAGAAGGATATTCTCGACGAGTCGGGTGAAGACACTGGTGAAAAGCTCTGGGTCGTTGAGAATAAGAAGGGCGAGCAGCTTCGTATCACTATCGGCAAGGTGCTGGCTGATAGCACGTACGAACTGGGAGAGGACCCTGGCCTGGAGAAGGACGGGGTAGAAGCGCATCTACAGGAACTGCTTGCAGATCAGTTCACAACGTTCGGCGAGGGCTACACCCTGATTAGGCGCGAATACCCAACCCCGATTGGGCCGGTGGATCTGCTTGGCCGCGACGAAAACGGCGCCACTGTTGCAGTAGAGGTTAAGCGTCGGGGCGGTATCGATGGTGTTGAGCAGCTAACCCGTTACTTGGAGATGCTGAACCGCGATGAGCTGTTGGCACCGGTGGAAGGGATTTTTGCTGCCCAGGAGATTAAGCCACAGGCCAAGACTCTGGCAGAGGATCGTGGGATTCGCTGTGTGACCGTGGATTACGACGCCCTGCGTGGCCTGGAGTCCAATGAATTGCGGTTATTCTAGCCATGCCTAGGCGAAACCACAAGCGGCGCGGTAATCAACGAGGCAACCAACGCGGCGGGCGTAATAACCACGGCCAGAATCGCGGCAGCCTGCCCGCATTTGGCAGTTCTTTCCAAAACACCCGCACTGAATCCGGGCCTGCCGGTTGGCAGGACGTGGACTTTGCGGTGCGTAACATCAGCGCTGGCCAGTCGAACAAGGTTTATCGCTGTCCAGGGTGCGACCAGGAAATCATGCCCGGGACCTCGCACATCGTAGCTTGGCCGCAGGATTATGGTGCAGGCGCCGATGACCGGCGCCATTGGCACACTAACTGCTGGCGCAATAGAGCTCACCGCACTATCACGCGCCGCTGGGGATAGATTTACTTAGCCGGCTCAACGAGCTCCAGCAGGACGCCGCCGGCATCCTTCGGGTGGATGAAGTTGATGCGCGAACCTGCGGTACCGATCTTCGGCTCCGGGTACAGCACCCGGGTGCCCTGCTCCTTCAGGTGCGCCATCAGTGCCTCCAGATCAGTGACGCGAACTGCGTACTGCTGGATTCCTGGACCCTTCTTGTCCAGGTACTTTGCAATCGTGGACTGGTCATTCAGTGGCGCGAGAATCTGAACCAGAGTGCCACCTTCAACCTTGTCGGCCGGGCCGACCATGGCCTCGTGGACGCCCTGCTCTTCATTGACTTCATCGTGGTAGTTGATGAAACCAAGGTTTGCGCGGTACCACTCAATAGCGGCATCAAAATCCGGGACTGCGACGCCGACGTGATCGACAGCGACTACGTACTTATGGGGAACGGGAATCTGTGTCTCACTCATAGTTTCCAGGGTACTCGCTATTATCGGCGCCATGATTGTCGCATTTTCTGTTGCCCCCACTTTCTCCGATCCTGAGCAGGGAATGGCTGAGGCCGTTGCTGAAGCCGTGCGTGTTGTGCGCGAATCTGGCCTGCCCAACGAGACCAATGCCATGTTCACCCTTGTTGAAGGCGAATGGGATGAGGTGATGGATGTCATTAAGCGAGCCACGGAAGCAGTCAGCCGTGTCAGTCCGCGCACTTCTCTGGTCATCAAGGCGGACATTCGCAACGGATATACCGGGCAGCTGCGTGCGAAAGTGGATGCGGTCGAGGATGCGCTGAAAGCCACCGACTAGTCTCTTGTTCGGATTGGACACGTAGGCTCTACATAGGTCTTCACATAGGCTTTACGACGACACTGGAGAGGAACCCTTTTACGATGCCAGCTGGACATGGTCACGCCCATGGCCATTCTCATGGTCACTCGCATGGAGCACACGGTCACCGCGAGTGCTCGACTCCGCCACCACCGCCCGGCACGGTTGATTTGGAGCAGCTCCACCAGCGCGCCGAAGCCGAACGTAAACGCCGAGAGGAGATCGAGCGGGCAACCAGTGATCAGGGAAATGGGCTTCCTCCTGTAGTTGAGATTGCCCCGCAGACTCTTGAGGCAGAAGTCGTTCTGCGCTCGGAGCAGGTACCGGTAATTGTCTTGATCGGCATGGCTGGAGCAGCTGATTCGCTGCGTCTTCGGGCTGAGCTAGAAGGCATGGCTCGTGAGGCCAATTTGAACTGGATCCTGGCGTGGGCAGATGCTGAGGAGCATCCACAGCTGGCCCAGGCATTCGGTGTGCAGGCAGTGCCGACAGTCACGGCTGTGGCTATGGGCAGTCCCATTGGCATGTTTGTGGGTGAGAAAACCAGGGATTGGCTGGAGCAGTGGCTGGCGCAGGTTATGGAGGCCACTCGGGGGCGTCTCAAGGGGTTGCCGGCGGGAACTCGTATGGCTGGGGAGGGCAGCGGGCCGGAGGCTCCGGAGCCTACTGACTTCTTCGGCAATCCCGTACCCACCGATGACCCGCGTTTGGAGCAGGCCGAAGAGTTGCTCGAGGAGGGCAATTTCGACGGAGCGTTGGAGCTGTATGACGCTATGCTGCAGTCCGAGCCCGCAAATCAGGGGCTGAAGCGCGCTCACGCGAATGTGTCCTTCTTCGCCCGCGCTGCCAAAATCGATCGCAGCGCAGATCCAATTGCAAAGGCCGACGCTGCGCCGAAGGACGTCGCGCTCGCCCTCGATGCCGCGGATGTCACGATGCTTGTCGACGATCCAGCGAAGGCGCTCGATCGTTTGTTGAAGTTGCTCCCGCAGGTGTTTGGCGATGACCGTGAGGCCATCAAGTCGCGTCTACTAGAGCTGCTTGTGCTATTCGATACCGCAGATCCAGTGGCATTGGATGCACGCCGGAGGATGGCTAGCGCACTGTACTAGGAGTACTGGACTAGGGGCACTGTACTAGGAGCCTGGAAAGCGCTCAGGCTCCTAGCTTGAAGCGTCGGTGTATGGCCAGTCATCCGGAGCCATGAAGTAGTAGACGCTGCCCATTACAGCGGCCATAAACGCCATTAGCAACAGGAAAAGTGTTGCTTTCATTGCCACATGACGCTCCGCATACCAGGCGTAAAAGGCGTCCAATTTTGCTGCCAACCAGATGTTCAGGCGACGTGTCGGCGGATGCACCAACGAGAGAATTCCCAGTGCAACAAAGATGCAGAGCCATCCGGGAGCAGGAGTTGGCAAAATGATAATGCCAACAATGAGCAATACGAAGCCTGCGACGAGAAGAACCGGGGAGAGTACCGGCCCATACCAGGTGTTGCGCATATGGGCATGGCGAATCTGCATGCGGTCCATCAAGCGATGTACCTTTTCCTTCATTGCGATTCACTTCCTCCGATTTTCGGTGCCGTGCGCTATTTCTAGCAGCGGTCTCGGACGAGGCATCGTTGAAGCATTAAGCATCAAATGTGCAGCTCAACTGCCTGGGTGCACCGTTGGACATTGATTCTTTTAATCATGTCTATATTTAATCCATTGTTGCACAAAAGCTGCGCCCCAGTGCAACGAGATTTTTCGGAAGGTGGTAATCTTCCAACAGTTCTCAGTGGTTTACAGCAGTTACCACTGCATCTCATCCACCTGTTCACCTCAGACAGTTCATACTGCGCTAGGTGCCTTTGGTCTTCAGTTTTCTGCAGCCAGGAGTTTTGCATGCGACTTCGCCCCAAAGCCCTTCGCGCTACTTCCGCCTCGGTCATTGTTGCGCTTTCGGCCTCGACTCTGTTGGCGGGGTGCACCATCGATGTCCCAAGCACCACCGGGTCCAAGGCCACCACTGCTACCACAAAACCTAATGCTCCAGATAACGGTTGGGATGCTTCCGAGGAAGTCACCTGGTCTGATGCACAGGACGTCCTCGATACTGCGGCTAAGAGTTTCTCCGACAACTATGGCATTGATTTAGGTGTCTATTTGCGTGTCATTGACGGTCCATACAAAGGGCTCACGGCGTCGGTAGGCGAGGATACGAAGGAGTACTCCGCATCGACCATCAAGGCTCCGTTAGTGGTTACTGCGCTGAAGAAATTCGGCGATGACCTAGACAAGACGGTGACGGTCGATTGGGACAATGGTGTTGGCGGAAGCGTGATTGGCCCTGGCCAATACACGCTCGACGGGCTGTTGCAGTACGTGATGCGGTATTCGGACAACACCGCGGCGAATGGGTTGATTGACGCTGTCGCTGGTTTCGACGAGGTCAACAAAACCATCAAGGAAGCCGGTGTTGATGACAAGCGCTACCACCTGGGCAACAAGTTCAACATCCCCAATCCCAGCGGTGATCGGTCCTGGTTTACTCCCTCTCAAGCTGCGCTGTTCATGGCACGTCTCCAGGAAGTGGCCGATGGCACCTCAAAGCACAACTTCATTACCAAGGACACGGCACAAACTGCATTGACCTACCTCACTTACGGTGGTTCGCAGAAGTTTGTGATGTACGTCGGCTCCGCAGTCCAGAAGACCGGTGACACTGCCGAGGGCGTTAATGACCACGGTATTTTGTACACCGCAGCCGGACCCATCGCTTACGCCATTACGACGCGCTTTGATGAGGTGCCGCTCAATGAGCTTACCGACGGCCTGCTCGGCCAGCTGGGTTCCCAAATAGCCCCGCTTCTGCCGGATTACAATCGCCTTGGTAAGGATGGCAAGCCACTGACTGCCAAGCAGGCTGCGACGTGGAGCGCGGATGAGGATGGCGACGGCATTCCGGATCGCATCGGAACCGACAGCATGGATGGATCCGCGTACACCGATGATTCAGATTCTGCGAATTACAACGAATCTTTGGAACCTGACTGGTTCAATCCGTTCCGAGGATAAAACCTGGATACGCTCCCCAAAACAAAATTGCCCGTGTGTCAGGTTTTCAGGCCGAAACTCAGATCACTGAAAACCGTGCAGCACGGGCGGGTTAAGTGACAAAAAGTGTGTCCGCTCGGTGTGTCGCCGGGTGGGCCCTTTTTATCTCATGGGCCCTTTCCGGATTCCTATGTTGTGTTGGTATTCGGTTGGGATAGCGTTGTCGTAGAAGGCTGGTCGTCCTGTTTCGTGGTCGGCTTTGTTGTGGTCTTCTGGGACAAGATCGTTGACTTTGGCGAGTTGATCTTGTCCGTAATTGCACTGCCTGGCGATCTTTAGCGGGTCGTCAGGCAGTTGCGTTTTCGAGTGCAGGTACCACTCGAGCATTTTGCGTTGGCGTTCCCCGGACCTGCCGCGATGCGCGTCGGCGATGCGTTTGAGCTGGGCGTTGACGCCGCCTTCCAGACTGTTGGTTGTTGATGCCCAGCGCTGTGGTTCGAGTGCTTCTGGTGGTGGCTGCAGGTAGGTAAACAGCCAGTTATTGCGCGATAGGTGCAGCAGTGAGTTGTATGCCTTGCGAACTCGCAGGTGGGTCCATTCCCACTGGTTGTTGAGGGTGCGGCGTTCTTTGGGGAGGGGTGTTTTTTCGTTGAGGAATGCTTTGAATACCTGTCCGAAGTCATGCAGGCGCAGCGTCCACTCCCGTGCCTGGTCGAGTGTGGCGATACGGGTCAGTTTCAACGCCAGGGCGTAGATAGCTTTGCCTGCGTCGGTGCGTGGACGGCTGGTGGTGTAGCGACGGACCACGCGTTGGGCATGGACAAGGCAGCGTTGGATGCGGGTGGTTGGCCAGCAGGTTTTGATTGCTGAGTAGGCGCCTTGGCCACCGTCGAGGACAACGCATAGTGGTGGGGCGATGTTTTTGAGTAGTTGGGTGTAGGCGTGGGCGGTTTCGCGTTGTGTCCAGTGCCATGCGATGACGTGGTCGTGGCTGGCTGCCACAAGTAAGCAGCCAGCGTCGGTGTAGGTGCCGTCGATGAAGATTTGGTCGTAGACCCGGTTGGGATCGGGGGTGTTAGGGACATCGATAAGCCACAATGAGGTGAACCGGCGGTCGAGTGTGCGCCGGGAGACATTCAAGGTGTCGGCCACCTTGGTTAAAGAAGCAGTGCCGGTGACGTAGGTGTGAAACGCTTTGAAATCCCGGGTGTGGGTCTGATCGGGGCGGTGTCGTGTTGTTGAGCATCCGCAGTCAGGGTTTTTGCATCGCCACCTGGTTGTCCCTTTGGTTGTGGTGCCGTTTTTCTTCATTTGCCCAGCGCATATAGGGCATCGGGGTCTGTTTGGAGTCACCCAGAAAGACAACCAGGCCCCTGTTACCACATGCAGGAGCCATTCCGGTGGATTGAGCAAGAAACGGGCCTGAATAAGGTCTGGAACCTTATATAAGCCCGTTTTATGCGGCCTGACCAGCAAATAGGCTGAAAATCAGACACACTTTTTGTCACTTAACCCGCACGGGCAATTCCTATGAGATTGTCTTTTGTTTGGCTTGATTCGGGACTAGCCCTGCCACTTCAGCCAAACGGCGGTGTTGGCCGGCAGCACCAAATCAATCGAGTGAGCCTGGCCGTTCCAACCGTGCTCAACCGCGGTCATAGTACCGTTTTCACCGTAGCCGGAGCCCTCGTAACGCGATGCGTTTGTGTTCAGAATCTCCGTCCATTGGCCACCGCGCGGTACGCCAATCTTGTAGATTTCCTGCGTGGTTCCCGACAGGTTATAGACACAGGCGACGACCGATCCATCGGTGCCGTAACGGACAAAGGACACAACATTGTTTGTGGAATCATCCGCGTTAATCCACTGGAAGCCCTCTGGGCGGTCATCCTGGGTGTAGAACGCCGGGTTTTCCTTGTAGATGGCGTTGATGTCCTTAACCAGCAGCTGAATGCCGCGGTGGAATTCGCCGCTCCAACCTTCGAGGTTGTCCCAAGCCACGGACTCATCGTGGTTCCACTCGTGGTTCTGGCCAAGATCCTGACCCTGGAATAGAAGCTGCTTGCCCGGGTGCGCCCACATGAAGGTCAGGAAAGTACGTAGGCCTGCGGCCTTATCCCAATCGCCGCCCGGCATGCGCTCCCACAGCGAGCCCTTGCCGTGCACGACCTCATCGTGGCTAATCGGCAGAATAAACTCTTCCGAGTAGGCGTAGACCATAGCGAAAGTGAGCTCATGGTGGTGGTAGGAGCGGTAAATCGGCTCCTTGCTGAAGTACTCCAGCGTGTCATTCATCCAGCCCATGTTCCACTTCATAGAGAAGCCCAAGCCACCGTGCTCGGTAGGTGCGGTCACACCCGGCCAAGAAGTGGATTCTTCGGCCACGGTGAGGAAGCCCGGGTTGTGCTTGTGTACCGTGGCGTTGAATTCCTGCAGGAACTGAACAGCATCGAGGTTTTCACGGCCACCGTACTGGTTCGGCAGCCACTCGCCTTCATTGCGGGAGTAGTCCAGGTACAGCATGGAAGCCACTGCGTCGACGCGCAGACCGTCGATGTGGAACTCTTCCGCCCAGTACAGTGCGTTGGCGTAGAGGAAGTTGCGTACCTCGTTGCGGCCGAAGTCGAAAACGTAGGTGCCCCAGTCGCGCTGCTCGCCGCGGCGCCAGTCCGGGTGCTCGTAGCAAGCCGTGCCATCGAAGCGGGCAAGTGCGAACTCGTCCTTCGGGAAGTGCCCCGGAACCCAGTCCATGATGACACCGATGCCAGCGGCGTGGAAGGCATCAACTAGACCGCGGAACTGATCTGGGGTGCCGAAGCGGCTGGTCGGAGCGTAGTAGCCGGAAACCTGATAACCCCAGGAACCGGTGAACGGGTGCTCACATACTGGCATGAACTCCACGTGGGTGTAGCCCATGTCGACCACGTAGCGCACCAGCTTCTCCGCCATAACTTCGTAGCTCAGGCCCTGCTTCCAGGAACCCAAGTGGACCTCGTAGATAGAGATGGGCTCTTCGGTCCAGTCTGTGTTGGCGCGCTTTTCCATCCACGCTTGGTCGCCCCAGGCGTAGTCGGAGGTCGCAACAATCGACCCAGTAGCCGGTGGGAGCTCAGCAGCACGCGCCATCGGGTCGGCCTTATCGCGGCGCTGTCCTTCCGGTGTCGTGATGGCGAATTTATAGACATCGCCCTCACCCACACCCGGGATGAACAGTTCCCAGATACCTGCGCCACCCATAGAGCGCATTGGGTACTGCGCGCCGTTCCACATACAGAAGTCACCGACCACGGCTACGCCACGTGCGTTCGGAGCCCAGACCGTAAACGAGGTGCCTTCGACCGTACCCAGCTCTGTGTCGTAACTGCGAAGGTGAGCACCGAGAACCTTCCACAGTTCCTCATGACGTCCTTCGCCGATTAGGTGCAGGTCACCAGCGCCAATAGTGGGGAGGAAACGGTAGCCGTCGGCACGCTCTACGGTTTCGCCGGAGTCCCACGTAATGCGCAGGCGGTAGTCGAAGTCATCGCCGCCTGGGACGAGGGCGGTGAAGAAACCGTCGCCCAGGTTCTCCGCTTCAAACTCGCCGCGCGTGCTGACGACAGTAACTGCCTGAGCGCCGAAGACCCTCGTGCGAATAACCGTGTCACCGTCCACGACGTGTGCGCCGTAGATGCTGTGCGGATCGTGATGGGTGCAGTAGCGCAGGCGATCCATATCGCCGGAATCAATTGCGAGGCGGGGATCTGTGTGGGCTCCCATGGAAGGTCCTTCCGAAGCGTTTCTAGGTAGGTGAATGTGAAGTTGTTGAGTTCAGTTCTAAAGAAATAGAGGGAGGTAGGGGACAGTGGGCTGCTAACTCACCCGCCAGCCTAACGACGAATCGTTGCGACAGTGGTCAGGTCAGCGGCCCACTAACCCCGAAAGTTCCCAGCAAGCGTCCTAGCCCTCGTAGTCGGGGACGTCGCGCCAAGCCAACTTGTGGCGGAGCTTGACATCGATTTCCGGCAGCTTGATGATGTGCGCGACGTTTTCCCACGGTGCCAGGCGGACGTAGTTGTCCTTGCCCCAGTTGAACTGGTTGCCGGTAATCAAGTCAGTGACATCCATGCGGTCATGGTTGCGGAGCCCAATGCGATCCATGTCGAGGTGCACGGTAGCTTCCTGGGCATTCCATGGATCGAGGTTGAGGACAACGAGGATGGCATCGCCGGTGACCGGATCGAGCTTCGAGTAAGCCAGTAGGTTGTCATTGTCGATGTCGTGGAAGTGCAGGTTGCGCAGCTGCTGCAGAGCAGGGTGCTCGCGGCGAATCTTGTTCAGCGTGGCAATGAACGGCTCCAGCGAGTTGCCGGTGGCCAGTGCCTGGTCGTAATCGCGGCTGCGGAGCTGGTACTTCTCGCTGTCGAGGTACTCCTCGGAGCCCTCCTTGACCGGAACGTTTTCAAACAGCTCGAAGCCGGAGTACATGCCCCACAGCGGAGATAGGGTTGAAGCCAGCGCGGCGCGGATGGCGAAGGCGCCACGGCCGCCCTTGACCAGGAAGTCATGCAGAATATCTGGGGTATTGACCCATAGGGATGGGCGAGCGATGTCCGCATGGCGGGTAATCTCCTCGCCGAATTCGGTCAGCTCTTCCTTCGTAGTCTTCCACGGGAAGTAGATGTAGGACTGAGTGAAGCCAGCCTTGGCCAGGCCGTAGAGGCGGGCCGGGGCGGTGAAGGCCTCGGCGAGGAAGATGACCTCCGGGTTGGTTTCGTGAACGGTTTCAATCAGCCATTCCCAGAAGTTGCCCGGCTTGGTGTGGGGGTTATCCACGCGGAAGACCTTGACTCCACGCTTGACCCAAAACTTCACTACACGCAGAACCTCTGCGTACAGGCCCTTGGCATCGTTGTCGAAATTCAGCGGGTAGATGTCCTGGTACTTCTTCGGCGGATTCTCGGCGTAGGCAATGGTGCCGTCCGGCAGCACGGTGAACCACTCCGGGTGAGCCTTAGCCCAGGGGTGGTCCGGTGCACACTGGAGCGCTAGGTCGATAGCGACCTCGAGGTCGCGCTCCTTAGCAGCCTTGATGAATTCCTTGAAGTCCTTTTCGTCACCGAGGCTCGGGTGGATGGCGTCGTGGCCACCTTCTGCGGAGCCGATAGCCCACGGAGATCCGACATCGCCCGGTTCCGGGGTCAGGGTGTTGTTGCGACCCTTGCGGTTGATTTCACCGATTGGGTGAATCGGAGGCAGATAGACCGTGTCGAAGCCCATGCGCTGAGCGCGATCAAGCTGTGCAACCGCAGTCTTGAATGTGCCGTGTAGCAGCTCGCCATTTTCGCCGTAACCACCGTTGGAACGGGGGAAGAACTCATACCAAGAGGAGTACAGGGCTTCGCGGCGGTCAACCTTGATCTTGCGGGTCTTTCCGCGGGTCAAAAGGTCGCGCACCGGGTGCGCCTGCAAAATGGCGCGGGTTTCGTCGGAAAGCGCGGCTGCAATGCGGGCGCGAAGATCGCCGTCGCCGCGCAGACCTGCGGCGATGGAGCGTAGGTGGTTGCGGTGGATAGCAGCGGCACCAGCGGCGGCGCGGTCGAAGAGAGCGGCGCCAATTTCTAGATCATTAGCGAGTTCAGCTTCGCTCTGACCCGCCTCGAACTTCTTGGTGATAGCGTTGCGCCACGTTGCCATCGGGTCGGACCAGGCATCAATGCGAATGGTCCACAGCCCGGGAACGTCTGGGACGAAGGTGGCGTTGACCTGATTTGGATCATGGTCAGAAAAGTGCATTGGAATGCGCTGTGAGCGGGAAGCAAAAGCTGATTCCTTCGGTCCCTTGACGTTGAGCGTGGCGTTCATCGCGTCATGGCCTTCTCGCCAAATGACGGCAAAGGTTGGGACGACTTCACCCACTACGGCCTTCGATGGAGTTGCACCACCGTTGATTTGAGGACGGATGTCATCAATACCGATTCGACCAGTCATAAAAGACGTTCTCCTAATTGTCGGCGAGCTAGGTGAAAATCGAAGCAAAACCATCTCGAGTGAACTCGATTTGCTCTCTACCGAGGATAGATGAGAATGTCCAAGCGCACATTTGGGCAAAGTTAGGGCACCATGGATGTGTGGCTGAATTGGAAGAAGACTTTAACGAAGATTTGCTACTCGACTTTCGCGACGTAAACCTCATCCGTGGTGGCCGTACGCTGGTCGGGCCGGTCGATTGGCAAGTAGAACTTGACGAGCGCTGGGTCATCATGGGGCCGAACGGTGCAGGCAAAACTTCTTTGATGCGCATTGCTGCAGCGGAGGAATTCCCGTCTTCAGGGGTGGCCCATGTGATGGGCGAGCAGATTGGGCGCACCGACATGCGTGATTTGCGCACCATGATTGGTTTGACATCATCGTCGATTGCTCACCGCATTCCCAATGACGAAAAGGTCGCGGACCTTGTTATTTCCGCCAGTTACTCCGTCCTGGGGCGCTGGCGTGAGACCTATGAAGAGATGGATTTCGAACAGCTCTCCGAGATTCTCGAGCGCATGGGCGCTGAGCATCTTGCAGACCGCACCTGGGGCACTCTCAGCGAGGGAGAGCGCAAGCGCGTACTCATCGCACGAGCCATGATGGTCAACCCCGAATTGCTGCTTCTCGACGAGCCGGGAGCCGGGCTCGACCTGGGCGGTCGCGAGGACCTGGTCGGTTACTTAGGCGAACTCGCACTCGACCCGGATGCGCCGGCGATGGTGATGATTACGCACCACCCGGAAGAAATTCCGTACGGCTTCACCCATGCGATGCTCCTCGACGAAGGCAATGTCATCGCACAGGGGCTTATTGACGACGTCCTGACCAGCGAGAACCTGACCAGGGCTTTCCACCAGGAAATCGTCGTCGATCGCATCGATGATCGCTACTTTGCGCGCCGGGCACGGCCTGCTGGAAAGCACCGGAAGAAGTAGACGCTCATGGCGGTTCCGACACCTGAAACCCCGAATACGCCCGCGTCGCCGAAACTGGCAGCGACCGTGTTGCTGCTCCGCGACACCCACTGCGGGCTCGAGGTCTACGTTCAAGAACGCGTATCCTCAATGCGCTTTGCGGCCAACATGACCGTGTTTCCTGGCGGTGGAGTAGACCGGCGTGATTTCCCAGCTGTCGCGAATGAGGTCATGGCCGTGACCGGACCGTCGGAAGCCGACCCCGAGTCGCGGATCGCGCAGGCTTTTAACGTCGGTCGCGCGCGGGCGCACGCGCTCACCTGCGCGGCCGTGCGTGAGACCTTTGAGGAAACAGGCACTCTGCTGGTTCGCGATGCTGGCGGTGAGATTGTCGCAGATGGCCACCGCTTCCACCGTCAGCGACGACAGTTGGAAGCCCACGAGTTGTCGTTGACGGATTTCCTTAGCAATGAAAATCTGGCGCTCGATGCCGAACTCGTCAGTCCTTGGGCTAACTGGGTGACACCCGAATCCAACCCCATTCGCTACGACACCTATTTCTTCCTCGCCGCGCTTCCCGACGGTCAAAGGGCCGACGGTGACACCTCTGAGGCATCATCTTCAGGCTGGTTCCGCCCGACTACGATTTTGGATGGATGGCGCCGTGGGCTACTTGGCCTCATGCCTCCGACCTGGGCGCAACTGACTCGCTTGGACGGTGTCAGTACTGTGGCGGAGGCTCTCGAGGCGGCCAGAAACACTCCGGTGCGACGCACCAGTAGTGACTTCCTCGGGGAACCTTTTATGGATGAGTACTTTGCCGTTGCCACCCACATGGGGCATTTGCGCAAAGGTATGAACCGTTAGCCGACTACTCAACCCCCGTTAACCGGCTGATCCCTAGTTGGAAGGAGATAACGAGTGTCCCTGTCCGCTGCAGAGGTGGCCGCTGTTGCTGCTCACCCGGAGTGGCTAGATGAGGCCGACCAGCTCGCGCTCACTAAAAAATCTCTGATTGCAGACTCCGCGCATCTACGCCAACACTGTGGCGAGTTTGGTCGCGCGGTCATTGAAGTCGCGGCAGCTCGGCGTTCGGCGGTCAGCAAACTGCCAGGGGACTGGATCTTCTCTTCCGAAGCAGCGCAACAGGCCACGCCCTTTGTCGTCGCGCTGGCTCGTGCTCGTAGGCTTGCGCATCTCGGTGTCGAAGCAGTGGCCGATGTGACCTGCTCCATTGGTACTGAAGTGGCAGCAATTGACCACGAGGGCCTGACCGTTGTCGGGTCTGATCTCGACCTTGCACGGCTGGCCATGGCGCGGCATAACGTCGGCAAGAACATCTTCGCGCAGGCCGATGCTTTGCAACCGGCCTTTGACGCACCTGTCATTGTCGCTGACCCTGCCCGCCGCTCCGGTGGGCGTAGAATCACCAACCCGGAGGACTTGCTCCCATCGCTGCCGGCGCTCATAGCTGCCTGGCCCGACAAAGAACTAGCTATCAAATGCGCGCCAGGCCTCGACTTCAGCGAGTGGAGCGGGGAAGTGGCTGTCACTTCGGTGGACGGTGCGGTCAAGGAGGCATGTCTATATACGCCGGGGCTGGCCGGAGTTACCGATGGGCAATCCGTAACGCGATCGGCGATGGTTATCCAGACCGTCGATAAGCACAGGCCGTTAGAGTTGTCGGCGGTGGACGTGCAGACATACGACGACACCATGCCTGACGACGTCGATGTGCGCGCTGCCGGCCGGTACATCATTGATCCGGATGGGGCGATTGTGCGCGCCGGGCTGGTGCGGCATTTTGCGGCGGCGCATGGGCTCTGGCAGCTCGATGAGCGGATTGCGCACGTCAGTGGCGATGTTTTGCCGCAGGGGATTGCCGGGTTCGAAGTTATTGAGCAAGTGGGGTTGAAGCAGGTTCGCAAGGCACTGGCAGCGTTGGATTGCGGATCGGTGGAGATTCTCGTGCGCGGCGTAGACGTCAACCCCGACGCGTTGCGCAAGCAGTGGAAACTTAAGGGCTCCAGGGCATTGGCGGTGGTTGTCACGCGCATCGGACGGAGCGCGACGGCGTTTATCTGTCAGCCCCGGGAGATCGGTTAAGGACCGCTTTACGACGGAAAACTGGTGGGGGTAGCCCGTTGGGGATCGGTGTTTGCTGTCGGCGAATACTGCGGAGACAGCTGCAGTTGATTGCGTACTATTAACGTCTGACATGCGGAAATGGCATGTTGGCGGGCAGGCTGTGCTCGTGGTGTAGAAAAAAATTTAAAAAAATAACGACATTGTTATCTGGATCACCTTCGCATTGGCGATAGGTTCTGTTATCTTCAACACAGACGACCTAGAGCGTGGCCTGGTTCACTTTATTGTGAGGCGGCTTGCGAAGTAAGGTCAGATAAACGTTCACCAGTAATCAACCAGTAAGGACGACAGAAAAATGCCGAACATCGTGGTTCTGGTCAAGCAGGTTCCGGACACCTGGTCCGAGCGTAAGCTCACCGATGACAAGTTTGTCCTCGATCGTGAGTCTGCAGACGCAGTTCTCGACGAAATTAATGAGAACGCTGTTGAGGCTGCCCTGCAGCTGAAGGAAGAGCACGGCGGAAACGTTACCGTCGCAACTGTTGGCCCGGATCGTGCCATCGAGGCACTGCGCAAGGCTCTGTCCATGGGCGCAGACGACGCCGTCATTCTTTCGGACGACGCACTTGAAGGTTCCGACGCTGTTCAGACCGCATGGGCTCTGTCCAACGTCATTGACACCCTCGAAGATGTTGACCTCATCGTCACCGGTAACGCCTCCACCGACGGTGGCACCGCTTCCGTCCCGGCTATCCTCGGTGTCTACCGCGACCTCCCGGTTCTGACTCACCTGCGTTCCGTCGCTATCGACGGTGACTCCATCACCGGTGAGCGCGAGGTCGAAGACGGCATCTACCAGCTCAAGGCATCCCTGCCGGCAGTCGTTTCCGTCACTGAGAAGGCTAATAGCCCGCGCTTCGCATCCTTCAAGGGCATCATGGCCGCTAAGAAGAAGCCGGTCACCGAGCTGACTCTGGACGATGTTGCTGCTGAGGCAGAGCAGGTTGGTCTCGAAAACGCTGCTACCGGTGTCACTGGCTCCACTCCGAAGCCGGCTAAGACCGCTGGTGAGCGCATTAACGATGAGGGAGACGGCGGCGCCAAGCTGGCCGAGTACCTCAAGGCCCAGAAGTTCATCTAAGGCGCTTGACGCGAATAGAAGACAAATAGAGATACAAGTAGGAGAAAGATCACTATGACCGACGTCCTCGTTCTCGTCGAGCACGCAAATGGCGAGCTGAAGAACACCACCGCTGAACTGCTGACCGCTGCTTCCGCATTCGGCACCCCGGCCGCAGTTGTCGTGGGTACCCCGGGTACCGCTGCTGGCTTCGCAGACACCCTGGCCTCCTACGGCGCTGGCGAGATTCTCGCTGCTGAGTCCGACGATGCCGACAAGTACCTGATCACCCCTGAGGTTGACGTTCTCGTCGGCCTGGCCTCCGAGCGTGAGGTTCCGGTGCTGGTTTCCGCTTCCGCAACCGGCAAGGAAATCGCTGGCCGCGTCGCTGCGCTGACCGGTTCCGGTCTGCTGTCCGACGTTGTTGCTATCAACGATGACGCTTCCGTTAAGTACTCCATCTTCGGTGGCGAGTACATCGTCGACGGTGTCGGCTACGGCGCATCCCCGGTCTACGCTCTGCGTCCGGGCTCCGTTGACCCGGAGGAGAAGTCCGGTTCCGCTGACGTTACCGAGATTGCATTCCCAGAGATCGGCAACAACGCTGTCGAGATCGTTTCCTTCGCACCGGCTGAGGGCGGCGACCGTCCGGAGCTGACCGAGGCTAAGCTGGTTGTTTCCGGTGGCCGCGGTGTCGCATCCGAGGATGGCTTCAAGAACGTTGTTGAGCCGCTGGCAGACGTTCTCGGCGCAGCTGTTGGTGCTTCCCGTGCTGCTGTTGACGCTGGCTACTACCCGGGTCAGTTCCAGGTTGGCCAGACCGGTAAGACCGTTTCCCCGGACCTCTACGTTGCTCTGGGTATTTCCGGTGCTATCCAGCACAAGGCAGGTATGCAGACCTCCAAGACCATCGTTGTGGTCAACAAGGACGAAGAGGCTCCGCTGTTCGAGATTGCTGACTTTGGTGTCGTCGGTGACCTGTTCGACGTTGTCCCGCAGGCTATCGAGAACCTGAAGTAATACGCACTTGCCTTAAGGCTGCTAGTTGCGTAAGGCTGCTGGCCGAGAGTCAACTCGGCTAGCAACTACCCGCTCGGGGTGGGCACAGATTTCCTGTCTGTTCCCGCCCCGAGCATTTTTTGGTCCTACTCATCTGTTCGTGCAGACAGTGAGGTTTAACTATGGCGGATAGTGAGCATAAGGCGCACGCAGCGTTATACTGCCTGCATGCTTAATGACCACATCGTTGCCGCTCCGGACGAGAAGAGTGAAATGAAGTCTGCTGCGAAGACCCGTTACTTTGTGGATCATGCCGCGACTACACCATTGCGCCCAGAAGCGCGCACGGCAATGGTCGAGAACCTAGGTCTGGCCAACCCCTCGGGGCAGTACGCCACCGCACGCATTGCGAAAAAGGTTCTGGAAGAGTCCCGAGAAGAAATTGCAGAGCTGCTCAGTGCCGATCCCATCGAGGTAGTTTTTACTTCCGGTGGAACTGAGGCCGACAATCTAGCGATTTCAGGCCTGTACTTCAAGGCCTCTGGCTCGGACATTGTGGTTCCACCAATCGAGCACGATGCAGTGTTGAAGACATGCCACCATCTGGAAAAGGAACACTGGGCCAAGATTGTTGAGGCTCCTGTAGGTGCTGATGGTCGCGTTGACATGGTGCAGTTCCCGGAGATGAGTCGGCAGAACACCGCGCTGGTGACGTGCATGTGGGCGAACAATGAGACCGGCACCATCCAGCCGGTGGAGGAGATTGCCAAGCGGGCGAAGGATGCTCGCGTGCCTTTCCATATCGATGCTGTGCAGGCAGCCGGACATCTGCCCATTGATTTCCACGCAAGTGGCGCCACTACAATGGCCATCTCCGCGCACAAGTTCGGCGGTCCCCGTGGGATTGGGGCGCTGCTTGTTCGTCGTGAAGCGAAACTTACCCCGCATAACAACGGCGGCGGGCAGGAACGCGGACTGCGTTCGGGCACGCAGGACGTGGCGTCGGCGGCGGGCATGGCGGCAGGACTGCGCGCGGCGGTGGACGCGATGGCGGCCGACAATGAGCGAATCCGCGGTCTGACGCAGCAGCTCATCAGGGCAATCGTGCACATCGACGGTGCGATTATCCACACCAGCGAGCTCGCTTTGCCGGGGCACGTCTACGCTAGCTTCCCGGGCGCGGAGGCCGATAGTTTGATCATGCTGTTCGATGCGGCGGGAATTGACTGCTCTACGGGATCGGCATGTAGCGCGGGCGTTAATCGTCCCTCGCACGTGCTGATGGCGATGGGCGTTTCGGAGCCGGAAGCGCGGTCGTCGATTCGTTTTACGCTGGGGTACACCTCGACGCAGGCGGATGTCGACGCCGTCATTTCGGCGCTGCCGGAAACGGTCGAGCGGGCGCGGCGTGCTGGCATGGCTTAGTTTTTGCCCCGTGGTGGTACGGTGACACGTGCACAAAATCTAGAGGGGAAAGGTTGCAACGCAATGCGAGTTCTTGCAGCAATGAGCGGTGGTGTGGATTCGTCCGTGGCTGCGGCGCGTGCATTGGCCGCAGGTCACGAGGTCGTCGGCGTGCACTTGGCGCTGTCGAAAGATCCGCAGTCCGTTCGCGCCGGATCCCGCGGCTGCTGTTCGCTAGAGGACTCCGGCGATGCCCGCCGCGTCTGCGATGAGCTGGGCATTCCTTTCTACGTCTGGGATTTCTCCGAGCGCTTCAAGGAAGAGGTCATGGATGACTTCTACGACTCCTACGAGCGCGGCGAGACGCCGAACCCATGCCTGCGCTGCAATGAACGCATCAAGTTCGCCGCTCTACTAGAGCGCGGCATCGCGCTCGGCTTCGACGCTGTGGTCACGGGGCACTACGCTTTGCTTGGCGACGACGGCCTGTTGCGCCGCGGCCGCGATGCGAAGAAGGACCAGTCCTATGTCCTGGGCGTGCTGGATCGCGAGCAGCTGCAGCGCTCGATGTTCCCGGTAGGAAACACCGAGAAGCCAGAGATTCGTGAAGAAGCCCGCGGGATGGGACTAGGCACTGCCAACAAGCCGGACTCTTACGACATCTGCTTCATCCCGGATGGCAATACCAAGGCGTTCCTGGGCGCGAAGATTGGCCGTCGCCCGGGCACCATTGTGGATAAGGAAACTGGCGACACCGTCGCTGAGCACGACGGTGTCTACGGTTTCACCATTGGTCAGCGCAAGGGGATTGGCCTGGCGGGGCCGATGCCGGATGGCAAGCCGCGCTATGTCACCGGCATTGATGCAGAGACCGGCACGGTGACAATCGGCACGGCTGCGGACTTGAATGTCAACGTGCTCGAGGCCGACCGTGCCATCTGGCTGGCCAACCCGGATGAAGTACTCGCTGCCTCGGAGGCCGGCAAGCTGCAGGTGCAGGTGCGTGCGCACGGTCGCCCCATCGACTGCCGTATTGAAGTGCTGGCAGGACCTGACGATGACATCACCGGACGCGGTGGCGCCTTCCGGCTGCGCCTGAGCGATCCGCTCCGTGGTGTCGCTCCTGGCCAGGCCGCTGTTTTGTACCACACTGACACTGCGGGCGACTACGTGCTGGGCTCCGGCACGATTGTCTCGACCGCCCGTGAAGAGGACTTGTCGTGACCTCCTTTGTCGGCCTTGGCCCGATGCCGGGCCGCAATCCACACGAGGCGGCAGAGATTGTCATTGGCGAATGCCTGGAAGGTCACCTCACGCTACCGACGTTGCCCGCCCGTGGGTTCGGCGCCGATGCCGTCGGTCGCACGGCCGCCCTCATGGCTGACCTCGTCGTGGACAGGGGAGCGCGCTCCTGGAAAGTCGCCGACCGTCGTGGTCGCGTGAGTGCCTTGGCCACTGATTATCTCCACCGAGACATCGACGCGTGCGAGGAAGCGTGGGGACGCACCCCGCAGAAGATTCGCCTGACCGCTCTCGGCCCATGGACGATGGCGACTTCGGTGGAAAATGCCGCAGGCCATCTCATCGCCGTTGACCGCGGCGCCGTGAAGTACTTCGCGCAGTCGCTGGCCGCGGGATTGGCTTCCCACATCGCCGATGTCCGTCGGCGTTTCGACAGCGACATCGAGGTACTTCTGGCAGAACCCGCACTCGGCGCAGTCGTACAGGGCAAGATCAAGGCTCCGTCCATGCTGATGGGCAACGCGGGCTATCTCCCCGCCCAGGGGCACCGCGAGATCGCGGAGATCTTCCTCGAGGTCACGGGGCCGCTGCGTGACGACGACATCGAAGTGACCATCGCGCTGTCGAGCCCCGATGGCCTGGCTGTTCAGGCCTTGGCGGATTCCGGTGCGGCCGGAGTGTGGCTACCTCGCAAAGAACTGACCACCACGCAGCAACTGGATTTTGCGGCTGCCGTGGTCGGTGCCGATATGTCCCTGGAGCTGGGTATTGTGCCAGTGACGGTCACGGAGCGAGAAGAGCACACGGGCGTCCCGGTGGCGACACCGGCTCGAGCACTCGCTGAGCAAGCAGCGCTGTTCTGGGATGAGCTGGGCTATTCGCGCCTACAGATTGCTGAGAGCTTGAATCTGGCGCCGATGGGCGGCTTTGCTGCCAGCTCCAATGAAGAAGCACAGGCGCAACTCGGCGCAGGCCGTAATGCCACGGAACTTCTTCGTCGGGCAGCCGGTGACTTGGCTCGCGACGAATAGCGACCTTATTCCACCAGCGTATTGAGGTAGTCGGCGAAGTAGGGAAGTGTGAATTCCACGTATCCCGTCGACGCTGACACAATCAACTCGCGGTAAATCAGGTCATGGCGAAGCTGTGAGATGCCAGAGAGTTTGCGTCCCATGGTCTCTGCGATGGCGCTCGTGGCCACGGGCTTTCCATTGGGGGAGAGGCGCGCCATCGCTTTGAGAAAATCAATCTGGCGAGGTGGCACTTTCCGCAGGCTGGGCGCATGAACTTGCAGCCCGATGCGGCGGATGGATTCCGCTGCGGCATCCGAGACATGCTGAGCGGTAATGGTGTCCGAGTGGGCCAACCTGGCCTTAGCCCAAGCGACTGAGCCAATGGTCTGTATGAGATACGGGTAGCCGTGGCTGAGTTCAGCGGCCAGCTCGACGGCATCCTCGGTCATCGCGCGTTCGCCGAGTTCTGCAGTTCTGCGAATGATGTCCTTGGTGGTCTCCACGTCCAATCGGCCCAGAGACACGCGCTCGGCACGGCGTAAGAATGTTGCGCCCTCTAGCTGGAGCAAGTCTTCGATACCGCTGGGCAGCCCGGCTGCGACAAAGGCAATCTCCGCATCGTCGCGATTTAGGTCCTGGATTGCATGGGCAATTTCGTTGAGCTGTGCGGGGTCTGCACTTTGAACCTCGTCGAGAGTGAGCAAGATGCCGGATCCCTGTGGCATGAGGAGAGCCGAGAGATCCTGAAGTTGGCTGAGCAGATTCCTGCCGGGCTCGGGCTGAGAAGTGCTGACTTCCGTCTTAAACCCGCCAATGCCGGCGATGGACAGGCCGGTGAGGTGACGGCCCTTGCCCATCGGTGCACTGTCAATGGCACTGAAAGTGCGCGGAATGGTGACATCGGTGAGTTCAGAAATCATTTCAGAGCCGATGTGAGCACGCAGCACAATCCATCCCAGTTGCTTTGCTGCGGCTTCAAACTCGTTGAGAAGTACCGTCTTACCGATTCCGCGGGTACCGGAAATTAGCGCGGTTCGCCAGGGATTACCGGGGCCTTCCGCCAGAGCCAGCTCAAACGAGTCCAGCTCGACATCGCGCCCACCGATGATGGCCGGGGATCGGCCGAATGTGGGGTGGAAAGGATTGCGTGGGATGGAGATGGCCTTGTCGCCGCGAGTGGTCACGCATCAATCATAGCAATGGATAATCCACATCGGCTTGGATAACTTGGATATTCCGCCGAATTTTGGATATTCGATTTCCATTGGATAATCACAAAACTCTGGATATTGGGAGAGCCGGGGAGGGTGAGGGGGCGCTGCTCAGTCCATCGGCCACCCGAAGGTGAAGTCCGACGTATCCTTACCTTTTTCGGTCAGGTACTGCTGCAGGTTCTTCTTGTACTGGTAGTACGCGACGGCCTGCAGCTCCATCAGCTCTTCTCCCGATTTTTCGGTTAGCTCCCGGTAGTGGTGCGCCATCACCCATGCGATGCGCGCAGCCGCCAGAGCATCTTCGGTGGCATCATGTGCCCCGTCCAGGCGCACCTGATAATGGCGGGAGACATCAGTCAATGTGCGTTTTTCACGACGTTCCGGATCAAAATAGTGGTCCAGCACAAAGGGGTCGACCACGAGCCCGTCAACGGTAAAACTGGAATCCTGCGAGCGCAGTACCGTCAGATCATAAGCCGCGTTATAGGCCACTACGGTCAGACCATCGCGCCAGGCAGCTCGAAGGCCGGCAATGGTATCCGCTAGCACTTCATCGTGCGGGCGCCCCTCCGCGCGAGCTTTTTCAGTGGTGATGCCATGCACATCAGACGCAGCTTGCGGAATTTCGACACCGGGATTAGCGAGCATGATGGTGGAATCTTTGCCCTGCTCAGTCAGTCGGACCAGTGCGGAAGTGACAATCTTGCAGGTGCGAGGATCCGTGCCGGTAGTCTCCAGATCAAACGCGAGCATGCGTCGCGGATCGAAATTATGCATGTCTCAACTGTAGCGGAGAGTGCGGATTCGCTGAGGGGCAGGAACAAGGTCAAGAGAATTTCCGTGTCCCCCGGCGCATCCGGGCAATGACATAGAATGAGCGACGTGACTTCCTCGATCGATGAGAACTCCGACCTGTCAACCTCCGATTTGTCTTCGTTTTCCAGCGCCCCCGCCTCCGAGCCAGCGCCGGCGGACGTCCGGGAGAAGTGGCAAGATCTAGCAACTCGCATTCGTGAGAACGCTGCGCTGTACTACACCGCGCAGCCGGTTATCTCCGATGCTGAGTATGACGAGATGTTCCGTCAACTGCAGCGGTTAGAGGAGCAGTGGCCCGATCTGGTGGTGCCGGACAGCCCCACGCAGCAGGTCGGTGCGCAGGTCGACACGCCTGCCGACGGGGAAGTATTCGAGCCCGTTGAGCACCTCGAACGCCTCTACAGCTTGGACAATGTTTTCGATGAGCAGGAGTTGCGCGGCTGGCTGGCCCGCACCCCGGCCAGCACGTATCTGACCGAGCTGAAAATCGATGGCCTGTCTATCGACCTGGTCTATGAGAAGGGCCGCCTTGTCCGGGCGGCCACCCGCGGAGACGGCCGCGTGGGGGAGAACGTCACCGCCAATGCGCGCACCATCGAAGATATTCCGCATGAAATCAGCGGCGAGAACATCCCCGACGTGCTCGAGGTGCGTGGTGAAGTCTTTATCTCGTTGGAAGAGTTCGAACGCATCAACGCCGATCGCGTCGACGCAGGCCAGAAGCCGTTTGCCAACCCCCGTAACGCCGCCGCCGGTTCCCTGCGACAGAAGGATGTTGCAGAAGTGGCGAAGCGTCGCTTGTCCATGATTTGCCATGGAATTGGTCATATCGAGGGCTGGCGTCCACAGTCTCAGCACGAGGCCTATCGTGCCTTGGACGAGTGGGGTTTCCACGTGTCGCCGTATACAAAGCAGGTTCATTCCGCGGATGACGTCGTCAAGCAGATGCAGTACTGGGGCGAGCACCGTCACGATGCCATCCACGAGATGGACGGGCTTGTGGTCAAGGTTGACTCCCTTTCCGAGCAGCGCGCGCTGGGCGCGACCTCGCGGGCGCCGCGCTGGGCGATTGCCTACAAGTATCCGCCGGAAGAGGTCACGACTGATCTGCTGGACATTAGAGTCTCCATCGGCCGAACTGGTCGTGCGACGCCATATGCCGTGATGAAGCCGGTCTTCGTGGCCGGGTCAACTGTCGAGATGGCGACGCTACATAACCCTTCTGAAGTGCACCGAAAGGGTGTGCTCATCGGGGACCGTGTGACTATCCGCAAGGCCGGTGACGTGATTCCAGAGGTACTCGGCCCCGTAGCCGATCTCCGAGATGGTAGCGAGCGAAAGTACATTTACCCGACTCTCTGCCCCGAGTGCGGTACTCGTTTGGCTCCGGCAAAGGACAGCGATGCCGATTGGCGTTGCCCCAATACCCGCTACTGCCCAGGTCAGCTGCGTCGTCGAATTGAATTCCTCGCCTCCCGCTCCGGGTTTGATATCGAAAACCTGGGGGAGAGGGGCGCTGCCGATTTGATTCATCGCGGCGTGCTTGACGACGAGTCCCGCCTCTTCGACCTCACCGAGGAAGATTTGCTCGGCACTGAGGTCTACACTACGGCTTTGCGGAAAACCCTGAACGCCAATGGTAAGAAACTGTTGGCCAACATCGAGGCAGCTAAGGATAAAGAGCTGTGGCGCGTATTGGTCAGCCTGTCCATTCGTCATGTGGGCCCAACAGTGGCGCGGACCTTGGCACAGAAGTTCGGCTCGATGGAGGCGCTGCGCGCTGCGAGCCGCGAGGAGATTTCGGCCATCGATGGCATTGGCGAGATCATCGGCGATTCCGTGGCTGACTGGTTCGAGGTGGACTGGCACCGCGAGGTTGTCGAGCGCTGGGAAGCTGCCGGTGTGCGTATGGCCGATGAGGTCGCCGATCGTCCAGATCAGGTGCTAGAGGGATTGACCGTGGTAGTCACCGGCTCTTTGGAGGACTTCACTCGCGACAGCGCGAAGGAAGCCATTATCTCCCGTGGCGGTAAGGCCGCAGGGTCGGTGTCGAAGAAGACCGACTACGTGGTGGTTGGCGAAAACGCCGGTTCCAAGGCCACAAAGGCCGAGGAGCTGGGCTTGCCCATCCTCGACGAGGATGGGTTCAAGCGGTTGCTGGAAACTGGTCAGGCCTAAATCTTGGTCTCTTCCAGCTTCCAGACCTCATTGGCGTAATCGCGGATGGTGCGGTCGGAGGAGAAGCGGCCCGAACGGATGATGTTCAGGAAGCACTTCTTGGCCCATGCCAGCTCGTCGCGGTAGTCTTCCGCCATGCGGTCGCGGGTCTCGCGGTAGTCAGCGAAGTCGCCGAGGACGTAGTAGACATCGGCTGGCTCGTACCCGTTGGACTCCAGCAGCGAGAAGTGCAGGTCGTGGAACATTCCGCTGCCACCGTCAGCAAAAGTGCCGTCGACAAGCGAATCGACAGCGCGCTTGAGCCCCGGCACCGTTTCGTAAGTGCCACGCGGGCTGTAGGTGCGGCGCAGCTCCGGCAGTTCCTCTTCCAGCGCACCGAAGATGTAGGCGTTCTCTTCGCCGGCGGCGTCGACGATTTCGACGTTTGCGCCGTCCATGGTGCCCAGCGTCAGTGCGCCGTTCATCATGAATTTCATGTTCGAGGTACCCGAAGCCTCCTTACCGGCAGTGGAAATCTGCTCGGAGACGTCGGTGGCCGGGATGATGTGCTCTGCCGGGGTGACGTTGTAATTCTCAACGAAAGCGACCTGCAGGCGACCGTCCATGTCCGGATCGTTATTGACCTTGTCTGCGATAGCGTTGATGAACTTAATGATGGCCTTCGCGCGAACGTAGCCTGGGGCGGCCTTGGCACCGAAGATGAACACGCGCGGTGGCACGTCCAGCGCTGGGTCTTCCTTGATGCGGTAGTAGAGATCGAGGATGTAGAGCGCGTTGAGAAGCTGGCGCTTGTACTCGTGCAGACGCTTAATCTGGGTATCGAAGATGGCGTCCGGGTTCACCGAAATACCCTGGCGGTGCTCCAGCCAGGTGGCGAAGTCCTTCTTGTTCTCGTGCTTGATGTCGAGAATCTCACGCAACACGGCCTCGTCGTCAGCAAACTTTTCGAGCTCAGCGAGCTTGTCCAGGTCAGTGACCCAGGCGTCCGAACCCGACAGGCGAGTCAGCAGTGCCGACAGGCGCGGGTTGCACTGGTTGAGCCAGCGGCGCGGGGTGACTCCGTTGGTCTTGTTGTTGAAGCGCTCCGGCCAGATATCGTGCCAGTCCTTCAACGTTTCGCGCTTAATGATTTCCGTGTGCAGGGCAGCAACACCGTTGATGGAGTACGCGGCGTAGCAGGCGATCCACGCCATGTGGATGCGGCCGTGGGAAATCGGCGCCATGTAGTCAATCTTGCCCTGGTCGAAGCCGCGCTCCGCCAGGTCTTCGCGGAAGCGGCGGTCAATCTCGCGGGTGATCTCCAGAACGCGGCCGAAGAGACGGTCAAAAATGGAGTATTCCCAGGTCTCCAACGCTTCTGCCAGAACGGTGTGGTTGGTGTAGGCGAAGGTGTTGGACACGACGTTCCAGGCGTCGTCCCAGCTCATATCGTGCTCATCCAGGAGCAGACGCATCAGCTCTGGGATAGCGAGCACCGGGTGGGTGTCATTGAGCTGAATGGAGTTGTACTTGTGGAAATCGCGCAGGTCCTCGCCGTGATTCTCGATGTAAGAATCGATCATCGTCTGCAGCGAAGCGGAGACGAAGAAGTACTGCTGGCGGACACGCAGGACCTTGCCGTCATAGGTCGAGTCATTCGGGTAGAGCACGCGGCACAGGTCATGGACGCGTTCACGTTCGACAATGGCGTCGGTGAAGCGCTGCGAGTTGAAGGCGTCATAGTCGAATTCACGCATCGGCTCCGAGTGCCACAGGCGCAGCGTGCCGACGTTATCGGTGCCGTAGCCGGTAATTGGCATGTCATATGGAACAGCGCGCACCACCAAGTCATCAAAGGTGACAATCTTGGACAGTTCCTCGCGACGAATGACGAAGGGGTAGCCCTCTTCCATCCACGGGTCCGGGTGCTCATCCTGGAAGCCATCTTCGAAGGTCTGCTTGAACAGACCGTAGCGGTAGAGGATGCCATAACCGGTCACCGGCAGATTCTGCGTGGCACAGGAATCCAGGAAGCAGGCGGCCAGACGACCCAGGCCACCGTTACCGAGAGCGGCGTCATGTTCGGCCTCGAGCACGTCTGTCAGATTCTTGCCGTACTTTTTCACGGCAGCAGAGGTCTCATCCACGAGGCCTGCATTGAGCAGGTTGTTCAGCAGGGCGCGACCCATGAGGAACTCGGCGGAGAAGTAGTGCTGCTGGCGGGTAGCAGCGTATGCCTCCGTGGTGCGCTGCCAGTTGTCCGCTAGGTCATCGACAACAACCCGTGACAGACCGGACCAGAATTCCATCTCAGTGGACGACTGGGGGACACGGCCGGATTCGGCACGCACGTGGGATCCGACGAGGTCACTCAAGTTCGACATCAAAGAAGCTCCTTATTGACTGGTATCATTTCCAGACTTTACCGCTAAGCGTGAATCACTGCGCTCCATAGGGGAGGAGCCATAGGGTAAGAGCTTCGAGCAGAAGGGAGCAGCCCACAGAAGGGAGCAGCCCACTAGCCGCTGCTAGTCGATAATCGCACCGACAATCGTGCCAATACGTCCCAAGTGCTCAACCTCACTTGGCAGGAAGTCTGGCCCGCCGGGCCGGCCAATAACGAGAACGAGGCCCTTGCCCATTGGGGTAGCGGCAATGGAGGAGTCCATAACCGTCCAGTCCTCCGGAAGCCACGTTTCTTCGTCCGGATCCAGGTTTCGTGGCGAGTCAATCGGGGCTTCCGGCAGAGTCCGGCCGTTATCCTCTGGAGCAGCGGTAGAGGAAGCGCGACGTACCCACCGGCCATCGCTCTGTTCGCCGAGGACGATAGCCCAGCCGGCAGTCATAGTCTGAGGCAGGCCGTCGACGACATCTCCGAGGGCACGATCCAAATTCTTCGTGTGCTGTGAGAACTTGGCCAGCAGCGCAATCTGTCCGCGGCGGTCGACCGAGCCGGAAAAAGGCCTAATTGAATCGACTTCCACTCCGCTAATGGACTGAGCCGCCGTAATCAGTGTGTCTGGGAGCAGGCCCATGGGCAGGTCAACCACGATGTCGTCGACAACAACGCCATTAGCGCCGTAATCTACGACATCGACACTGCGAATATCACCCTCTACTTCGCCCAGGGCAGCCGCGACGTAGCCAAGTGCGCCTGGTTCGTCGGGAAGCTGGATGCGAAGGAGGTAACTCATGGCTGTGTGTACAACCTTTCGAATAATTGAGAGTGATTCTTGCGGTGTAACTATAGAAGTAGTGATTTAGGCTACAGGGTAAACCTTTGAAATGTAAGACCCTGCGGACAACTGCTTGGCGACAACGACTACTGTTGGCAAGTACAGCCCGCTCGCGCGGTTCAAAATCAGTTTCAACTAAACTTCTGTGCACTAGCTTCGTACGAAGAAATGAAAGGGGTACTAGCGTGCCAGCTATCTCACGCGATGAGGTCGCACACCTAGCGCGATTGTCCCGTCTGGCTCTGACTGACGCGGAACTCGACGAGTTCGCCGGTCAGATCGACGGCATTATTAACCACGTCCAGGCCGTTCAAAAGGTGGCTGCGGATGATGTGGAACCGATGAGTCACCCCTCTTCGCTGTCCGGTGTGATGCGCGAGGACGTCGTCAAGCCGACGCTGACTGCGGAGCAGGCGCTGGACCAGGCGCCGTCGCAGGACCGCCAGCGCTTTGAAGTTCCCCAGATTCTCGGCGAGTAGGAGTACGTGGAAGAAATGACTGCAGCTAACCCGAACCTGCATGCCGCTGTTGCTGAGGACCCGATTCTGGGGCTGAGCGCTTTCGAGCTCGCACAGAAGATTCACGCTCGTGAGCTGACCTCGGTAGAGGTCACCCAGGCGTTCCTCGACCGTATCGCGGCAATTGATGAGGACATTCACGCATTCCTGCACGTCGGTGCCGAAGAGGCCCTGGCTGCAGCTCGCAAGGTCGATGAGTCGCTGGATGCTGGCGAGGAGCCGGCTTCCGCGCTGGCCGGTGTTCCGCTGGCGCTGAAGGATGTCTTCACTACCACCGATGCGCCGACCACCTGCGCTTCCAAGATGCTCGAGGGCTACATGAGCCCTTACGACGCAACGGTTACTGCCAAGCTGCGTGCAGCTGGCATCCCAATCCTGGGTAAGACCAACATGGATGAGTTCGCCATGGGCTCGTCGACTGAAAACTCCGCTTACGGCCCGACTCACAACCCGTGGGATGTTGAGCGCACCGCAGGCGGTTCCGGCGGTGGCTCTTCCGCGGCGCTGGCCTCCGGTATGGCTCCGCTGGCTATCGGTACTGACACCGGTGGCTCGATTCGTCAGCCAGCAGCTCTGACCGCAACGGTCGGCGTGAAGCCGACCTATGGCACGGTATCCCGCTACGGCCTGGTCGCTTGCGCCTCCTCGTTGGATCAGGGTGGGCCGACCGCGCGAACCGTTCTGGACACCGCGCTGCTGCACGAAATCATTGCTGGTCACGACGAGAATGACTCGACTTCCACGGAGCAGCCGATTGCCGATGTGGTTGCTGCTGCCAAGGAAGGTGCTACCGGTGACCTCACGGGGGTTAAGGTCGGCATCGTCAAGCAGTTCGACCGCACCGAGGGTTACCAGGCCGGCGTACTGGACAGCTTCCACGAGGCCGTCGACAAGCTTAAGGAAGCTGGCGCAGAGGTGGTCGAGGTCGATTGCCCGAACTTCGACCACGCACTGAGCGCGTACTACCTGATTCTGCCGTGTGAGGTCAGCTCCAACCTGGCTCGTTTCGACGGCATGCGTTACGGCCAGCGTGTTGGTGATGACGGTTCGCACTCGGCCGATGAGGTCATGGCTATGACCCGTGCCGCTGGTTTCGGCGATGAGGTTAAGCGACGCATCATCATTGGTACCTACGCGCTATCGGTCGGTTACTACGATGCCTACTACATCCAGGCACAGCGCGTCCGTACCCTGATTCAGCAGGACTTCGAGCGGGCCTTCGAACAGGTAGATGTCCTGATCTCGCCGACCACTCCGACCACTGCGTTTAAGTTGGGCGAGAAGGTTGACGACCCGCTGAGCATGTACATGTTCGACCTGTGTACTCTGCCGCTCAACCTGGCCGGCATGTGTGGCATGTCCGTGCCGTCGGGCCTGGCTGAAGACACCGGCCTGCCGGTAGGCCTGCAGATTATGGCTCCGCGCCACGGTGACGATCGTCTGTACAAGGTCGGCGCTGCCTACGAAAAGGTTCGCGGCTCGATTGCATAAAGACGCTCAATAAGCCTTAGTCGGTTTTCTGCAACCGTCGTTTTCTCACTGAAGTGGGAGAGCGGCGGTTGTTGTCGTGTCGGGGAGAGTTTCATACATACGCAGGAACGCAAACATGGAGAGAGTTAGATTTAAAAACCCACCGCGGTTTATGCCTTGGATCTATGGGCTGGTCATTGTCATAGCCATTGCCGTCAGTCTGGTCGCTGCGGTGGTCTTCGGCTCGGCGGATATCACCTGGTCCACCACGACACAGGTCATTTCGCATCACATCTTCGGCATTGAGCTCGATGAATCTGTGCCCGCCAGTTCGGACACCATCGTCTGGAATCTCCGCGCTCCCCGGGGTATTCTCGCAGCGATTGTAGGGGCGGGGCTAGCTGTCTCCGGTGTGGCTATGCAGACATTGGTCCGTAACCCGTTGGCAGACCCATATCTGCTAGGTATTTCCGCCGGCGCCGGTGCCGGTGCGACCGCGGTGATTATCTTTGGTGCTTTCTCCGGTAGCCCCATCGCGCCGCTGACATTCGGTGCACTCCTCGGTGCAGTAATGGCCACCCTCGCGGTCGGTGCTTTCGCCACTGCAGGCGGTGGGCTGACTCCGCTGCGTTTGGTGCTCTCCGGCGTTGTGCTCTCCGCTGCGTTTTCCGCGCTGAGTAGCTTCATGGTCTTCGCTGGGCCAGACCCGAGGGCCGCGCAGTCCGTGATGTTTTGGATGCTGGGCTCTGTTGCCGGTGCGACATGGCTGAAGACGCTCTTCCCGCTCATTGTCCTCATCGCAGTACTGTTGTTTTTCCTGGTCAAAGCCCGTCATCTGGATGCGCTGGCAACTGGTGAGAGCACCGCAGCGGCCGTAGGTATTGATGTTTCTCGGCTACGCACACAGGTATTTGTGCTCCAGGCTGTCCTCGTTGGCACGCTCGTTGCGGTCTCTGGCGGCATCGGGTTTGTCGGCCTGGTGATTCCACACTTGACCCGCATCTTGGTAGGGGCCACGCACCGCGTTGTCCTACCGGTTGCTGCCCTCATGGGTGGACTGTTTCTCATCTGGGTGGACATCATCGCGCGCGTAGTGGGCGGAAGCCAGGAAATGCCGCTGGGAGTAGTCACGGGATTGGTTGGCGCACCACTTTTCCTCTACCTCATGAGCCGCTCGCACTACAGCTACGGAGGTGCTGAGTAAATGAGCGCTCTACCAAAATCTGTACTCGCCGCTAAAGATATGCGCTGTGATATCGCTGGGCGCACCATTGTCAGCGGAGTCAACCTCAACTTCGGTGCAGAACCCATGACCGCCATCATTGGTGTTAACGGCGCGGGTAAATCCACGTTGCTGCGTGCGCTCGGTGGAATCACGAAACCGGCCACGGGCGAGGTCGAGATTAACGGCAAATCGATGAGCTCAATCAACTCGAAGCACCGCGCCCGCGATCTGGCTTTCGTCGCGCAAAACGAGGTTCCACCCGCCGAAATGCGCGTGCGCGACTTTGTCTCCCTGGGGCGCTTGCCCTACCAGCGCCTTTTTGGTGGCAACACCGCCGAGGACAATTCCCACGTCGACCGTGCGCTGGAGCTCGTAGGTCTGGAAACGGTCGCGCAACGCCTGTGTGGGCAACTCTCGGGTGGGCAACGTCGTCGCGTGTGTCTGGCGCGTGCCATCGCCCAGGACTCGCCAATCATGCTTCTCGACGAGCCCACTAACCACCTCGACGTGCGCCATCAACAATCCGTCCTCCGTCTGGCCCGCTCCAGCGGAGCGTGTGTCATTGCCGCGATCCACGACTTGGACCTGGTGATGAACCACTTCGACCGCGTCATCGTGGTCGCGGACGGCGGTATCGCGGCCGACGGCATTCCCGCAGAAGTGCTGACCCGCGACTTTGTCGCCCAAATCTTTCAGGTTGAATCCTGTCAGCTCAATTCCCCCGCTGGCCGCCGCCACCTCGCAATCGATAGCGAGCTGGATGCTGCCACCATCAACTAGGAGTACTCCCTTGAATAACGCACATGCTTTCCGACGTCCCCTTCGTGCCTCAGCAGCTGGTATCGCTGTGGCTGCTCTGGCATTCGGAGCCGCCGCCTGTGGCTCTGATGAGGGAACGCAGGCCTCGTCGTCAGGCCTTACCCTCACCAACTGCGGTGAAGAAGTCAACTACCCGGGTGTAGCTAAAAAGCTGCTGATTAATGACGGCAATATTGCTTCGCTGGCGCTGGCTGTCGGTGCTGCGGATGAGATCACAGCGGTGAGCTCTATGGCCTCGCATCTGCCGGTGTTGACCGCAGCTTATGGCGATGCAATTGCGCAGAAGCCAGAAGTTGCGAAGGAATACCCGAATCTGGAGCAGGTCATTGCGGCCGAACCGGATGTGATGCTGGCGGGCTGGGGCTATGGCTTTAGTGAAGACAAGGGCATTACCCCGGAATCGCTTTCCGAGCACGGTATCGGTGCCTACACCCTGACGGAATCTTGTCGTACTGGTGACGCAGCCTCGGCGGGCAAGGAAGGCAGTGGCGACCCGGGGCATACTCGTGGTCTGGTGGATCCGTGGGAAGCTGTCAAAATTGATTTGAAGAATATCGCTACCTTGACCGGACACGACGGTGAGGGCGACAAGGTTATTGCAGATATTGATAACCGACTGCAAGCCCTGGATGCCGCGCCAAAGGGAGATAAGAAGCCAGTGGGCTTCCTCTTTGATTCTGTCGGTGAAGCACTATTTACCTCGGGTTCCTTTGGCGCACCGCAGGGCATCCTGGAAAAGGCCGGTGCAATCAATGCGACCGAGTCGATTAAGGACACTTGGACTACGACCTCCTGGGAGCATGTCGCGGAGATGAATCCTGACTTCATCGCGCTTGTGGACTACCCAGGTCAGACCTTCGAAGAGAAAATCAAGGTTTTGCGCACGAATCCGGCAACGAAGGATCTCGAGGCGGTCAAGGAGAACCGCTTTATTAACCTGCCGATTGCATTGTGGACGGAGTCTCCGCTGAACGTCGATGCCGCAGAGTACGTGCGCAAGGCGCTCGAGGAATATGGTCTTGTGCCGGCGTCGGAGGTGACGACGAAGATGGAGCTACCGTCTGAGCTACCAGGGCAGGAGTACCTGCAGAAGTAGTTTCGACCAAGGCCGTCAAGCACGAACTGACTAACGCGACTAAGGTGGGCATCATGCGAATTGCGACCCTTACCTCCGGTGGAGATTGTCCCGGTCTGAATGCCGTTATCCGTGCAATTGTCCGTACCAGCTCGAGCGAGTACGGCTCAACCGTCGTCGGTTTTGAGGACGGTTGGATTGGTCTTATGGAAGACCGTAGGGTCCAGCTTTACGACGATGAGCGGATTGACCGTATGCTGCTGCGTGGCGGCACGATGCTGGGCACCGGCCGCGTGCATCCGGACATTCTCATGTCTAACCTCGACCGCATCAAGGAAAATCTCTCTGATGCGGGCATCGATGCCCTGATCCCAATCGGTGGCGAAGGTACGCTGAAGGCCGGCAAGTGGCTTTCGGACAATGGGGTGCCGGTCGTCGGTGTTCCGAAGACTATTGATAATGACGTCAACGGTACGGACTACACCTTCGGTTTCGACACGGCTGTGGCTGTTGCCACCGACGCGGTTGACCGTCTGCACACCACTGCGGAATCCCACCAGCGCGTCATGATTGTTGAGGTCATGGGTCGACACGTGGGCTGGATCGCTTTGCATGCGGGTATGGCCGGCGGTGCTCACCACATTGTCATTCCGGAAAAGCCATTCGACATCAACGAGATTGTGAAGTCGATGGAGCGCCGTTTCCAGATGGGTGAGAAGTACGGCATTATCGTCGTCGCTGAGGGCGCCACCCCGAAGCCGGGCACCATGGAGTACGAAGAGGGCGGTGTCGACCAGTTCGGCCACCAAACCTTCAACGGCATTGGTCAGGTTATTGGTGCGGAGATTAAGAAGCGCACCGGGTACGACGTTCGCACCACGGTGCTGGGTCACATTCAGCGTGGCGGTACGCCGACTGCGTACGACCGCGTGCTTGCTACCCGCTACGGTGTCCACGCCACCCGAGCAGTACACGAGGGGGACTTCGGCAAGATCGTCGCTCTGCACGGTGAGAACATCGAGCGTATCGACATCGACGATGCGGTTGCTGAGTTGAAGGTTGTGCCGGATGGCCGTTACCGCGCAGCTGCTGCGCTGTTTGGTTAAACGCGTCGGTTAAGCACGCGTTGCTAAACATTTAGGCACATCTTCGTAACAAAATAGGCATACTGCCCGAGCTGGTGTATCAATCACCAGCTCGGGCAGTATGCTTTGTAAGGTTCCGGTTTTTGAAAAATAGACTTATATTTAGGATTTTCTCGTTATGTGGAAAAGAGCCACAACAATCGCGATGGCCTTTGTCGGCCTAACTGTCGGTGCCGGATTCGCATCCGGCCAGGAAATGATGCAGTACTTCGTGGCATTTGGCACTAACGGCTTGTGGGGCGTGGTACTTGCCTCCGTCGTGATGATTGCCAGTGGCCTGGCAGTGCTGTCAATTGCCAGCTACTTGCAGGCTGATGAGCACTCCGAGGTCTTCGACGTAATCACCCGCAGTTGGGTTTCGAAGATTTTGGATATCGCCGTGATGATCACGCTGTTCTGTACCGGCTTCGTCATGTTCGCCGGTGCCGGTGCGAACTTGAACCAGCAGTTCGGACTTGAGGTGTGGATTGGCGCCGTCATCATGGTTGCCCTGACTTTGGGTGTAGGCATGCTGGATGCCGACAAGGTCAGCCGCGTGATTGGCATGATCACTCCATTCATTATCGTGTTCCTGCTTGGAGCCGGTATCTACACTTTGTTCACCACCGACACGTCGATGTCGGAGGCCGCGCAGTACACCAATGAACTGTCGACATCGCTGCCACACTGGTCTATTTCTGCCCTGAACTATGTCGGTTTCTGTGTGATGGTGGCCGTATCGATGTCGATTGTCATCGGCGGTAGCTACCTGAACCCGCGTGAAGCTGGCATCGGTGGTCTCATGGGCGGGAGCATCTATGCAGGTCTGCTGACGCTGGTGACCTTTGCCCTCTTCTTCAAGGTCAAGGATGTTGGCCACGAAGATATGCCGACCCTGGCAATCGTCAATGACATCCACCCGGTCCTGGGTACCGTGATGGCAATCATCATCTACGCCATGATTTTCAACACGGCCATTGGCATGTTCTACGCGCTGGGCCGCCGCCTAACACGCAATACCCCGCAGCGTTTCCGCCTGGTATTCATCGTGACGGTGCTGATTGGTTTTGGCCTAAGTTTCTTTGGGTTCAAGGCCCTGGTTGGCTCCATCTACCCGGCCCTTGGCTACGTCGGTATCGCTCTTATCGTGATTCTGTGTGGTGCGTACCTGGCTGGACGTAACAAGCTGATGGAGGAGTCGAAGCGTCGCGGCCGTATCCGTAAGCTCGCACGCCGGAAGATGCACCCGAACAAGAAGTTCACCACCGCCGATCAGAAGAAGCTCGACCGCGCTTTGGCCAACTCCAACATTTCCAACGTCGATCTTCAGGAGAGCGTCCGCGACGACATCGTCGAGGAACTGGTCAGCGACGATAATGTTGAATTCACCGAGGATGACGCCGAGCGCATCGTAGAAAAGGATAATGAGCGCCTGGAGAAACTTTCCGAAATCGAGGAAGCCTCCGATGATGACAATCCTCGCGAGACCGCGAGGGACTCCTTCCCAGGCGAGGCCACAGCCACTGCGCCGAAGAAGCTTGCCGGACAGACTAAGAATGCATTCAAGCGCGTGGCTCACCCTAAGCCGAAGAAAGAAAAGTAACTAGCGCGACTAGGCAGCTCGAAAATTTAGGCAGCTCGAAAATAGAAGGCATCGCACCGGTAGGGAAGGGCGATGCCTTCTTCGTATGTGTGCCCCAAGTGTTCGTGGAGATACCAATGCAAGTTCGCCTCCACCTTGGCGCGAGTGGCGGGCTTGGAACGAAGCCAATAGGAACGGGTTCGTGCCAGCAGCACGATGTCCTCGATGGTCAGTGTCTGCTCCCAGGCCAGACGCACCTCATCGACTAGCTCCAGCTCCGGGCCAACCTCGGGGTAGAAGCCGGGACGCAACACGTCGCCGGCGTGCATTATGCGGCTGAGCCGATGCACCCACGGTACGGAAACATCCAAGGTGTTCCACACCAACATAGCCACGCTATCCGCGCGTAGCACCCGAGTGAGTTCTTTACTTGCAGCTGTCGGGTCCACCCAGTGCCATGTCTGCGCACATGTTGCTACATCGACGCTGTTGGACTCCAGTCCCGTGCGCTCCGCAGTGCCTTCCAGGCATTCCGCCGCTGGCACATTGTGCATCAGTGCTTGCCGCATCGCGGTGGAGGGATCGAGTGCCAGCAGGGTGGCATCGCGGTAGACGTCGGCAAGCGAGGCGGTGAGCTTCCCAGTGCCGGCGCCGATATCGGCGACTACCTGTGGGTGCGGTGCGAGACGGGTAAGCGCTTCGATGACGGTTGGAGGATATCCGGGGCGCACGCGGTGGTAGCCCGTGGCTCCGTCGGCGCTTTCCTGCAGGTCGTTGTCGAAAGTAGCGCCTGCGCGGTGGCGGTCAGCGGCGTCGCGGAACGTTGGCGTATCGCGTGCTGACGTCGGTGGAATCGGTGGGTGTTCGTTAACTCCGGGCACGACTTATACCCTAGGGCACGCCTGCGGGGCCATCGCTAGTAGACTCTACAAACATGACCGCTGCATACGCTGATGACTTGATGGACTTTGATGAGGTCCTCGAACGTTTTGACCCGGTAATGGGCATGGAGGTTCACGTCGAGCTCTCGACGAATACCAAGATGTTCTCCTCCTCCTCGGCGCACTTTGGTGCCGAGCCGAATAGCAACGTCGATCCCTGCAGCCTCGGCCTACCTGGCGCGCTGCCTGTGGTTAACCGTCAGGGCGTTGAGTGGGCCATCAAGATTGGCCTGGCGCTGAACTGCGAGATTGCTGAGTCCTCCCGCTTCGCGCGCAAGAACTACTTCTACCCGGACCAGCCGAAGAACTACCAGATTTCGCAGTACGACGAACCAATCGCCTACGACGGATATCTTGACGTTCAGCTTGACGACGGCACGGAGTTCCGTGTCGAAATCGAGCGCGCTCACATGGAAGAAGACACCGGCAAGCTGACGCACTTGGGCGGTGCCGATGGTCGTATTCACGGCGCCACGCGTTCGCTGGTGGACTGCAACCGCGCAGGTATTCCGCTGATTGAGATCGTTACTAAGCCAATTCTCGGTGCAGGGGAGCGTGCCCCAGAGGTTGCTCGTGCGTACGTTTCTGCGCTGCGTGACCTGGTGAAGTCCCTCGGTGTCTCCGATGCCCGCATGGACCAGGGCTCGATGCGTGTGGACTCCAACGTTTCCCTGCGCCCAATCGGCCAGGAGGAGTTCGGCACTCGTACCGAGACTAAGAACATCAACTCCCTGAAGTCGGTTGAACAGGCTGTTCGCTACGAGATGCAGCGCCAGGCTGCTGCGATTACTAATGGCGAGGAGATCGTTCAGGAAACCCGCCACTACCAGGAGACCGACGGCACGACCTCCAAGGGCCGCCCGAAGGAATCGCAGTCGGATTACCGCTACTTCAACGACCCGGATCTGCCACCTGTGATTGCGCCGCGTGAGTGGGTGGAGGAAATCCGCGCAACTCTGCCGGAGCTGCCGTGGGTGCGTCGTGCCCGTATTCAGGAAGAGTGGGGTCTGAAGGACGAGGAAATGCGCGACCTGGTTAACGCCGGCGCTCTCGACCTGATTGTCGACACCGTTGAGGCTGGTGCCGGCCCGGCTGAGGCTCGTTCCTGGTGGGTCGCTTACCTGGCGCAGAAGGCCAACGAGGCAGGCGTGGAGCTGGCTGAGCTCGCGATTACCCCGGCACAGGTTGCACGTGTGATTGCACTGATTGAAGAGGGCAAGCTGACCAACAAGCTGGCCCGTAAGGCCGTTGACGGCGTGCTCGCAGGCGAGGGCGATGTTGATGAGGTCGTTGCTGCCCGTGGCCTGGAGGTCGTTCGCGACGACGGTGCTATTGAGAAGGCCGTCGACGATGCACTGGCTGCTAACCCGGACATCGTCGAGAAGTACCGAGCTGGCAACAAGAAGGTCGTCGGTGCCATCGTGGGGCAGGTCATGAAGGCCACCCGCGGCAAGGCAGACCCGGCTCAGGTCAACCAGCTGATTGCGAAGAAGCTGAGCTAGCCTCCCTGAAAGCTAATCCGGGGAACCGCCGGCGGCACCATCGCTCGGCAGTCTGACGACGCGCTCGTCGGACTCCGACGGTTGTGCCCCGGCGGTTTTGTTGGTCGTGGCACCCCAAACTTCAATACCCTGATTTGCTGCGACAGCCGCTACATACGAGATGTGGCCGAAGTCGCCGTCGACAAGCACTTCAGGGGAACCCTTGACCTCCCACGCCGCGTCGGGCCCACTTGACTTCGGACCCACCGGCATGGAGATGACCTTCTGCGCGTCTGGGATGGCAATGACCACGCGGTCACCCATCACTGCGCATCCACCGATGGAATCGTTCAGGTCCACACCGCCGAGGGGATTAATCACAGGGCCGGTGAGCTGAACCAGCTGTGGGGTGCCGTCGAGAATGGCGGTTGCCAACGGCGGCATTCCGTCCGGACCATGGCAGAACTGCTGAAACTCAATGCCTGGATCTCCCACGAGCAATTTGCGCGGGGACAGGGTGTCCGAAGTTCGGTCAAAATAGATTCCGAGAATGCCGGGCTCGCTGAGGTCCGGAAGTTCGCGCACATCAGCGGTGCTGCCCTCCACGAGGGTGACGCGCGCAATGGTGTCGTCGTTACGCAAAACAAAGACCTGACGGTCCTCTTCAACCGAGGGACTGGGCAGCAGTTGTTTTGCAGGGGCGCCGAGCCGTGCGACCTCACGCGGTGTCTTACCCGGTGCGACAACGGTGAGTGCACCGTCGTCGGTGGCGACGAGAGCCTCCCCAGGGCCGGTTGAGGCTAGCGCGGTGGTAAGCGGTAGGCAGGCCGCGAGAGTGACATCGTCGAGGTCGCAGGGACCTTTGTCTTTGGCTTTGCTTTCCGTGGTTGGGACCGGGGTAGAGGGCAAATCAGGGGAGGAAAACTTCGGCATGGCAATGCCTGTCGGTTCCGACTTGTCTTCAGTAAACGGTGACTCAAGCGCGCTCGAGGCACTCATGCAGCCGGAAAGAGAGACCATCCCGACGACACCAGCGGCGAGCGCAGCACGACGACGCCGCCCGCGAGCGCGAGCCTGTGCACTGCTGGTGTGGACGAGGTGGAATCCCATAGGCATACACAATACAGCCTCGTTTCCCGGCCACGCCTGCGACCAAAAGTGAGGCAGTAGTTTTAATGTGGACGATGTGAGCGACTCAGAGAAGTACCCGAACGACCGCGCCCTCGAGAATGTGGAGGACGGATTCGATGACGATCTCGACGTCCCGACCTACCGCAAGCTCGCTGAGCCAATGAACGAAGAAACAAACCGTGACGACAGCGACAACACCGCAACGCAGATTTTTCCGGGTGTGCCGGAAAAGCGCGTAGAGGAGGAGTCGGAGGCGGAGGTAGACCAAGAAAACCTGCCGCCGGAAGCCGAGACCGATAGCGGTGCTGAAGCCGAGGTGGAAACCGAGTCTGAAACAGAAACAGTGACTGAGCCGAGCCCCGAGCCGGAGCCTGAAGTTCAGGAAGCCCCGAAGAAGCGCTACGACGCCTACGCCGCTGCAGGCCGCACGGCACCTCAGGTGATTAGCCCTGCCGGTAAGCCTTCGCCGCGGGATGAACAGGCTGAAACTGAGTCAGCGCCCGCGGCTGATAAAGAGTCGGAGGTGGCCCCGGAGTCGGAGGCAACCGAAATCTTTGAGCAGCCGGCTCGTAGTGAGCGCGTTGATTCAGACGAGGATTTCAGCCAGCCGACGCAAGCCTTCTCGGCTTCTGAAGCGGCAGGAGCGTCCGCAGCGGGAGCTACTGCAAATAAGTCGGAAGCACAGCCAGCATTCGACGATGAGGCGGAGCCGACCTATGACTCTTCACGCAATTCCGCAGCTGAGACTCAGTATTTCGATGAATCGGATTTCGCTGAACCGGCTGCGTCCCGCGATACCGCTGGTGCAGCTGGCGCCGCTGGTGTTGCAGGAGCAGGCGTAGGAGCCGCCGGGGCAACTGCTGCTACGACTACCGCCGCTGCTGACGACGATGAAGACACGGACTTCTACGACGACAACGAACCGGAGTTCCGTCGCGGTACCACTGACTTCGGCCTCCTGCTGCTGCGTCTTGGATTGGGTGCGCTACTGCTGGTCCATGGTCTGACAACGCTGCTCGGCTGGGGCAACTCCGGTGGCACCACTGCGCTGGAGACACAGTTTAGCCAGAACAACTTTGCCCTCGGCCCTGTAATGGCCACTGCCATCCCAACGGTTCAGCTTATCGCGGGTGCCCTGCTTATCTTGGGTCTCGCGACACCGCTGGCCGCGGCGTTGGCGCTGGCATTGTCCGCCTACCTCAGCATGTTTGATGTGGCTACCTCTGCCAATGGTGTGAATATCGTTGGCCAGGACTCCAGTAACCTCCAACTACAGCTGTTGATGACCGCCATGGCGCTTGGCTTGCAGTTCACCGGCCCGGGCCGTATCGGCATCGATTTCGGACGCGGCTGGGCTCGTCGACCACTGGCATCGTCGTGGATCTTCGGAATTCTGTCCATCGCCGCAGCAATTGGCCTGTGGTGGCTGACGACCAGCACGCTGCCGTTTGTTGGCTAAGGCGGCTCGCAGCTGCACAAACAGTCGAGCGACCTAAACTAGGTTCTCCGTTAGGGCCGGGGTACAATGCCCCCTATGCCAAAGTCGAGACACGTACTAAAGACCACCCTCGCGGTGGTCTTTTTCATGTCTTCGATAGGCGCTACAACGTCGATTCACTCACCTTCGACAGCCGCTGCCGGCGAGCACAATGAGGTTGCAGCCTCCGTCTCGTCGGCAAGCGCCTGGCCGACTCATGAGGTGAGTCTGCCGCGCATGAACCTCAACGCCGAAGGGTTGATTGAGACTGACCCGCGCACGCAAATGGCGGTGAGCTACGAGCCGGTGGGCGTGGGGTACAGCAGCCAGGCATCGCAACGCCCGCTGCCGGCGCTATCCCTGATTAAGTTGTATATCGGTCAGTATGTGCTCGAACACGGCACTGCCGACGATGCCGAGCGCGTCGAAAAGATGATTTCGCGTTCCGACGACGATTTGGCCGCCGACTTTTACCGGAAGTACCCGGAATCGGTCGATTCCATTGCGACCGAGTACGGCCTGTTCAACACTTCCGGCGGAGAAAAGTGGGGAGTATCGAGGACCACCGCGGAAGATGTGGTGTCTTTTATTTCCCAGCTTCGTCTGAAGCATCCTAATTCTGAGGTGCTCGAGGCGATGCGACACTGGTCGCCGATTGCTGCCGATGGCTATCGACAGAATTTTGGTCTTGCCGGGCTGCCCGGCTCTGAAGGCGCGAAAATGGGCTGGTCCAACCGGCGTTCGTGGCACTCTTCCGTTGTTTTTGGCCCCGGATATGTAATGGCGGCCATTACCGAGGGCGGCAAATATGCACACACCGAGGACGTCGCTGAGGGGATTGCCGACGTCGAGTACCGGGATTTGGTGAAGCCCACGCAGAAGACTGGGCGCAAAGCCACTCTAGAAACGCCAAAGGCCCGTGCGGTAAGCACAGGCCTTTAAACGGGTTTGATCTAGCTAGTCGACAATGCGGATCGCGCCCTTATCCGCACTGGACGCCATCTTGGCGTATGCGCGCAGCGCCTTGGAGACCTTGCGCGGACGCGGCTTGTGCGGAGTAAATGGCTTATCGCGCTTGAGCTCCTCATCGCGACGAGCGGCCAGCTCCTCGTCGGACACCTGAATCTCAAGGCGTCGTTCAGCGACATCGATGTACACCGGGTCGCCGTTGCGGACGAGACCGATTGCGCCGCCGGCAGCGGCCTCCGGGGAAACGTGGCCGATAGACAGTCCGGAGGAACCCCCGGAGAAGCGACCATCGGTGACCAGTGCACAGACCTTACCCAGGCCAGCGCCCTTGATGAATGCGGTCGGGTGCAGCATCTCCTGCATGCCCGGGCCGCCGGAAGGACCCTCGTAGATGACAAAGAGAACTTCGCCCGGCTGCAAGGTGCGGTTCAAGATGACCGAGACAGCCTCTTCCTGGCTTTCTACGACGCGAGCGGTGCCCTCGAAGTGGAACTGATCCTCGCCGATACCGGCGGTCTTCAGGATAGCGCCGTCCTCGGCGATGTTGCCGCGCAGGACACACAGACCGCCTTCCTTCGTGTAGGCGTGGTCGAAGTCGCGGATGCAGCCATTTTCGGAGTCCGTATCCAGGCTCTCCCAGCGGTTGGATGTGGAGAACGGCTCGGTGGTGCGCACGCCGCCAGGGGCTGCGTGGAACAGTTCAATCGCTTCGTCAGTGGCCTTGCCGCCGCGGATATCCCAGTTGTCCAGGTGCTCCTCCAGAGATGGGGAGTGAACGGAGCGGACATTCATTTGCAGCAGGCCCGCGCGGCGCAGTTCGCCGAGGATGGCTGGAATACCACCGGCGCGGTGGACGTCCTCCATGTAGTAGTCCGAGTTCGGTGCCACCTTGGACAGACAAGGCACGCGGCGGGAAATCGCGTCGATGTCGGAGAGGTCGAAGTCGATCTCGCCCTCCTGGGCGGCAGCGAGAATATGCAGCACCGTGTTGGTGGAACCGCCCATGGCAACGTCGAGCGTCATTGCGTTGACAAACGCGTCGCGGTTGGCGATGTTGCGCGGCAGCACGGACTCGTCACCATCGTGGTAGTAGCTCTTCGCCAGGTCCACAATCAGTTCACCGGCGCGCGTGAACAAATCGCGACGCGCCTGCTGAGTTGCCAGGGTAGAACCGTTACCCGGCAGGGACAGGCCGAGGGCCTCGGTCAGGCAGTTCATCGAGTTTGCAGTGAACATGCCCGAGCACGATCCGCAGGTCGGGCATGCCGAGCGCTCGATGTCGAGCAGGTTCTTGTCATCGACCTTGTCGTTCGCGGATGCAGAAATAGCCGAGACGAGGTCAGAGCCGGGCTTGACGACGCCATCGATAACAATCGACGATCCCGATTCCATCGGCCCGCCGGAAACGAAGACCACCGGGATATTCAGACGCAGAGCCGCATTGAGCATGCCCGGCGTGATCTTGTCACAGTTGGAAATACAGACCAATGCGTCAGCGGTGTGAGCGTTGACCATGTACTCGACAGAGTCAGCAATAATCTCACGGGACGGCAGCGAGTAGAGCATGCCGTCGTGGCCCATCGCAATTCCGTCGTCGACAGCAATGGTGTTGAACTCACGGGGGACGCCACCGGCTGCGGTTACAGCTTCTGCGACGATGTCGCCAACGTCCTTCAGGTGCACGTGACCGGGAACGAACTGAGTGTAAGAGTTGGCAATTGCGATAATCGGCTTGCCGAAGTCGTTATCGGTCATGCCAGTTGCGCGCCATAGCGAACGCGCACCTGCAGCATTACGGCCGGCAGTGGTGACTTTAGAGCGAAGGGGAATCATGGGGGCTGCCCTTCCTAGATAGGGTGCAAGGTAATTAATTATCCATATTAATCACAAAAAGCCCCTAATGTCTCATTTCGTGGTCACTGGTGTCCGCATAATGAGATTTAGGGGCTTTGTGGACTGCTTATATGTTACTCGGCAGAGGCGTCACCTTTAGCCTTGGCATCAGCCTCAACCTCACTGACCTTCTTCATTACGGAGTGGCCATCGCGGTCGAAAACCTCGACCTTGTCATTTTCCGCCATACGAGCCGAAGCGATCGGATCTGGAATCAGACCGCCAGTGGCTTCCTTCAACTCCGGCAGCGAATTAAAAGAGATGGCCGGCAGGGCGATGCGCTCATCTGACTTGGTTACCGCAAAGGCGCGGCCGCCCTTGTTGAAGAAGATGCCCGCAAAATCGCTCCAGGGCACCGAACGGCGCTTGGACAATAGGTACACCGCAGTGATGCCGCGTGGCCCTACGGTGGTGCGTACTCGGAAAATCCAAAGCGTATAAATCAACGGTGCCAGGAAGGTAATGGCCAGCCACGGGGCAAAACCGGTGGCAATTACACACAGCACGAGCATGAACGCAACGATGAACAGATGCGTCTTCTGTGGGCGAAATCGCTGCGTCGCAAATTTTAGCTGTGGAGTCGAGTCAGTCATGGCCTTTGATTGTAGCGGGTAGTTCGGATTGGTTAATGCGCGGTAGGCAGTTGCGCGTTATTGCGCCCCGACCGAGTTTGGTTCTGCGTTGTTAGTGGAGTCTGTCGACTGTGATCCGCCAGTGTTCTCGTTGTCGGTGTTGCTCTGAGTAGAGTCTGGCTCGGTGGAGGTGGCGGTCGAAGGTGCGCGGTTCTGCGTGCTCTGAGGCTGCTGTGAAGTCTCGGACGGCTGATTCTGTGATGTCTGAGTCTGCTGTGAAGTCTCGGTGGGCTGCACACTCTGTGTGGTACTAGTCGGCTGGTTCGATGATTGCGGAGCTGACGACTCTTCCGAGTCCTCTTCCTGTGTCGTTACCCGATCGCTCCACCTGCTCGGTGCTAGCCATCCGGATGGGCCGCCCTCGGTCTCGACCGTCATGAGATTCAAAACGCCGAGGACAATTAGGGTTGCCAAGAGCATGATTGTCGAAACGCGAGCACGTCCACCTGCAGAGAGGATTCGCCGGATTTTCTGGCGCGTCGTGAGCGTCTTCCAGTCAGGGTGGCTAACCAGCTTGCGGATGGCGTTGTTGCTTCCGCTGTCCTCTTGCTCGCGTCGAGCATCATCGAGGTCAGCACCCGCATGCGGCAGGTCGGATCGCTCGTTCCCGTCTTGCTTATCGACGGTCTGAGTTTCCATCAGTTTGGTTTCTGCGGTATCCGGCTGGGCAGTAGTGTCCGCTACCGCTTCGACAACTTCGGTTGGAGCGCTGTCGCCGTCGTCAAGCTGTTGTTTTTTCTCTTGCTTAGCATCGGCCTGCCTGAGCTGTTCGATCATCGTGTCATCGCGGACATGACCGGTGATTTCTTCGGCGGGAGCAAACGGGGTCTGTTGGGCGCGCTCGCCGTAGTCATCCCACCAAGTGTCGATGACTGCGGCGCGGATGGCGCGCTCGATGAGCCATTGGTCGCCCGGTTTGCAGTCGACAATCAAGCGCATAGTGACGGTCCACGGCAGGCCCATAACCGTCGGCGGATTGAGCTCCGTGGAGGACTGCAGCTTGATCTCGGAGAGAACTGCATCCTTGACGGAGTCCAGTGCGATGGCACTCTTGGCGGCGGCGACAGTGCGCTCTTCCAGGTCCTTAATGGAGCCACCGGCGGTCATCGGTACGGGAACTTCAACAACAGCACGGGACCACTGTGAGGAGTAGTTGATACACATGCGTGCCTCGGAGTTCGGCACGATGATTTCCTCGCCGTTGAGGGTTCGGATCGTGGTGGCGCGCAATGTCATATTGACTACGTCACCTTGGACAGTGCCCGAAGGGGAGTGAAACTCTACCCAGTCTCCGATGCCGTACTGCTTCTCGGCGATGATGAACAGTCCGCCAAGGAAGTCGGCGATGACTCCCTGTGCGCCAAAACCAACAGCGGCGGAAACAACCGTCGCGGGGATAGCGGCGGCGGTCAGTGAGATTCCGAATTTCGACAGAATCGCGATGATTAAGACGAAGTATGCAATGACTTCGACGATGTAAACCACAGCGCCAATCAGTGCGCGCCGTCCCTTGGACTGCTCCTCTGAAGAGGAGATGTTTCCGTCCGCAATTGCCAGAACGAAACGTCGGATACGGGGAACAAGAATTAGCAGAATGGCCAGACATGCGATGGCAAGGCCGTTATTGGCCACCCATTGCCATGTCCGTAACAACATGTATTGCAAGAATTCCATGCCATCCACCGTAGGTCGTTCGCCTTAATATGCGCTGAGTTTAAAGGTAAAGAATTATGCATAAAGACGAGCTTTGGACTTGGGGCTTGCGGGGCTCGGGCGTGTAGGGCTCGGGTGTGCAGGCTTGGGTGTCCCCGGGGTCGTGGTCGGGGAGTTTCTGGGTAGAGTGATTCCCAAAGTTGGGGCGGGGTTCTCGTTGGAATCGGGTGGGTGCTCGGGGTGTGATACGGGTGGCGTGTCCAATTGACGGGATTGACTTCTCACTATGTGGACGTTAGGGTTGTAGCCAACGCCACATTCGTAGCTTCTTTGCGTGAATGTGTGTTGAGTAGTTGCCCACCATGATCCAGGAGCGAAATCGTGAACGCGCACGAGCAGCACACCCCATCGCCCGCCCAATTCGCGGCTAAGGCGCGCACCAGCGCCCCCGAGCGAATTTCTGGTGCACAAGCCATTGTCCGATCCCTTGAAGAGCTCGGCGTCGAGGTAGCCTTCGGTATTCCCGGTGGTGCAGTGCTTCCGCTCTACGATCCGATTTATGACTCGGAAAAGCTCCGCCACGTCCTGGTGCGCCACGAGCAGGGAGCTGGCCACGCTGCCACTGGTTACGCGCAGGTTTCCGGCAAGGTTGGTGTCTGTATCGCGACTTCCGGCCCGGGTGCTACTAACCTGGTGACCCCGCTCGCGGATGCTCAGATGGACTCCGTTCCGGTTGTCGCTATCACTGGTCAGGTCGGTCGCCCGCTGCTGGGTACTGACGCTTTCCAGGAGGCTGACATCCGCGGTGTGACCATGCCGATTACGAAGCACAACTTCATGGTCACCGAAGCTGAGGACATCCCGCGCGCGCTCGCTGAGGCATTCCACCTGGCTTCTTCTGGTCGTCCAGGTCCGGTTCTGGTCGATGTCCCGAAGGACCTCCAGAACACGATGATCGACTTCACCTGGCCACCGGAGATCAACCTGCCGGGTTACCGTCCGGTGACAACCCCGCACCAGCGACAGATCGACGAAGCCGCTGAGATGATTGCTGCGGCAAAGCGTCCGGTGCTCTACATCGGTGGTGGCGTCATTAAGGCCGATGCTTCCAAGGAGCTGGTCGAGTTCGCCGAGCAGACTGGGGTTCCGGTCGTGACCACGCTGATGGCTCGCGGCGCATTCCCGGACTCGCACCCGCTGCACATGGGTATGCCGGGCATGCACGGCAAGGTGTCAGCCGTCGCTGCTCTGCAGAAGTCCGACCTGCTCATCACTATCGGCGCGCGTTTCGACGACCGTGTTACCGGTGATCTGAATTCCTTCGCGCCGAACGCGAAGGTAATCCACGCCGACATTGACCCGGCAGAGATTGGCAAGCTCCGCGAAGTTGATGTTCCCATCGTCGGCGATGCCCGCGAGGTCCTTGCCGCACTTAGCGAGTCCTACACCAAGCTCGGTCTTAGTCGCCCGCAGATTGCCGACTGGCTGAAGCTTCTCGACGGTCTCCGCGACGAGTTCCCCCTCGGGTGGGAAGAGCCCGCTGATGGTGCAATCGCTCCGCAGTTTGTAATTCAGACTCTGTCCGACATCGTTGGTCCAGAGGCCATCTATGCCGCTGGCGTCGGCCAGCACCAGATGTGGGCAGCGCAGTTCGTCCAGTACGAGAACCCGCGCACCTGGCTTAACTCCGGTGGTGCCGGCACGATGGGCTACTCAATCCCGGCTGCGATGGGTGCCAAGGCGGCTGCTCCAGAAAAGGAAGTCTGGGCCATCGACGGTGATGGTTGCTTCCAGATGACCAATCAAGAGCTGACCACCTGTGCAATGGAAGGTTTTCCCATCAAGGTTGCCTTGATTAACAACGGTAATCTGGGCATGGTTCGTCAGTGGCAGACGCTGTTCTACGATCAGCGCTACTCCAACACCAAGCTGCGCCCGGAGGATAACTCCTACCTGCCGGACTTCGTCCAGCTCTCCGAGGGGCTTGGCTGCGTGGCGATCCGCGTGACCAAGAAGGAAGATGTCGCGGCGGCGATTAAGAAGGCACGCGAGATTAATGACCGACCGGTGGTTATTGACTTCATTGTCGGTGAGGATGCTCAGGTGTGGCCGATGGTGGCAGCTGGCAAGTCCAATGATGAGGTCGAATACGCCCGCGGTCTGCGCCCGCTGTTCAACGATGAGAATTCAGCAGCTGAGGCCCCGGCTGACATCCACGGCACTGTTGTGGACAACGCCGAGGACGCCGCGAAGCAGCCCGACGCTAACCACCCGTCCATGAAGACCCGCTAATCGGGATCCGAAGCAACAGGAAGTGAGTCCCAAAATGGCTGAACTGCACACTCTATCCGTGTTGACCCTCGATGAGCCGGGTATTCTGGTCCGCATTGCGGGCATGTTCACCCGTCGAGGTTTCAGCATCCAGTCGATTACCTCGGGTGAAACTGAGACCGAGGGAGTCAACCGCATCACCGTCGTGGTTGAGACGGAGACGCTGCCGATCGAACAGATCACTAAGCAGCTGAACAAGCTGGTGCCCGTGCTGAAAGTGGTCCGCCAGCCCCCAGAGACCATGGTGTCGCGCGGACTGCTGATGGTGAAGGTTTCCTGCGACAACACCAATCGTCCGCAGGTAGTCGATGCCGCCAATCTCTTCCGTGCCCGTGTGGTGGACGTTTCTCAAGAGTCTGTCATCATTGAGGCGACGGGTGAGCGCTCGAAGCTTGTAGCCCTGCTGGAGGTCCTCGAGCCGTTTGGTATCCGTGAGCTCATTCAGTCCGGTACCGTCGCAATGGCACGTGGGCCGAAGCCGATGCTCCAGGCCCGCTAACAACTAAACGCTAAGATTTTTAACGAATCCGATTCGAAAAGAGGCTAACTTTAATGGCTATTGAACTGCTGTACGACGACGATGCTGATCTGTCCATCATCCAGGGACGTAAGGTTGCCATCCTGGGCTACGGTTCCCAGGGCCACGCTCACGCTCAGAACCTGCGCGAGTCCGGTGTCGAGGTTGTTATCGGTCTGCGTGAAGGCTCCAAGTCCGCTGTGAAGGCTCGGGAAGCTGGCTTCGAGGTTAAGTCCAACGCAGATGCCGCTGCATGGGCAGACGTCATTATGGTGCTGGTTCCGGACACCACCCAGGCAAGGGTTTACAGCGAGGACATCGAGCCGAACTTGAAGGACGGCGACGCGCTGTTCTTCGGCCACGGTCTGAACATCCACTTCGACCTCATCAAGCCGGCTGACAACATCACCGTCGGTATGGTTGCTCCGAAGGGCCCGGGTCACCTGGTTCGTCGTCAGTTCGTCGATGGCAAGGGCGTTCCGTGCCTGATTGCCGTTGACCAGGACCCGAAGGGCGAGGGCCGCGACCTGGCTCTGTCCTACGCTGCAGCTATCGGTGGCGCCCGCGCTGGCGTTATCCCGACCACCTTCGAGGCAGAGACTGTGACCGACCTCTTCGGTGAGCAGGCTGTTCTCTGTGGTGGCACCGAGGAACTGGTCAAGGTCGGTTTCGAGGTTCTGGTTGAAGCTGGCTACGAGCCGGAGATGGCATACTTCGAGTGCCTGCACGAGCTGAAGCTGATTGTTGACCTGATGTTCGAGGGCGGTATTGCCAACATGAACTACTCGGTCTCCGACACCGCTGAGTTCGGTGGCTACCTGTCTGGCCCGCGCGTTATTACCGCTGATACCAAGCAGCACATGCGCGAGATTCTGTCTGACATTCAGGACGGCACCTTCACCAAGCGCCTGATTGCCAACGTCGAGGGCGGCAACAAGGAGCTCGAGGACCTGCGCGCTTCCTACAACAACCACCAGATTGAAGAGGTCGGCTCCAAGCTGCGCGACCTGATGAGCTGGGTTAAGGTCGACGCTCGCGCTGAGACTGCCTAAGTTTGTTGCTTAAGCGAATCCCTCGCTTGTTCGCGAAGTAGGGCTTCATCACTGAGCTTCACCGCCGTGATGAGGCCCTTTTCGTATCTCTCTCACTAGTATTCTTTCACTGAACCGTGTGGGGTAGACGTGTGGAATAAACGTCTGAGCCAAAAGCAACTACTGCCAAACGGGTGTAGCCCCAGTCCTATCCGGGGTTCTAATCTGGGTTGAAAGGTCTCCCTCAACAAAGACGTTCGATAGTCTAATCGTTGAAATCAAATCATTTCACGGAGGTAAATGTGCGAGTATCCGCAATGACGCGGCGCGTGACGGCAACCGTTGCCCTGACGGTCAGCCTGGCGTTGGGGTCAAGCGCCTTGGTCGCGTGTGGAAATTCCGACAGCGCTGTTTCCACGAAGAAGGTGGACGCTGAATCGACGGTGCTTAGCGACGACATCGCAGCGTCGGAAAGCCTGATCGACAGTTCGGAAGCGGTTGTCGTTTCCTCGGCAGGCTCTGCTGAGCAGCGTAGGGCGGCAGGCATCGCGGTTGCTGCTGGTCTGCCGATGCTAGTGGCTGGTTCTGCCGAAGATGCGGAAGATGACAGTACCGCCAAGAGCCCGAAGAAGGATGCTCGTGGCCGTGATACCGGCGCCGATATCGCCGATGTGGAAAAAGAGATTGACCGCCTGGGCGCAAAGACAGTCCTTACTGTGGGGGCAGTTGACCTGACTGGGGAAGAGGGCCGTCAGATCATTGCGGATCCGGGTACGACCGATGGCCTTAAGGAGCTCGTCGGTACCGAGTTTAAGGTTCTCAAGGAGACGGAGTCGAAGCCGACTCGCGCTGTCGTTGAGATGGATCCGGAGAAGCCAACTGTCGTCGAGGGCGATGCAACGAAGGATGGGGCAGCCAACCAGGAGGCTCAGGATCGCGCCAGCGATGGGCAGGACGACAAGGGACAGGAGAGCGTCACCCTGCCGAAGGGATCTCCGAAGGAGGTCAAGGACACATTGGCACTGGCCGCACCGGGTACCGGTTTGGCCTCCATTGCTACGGCCCGTGCCGCTGGCCTGAAGGTCAGTTGGTTGCCGGTGGGCGACGCGCGTGCTACCTCTGAGTCGATTTCCGCTGCTCGCGACGGCGAGTCCCTGATTGCTCTGGGTAAGGTTTTCGGCGATAAGGACAAGTTTGATCAGTCCATCGAGCTTGCCAAAGATGACAAGGTTAAGGAGCTGCCAGGTGGAGGCACACTGCTGTTCCCCGGTCGTCATCTGATTGCAACGTATGGTCACCCAGGTGTCGCTCCATTGGGCGTGATGGGCGAGGATGATCCGGAGGATGCCGTCGCACGTGCGAAGGACTACGTCAAGCAGTACGAGAAGTTCGCTGATGACCCGGTACTGCCGGCCTTCGAGATTATCGCTTCGGTCGCGCAGGCTGACCCGGGTCCACGCGGTGACTACTCCGAGCCAGCTCCGGTTGAGACTCTGAAGCCGTACGTCGAGGCCATGACCAAGGCCGGCGGCTACGTCATCATCGACCTGCAGCCGGGTAGTGCAGACTTCCTGGACCAGGCCAAGTTCTACGAAGAACTGCTGAAGATGCCAAACGTCGGTCTGGCGCTGGACCCGGAGTGGAAGATGGAACCGGGGCAGGTTCCGGCGACCCAGGTTGGTCACGTTAAGGCTGAAGAAGTCAACCGCGTTGCTGATTGGCTGGCTGAGCTGACTCGTAAGAACAACCTTCCGCAGAAGATGCTGATGCTGCACCAGTTCCAGCTACAGATGATTCGCGACCGTGAGACGCTGGATCTGTCGCACCCGGAGCTCGCATTCGTTCTGCATGCCGACGGCCATGGCACCGCGCAGGAGAAGTTTGAGACCTGGAACGTCATGCTGCAGGATTTGCAGCCGGAGATTTTCGAGGCGTGGAAGAACTTCATCGACGAGGATCAGCCGATGTTTACTCCTGAGGAGACCATGAACATCGAGCCGCGTCCGTGGTTGGTTACGTACCAGTAGGTTATAGACCAGCAGAAATAAAAATATAACGCGAAATATTTGCCGACTTGAATGTCGGGGGCAACGGCGCTTACTCCCTAAACAAAGGGTAGTAAGCGCCGTTTTGCTTAGGTAAGTCCCCCCGTGTCTCACCCCCAGAGTTTATGATGAGACGTAATGCGCGTGCACGCTTTAGTAGTTTTCTTAAGTGACACCGCACATACTGCATAAACTTTTCGAGACAAACCAGGAGATGCTTGTGAGCCAGAACGCTCGCCCCGTTGTCCTCATCGCCGACAAGCTGGCACAGTCCACTGTGGACGCATTGGGGGATTCCGTTGAGGTCCGTTGGGTAGATGGCCCGAACCGCGCTGAGCTCCTGGCTGCGGTTGGTGATGCTGACGCACTTCTCGTCCGCTCCGCTACCACCGTGGATCAGGAAGTCCTCGAGGCTGCTCCGAATCTGAAGATCGTCGGTCGCGCCGGCGTTGGCCTGGATAACGTCGACATCGATACCGCTACCAAGCGCGGCGTCATGGTTGTCAACGCTCCGACCTCCAATATTCACTCTGCATGTGAGCACGCAATCGCACTGCTGCTGGCCACCGCTCGCCAGCTGCCGGCTGCGGACGCGTCCCTGCGTGAAGGGGAGTGGAAGCGCTCTTCCTTCAAGGGTGTCGAAATCTTCGGCAAGACCGTCGGTATCGTCGGTTTCGGTCACATCGGTCAGCTGTTTGCGCAGCGTCTCGCTGCTTTCGAGACCAACATCATTGCGTACGATCCGTACGCGAACCCGGCCCGTGCTGCTCAGCTCGGTGTTGAGCTGGTTGAGCTGGAAGACCTGATGGCTCGCGCTGATTTCGTGACCATCCACCTGCCGAAGACCAAGGAAACCGCCGGCATGTTCGATGCTGAGCTCCTGGGCAAGGCCAAGAAGGGCCAGATCATCATCAACGCTGCCCGCGGCGGTCTCGTCGACGAGCAGGCGCTTGCCGACGCAATCAAGGCTGGCAACATCCGCGGTGCTGGCTTCGACGTGTACGCGACCGAGCCGTGCACGGATTCCCCGCTGTTTGGCCTGCCGGAAACTGTTTGTGCTCCGCACCTGGGTGCCTCCACCGTCGAGGCGCAGGACCGTGCAGGTACCGATGTCGCTAAGTCCGTACTGCTGGCCCTGGCTGGCGAGTTCGTCCCGGATGCAGTCAACGTTTCCGGTGGCGCTGTCGGCGAAGAGGTGGCCCTGTGGCTCGAGCTGGCTCGTGAGCTGGGTCTGGTTGCTGGCGGTCTGCTCGAGGGCGCTCCGGCTGCTGTTGAGGTCACCGCTCGCGGTGAGCTGCACACTGAGGACGTTAACGTTCTGGGTATGGCAGCAATCCGTGGACTGTTCTCTCTCATGGTGGAAGAACCGGTCACTTTCGTCAACGCTCCGCGTATCGCAGAAGAGCGTGGTGTGACCTTCACTGTCGAGACCGAGCCGGAGTCCGTCTCCCACCGCTCCGTACTCGAGGTCAAGGTCATCGGTGCTGATGGCTCCACCGCTACCGTCGTTGGTGCTCTCACTGGCCTGAACCGCGTCGAGAAGATTGTCCGTATCAATGGCCGCGGCATCGACATGCGCGCTCAGGGCCGTAACCTCTTCCTGCTGTACAACGACGTTCCGGGCGCTCTGGGTCGCGTTGCTACCACCCTGGGTGAGTCCGGCATCAACATCGAGGCTGCTGCTCTGTCTCCGCAGGAAGCAGATCAGACTGCCATCCTGGTGCTGCGCGTTTCCAAGGAGGTTCCGGAGGAGCTCGTCGGAAAGATTACCGAGGAGATCTCCGCTACCCACGCTCTGCAGCTCGAGCTGGACTAGTTCTGAGCGCCTAGGCGTTTTAGAGCTAGTCTCTAGCGCAGCTTCTACTGCATGAAAAATCCCCTCCGCATGGAGGGGATTTTTGTTTCCCAGCTGATCTATGCAGCCGTAGCCCTACTGCCTAGCCCTTCATCGAGCCCTTCTCAATCATGTTGACGTGGAAGTCGAAAGCAGTACGCAGATCGTGCGGGGTAGACATGCCCGGAGCGGTCTTCAGCGCGCGCTCGTAGTACTCCTCCAGCAGTGGCTGGTACTCCGGGTGTGCAACGGAAATCAACTTCGCCACGCGGTCACGTGGTGCCAGGCCACGCAGGTCAGCGAATCCACGCTCGGTGATGATGACCATGGCGTCGTGCTCGGTGTGGTCAATGTGCGAAGCGAACGGAACGATAGTCGAAATCGCACCGTCCTTCGCCAGCGACGGCGAGATGAACGAAGAAACGAAGGCGTTACGGGTGAAGTCACCGGAACCACCGATGCCGTTCATCATTCGGGAGCCGTTGATGTGGGTGGAGTTGACGTTGCCGTAGATGTCGGCCTCAATCATGCCGTTGGTGGCGATCAGGCCGACGCGACGGACAACCTCCGGGTGGTTAGAAATCTGCTGCGGGCGCAGAATGATGTTCTCGCGGTAGCGAGCAGCCTCGTTGTTCATACGCTCGGCAGCTTCCGGAGACAGGGAGAAGGAGGTAGCCGAAGCGACGGTCATCTTACCTGCGTCAATCAGGTCAATCATGCCGTCCTGAATAACCTCGGTGTAGGCCTTGATGTTCTCAAACTTGGAGTCCAACAGACCCGCCATCACGGCGTTCGGAACGTTACCGACGCCCGACTGCATGATGTACTGGTCGTAAGCCAGGCGACCCGCGCGAACTTCGCCCTCGAGGAAGTCGAGGAAGTGGCCGGCAATGGCCTTCGAGGTCTCATCCAACGGCTTGAACGGGGAGTTGCGGTCCGGCGCGTTGGTCTCGACAACTGCGACAACCTTGTCCAGGTTGATGTCGATGTAAGGGGTGCCAATGCGGTCACCCGGAGCGTTGATCGGCACCGGCGTGCGGTTAGGCAGGTGCTGAATGCGGTAGATGTCGTGCATGCCCTCGAGTTCCTCGGACTGCCACGAGTTGACCTCAATGATGATCTTGTCAGCGTTGTCCATCCACTCGACGTTGTTGCCAACGCTTGACGACGGAACGAGGTGTCCATCTTCCGTAATACGAGTGACCTCAACAATTGCGGCGTCAATCGGCAGGAAGCCCTGCTCGATGTACAGCGCGGAGTGGGAGAGATGGATGTCCTGGTACTTCGCCTTGCCCGAGTTGATGGACTTACGCAGTGCCGGATCGCCCTGGTACGGCATGCGGTAGCGGATGATGTCAGCTTCTGCCATCACGCCGTCACAGTCCGGGGCAGTGGAAGCGCCAGTGTAGATGTCGACAGCGAACTCTTCACCCTTGGCGTGGAGTTCCTTGCCGCGGTTTGCCAGCGCAGTCGGCAGAGCCTTCGGGTAGCCAGCACCGGTGAAGCCAGAGATGCCGAGGGCATCACCATGATTGATAAACTGTGCAGCCTCGTCGGCGGTCATTACCTTGCCGCGCAAACCGGCATGTGCGATGCGATCAGACATGTCATCTCCTAGATAGACTGTTCGACTTTAGTTTTGTCGCCTAACCTAGCATGCGCTAACAGTGTGTTGCCACACCCGCAGGTTGAGAAGTGATTTATGACACTCTGATCGCTTCAGCGGGTCGTTTATCGGCGCTCTTCCAGGGGCTTTGTTACAGCAATTCCCGCACTTCTTCGTCGGTCAGCATGGCATCCTCGAACGCTTGCAGTGTGGCCTCTGGGTTAAATTTCACACCGATGAGTACGACCTCATTGGATGGTGGGACATCGGTCTGCGCCCACATGACGGCAGGGGTGATTTTCAGGTTCGGCCCCGCCTGACTCCACACGTGGGCGACTTCGAGGCGGTCGGAAATCCAGCAGTGCCCCTTGGATCGTACGAGCCCCTTTGTGCCGCGGAGAGCCTTGATTAGTCGTTCGCGGTCGAAGGGTCGATTGCCTCGGAAAACAACCGAAGAAATGCCGTATTCTTCAGTCTCCGGCGTGTGGGGATTCGCAAGTTCTTCTGCATATCCGTGGAAAGTGGCCGCGGTACCTTCGTCGTAAAGCGATGCGTCGAGAATGGCAGAGGTGGCGATTTCGCCGTTAGTCACGCGGACGATGCGTGCGCGGGGGTTCATTGCGCGGATCGTTTCCTCGGTACCGCCGGTGAGCTTTTCGCCGGCGAGGTCGGATTTGGTGATGAGGATGAGATCGGCGAATTCCACCTGGTCGACGAGGAGGTCGGCGACCGTGCGTTCGTCGTCAGGCAGTGCGCGTCCCTGGCGGAGACTGTCGAGGAATGTAGAGGCGTCGACGAGCGTGACCATCGTGTCGATGGGGGCGATGTCGGCGAGGCGACGGCCGTCGTCGAATTCCCACTCGAAGGTAGCGGCGACTGGCATGGGCTCGGAGATGCCGGTGGATTCGATGACGATGTGCTCGAACTTGCCGCTGCGCGCGAGCTTGCCGACGTTTTCCACGAGGTCATCTCGCAGCGTGCAGCAGATGCAGCCGTTAGACATTTCGATGAAACGGTCCTCGCCGCGCTCGAGATATGTGCCCTGCTCGATGAGGGCGGCGTCGACGTTGACTTCCGAGAAGTCATTGACGATGACCGCGATTTTTCGCCCCTGTGAGTTTGCCAGGAGGTTGTTGAGGAGGGTGGTCTTGCCGGCGCCCAGGAATCCGGACAGGACGGTGACGGGAGTGGTCTGGGTGGTGCTATCAGAAAATTCGGTAGAAGTCACCCGACAAGATTAGCGTACTGAAAATGATTATCAATAACTAGTGCATGAATTGGGCTATGTGAGGGGTTGTAAATGTGTCGCATGGCTGATTGTCGACTGGTTGTGACGTAGGGCATAAAACGGTGTTGTAGTCGGCTTTAGTGGCGTATGGAATGTGCCTAAAATGGGGGCGCTTTCGGGCATCTGAATGAAAGGCGCTAACCGCTTCGTTGATAGGGTTGGGGGTGTGCTTTGGTGTTCGAAGTGCTACCCCCGATAGTCGCGTTGGGGGATATAGAAAGGTGAATTCATGTCAGATCGTATTGCCCATGCTGGTCTCAAATCCAAGGTGATGACCGCGCAGGAGGCGGCGCAGTTCATCAACCACGGAGACATGGTGGGCTTTGCCGGATTTACCGGTGCTGGCTACCCGAAGGTTGTCCCGCCGGCTCTCGCTGAGCGCATGGAGGCCGCTCACGAGCGTGGCGACGAGTTCAAGATTAAGGTCTTGACCGGCGCGTCTACCGCTCCGGAACTTGATGGTGCGCTGGCGAAGGCCAATGGTGTTGAGTGGCGTATGCCGTACCAGTCCGACCCGGGAATGCGTAACCGTATCAATGCAGGCGATGCCTTCTATAGTGATATTCACCTGTCGCACTCTGGCCCGATGACTGAGCAGGGCTTCTTTGGTCCGGTCAATGTTGCCGTGGTCGAAGCTGTTCGCATTAAGGCCGATGGCTCCCTGATTCTTTCCTCTTCGGTTGGTAACAGCATTTCTTACCTCAATGCTGCAGAGAAGATCATTATTGAGGTCAACTCCTGGCAGTCCGAGGACCTCGAGGGTATGCACGACATCTACAGTGTCGGCCTGCCTCCGAACCGTAAGGAGATTCCGATTGTGAACCCGGGGGACCGCATCGGCACTCCGGATGTTCAGATCGATGTCGATAAGGTTGTCGCTGTCGTCGAGACGAACGCCGAGGACCGTAACTCGCCGTTCAAGCCGCTGGACGATGACTCCAAGGCTATTGCTGGCTACCTGCTCGACTTCCTCGATGGCGAGGTCAAGGCCGGTCGTCTGCCGGAGAACCTGCTGCCGATGCAGTCGGGTGTCGGTAACATTCCGAACGCCGTTCTCGCAGGTCTGCTCGACTCCAAGTATGAGAACCTGACCTCCTTCACTGAGGTTATCCAGGACGGCATGGTCGACCTGATGGATGCTGGCAAGCTGACCGTGGCTTCCGGTACTGCATTCTCGCTGTCTCCTGAATATGCAGCTCGTATGAACGAGAATGCTGCTGACTACCGCGAGAAGATCGTTCTGCGGCCGCAGGACATCTCCAATAACCCGGGTCTGGTCCGCCGCATGGGGCTGATTACCACCAACGGTATGATTGAGGCTGACATCTACGGCAACGTCAACTCCACTCACGTGGCTGGCTCCCGCATGATGAACGGCATTGGCGGTTCCGGTGACTTCACCCGAAACGCCTACATCTCTACGTTCGTGTCCCCGTCGCTGGCTAAGAATGGCGACATTTCCGCAATCGTGCCGATGGTCTCTCACGTTGACCACACTGAGCATGACGTGATGGTCATCATCACTGAGCAGGGTCTGGCTGACCTCCGTGGGCTGGCGCCGCGTCAGCGTTCCCGTGTTGTCATTGAGAAGTGTGCGCACCCGATGTACAAGGAGGCGCTGCTCGAATACGTTGAGCGTGCTGAGAGGGCCACCCCGTACCTGCATACTCCGCATGACCTGGGTACTTCTTATGACTTCCACCGTCGTTTCCTCGAAAACGGTTCCATGAAGCCGGTCGACTAGGTTTCTAGTGCGGTTCCCGCTTTACGACGAAGTTTGCGTCGTAGGGCGGGATTTTCTTTCGGCTTTAGTTCGAAATAGTGTTCGAATAATGTGGAGATTTTTGGGGTGCGCAGCGGTTTGAATCCGGGGTGGGGGATATGGTGTGGGCGAATTGATAAAGAACTGTTCGTTAGGGGACCTCGTTAGGGAGGGGACAGTGCAATGTCAGAGTTGGAATCGTGTGGGGAATTTCGGTTCAGCCATGAGGTGAGGGCTCATTCGCTCGCTGAAGTGATGCGCGAGATTAATCGTCTGCAGATGGTTATCGCTCAGCGGGTCGCACCACCAGATGATGGCGATGTCGAAGCTCATTTGGCTTATTGGTCGGTGGTGCTTGGAATCTCACGCGCCGAAGTGAACAAATATATGGAAATTGGCTACATGCTTGGACGTATGCCGCAACTAGCGGAAATGTGTCAGGAGCGCGGGCATTTGTCGATGAGGCATTTAGCAATGCTTGGTAAACATACCCGACCTGTAGCCGATGACAAGGTTGACGCAGTGGAGTCGGGTCTCGTGGACGTCGTTAAGCCTAGGCGCGACGGGGAGGCACTCCGTGGCGTGCGTGCGATGGCAACGCGGGTGCAGCGAGTGATTGGTGAGTGTGCTCCGGAAGTGCGGCCACGTGATGTGGATGTCGCTGGGTTGCAGGCTGATAGGGTCCTGGCCCGGAATGTGGAGGCGACCGTAGATGCTGCAATTGATGCGGCGGCATACCAGGTCGAGGCGGATGGAGAGTCGGCGGATAATCCCGTGGAGTCGGAGGAGGTACGGGAGGTTCAAGCTGCGGCTCTCGACTACTTCGGCGATCGTATGACGGCTAAGGAGTTTATCGCAGTTGATGAACATGGTGACGCTGGAGTTACGACACTGACTACTGTCCTCGAGCGGCATCATGCAGTGGAAGCCCTTGCAATTATCGACGCAGTGGCTAAGAAGATGAAAGTGAGTCGCGCGGCAGCTTTCATGCATGCGTTACGCGGTACTTGTGAGGTGGAGGTGAATCTGGAACTCTTCCGAGTGCTCTCTCCCGGGGAGGATGGCGAACCGGAAAACACTCCAGTGTGGCTCGCTGGCGCAGGTTGGCTTTCTTCGCTGGTGGCCGAGTCTTGGCTGAAGCGGGTATCGACATTGCGGGTGCTGGGGGATAGTGCGGTTGAGGGGTATCGGCCCTCCGAGTCTCAGCGTGCATTCGTGCGTGCCCGTGACGGTGTGTGTAGTTTTCCTGGATGCGATGTCCCCGCGGAAAAGTGCGATATCGACCATATTGTGGAATTTGATCACAGCCTTTCCGGTGGTGAGCGGCAAAAGGAAGGGGTCACGCACACAGATAATCTCCATTGTCTCTGTCGAAGGCACCACAACCTCAAAACTGCCGGTATGTGGCGAGTTGTTCGAGGTGATGATGGGATCGAAGCTTGGACGTTCCTCTCTTGTGATGAAGGGCCGTTTGCGCAGTCGGAAAAAGAGCACACTGGGCATGGTCGTTACACCTTTGCCTCGCAGACTGAAAAGAAGACCGCTGCGCTGGCTGAGCACAATGAGAAACGTCGCAAATTGCATGACAATCTCCGCGGCCTAGTGGATAAGGTGCGGCGGGATATGGAAAAGGAGAGAGCAGTAGGCGGGGTGGATTGTGAAAACGATGGAGATGGTAAAAATCGCGCAGACAGTGACGGGGGTGAGCGCTAGGTTCTGCTACACTCATTTGTGTCCATATAGTGAGAAGGGTATCTCAAAAAATGACTGAGGCAGGAAAGCTGAAGATCGCCGTCATCCCGGGTGATGGCATCGGCACGGAAGTTACGGCAGAGGCACTGAAGGTGCTCAAGGCTGCTATCGGCGAGTTCGACACCACCGAGTACGACCTCGGCTCGCGTCGCTACTTGCGCAATGGCGAACTGCTTACCGACGCCGATCTCGACTCCCTGCGTGAGCACGACGCTATTCTGCTCGGTGCTATCGGTGACCCGGCGAACGTTCCTCCGGGTGTTCTCGAGCGCGGCCTGTTGCTGAAGATGCGCTTCGCGCTGGATCACCACGTCAACCTGCGTCCTTCCAAGCTCTTCCCGGGTGTCGAGTCACCGCTGAAGAACCCGGGCGAAATTGATTTCGTGGTCGTCCGCGAGGGAACCGAAGGTGCTTACACCGGTAACGGCGGTGCGATTCGCGTCGGCACGCCACACGAGGTTGCCAACGAGACCTCCGTCAATACCCGCTTCGGTGCTGAGCGCGTTGTTCGCTACGCCTTCGAGCTGGCTATGACCCGTCGTAAGAAGCTGACCCTTGTCCACAAGACCAATGTGTTGGTGCACGGTGGCGGTATGTGGCAGCGCACGGTCGATGAGGTCGCTAAGGAATACCCAGAGGTAGATGTCGATTACTCGCACATCGACGCTGCGACAATCTACCTCGTCACTAATCCTTCGCGTTTCGACGTCATCGTCACCGACAACCTCTTCGGCGACATCATTACTGATGAGGCTGGTGCAGTGTCGGGCGGTATCGGCCTGGCGGCGTCCGGCAACATTGACGCCTCTAATACCAACCCGTCCATGTTTGAGCCCGTTCACGGCTCCGCTCCCGACATTGCTGGCAAGGGGATCGCTGACCCGACCGCAGCCATTCTGTCGGGTGCCATGATGCTGCGCCACCTGGGTCGTGAGGAAGACGCTCAGCGCATCGAGGCTGCTGTGGAAGCTGACATGGCTACTCGCGGTAGTGGCCCGATCAAGACCGCTGAGGTTGGCGACCGCATTGCTGCTGCTTTGAAGTAGCGCAGTAAAAAATAGGGGGGGGGGAGAGGGCTAGGCAATCACAGTTTTGCCATCGACGGTAGTGATGTGAGTCTTACCGTCGGCGGTGTGCTCGATGAAGTCCGACGCATGTCCTACCTGGGCAAGCACATTGATGATGGTGTCAAGGGTGTGTGGGGATGAGCTTCCTGCGCCGCCATTGGAACCATTTCCTCCCAGCCCTGCCACCAACGCATCCCTCGTAATCTCCGCATGTCCCAGGTGCTGAGCCGCCTCGTGGAAGACATGCACAATCACGCCTTCGATGCTGCCGCACCACCAACGGTCCTTATCGGTAGGAATAACAGCAGGAGCACCAGCGCGGTCCACGCCTTGCAACTCCACCAGCGCGGATTCAATGGCCGCGCGGTCACGGTGGTAAATCTCCAGCCCTTCCGAAACACTGCAATGAGCAGAAAACTCCCCATCGCGATCACGGACATAATCACGCCCAAGGCAGACGCGCTCGAGCCAGTACCTCGCGGATCCGGTCACATGTCGTAACAGCACGGCCAGGGAGTTAATGGCTGGGATGGGGAGGGTTGCGTTGAAGGTGTCGTCGTCAAGCGTGGCGACGAGTGCCGCGAGCTTGTCCATCCTGCCGAGGATGTGGGCGTCGAGCGGCCATTCGGGATTTATTGAAGCGCTGTGTGTGGAATTGGTCATAAGGTCGAGTATTCCCGCAAATCAGTCCTATTGGGAGCAAAAATAGGGGATAATTGACCCCATGACCGTCGAGCTTGCGGAAATCGCAGACTTCCTCAGCCATACTCGCCCCTTTTCGGACCTCAACGATGAAGAGCGCGCGACTATCCCACCGCTTTTGACCATGCGCTATGCCCGTCGTGGAACGGAGATTATCCGGGCGGGTGCGGATAACAACAGCTGTTTCATTATTCGCTCCGGCATGGTGGATCTCTTTGACCCAGCTGGCACGCTGTTGGACAGGCGAGATGTGGGAGATCATTTCGGCTATTCGACGCTGCTGAGCAGTGACCCTTCGCTATACACGATGACGGCAGTGGAGGACTGCGTATTCCTAGTGATCTCCAAGGAGGTCTTTGACCAGCTCAATGACCAGTTCGTAGAGGTCCGGCGCTATTACGGCGGTGAAAACGCGCGCATTCGCGCAGTGGCATCGAAGCTGCGGAGTACTGCGGCATCGGAGTCGTTGCGCACACGGGTTGCGGACCTGATGGAAACATCGCTGGTGACCTGCAGTGCTGATGCGACAGTACAAGAGGCGGCGCAGATTATGACGGAGCGGAATGTCTCCAGTCTGCTCGTGATGGAGTCTGCAGGCGCCAACCAGAGCTCGCTCGTCGGCATCATCACTGACCGTGACCTCCGTCGTCGAGTGCTGGCAGAAGCCAAGCCGGCGGAGAGTCTCGTAAGCGAAGTGATGACCGGGAACCCGGAAACTATCAGTCCCGACCTGCTGGTCTTCGAGGCCATGCTGCTGATGGCCGAGCGCGGTTACCATCATCTGCCGGTGCACGATGGGACGCGGGTGGTCGGCATGATTGTCATTGGCGACCTCCTGCGCAGTCTGCACACCGATCCCGTGTACGCGACGGCGACGCTGGCGCGAAAGAGCGATATCTCGGAGATTGCGGAGATTGCTCAGAACGCGCGGCGGATTGTCGGCCGGTTTATTGACCGAGGTGATTCGGGGGAGGAGGTCGCCAAGCTGCTGACTGCCGTGGCCGATGCTGTCACCCGACGCCTGGTTGCGCTGGCGGAGGAAAAGCTTGGGCCGCCACCAGTCAGCTACGCCTTTGCGGTACTGGGTTCGCATGGGCGCGGGGAGATGGGGCTCGCGTCCGATCAGGACAATGCGCTTGTTCTCGCCGACGACTACGACGCCGACGCTCATGCTGACTATTTCGCCGCGCTTAGCGACGAGATTTGCACCAACCTCGACCGAGTCGGTTATCCGCTCTGTCCAGGGGACATGATGGCCAGCAATCCTGCGTGGAGGATGACCAAGTCGCAGTGGCTGCGCACGTTCCACGGGTGGATTACGGCACCGGAGGCAGAGGCCCTGTTACATGCACAGACCTTCTTCGACATGCGTGGGGTAGCGGGCGACGTGCAACTGGTAGAGAGCCTTCGTGCGGCCTACCTGCCGCTGGCTCAGGGGTCGCAGCGCCTGCATGCGCACTTGGCCAAGCTCGCGGCCTGGCGGGAGCCGCCGCTCGGCTTCTTCCGTGGCCTGGTGCTGGAAAAGGGCGGCGAGCACGCAGAGACCCTGGACATCAAGAAGGGGGGAACTGCTGCTGTGGTGCAGATGGCGCGTCTATTTACTGTGGCGGCCGGCCTGCCACAGCTGTCGACGCGTGAACGCTTGGCGGCGAGTGCGGGTGCCGGAAGCGTGAGCCGTCAGGGTGCGCAGGATCTGGCGGATGCGTTCGAGTTCCTGTGCACGGTGCAGCTTCATCACCAGCAGGCCCAGTTCAACGCTGGCGAGCAGCCGAATAACCACATCTACCCGAAGCGTCTCTCCAGCCTGGAACGCGAGCACCTGCGCGATGCGTTTGGTGTTATCCGCAAGTTGCAGCAGAGTCTCGGGGCGAAGTATCCCATCCGGGCGATGTCGTAGTTTAGCTGTGTGAGTGAGCTGTGTGAGTTAGCTGTGGGAGCGCGCAATGTTGAAGTTTTTTAGACCCCGCAAGAAACTCTTGGACGCACCTATCCGCGACAATGCTTGGCTCGCGGTCGATGTGGAAACCACCGGTCTGGATCCCTCCAAAGATCAGTTGCTTTCCATCGGTTGGGTTGCCGTCGAAGGCCGCGACATCGTGCTGGAAGAGTCGGGTCACCTTCTCATTCGCCCAGAGCGCGAGGAGGTGAGCGTCGGCGAGTCGGCGACGGTGCATGGGCTTACCGACGACATGGTCGCAACCGGGGTAGAGGCAGAGGTGGCCGTCGGCAAGCTGTTAGAAGCTCTACGGGGACGGAAGCTGCTGGCGCACTACGCGCGGATGGAAGTTGGTTTCCTGGATCCGTTGTGCCGGAAGTACTTTGATGCGCGCTTTGATGTGCCGGTGGCGGACACGATGACACGCGAGTACGACGCAATTCTGCGAGCCAACCGCGAGCCGGTCCGTGATGAGCTGCGGTTGTGGTCACTGTGCGACAAGTACGGCATTCCCCGTTTTAAGGCCCATCATGCGTTCAACGATGCGCTGGCTTGTGCGTTGGTGTGGCTTGCGCAGGAATCGCGCGGAGTTTAAATCGTACATGTTTGAGAGTGGGGGTCATTGCATAGTTATTGCAATGTGACGTGTACCCTATTTTTATGCGTATTGCTCGAATCGCCCACCCAGAGGGCATGTGCTTCGCGCTCGTCGAGGGCGAAGGCAATGAAGTTACTTTGCACGAGATCGAAGGGCACCCTTTCGGTCAGCTGAATAAGACTGGTCGTTCCTGGCCGCTTGCCGACGTACGTCTGCTTGCCCCGATGCTGCCGTCGAAGGTCATCGCTATTGGTCGTAACTACGCTGACCACGTCGCCGAGGTGTTCAAGAAGTCGGCAGAATCGCTGCCGCCGACGATGTTCATTAAGCCGCCGACGGCCGTTATTGGTCCGGAAGCGCCGATTCGCATTCCGGATTTCGCCACTAACGTCGAGTTTGAGGGCGAGCTGGCACTGGTTATTGGTAAGCCGTGCAAGAACGTCAAGAAGGAAAACGCTCACGATGTGATCTTCGGATACACCATCGTCAATGATGTTTCTTCCCGTGACCTGCAGTTCGCCGACGGTCAGTGGGCGCGCGCAAAGGGCATCGATACCTTCTGCCCGCTGGGCCCGTGGATCCAGACGGAGCTGGACTACAACGAGCTTCCAATCAAGGCGCACCTGACTCACGAGGGTGTTACCGAGACTAAGCAGGACTCCAACTCCAACCAGATGATTATGTCCATCCCGGAGGTCATCGAGTTCATCACCGCCTCGATTACGCTGCTGCCGGGTGACGTCATCTGCACCGGCTCCCCGGCCGGTACCGCTGCGATGTTCCCGGGCGACCGCATCGAAATCGAGATTCCGGGTATTGGCAAGCTGGCCAACCCGGTGGAGCGGGCTTAAGCCGCTAGGGGCTTAAGCGCCCTTAACTCCAAAAGCGCGGAGCACAGTGCCCATTTTGGCGCTGGTTTCCGTGACTTCTTCTTCTGGGGCGGAGTGCGACACAATGCCGCCTCCGGCCCATAGTCGTGCCACGGACCCCTCAGTGTCGATTTCGGCACAGCGAATGGAGACCACGAACTCACCATCGCCATTCTCATCGCACCAGCCGACAGCGCCGGAGTAGAAGCCGCGGTCAGTCTCTACGGCCTGAATGACGCCGAAGGCGGATTCCGTCGGCGTGCCACAAATGGCTGGTGTTGGGTGCACCACCAGTGCCAAATCCAGCGCGGACAGCGACGGATCCTTCAATCGACCGCGGATATGCGTGGCCAAGTGCCACATCTCGGCAGTGCTCATCAGCTCGGGGCTGTCCGGAACATCCAGCGAACTGCACAGCGGCGCCAGGTTGTCGGCGATGTCATCGACAACGAAGGCGTGTTCATCCAGGTTCTTGCGCGAGTCCGCTAAACGACGAGCCGACGCCCGGTCCACCTCTTCATTCCGGGATCTCGGCAGCGACCCGGCCAAGGGAAATGCCTCAACGATGTCACCCGTACGGCGGACCAGCATCTCCGGGGAGGAACCGATGAGCAACTTGCCCTCATAATCGGAACCGGCGGGAGAGAGATCCACGACAAAGCCATCGCGGTTGGGGGATCCGTCGATAAGCCGCGATGCGAGTAGGAGCGGGTCAATCGGGGGATCGATTTCGAGTTCCACAGCGCGCGCGAGCACGACCTTTTCCAGCGCCGAGTACTCGATGGTGCGGATTGCTGCGGCGATGCGCTCAGCGTGCTCATCGAGCGGGGGATCGTAAGCGACGATGCTGGCGTGAGGCTTGGGTGCGTTCCAGCGGTAGTGCGCGGGTGGCTCCAGCGGCTGCGAGGAGCGGATGACTTCCCGGGGAACGGTCAGGGCGGCGGGCTTGTCCAAGTCGAAGGGCAGGGCGCCGACCACCATTTTGTGAATGCCCGAGTGCAGTCCCTCGGCTGCGAGCCAGGGGTCGGAAATCTGCTCTTCAATACCTTGCGTGCGGATGGAGCCGTGCGCACGGGAGAGCAAAAAATCAGGAGCGGTGGTTGGGCGGGACGTGTCCCAGCGCGTCGAACGTTTCGGAGTCGCTGCAGGCTCGTTCGACGGGTGAGACTTTTCCTGCTGCTCTTCTTCGTTTCCGCCGCCCAGAGAGGGGTGGTTTTCCATGGACATAGCCCTAACCCGCCTCCTCAATCTAAACCCAGTTGTGCTCCAGTTTAAGGGGCAGGCTAACCCCTGCCCAAAAAGGGCATACCCGCAGCGGTAATCGTAAGCTGATCGATGACGGCACCTGCCGGCAGATTCGCGGCGTAGAGGAAAGTTTCCGCAGCCTGCTTGGCATCGAACATCGGCTCGCTGCCTGTGAACGTCCCCAACAGGTCAGTCTGCGCATTGCCAATATCAATGCGCGTTGCCGTGATGCCATACTCGCGTCCGTCGAGGGCAAGCACGTGGGTCATTCCGGCAAGCGCGCTTTTCGACGTCGCGTACGCCGCCGTGTGTGCTCTCGGCACCTGCGCTGCGATAGAACAATTGACCAGGATTCGGCCGCCCGCTTGCTCTGTCTTCCCCTCGCACCCCGCCTTCATCCGCGAAAAAGCCTCGCGTGCACACAGGTACGAGCCGACCACATTCGTATCGATGACCGCCCGGAAGTCTTCAATGCCGGTCTCTCCGAACTCCGCGGGCGTGCCGGGCAGCCCCGCATTGAGCACTGCAACATCGATGGTTCCCGTAGCCACCTGCGCGTTCTCAAACATCGCACGGACCTGTTCGGGGTCGGTGATGTCACACCTGGAGTAGGTGATGTTGTCCGCTTCGGCGGCAACAGTCTCGAGCGCGTCGATACGCCTGCCGCAGATATGCACGTGCCAGCCATCGGCGGCGAAAGCCAGAGCAATTTCGCGACCAATGCCCGCGCCGCCACCAGTTACTACTACCGTTTTGGTCATGAGCACCATTATTAACTGTTCTACGGTCTACGCACACATGTCCCCGCACGATGCTGTCAACGCCGCGCGTGACGACGGCTACGCGGCCGTGGAATTCTGGTGGCCATTTGACCTCGCAGTGCCCGCACCCGATGAGGTTTCCGCCTTTTGTGACCTCTTTGACGACAGCCTTGGTCTTTATGCCATGAACCTGTGGGGAGGGGACATGACAGCGGGGCAGCGAGGAGTGCTCGATACAGACGGGCTGCCCACGGGGCACCTGGAAGCAGTGAGCCAGATCGCGCGAGCCACGGGGCTGAAATGCTCTAACGTGCTGCTGGGGCGGTCTGGGGAACTGGCGGACCTGCAAGTGCACCGACTGACTGAGATCACTGCCCAGCTGGAGCTCAGCGGTGTCCGCGCGTTGATTGAGCCGCTGTCCGGGATGGACGATTACCCCATTACCGATCCTTGGCAGGCCGAGGAGTTAGCGCAACAGACTGGTGCTGGCGTGCTCGCCGACTTCTACCACTTTGCGGCCAATGGCGTGGACGTGGATGCCTGGCTCACCGATGTGGAGGCCGGAAGAGTGAGCCTGCCGGCGCACGTCCAGATTGCCGATTTCCCAGGCCGCGGCGTGCCGGGCACCGGTGAGGCGCCACTGCGCAGCTGGGTTGAGCGGCTGCGCGCCGCTGGATACGCCGGTGAAGTGACTGGGGAATGGACTCTGTAACCCTATGTAAAACCCTATGCATGCCTGCAGGTGGGAGGGCGGGTATCGTGGGAAAGCATGTCAGATGTTCGCGTACGCTTTTGCCCGTCGCCAACCGGTACCCCGCACGTTGGCCTCATCCGCACCGCCCTGTTCAACTGGGCATATGCCCGTCACACTGGTGGCAAGCTGGTCTTCCGCATCGAAGATACCGATGCCGCTCGCGACTCCGAAGAGTCCTATCAGGCAATCATCGAGGCCCTGAATTGGCTCGGTATTGACTGGGACGAGGGCATCGATGTCGGTGGTCCGCACGGCCCGTACCGCCAGTCGCAGCGCAAGGACATCTACGCCGATGTGTTGCAGCGCCTCATTGACGCTGGTGAAGCTTACGAGGCCTTTTCCACCGCTGAAGAGGTTGAGGAGCGCCACAAGGCCGCCGGCCGTGACCCGAAGCTGGGCTACGACAACTACGACCGCAACCTGACCGAGGAGCAGAAGGAAGCCTTCCGTGCAGAGGGTCGCAAGCCGGTGATCCGCCTGCGCATGCCGGACGAGGACATTGTCTTCGAGGACCTCGTTCGCGGTCGCATTGAGTTCAAGGCCGGCCTGGTTCCGGACTTTGTCATCGCCCGCTCCAACGGTGAACCGCTCTACACCCTGGTTAACCCGGTCGATGACGCTCTGATGGAGATTACTCACGTCCTGCGTGGTGAGGATTTGCTGCCATCGACCCCGCGCCAGATTGCTCTCTACGAGTCGCTGAAGCGTATCGGTGTCGCCAAGTTCACCCCGGAGTTCGGTCACCTGCCGTTCGTTATGGGCGAGGGCAATAAGAAGCTGTCCAAGCGCGACCCACAGTCCAACCTCTTCATCCACCGCGATAACGGTTTCATCCGCGAGGGTCTGCTGAACTACCTGGCTCTGCTGGGTTGGTCTATGGACGGCGATCAGGACATCTTCACCATGGACGAGATGGTTAAGGCCTTCGATATCCACGATGTGCTGTCCAACCCGGCCCGCTTCGACCAGAAGAAGGCCGACGCTATCAACGCCGACCACATCCGCATGCTCGATCCGAAGGACTTCGAACAGCGTCTGCGCACGTATTTGGAAAGCCACTTTGACTTCCCGTCCGACTACCCGGCGGATAAGTTCGCTTTCCTGGCAACGCTGCTGCAGACTCGTGTGAAGACGCTTTCCGACGCCTGGGACCTCTCGAAGTTCCTGGTTGTGGAAGAGGACGAGTTCACCTTCGATGAGCGCTCGGCACGCCGTAACTTCAAGGAAGACGCTGTTGCTGTCCTGGAGGCCACCATTGCAGCTGTGGAGCCGCTCAGCGAAGAGGACTTCATCACCGAGAAGCTCGAAGCTGCACTTCAGAAGGCCCTCATCGAGGACCTGGAGCTGAAGCCACGCAAGGCCTTCGGCCCGGTGCGCGTGGCTGTAACTGGTGCTCAGGTATCGCCGCCGCTGTTCGAGTCCATGGAGCTGCTTGGCCGCAGCCGCAGCCTGAGCCGACTGCGCAAGGCTCTCGAGGTCACTCCTTTTACTGCTGCTCAGTAAAGAGTGCGAGCTGGGCTGAGCGAAGCAGGTTCGTGTAAGAGCCCGCTTCCTTGCCCACCTTCTGCGGGTCGCGGTTCAGCATATTCATGGAGGTTTCGCGGTAGTCCTTGACCAGCGACCCCATGTGGTTATTGAAGAACTCGTGCCAGTCGGTTCCCCAGTAGACCGTGCCGTCTTCGTTTTGCTTGAGCGGTGCGGCAAAGGCGTACACGAGTGGGTAGATGAACCCGTCCGGAATCGCGTAGCCGATGGGCTGGCGGTAGAACTTCGAGTACTTCTGTGGAGTTTTGCCAGTCCGCGGATTCTTCTTGTTGGCCTTGTCAACAGCATCAATGCCGCCGAATTTGCCGCCACTCTTGTTGTAGAGATCGGGTAGCTCCGCGTTGATGCGCTCGAAAATATCGATGAAGTCACGCGTGAGGTTCAAGGCACTGCGGACCTTCTCGTTGTAGAGAACGACCTCTTCGGTGCGCTCATTGATACTTTCAGTGCTGGGCTTAGTGACCTCTGGGGAACTCATGACATCCTCGAAGCGGTCAAGCAGCTTGGCCTTTCCGGAGTAGAGGCTGGTGGGGGTCGGTGCTTCAATCTGCTTGCCGTCGGCATCCTTCGGCAGGTCAATACAGGACAGTGGAATCCACGCCATAGCGATGACATCGCCCACCTTTAGTCGACCAGTACCGTTGGTGCGCCACTGCACGTTGTCGCTAATTCCCTGCGGCAGAGCATGCTTCAGATCGTCAAAGTAGCCGGCGCGATTGAGCTTTGCTTCCGCCTTGAGCTCCGCATTGTTGTTGCGGGCGGCACAGATATCGAGCAGAGCATCGGAGAAGTCCTGCACAGTGTCCTCGTCCCGAGCACCGGGAACGAGTACCTCTACCGGAACCTTGGCATCGAGCTCGGTGAGGCTTTCGTCGGCAAGCAATTCCTCGATTTCCTCGGAGCGCTCCATCCAGACCTCCTTCATTTCGGACCACGTCTTGATTTTGCGGCTAGGCGGTGGAGTGAGCTTGCCCAGGACGAACAGCGCAATAGCCAGCGAGTTGTGGCCGCCGTCGAGGATGCCTTCGATGCGACGGTTGCTGAAGGTGAAGCGGTAGAGATTGTCTTCACTGGTGAACTGAGTGGAGGCCAGGAGCACACCCTTGGACTTGTAGGCGAAGAGCTCCGGCGTGGTGTCGATGGTTTCCATGATGGCATCGGTGATGCGGCCGGTGCGGGACACGCGTGGGTTGGCATCGAGGTTGAGGCCCGAGATGATTTTCGCGAACTGACGGATAGTGACAGTGCCGATGACGCGGCCGATGGTGCCGTTCATTTGCTCCGTGATGTCGGAGAACTCCAGCTCGAGTGTGATGGGGGCGGTTGCTGTTGCCGTTGTTGTGGGGGAAGTCATGATGCTTGCCTTTCAGGGATGGTTTGTGGTGTGTGGCGGCTGTTTGCCAGCCGCTTCACCACGAAGTGTCTCCTGAAGGGCGGATCGACTTTGAGCTGCGATCGAATGGGCTTTCGATCTGGGATTGCGTTAGTTAGATGCACTGCATTGGTTATGCATTAGTTATGCGCTCTGCTGAGGTGGGCTGTGGGGAACTCGCGAATTTAAACGAACCTTTGACAACGAACCTTTGACCAGGTGATTTGCTCTTGTTCACGCCAATTGGCTATATTATTCCTCGTTGCGTTCAGCAGCGATGGCCTATGGTGTAATTGGCAACACAACGGTTTCTGGTACCGTCATTCTAGGTTCGAGTCCTGGTAGGCCAGCAGTGAAGAAGTTCATTGTTGAATGTATTCACTAACTGCAAGGTTCTAAGCCCCGTTCGTCTAGCGGCCTAGGACGCCGCCCTCTCACGGCGGTAACACGGGTTCAAATCCCGTACGGGGTACAAAGACAGCGCGAAAGCGCCAGTCTTTATTGGCCTATGGTGTAATTGGCAACACAACGGTTTCTGGTACCGTCATTCTAGGTTCGAGTCCTGGTAGGCCAGCGGAATTCGCTTGCTTAACTAACTTGATTAGTTGAGTTGAATTCAGTTCTAAGCCCCGTTCGTCTAGCGGCCTAGGACGCCGCCCTCTCACGGCGGTAACACGGGTTCAAATCCCGTACGGGGTACAAAGTTACTCCCCAGTCAGTCGGCTGGGGAGTTTTTGTTTTTTAAGAATCGAGGCGACTATGACCAGGGGCGACTATGACCAGTGAACGTTTCGCACGACTGAAGCTTCTCCTAGGGGAGGAGGGGCTAGAAACGTTAGCTGAATCTACCGTCATGGTTGTCGGACTCGGAGGCGTGGGGTCGAGTTGTGCCGAAGCTCTTGCCCGAGGCGGCGTGGGCAACCTCATCTTGATCGACGGTGATGTCGTGGAGCCGAGCAATCTCAACCGTCAGGCGCTGGCTTTTGTCTCCACGATTGGCCGGGTCAAAGCCGAGGTCATGGAGGCGATGGTTGCCGATATCAACCCGGATTGTACGACCTATGCCCGCCAGATTTTTCTCACACGCGAAAACCTGGCGGAGACCTTCGAGCAGTTCCCGCGTCCGGATTACATCATCGACGCTATCGACGATGTCACCGGCAAGATTGAGATCGCGCAGTGGTGCGCGGAAAATCGTGTCCACCTCATTTCCGCTATGGGCGGCGGAAATAAGCTCGACCCAGCTCGGCTGACCTTCTCGAAAATCAATAAGACAAAGGTCTGTCCGCTGGCGAAGGTCGTCCGTCAGGTGTGTATCCGCCGACGCATTCGCGGTCTTGAGGTGCTGTACTCATCCGAAGAGCCAGTGAGAATTGCGGACAAGGGCAGCGGTACCAAGGCGGAAACCCTCGGTACCATGAGCTACATACCGCCAATCATGGGGCAGATGCTGGCCGGAAAGGTCATTCGCCGTCTGCTCGGGTTCGAGGAAACCCCGCTGGCCCCGCGCATCGGCGGTCCGGCCGACGAAAACCAGCCACCAACGGAAAAATGATGCGGCTCATCGATACCCACTTTCACTACGATTTCCTGCCACCGGCTTCGCGCGAGTGCTTCAAAGCCGATATTGCGCAGGAAGGCGTGGAGATCATCGCGCAGACAGTCCGGCCCTCCGGCTTTGTCGAGCTAGAGAGTGAAAGCTTGCCCATGGCCGCCGTGGGCTATCACCCGTGGTACATCGATGGCAACTATGAGCGAGAGCTCGAGATTTTTCGCGCGGCCCTCCCTCGCACTCGCTTCATCGGCGAGATTGGCTTGGACTTCGCGCCCCGCAGGCTTGACGACGTTTCTGCCGAGACTCAAATCCATGTCTTTACCAGCATCCTGGATGCTGTCCAAGCCTCGAGCCTGTCACATATCCTGTCCATTCACACGGTTCGGAGTGCTGGTGTGGTGCTTGGCCTAATCGAACCACGTTTGGACACCAGCTCCAGCGTCGCACCAGGCGAGACCTTCGTGCCCATCTTTCACCGCTTCGGTGGCACTAGCGATGAACTGACGCGGCTGATCCGCGCCGGTGGTTATATCTCCGTCAACCCGCTCATGTTGCGGACAAAGCGCGGACGGGCCTATGTGTCGCAGGTGCCCGTCGATAGGCTCTTGCTGGAGACAGACCTTCCGCGCGAGCCTGGAAGCGGTGACGCGGTGGAAGCGGTCGCTGCAGAGGTAGTCGCTGCGTTGCGGGAAACTGTCGCCGAGGTTGCGGCCTTGCGAAAAATGGATGAAGCGGAGCTTGCAAACGAGCTGGCCAACAATGCGAAAACGCTAGGGATTTAATGCCTTAACCTGCGGATTTGCAGTTACTATCCACGTCTAGTGTATTGTTTAACAAGTCCGCAGCGCGCGGATGAAAAGTTCTAAGCCCCGTTCGTCTAGCGGCCTAGGACGTCGCCCTCTCACGGCGGTAACACGGGTTCAAATCCCGTACGGGGTACAAAGTGGCAGTTTCGCTTTTCTGACCTAGACAGTTCATGAAAACGGAATTTGCGACACGGGATCCCGATTCGGCTGAATGCGAATCGGGATTTTGCCTTTTCAAATGTCCTTCAACCCTATTCCATGACAATTACAGGGTTAGCAGCAAGAAACTCTTTTTCGCTGCTATTGGGGTGGGTGACAATAGAGGTATGGCTGCGAAAGAGCTAACCAGCAGACAGAAGAAGATTCTTGGATGGATCGTGGATGGTTGCGCCGGTGACCCTCCGCATGAATTTTATAAGAATACAGCGCGCATGCTAGAGGGGCACAAGTTAGTCAAGATTTCAGGTCACGGTGATAAGTGGAAGGCTGTAGCTACAAAACGTGGTGAGAGGGTTTACGCCGGTACCGAAGCGCTTGTAGTCAATAAGAAGCGGCGGAAGAACACGGCGGCGAAGGAGCCACCGGTACCCTCCACATTGAGAAAACCAAAACCAACGCCAAACCCGACGAGCCTGAAGTTGATTTAACTCCTTACATGGCTCGAATACGCCATGGTATTGGAGAGTCAGACCTCGACGTTTTCACAATCGTGGCCTCGGCCGGTGAGATTCGCGACTTCTGGTTACCGGCGGCGGCGAAACTATCCCGTGATAGGTCTTGGTTGGAAGATGGCCACGTTTTTGACTACGCAGGAAGTACCTACGTATATGGCCAGGAGAAGCCCCGATTCAAGGCCGCTGTTATCTCTATTGAGCCAATGAAACTGGTTGGGTGGAGGGAGATTTTACGTGGCGATAAACGCGTGGCGAAATACAATAAGAAAGCTGTCGAAGCGTTTGGATACTACAAGAGGCAGTTTAGTTCCGATGTGCAATTGCGGATTAAGCGAGTTTTGCATGTGCTCTTCACAGAGATTGAACTGAACGGTGGCCGGATAGAACTAGAGACTTGGTACGACTCATGGTCTAAAGAGAAAGTGCTTCGTGCAGTTAAGCTCGGCTTTGATTTCGATCTTCAAGATCTCAAGTTCCGCGAGAGATATAACCGTGTGCAGCGTGAGCCAACACAAGATGAAATCGATTATCACAACCGTTGGCACGAGGGCGAAAAGATGAGGCGCTTCTGGGAAAAAATCCCGAATGGTCAACTTGTCCTTGAATTTCGAGGGATGTCCGCTCGTGATTCGAAGAAGAACTCAGAAGCGTTTGCCGACGGCATTGAGGCCTATTTCAAGTGGCATCAAATTCGAGAATTCTGGAAGAAGACAGATTATGAGATTGCGGGCAGAGAGAGGGCGCTCCGAGCGAAGCAATATGAGTTCGCTAAGCCAATCGCTGCGAAGACTGTCGCGAAGGATTTCTATTTCAACGCGTTGTATCAGCGCTCTCAGGAGTTAAAAAAGTTTGAAGCGGTGTGTTCCTATCTCGAATATGTGAAGCGAATTGAGCCTGACAGCCCGTGGATCTCGTGGGCTGAGAAGTATCTCGATACGTTCAATCCGAGAGACTGTATTACGATGCCGGATCCACCTGCGCTCGACATCAAGGCTCATGCCGGGCTCATTGAAAAGATTATTGATGCGCTTGGCAGGGATGAAAGCACGTGGGCTGACGCGTTCCCCGACGGTGAATTTCACGGATGATTTTTCTGTAGCACCGTGCATGTGAAGGTCAACTTACGAGTCCGTGGACTCACTACTCATTGCTGTCTTCAAATGAGCTGAGCTCAGCGAGGAGTACTTCTTGTCCGACCTTCGACTCTGAGATTGCAGCCGGTGCACGCATTTGCGCAGTATATTCTGAGCGCTGTCGAACTCTACACACTTGATGAACTAGCCTTCTGGCTGACCGAAACCGGCTTCATGCCACCGAAGTCCTGGAAGAAAACCCGCTGCAAAATCTGGTCGGGCTAGGCCGCAACTGCGCACTATTCGAATCAGCACGCACCTGAGCCTATCTCGAAATCCGCCACCACCTCGGCGACCCCGATGGGCTTGGTCTCGCTATCCAAACCGCAGCGCAATCCATGAACCAGAACTCTTCAGCGGACCACTTTCCACACGCGAAGTCGACCAGATTGCCCGATCTATCCACTGATGGATCGTCAACCGCTCACGCATGTGAGCAGACGGCTCAGCAATCTACGAAGAAACCTTTAGCACCATCCAAAGCGCACGAGGGAGAGAATCTCGTAGCAAACGTCAAGGAAGAAGAGCTGAAACCGACAAATGGATTGAGGCTGGCCATGAGTAGGGATCCAAGAAATAGATATCCGGGTTATCCACGAAAGGGGTGGTCAGTTCGGGAACTTGCTGAAAAACCGGAGTATTTACCCGTGCAATTTCTAATTGTACAAGCGAGCCAAGAGCGAGCTATCTCGCTCGAGCAGTTGAAAAACGCCAACGCGTACGCGAGCTACGTGCCAGGAGCCTAACCATCCGAGCGATAGCACAGGAAACTGGGTACTTCGTTGGCACAGTTCATAGATACGCGAGTGAAGAATCTCGCGTATAACGCGTATAACGTGCTTACGTAGTGATGAGTAACCAATCTCCATCGTTATTAGGGTCTGGGATGCACGTAACTGAGCCAAATGCATCGGTTACAAGCCAGTACCGAAACTTAGCCGTCTCACAGTCGTTCGCTGATAAGTGCACACTGATTACTCTTCCGTATAGGTCATTCCCGGCTAGAGTAGTGGCAGCCATGCCATTTGCTGTTTCGGCAGAAGGCGATGCCGCAGCAACTCCGCTTAGGCCAAAACACAGCGAAAAAAGGAAGCGATAGATGCAACTGCTATTCTCTTCATGCTTTTCCCTCAACTAGGTTCACCATTAAAGAAACACGAACTCTGGAGAGATGCAATGGCAAAATTTCCTCCTGAAACGGACTTGTCGCTCCACGATGTCATTGACATCCTGGAGTCAGTTCTCCGTGAAGAAGAGATAGACAATGCTCCAGCAGCAAAAGTATGGATAAAGTCTACCCTTCCAGAGCTAAGACGAGCTGAAGAAAAATGCGCTTCCATCTCGACTAATAGAGTTATCGTAAAAATTCTCGAAGCGATGGTTCTTATCGAGAGAAAATATGGGAAAAACCATAATCTTTCTTCACATGATGATCGTCTAGATCTGTCTTAAAAACGGCAAGAACCCAATTCCCGTTACCGTATATAGACATACGGATACCCAAAAAGTAACCCGCTTTCAGCATGAGTGTTTCCTCCGCTTCTACGAGAAGCAGAAGCACTTCGACTTTTATTTCCAACTCGCGATTGGGACAATGCCCCCGCTAGCTGGATAGGATTGCTGAGCACGGTAGGGGAACCAGACCTTCCGCATCAATATTTGAACCTCGCTGGTCACAGAACAGTTTCCGGGGTGTGTACTGAGGTAGCAAGATTTTGTAGACCGGGCTTGTGCCAAAACGAGCACGCCAAGTAGTTTGCAGTCATAAAATATTGGCATGAATTCGGCCAAGTCCTCCTACGTTCCGGAGCTGACCAGCATTCGAGCCATCGGTGCGTTCGGTGTCCTGCTTACGCATGCCGCGTTCTGGACTGGACATTACACGGACGATTGGTGGGGGGCGTCTCAACGGTCGATTCGAAATTGGCGTCACCATCTTCTTCGTGCTCAGTGCGTTTCTGCTCACAGGGCGTTGGCTCGGTTCGCCTGACGACGTCCCTGCGAATCGACCGGACTTGCGGAAGTACTTCACCAGTCGCGCGAAGAGAGTTCTGCCGGCCTACTGGATTGTGGTTACTGCGGCATTCCTCATTCATGCCGCAGATGACCCGCCACCATCGGGTGGGGGTTTGCAGGGCTGGTTGCGCACGATGTCGTTTACTCAGACGCTCCAATTCGGCTGGATTCACCCGGGCTTGCCGCAGATGTGGTCGATGGTGGTGGAAGTCGGCTTCTACCTGGTGTTGCCACTGGTGGGGCTTGGCATCTGGACAATCACGAAGGGGAGGCTGCGGCCTGGTCCAACGTTGGCCATCATTATTGGCTTTGGCCTTATTGGCCCGGTCTGGACTGTGCTGTCGCATCAGGAAGAGCTACTGCCAGTAGTGTCACGGCTGTGGCCGATGGCGTATTTCGACTGGTTCGCCATCGGTATGCTGCTGGCCTACGGGCGAAAGGTCGGATGGCGCGTGAATCTAGCGGCCAGTTGGCTGGTGGCTCTAGGGTTATTTGTCCTATCCACAACTACGCATGTCGGGCCAGCAACCTTGGTGCCGGATGATGTCGACCAGGCGTTGTGGAAGACCACGCTGTATGGCCTGTCCGCTGGTGCATTCGTGGCCCCGATTGCGCTGGGTACGGAGGTCAGGTGGCTTCGTCATCCAGCCATGATTTGGTTGGGAGAGGTCTCATACGAGTTCTTCCTCGTCCACGTGCTGGTCATGGACTGGGTGATGACGTTGATGGGCTATCAGACCTTCCAAGGGTCGATGATGGCAGTGGCAATCGTCACCACTGCCATCGCCTTACCGCTGTCGTGGCTGCTGCGACGCATCACCGATGTGCTCACGCGGAGACCAGGGCCTGAGAGCCCGTGGGCTGCCTACTGATCGTCGTCGTCAAGCGGGCCAAGCTCAGCGACGAGCACTTCCTGCGCGACCTTCATCGCGGACAGTGCAGCTGGTGCGCCGCAGTAACCAGAAGCGTGGACGATGGCTTCGGTGATCTCGGTGCGGGTCAGGCCGTTGGCGAGGGCACCCTTGATGTGGCCGCGCAGCTCTTCGGTGGCGCGCAGAGCGACGAGCATTCCAATGTTGAGCAGGGAGCGATCACGCTTGGCCAGTCCTTCGCGGCTCCAGACAGAACCCCAGACTGTGGCGGTGATGTGCTTCTGCAGGGTCTCTCCATCGGAGCCGGCGTTGCGAGAGAGGGCGGCATCGACGAATTCGTCGCCCATTACCTCGCGGCGAATTTGGATGCCGGCATCATAGCGGTCAGAGGAAAAGAGTTCATCATTGGGATTGCTCATGCTTGCTAAGTATAGGACTAGCAATGCGGATAAATTCCGAAATGTCCCCACTAGCTTCACTGCCACGACGCATAACCACGCTGAGATTGCGAGTAAAACGGGTGCGGGTGGGGACGATGACGATGCGCCCGAGCGTTACCTGATCGCGAATTGCGCCGCGGGCGATGATTGTTGGCGCTGCCAGCGCAATCATGCCAGCACGCTGTGCTGACAGGGATCCGAATTCTCCCGCGGGTTCGGCGAGATTCCCCAGTGCATCTTCCACGACCTGTCTACTGCCGGAACCGGGTTCGCGAATAACCAGCGGGGTAGTGCGCAGTTCCTCGATGGATATCTCGGCCCGCTCAGTCCACGGGTGCCCCGTCGGCACGGCGAGGACCAGCTCATCGGTGCCGATGATCTGCTCTTCGAGGTCGTGCCGACCAGCCTCGCCCTCTACCAGACCAAAGTCCACCGCACTGTCGGCTACTAGTTGCCGGACCTCCCGGGAGTTTGCCTGCACCATTGACAGTTTGACTGCGGGATGTTGCCGGTGGAACTCGGCGGCCCAGCCGGGGTAGTAGAGCTCAGCGACAGTATTGGACACCGCAAGGGTGAGGTGGCGGGGAACATCGTCGGAACGCAAGCTGGCGGCAATGCCCGAAAACCTGTGGCAGGCGGCGAGGAGGTCTGGGAGTGCGTCGATAAGCACTTGCCCGTTTTCCGTGGGAGATACGCCGTAGGGGGAGCGTTCGAAGACGGTGATTCCCAGCGCTTTTTCCGCCCGCGCGATGCGTGCGGACATGGTCTGCTGATTGATGCCTAGCTCACGCGCGGCCTTGGAGATCGAGCCTGCACGGGCGGCGGTGAGAAGTGCTTCGAGTTCGGCCACAGCGGAGGGGTACATGCATTTATGGTACCCCTCACAGAGTTTGGTGATAGCTGTAGCTGTGGCAAGAACAAATACGGTATGAGCATGACCAACTCTTCTCGCCGTGATGTGCTGGCACCCGCCGGGCCCGCGTGGGCAGGATCTCTGATGGGTACGTCCATCTTCGCCACACTTGCGCACATCCATGAGGTGCCGGTGATTCCGGAGCTTCTTCTAGTCATGGCGGTGGGCATTCTCGGCTTTATGGTGGTCGGCTGGCTGCGCCTTCGAAACCCGCCTTTCCACTCGAAGCTGATGGCGCCGTGGGGCATGCTCTCGATGGGCATCATGGCTCTCGGTAGTGCTGCGACTGCGCTAGCTAGTAACTCATCGTGGCAGCTGATGTCCTGGTGGATCGGTGCGCCGCTGGCAATCTACGTCAGCCTTCGCCAACTGCGAGGATTCGAAGGCGAACCAACTTTTCAGTGGGGCCTCGCGCTAGTCGCCCCGATGGTGGCGGCGACAAGTGGCGCACAGCTGAGCGTTGACTACGGCACGTTCTATCACGTCTGCGCACAAATACTCTTTTGGATGGCGCTGATTACGGTTCTGCCGGTTTTCGTACGCTGCTACGTCGCGCTGTTCTCTGGCGCCATGCGCATCCCCGATTCCATCGCCGGTACTGCCTGGATTCCGCTCGGGCTGGTCGGTCAGTCCACGGCCGCTGCGCAGCTGCTTTTCAACCGAACCTCCGCTGTCGCTTACGGCACCGCTGTGCTCATTGTCGGTGTCTTCCTCGCCGCCATCGCTTTACGACGATTCACCCGCGCCGTAATCAGTTGGGCCGGATACAGCCCTGGTTGGTGGGGTGCAACCTTCCCCGTGGGCACTCTGAGTCTTGGTACGCACAGCCTGGGTGACATTACCGGCGTGCAGTGGCTATACGTGGCCAGCGCTGGGCTGCTGTGTTTGCTGGCTGTGCACTGGTGCGCGTGCGTGGCTCGATTTGGTTGTTGGGCGCGGAGCTAGCTAGTCAAGCTCGACCCGCACCCGCCCGTTGCGGTTCTGGTCTTCTCGTGGCGCAATACCCAGCGCGGCGGCGGGGAACAGAGCCGTGACGGCAAACAGCGCGGGGAAGCCCGCAGCGGCCACAATCGCACCCGAAACCGGAGGCGTTGCAGCGTAGATAATGTTCTGGAACGTGTTCTGCGTACCCATAGCGCGTCCGGACCAGAAGGGGCCTGCGTATTCAGCAACTGCGGTGAAGGCAAGACCATTCGGGCTGACCACGGCAACGGCCAGTGCGCAGACCAGCACAGTGCCAAGTGTGCGCCAATCAGCCCAGCTGGCAATCATCATTGTGACAGCCAGGATAAAAGTCGCACCCGAGACCCAGCGGTAGGGGCGGATGCGGGACCGAACGCGGTCGGAGACCACACCCATCAGTGCTCGCGATCCGGCACCGAGCAGCTGTGAGACCATCACAATCGTGCCCGCCGTGCTATCGGCATAACCCACGGACAACAGCCACACCAGAATGTAGGCGCCCATCATCGACTGCGGCCAAGACAGCAGCGCCGAGGCGATATGGATGCGCACAAGGTATTTGCCGTCGCGGTAAGGGCTGGCCGTGACGGTGGGGTTCGAGGCATCAGGGCGAGGGGGATTCTTTACGCCTATCAACACAAGTAACGCCAGCACGGCGCACAGGATTGCAGGCATCGCGAGTGCGACACCGATGCTGTAGTTCTGCGCGAGAGGGTGCAGGGTTACCGCTGATAGTGCAGCGCCAAGGGGCTGAGCCATTTGGCGAATGCCCATCGCAGTACCGCGTTGATGCGGCGGATACCAGCCCGACACCACGCGGCCGGATGCAGAATTCACGCTCGCCGCCGCACATCCAGCGAGGAAGAGCGCAGCCCCGAGCAGGGCCGGGCTTGACGACGAAGCCAGCGCCGCAAGCCCCGTCGTCAAGGCGGTAGAAGTCAAGCCTGCGAACAGAGCTGCGCGTTCGCCGTAGCGGTCGACAAACCAGCCCCAGGCGATGAGTGTGAAAACAATACCGGCCGCCGGCATTGCTGCGACGAGACCGGCGGCGGAGAGGCTTAAACCGTTTTCCTGCAGGGATGGGATGAGAAAAGGCACACCCATGTGAACGACGGACGAACCGACCGCCGCGAACATGGACAGAAGTAGGACAAGGTGACGGTAAGCGGGCATTACAGTCGGGAGCTCATCTCCTCAGCGGCGGCGAGAACCTTTGCGCCCCAGCATTCATAGGGCGACGGAGTCATGCGCTCCACGGGGCCGGAGACGGACAGGACTGCAATCATGCGGTGGTTGCCGTCGAAAACCGGGGCGGAGACAGAGGCGAGTGCGGGGTCGCGCTCACCCATGGACTCGGACCAGCCGAGACGTCGGCAGTCGTCGAGGTCCTGTTGGTTGAAGTCGGCGTCGGGAAGCATTCGCTCAGCGAGGTTGGCCGGGCCAAAGGCCAGGAGAACACGTGCGGCGGAGCCGGCGGTTAGCGGCATGCGAGAGCCAACTGGCACGGTGTTGCGCAGTCCGGTGGCGGGCTCCATGGAGGCAATACAGGTGCGGGTATCGCCGGTGAGACGGTAGAGCTGCACGGACTCTCCGGTTACCTCTACTAGCTTCGGCAGGATGTGCGCTGCGGCGTCGGCAAGCAGGTCGTTTGTGACAGGCGTGATCTCGGTGAGGCCGGGGCCCGTCGTCCAGCGGCCGTCCGGAGTGCGGGTGACAAGGCGGTGTACTTCCAACGCCGTGGCCAGCCGATGGGCGGTGGCGCGGGGCAGGCCGGTGTCGTCGCAGAGCTCGGCGAGGGTGCGTGGAGTTTCTGCAACAGACTTGAGAATGAGTACCGAACGGTCGAGAACCTTAATGCCACTTAGAGCTGGCGTCTCGGATGTGCTAATCTGTCCCATGCCATGATATTAACATCTCATTCCTTGAGATAAAAGAGATATATCCGGAAGGCGGCTCACCCACTATGCGCACCACGGACACCAGCCCGAAGACTCTGGCCGAGAAAGTCTGGCATGACCACGTAGTCAAGCAAGGCGACAACGGCGAACCAGATTTGATTTATATCGATCTGCACCTCGTCCACGAGGTTACCTCGCCACAGGCTTTTGATGGCCTCCGTCTGGCAGGGCGCAAGGTGCGCCGCCCGGATTTGACCATCGCAACCGAGGACCACAACGTTCCGACTACTGTCGCCGGCGGCAAAATCAATCTGATTGAGGAACCGACCTCTCGTACCCAGATTGCCACACTGCGCAAGAACGCTGAGGAGTTCGGTATCCGCCTGCATCCGATGGGCGACCGCGAGCAGGGTATCGTGCACGTCGTCGGCCCACAGCTGGGCCTGACTCAGCCGGGCACCACCGTCGTCTGTGGTGACTCGCATACCGCCACCCACGGGGCTTTCGGTGCTATGGCCTTCGGTATCGGTACCTCCGAGGTTGAGCACGTTCTGGCTACCCAGACCCTGCCGCTGAAGCCTTTCAAGACCATGGCGGTCAGCGTCACCGGCGAACTGCAGGATGGTGTTACCGCCAAGGATTTGATTCTGGCGATTATCGCCAAGATTGGCACCGGCGGTGGTCAGGGCCACGTTATTGAGTACCGCGGCGAGGCCATCGAGAAGCTGTCGATGGAAGCTCGCATGACCATCTGCAACATGTCCATCGAAGCCGGTGCCCGCGCCGGCATGATTGCTCCGGACGAGACCACCTTCGAATACCTGAAGGGGCGCCCGCACGCGCCGCAGGGCGAGCAGTGGGACGAGGCAGTCGAATACTGGAAGTCCCTGGTTACTGACGAGGACGCGCATTTTGACAAGGTCGTCGAAATTGACGGTTCCGCGCTCACTCCATTCGTTACCTGGGGTACCAACCCTGGCCAGGGCGTGCCGCTGGGTGAGACCGTGCCGGACCCGGAGTTCATCGCTGAGGACTCCGACCGCATCGCCGCCGAGCGCGCGCTGGAGTACATGGACCTGAAGCCGGGCACCCCGATGCGCGACGTTAAGGTCGACGTTGTCTTCGTCGGTTCCTGCACCAACGGCCGCATCGAGGACATGCGCGCCGTAGCCGACGTCCTGAAGGACCGCAAGGTTGCCGACGGCGTCCAGATGCTCATCGTGCCGGGCTCCGCAAAGGTCCGTGCGCAGGCTGAGGAAGAGGGACTGGGCAAGATCTTCGAAGAGGCAGGCGCTGAATGGCGTATGCCGGGCTGCTCCATGTGCCTGGGCATGAACCCGGATCAGCTGACCCCCGGCCAGCGTTGCGCTTCGACCTCCAACCGTAACTTCGAGGGCCGTCAGGGCAAGGGTGGTCGTACCCACCTGGTCAGCCCGGCTGTCGCCGCAGCCACTGCCGTCGCCGGTCACTTCGCAGCACCGGCTGATCTCTAACTGACTCTCACTGCCGATCTTTGTACAACAGACCCAAGCAGAACTTCTAAGGACCTTTCACCATGGAAAAGTTTGATACACACACCGGCGTCGGCGTTCCCCTGCAGCGGTCCAACGTCGACACTGACCAGATCATTCCGGCTGTCTACCTAAAGCGCGTCACCCGCACCGGATTCGAGGATGGCCTGTTCAGCAACTGGCGCAACAACGAGTCCGACTTCGTGCTCAACCGTCCGGAATACGCAAAGGGCTCCGTCCTCGTAGCAGGGCCGGACTTCGGTACCGGTTCTTCCCGCGAGCACGCCGTGTGGGCCCTGATGGACTACGGTTTCCGCGTCGTCATCTCCTCCCGCTTCGCCGATATCTTCCGTGGCAATGCCGGCAAGGCGGGGCTGCTCGCCGCACAGATGCAGCAGTCCGATGTCGAGCTGCTGTGGAAGCTGCTGGAAGCTAACCCCGGCATGGAGCTCACCGTCAACCTGGAGACCCGCACCGTCGAGGCAGGTGAGCAGGTCTTCCCGTTCGAGGTGGACGACTACACCCGCTGGCGTCTGATGGAAGGGCTTGACGACGTCTCCCTGACTCTGCGCAACGAAGCGGACATTGTGACCTACGAGGAGAGTCGTCCGGCCCACAAGCCGAAGACGCTGTAGGTCAAAAAATGCTCTAGTCCAATCCGCGGTAGGCGTTAGACTTGCCGTATGTATCTGGCAATCACTAAACACTCTCGGCTCGGTGAATCTTCGCCTGCTGAATCGGCACGCGATTTGGGATTTATTTTGCGAAAGCATCCCGATCGCGTGCATGAGTCCGAGTTAAAGTTCGGTGTTGCCAGAGTCTTTTTCCCCACGGCTACCGATGCCGAATGCACGGCAGTTCTCTGGGTTGATATTGACCGCGACGAGCTGCTGAAACTCAAGCAGTACCGCGCTGATACGTTCAATCTGACCGGCTACATCAATGACCGGCAATGGGCCGCGTCATCGATTATGACAGTGGCGCTGAAGTCCGTCTTCTCCACAGCGATGGTCATGGAGAAGCCCTCGCCTTACGACGAAGTGCCAAGCGACCTCACCGCGACGGTCGCCGCGGTACCCGGCACCGAGGAAGAGATTCGCGCTCTGTTCGAGCCGCTGGGGTGGAACGTTGCCTGCGATTTTTCGAACAATGTTGCCGGGCAGAAGTTCTCACCGACGGTAACGCTTTCGGGTAGAGCAACCGTCCGCGATTTGCTCAATCACCTGTATATTCTGCTTCCTGTCCTCGACGGTGGGAAACACTATTGGGTCGATGACCGGGAAATCGACAAGCTCGCCGCGCGTGCGCAGGACTGGCTACCGGAGCACCCACAGCGGGAGAGAATCCTGGGGCGCTACCTTGCGGATCAAAAAGGCCTGGTCAACGAGGCCGTCGTGAAGCTTGCTGGGGAAGCCGGGGAAGCCGGTGCAATCGAACTGTTCAGCGGTGACCAGCCAGCCAACCCACTAAATCGACAGCGTCAAGAGCGGGTCCTGCGTGAGGTATTTAGCCTGCGCCCGCGCAGCGTTGTGGACATCGGCTGTGGTTCCGGCGTGTTGCTGGGGCCGATGCTGGAGAATCCGCGAATCGCGCAGATCGTTGGTACCGATGTTTCTGTGGGGGAGCTTCGTAAGGCGCACAAGGCGCTGAACCTAGATCGTATGCCGGAGCGCCAAGCCGCGCGGGTTGAGCTTTTCCAATCCTCGGTTACCTATGCCGATGAGCGCATCGCGAACATGGACGTGGCGATCCTGATGGAGGTCATCGAGCATGTTGATGCCGACCGACTGCCCGCGTTGGAGAACAACGTCTTTGGAGCAGCCCGGCCACAGTACGTCATCGTCACCACGCCGAACAGCGACTATAACGCGTGCTATCCAAACCTAGCGCCCGGGCAGTTCCGACACCTGGATCACCGTTTCGAGTTTAGTCGCGTGGAGTTTCGACAGTGGGCGAAGGGCGTGGCTGAGAAGTTCGGTTATCTGGTGGACTTCGACGGTATTGGGGACGTGCACGAAACCTATGGACAACCGACAGAAATGGCGGTCTTTTCCTACGACTTCACCGGAGCAGAGGAGAGCTAATTATGAGTACCATCTCACTTCCTAACCTCAGCTTGGTCATGCTGGTCGGTGTCTCCGGTGCTGGAAAGTCGACCTTTGCGGCACGACACTTTGGTCCATTTGAGGTCGTTTCCTCGGATACCTGTCGCGGCATTGTTTCCAACGATCCGAATGACCAGGCGGCGACGGCGCCTGCTTTTGAGCTGCTGGAGACGATCGTCGGCAAGCGGCTGGAAGCAGGCTTACTCACCGTGGTCGATGCGACGAATGTGAAACCGCAGGACCGCGCCCGGCTCGTGAAGCTGGCGCGCAGACACCATGCGCTCAGTGCTGCTATCGTTTTGAATCTTCCGTTGGCGGAGGTGAAGGAGCGGCACAGGCAGCGCACTGACCGCAACTTCGGAGTAGAGGTGTTGGAGCGCCAGCACCGTGACCTGCGCCGAGGGCTCAAGCACCTGAAGCGCGAGAAGATTCACAACGTTTTCATCTTGAATTCCGCGGAGGAAATCGACAACGTCACCATTGAACGTGTGCCGCTGAAGGTCGATCGCAGCGATCTCCACGGCCCTTTCGACATCATCGGCGATGTCCACGGTTGCTTCGACGAGCTGACCGCACTGCTGGAGAAGCTCGGCTACGAGCTCTCGGCGGATGGCAGCAATGCTCATCACCCAGATGGCCGCAAGACCATTTTCGTTGGTGACCTCGTTGACCGCGGCCCCAATAGCCCAGCCGTCTTGAAGCTGGTCATGGGGATGGTCTCGGACGGCAATGCTCTCTGCGTGCCCGGAAACCACGACTCTAAGTTGGTGCGCGCCCTCGACGGCCACAACGTCACCACGGGCCACGGGCTGGCCGAAACGCTCACTCAGCTCGCCGACGAAAGTGAGGAATTCCGGAAGGACGTCCGCGACTTCATCGACCACTTGCCGGTGCACTATGTGCTGGATGACGGCGCCCTGGTCGTAGCCCACGCGGGACTGCCTGAGCACCTCCATGGCAGGGCCTCCGGCAAGGTCCGCGAGTTCGCGCTCTACGGTGCGACTACTGGCAAGCGTGATGAAAATGGCCTGCCAGAACGTTTGGATTGGGCAGCGGACTACCGCGGTTCCGCCCGTGTGGTCTATGGCCACATGGAAGCGGACCGTCTGCGCTGGGTCAATAACACCATGTGCATCGACACTGGTTGCGTGTTTGGCGGCAAGCTCTCTGCGCTGCGCTATCCCGAGCTAGAGACTGTGCAGGTTGATGCAAAGCACACCTGGTGGGAGGCCCCATCCCGCAAGACCACCAATCGCACGGAGTCCGAGCTGCGCATCACTGACGTGTTGGATGTCGATGGTATCCAGACCGGGCGCCATGGCCGCATCCGCATTGATAGTGACCGCGCGGCTGCAGCGCTGGAAACAATTAGTCGTTTTACGCTCGCGCCGGAGAAAATTCCGTACCTGCCACCGACAATGTCACCGGCGCCGACCTCGCAGCGAGAGGGATTCCTGGAACACCCGGAGGAGGCATTCCGCTACTACGCAGCGCACACTGACCAGGTCATTTGTCAGGAGAAGCACATGGGTTCCCGAGCTGTGCTCTGCCTGATCCGGCCAGGGGCAAAGACCCGTTTCGGTGCTAGCACCTACGCATATACCCGTACCGGACGCGCCTTCTTCGAAGGTAAGAATCCAGCACTCGACGAAATGACCAAGGCCGCAGAGCGCGCCGGGCTTTTCGATCAATTCGGCGACTGGGTCCTGCTCGACGGTGAAATGTTGCCTTGGAATCTCAAGGCACAAGGGCTTATCGACGACATCTATGCACCCACCGCTGCCGCCGGTATTGGTGCTGCCAGACAGCTCGCGGTCGCTCTGCAGGCGGCAACCGATAGGGGAGTAGAGGTCGGCGGTCCCGCTCCAGAACAGACTCTGGACGAACTCGAGAAGTTCCGCGCTGCTTACAACCGCTATGTCGACAGCGACAACAAGATTCAGTTCGCACCCTTCCAAGTGCTGGCAAGTGAGGATGCCACCTGGCACCACAAGCCGCACTCATGGCACTTGGATATCGCGAACCAGCTGGTAGCAGCTGACAGTGAGATCTACCAGCAGACGCGCTGCTTCGTCCTCGACCCCAGTGACCCGGAACAGGTAGAGGCCGCATCGCAGTGGTGGTTGCAGCTGACAGAGTCGGGCGGGGAGGGGGCCGTCGTCAAGCCAATGGAAAACGCGGCAGTGGACCGCCAGGTGCAGCCCGGTATGAAGGTGCGGGGGCGGGAGTATCTGCGCATGATTTATGGGCATGACTACCTGCACCCGCAGCGTCAAGAGCAGTTGAAGCGGCGAAATCTGCAGCACAAGCAGTCATCGGCGCTGCGCGAGTATGCCCTCGGCATTGAGTCGCTGGAACGTCTAGCGGCGGGCGAGCCTCTGCATCGAATCCACGTCCCTGTCTTCGGCGTGTTGGCGCTGGAGTCAGAGCCGATGGATCCGAGGTTGTAGGGGCTACTTCACCGGCAGCGCCGAGGCGTAGTAATCAGCCGTGGTCATCACACCGTCGTTGAAGCCCAGCACCCAGGCAGAGCCCTTCTTGCACAGGATTTCCTCGTCGAAGGGCAGGGTGCCCTCAGCGGACCAGGCGGCAAGCAGGTCTGGGATGGTGATGCCCTGAGAGCAGATGACGCTGACTCCGCCTAGCGCGACAATGTCTTCGAATGCCTTCTTGGACTCAACCTGGTTGGCAATCCAGTGCTCGTCGCCAAGCCGTTCGTCGACTGTGACCTGCATGCCCAGCTCTGCGGCGAGTGGCGCGACGGTGTCCTGGCAACGCACGGGCTCGGCGGAGTAGATCCGCTCGGGGCGGAAGCCTTCCAGGGCAGAGACGAGCAGTTCCGCTTGACGACGTCCCTTCTTATCCAGTGGCCGCAGTGCATCATTGCCGTTCCAGTTGGTGCGACGGTGCGCACGCCCATGGCGAACCAGAATGAGACGGGTGTCCGGTTCCTTGTTCATGCGCTTGCGGGCCTTGACCAGCACGTCGCGGTCGAGGTCGTAGGACAGCAGCTCCTCGGCTTCGTCCCAGGAGACCCAACGAAGCTCGTTGACCTCGGAGTTCTGTTCGAATTCGCCGTCTAGAACCTCAGCGGTCCAGTACCAGACCAGCTTCGTGCGTCCGGCGACAGGGTAAGAGACGTTGCCGACGAGCTTGCCCAGACGGACGCGGTAGCCGGTCTCTTCCCAGATTTCGCGGACAGCGGTGGCAATGAGGTTCTCGCCGGCGTCGAGCTTGCCTTTCGGCAGCGACCAGTCGTCGTAGGAAGGACGGTGAATCACGCAGATTTCAGGGTTGTGGACATCGCCGCGCCATAGAACCGCGCCAGCCGCGAAGGTCGGCTTGGTGACATCCTGACCTGGCTTCGTTGGAATCTGGCGCAGGCGACCGGTCACGGAGGTATCGCCCTTGAGGTCCTTGTCCTCTTCGTGCATCATCGTGAATTCCCTTTCAATCCTTTGTCGCCGACCTAGTTTAGTATCGCAGTGTGAGAACGTCTCGCTAGACTTGTTGGAGATTAGAGACTAACGGAGGAAGGTCGCGGCGATGGTGCAGGTTTCAGTGATGGGTGCGGGCTCGTGGGGCACGACGCTCGCCAAGGTTTTTGCTGATGCGGGCAATCCTGTACGGCTGTGGTCGCGACGTGCGGAGCAGGCACAGCGTATTCAGATCAGCCGCGAAAACCACGACTACCTGCCTGGTCTGGGGCTGCCGCGCAACATCGAGGCCACCTCGGATGCAGAGGCCGCACTGAAGGGCGCGGATGTGGTGGTGCTGGGCGTGCCCTCGCAGACTTTGCGTGACAACCTCAAGGTCTGGAAGGACTTCATCGGGCCGGAGACGATTCTGCTCAGCCTTGCTAAGGGTGTGGAGCGCGAGACACATCTGCGCATGAGTGAGGTCATTGCGGAGGTCACAGACCTGCCAGCAGAGCGTATTGCGGTGCTGTCCGGCCCGAACCTCGCCCGCGAGGTTGCGATGGAGCAGCCAGCGGCAACGGTGATTGCTTGCGCCGATGAGAACAACGCCAAGATGATTCAGGCGGCAGTTGCCACTAATTACTTCCGCCCGTACACCAACACCGATGTGATCGGCTGCGAAATCGGCGGTGCCTGCAAGAACGTCATTGCGTTGGCCTGCGGTATGGCCGCTGGTCAAGGATTGGGTGAGAACACGCTGGCAACCATTATCACCCGTGGCTTGGCGGAAATCACGCGTCTGGGCGACGCGGTTGGTGCAGAAGATAAGACTTTCGCGGGATTGGCGGGCCTCGGTGACTTGGTGGCCACTTGTTCCTCGCCGCTGTCGCGTAACCGCACCTTCGGTGACCGTCTCGGTCGCGGTGACACGATGGAGCAGGCGCAGCACGCTACGCGCGGTCAGGTGGCTGAGGGTGTGATTTCTTCAATCTCGGTCCGTGACCTCGCTCGTCGCAATGGCGTGGAAATGCCAATTACTGAGGCCGTTTACGCCGTCTGCCACGAAGGCGCGAAGGTCGATGAGACAATTCGCAAGCTGATGGGGCGAAGCCGCAAGTCGGAGTAACCACTTCAACGAGGTCGGGGCTAAACTAAGTCACCATGACTTCGTCGAATAGCTCGTCTGCAGATCGCATTTCCGTCGCCGTCATCTACGGTGGCGCAAGCCCTGAGCACAGCGTCTCCTGTGTCTCGGCCGGCGCAATTATGGATCACCTGGATGAGGACCGCTTCCGAGTGGTTCCCATTGGTATTACCAAGGATGGTGTCTGGACCGTCGGGACGCGTGAGACGGATACGCTGCGCACACAGGGGCGTACGATGCCGGAGGTCATCCCGGGCGAGGAAGTTGCGCTGAGCACCTCGCCGTCACGCCGCGGTGAATTCCGCTTCGTCACCGGTGATCGCGCCGGCGAGGTTTTCGACACCGTCGACGTCATCTTCCCGGTCCTCCACGGTCCGCACGGCGAGGACGGCACGATTCAGGGGCTCTTTGAGCTTTCCGGCATTGCTTATGTCGGCCCGGGCGTGCTCGCTTCCGCTGCGGGAATGGATAAGGAACGCACGAAGAATCTCTTGCAGGCAGCGGGGCTTCCTATTGGCAAGCAGGTTGTTTTGCATGTTGGCGAGTCGCTTTCCGACGAGGACAAGGAGACCCTTGGCCTGCCGGTGTTCGTTAAACCTGCCCGTGGTGGATCGTCGATTGGCATTTCCCGCGTGGATGATTGGGCGAATCTGGATGCGGCGGTAGAGCTGGCCCGAGAGCACGACTGGAAGGTCATTGTAGAGGCCGGTGTAGACGGCGCCGAGGTGGAGATTGGCGTGCTGCAGCGCGCTGACGGCAGCCTTCAGGTCTCTGTCCCGTCCCTGCTGCGTGGCACGGAGGACTCCGACGAGGGCTTCTACGGTTTTGAGACCAAGTACTTGGATGATGTCGTCTCGGCGCAGATCCCGGCTGAGCTGCCGGAGGATGTTTTGAAGGCACTGGACACGGATGCTCGTCGGGCGTTCAGGGCACTGGGCTCTGATGGGCTGACTCGCGTGGACTTTTTTGTCACGGATAATGGCCCGATTATCAATGAGGTCAACACCATGCCGGGCTTTACCCCGATTTCGATGTACCCGCAGATGTTTGCGGCCTCAGGTGTAGCCTACGAGGAGCTGCTCAGCGCCCTGATTGAGCGGGCGCTGGTAGCTCGTCGATAGAAGTTGGTTCTTACTTTTCTTCGCTCGGCGAGATGTTCTCCAGGTTGTCGGCGATGACCGAGGAGAGCACCGGCATCAGTGAGCTGGCCTCCGACATCGGCATTTCAACGGCGACGAAGCGCTCCCGGCCCATGGCGTACCAGGTGGCGGAGGTACCGGAGGAAAGCGTTGGTTCGTTGAACCAGACAATGTCGCCAACCTGCGTCAGCTGCTGCGTGGTGGTGCTATAGCCAGCCGGCTCGTCGACACCACAGCGCAGCACCACCGGATCGGATGGGGTGCCGCCCCAAATGACCATGTCCTTCGGCATGTCAGCCGGCATTTCCTCTGCGCTCAGACGGTGACGGTTGCCAAGCTCGCGGGGGAGGGCAGCCTCCAAGCCGCTGCAGCGCTTATCAGCTTCCGGAGCTGCCAGTTCTACCAGTGGGACGCCGCCGCGCTCCGGCTTGTTCTTGTACTCGGAGTCCGGGCGCAGCGCCTCGGCGAGGTCACTCAGGGCATCCTCCGCCTCTGCATTTCCTTCGGCGGTAATCGCAACAACCGGTTCGCGCCCGACGGTGAACCAAGTCGCCAAAGACTCGTCGGTACTGTCGACAACACGCAGCCACGAAATGCCCTTGACCTCTTCGGTCTTAGCCAGTTCGTTGTACTGGCTAGGTACGTTCGCGCCACAGCGCAGCGTGATGCGGTCTTGTTCCAAGTTTCGGTACACAGCGGCACCTTCTGGAGCTGGCTCTGCAATGTCGGCGCGAACCAGACCTGCGGCGCGATCTGGCAGTCGGTCGAGCAGTTCCGCACACTCGGGCGAGTCATTGGCGGGAAGCTCCGGATTGGAAATCGCAACTGGCTTTGTCGCCTGATTATCCTGGTAAATCTTTGCGGCAAAAATGATGCCGAGGATAGAGATAATGGCGATAGCGAGTGCGATGCCCGCGCGTGTCCGGCTACCCTTGGACTGAACTGTTTCTCCCGATCGGGGTGCGTCTACCATGGGCCTGATTCTACGTTGTCCGGTACCAACTCCAATTGGTGGGGGCAATACCGAGACGGGTTCCGCTATTAACGGTTAACCATCGACTATTAGGAATGTGACTCGACACTGTGACTGAATTGACCATTGGCGATATTGGCGAGTTTGGGGTCATTGAGGCCATCCGGGCTATCGCCCCGTCGGCACGCAATGGCGACGATGCCGCCGTCTTGACGCAGACAACCCCTAACGCCCGTTTTGTCACTTCCACCGACATGTTGGTGGAAGGGCGCCATTTCCGCCTGGACTGGTCGACACCTCAGCAAGTTGGAGCTAAGGCCGCAGTACAGAATTTCGCCGATATCGAATCGATGGGTGCGCGTCCAACGGCCATGCTTTTCGCCATCTCAGCACCGTTGCATACTCCGGTGAGTGTGGTCACCGGTATCGCCGAGGGGTTGTGGCAGGAAGGCAAGCAATGTCCGGCGGAGCTCGTCGGTGGTGACATGGTCAGCGGAGATTCTCTGGTGATTTCCATCAGTGCGATGGGCGAACTCGGTGGGCTTGGGCGGCCGCTGCTGCGCTCAGCGGCACGCGCGGGGGATACGGTGATTGCGTCGGGACGCATCGGCTACTCTGCGGCGGGCCTTGCTCTGCTGCAGCACTGCGGAAGCCCGGCGAGGGTTCCAAGTGAGTTTGCGCAGCTGGTGGCAGCACACTGTACGCCCGAATTCGAATACCGCAGGGGTGCCACGGCGCGAGCTACAGGTGTGCGTTCACTGACGGACAATTCCGATGGACTGGTGGTGGATCTCCGCGCTATTGCGCAGGCCTCCAGGGTTACTTTGGAAGTTGACAGCAGTGCCATTGCGCCCGATGAGTTGCAGATTGCCGCTGGTGAATACCTGGGCATCGACCCGTGGGAGTGGGTGCTCACCGGCGGGGAGGACCACACACTGATCGGTTCGACGCCGGGGGAGCCTCCGACGGGGTTCCGCGCTATCGGCACGGTGTCGAAGGAAAAGTTCGATTCGGTGCTTATCGACGGCAAACCTCCTGCCCGCGATGCCGGTTGGGTTTCCTTTTAAGAGTTCGAAGAGGTTTTGAGAAGAAAGGCTGCATGACATGGATCCGTTGCCGGTCGAAGAAGGGTGGCAGAAGGCGCTGGAGCCAGTGGCCGATGACATCCACCGGATGGGGCAGTTCCTGCGCGAGGAGAACGCGGCCGGCTACGGTTACCTGCCCGCGGGCACCGATGTGCTGCGCGCCTTTACTTATCCATTCGATGAGGTCAAGGTGCTCATTATCGGTCAGGACCCGTACCCGACCCCGGGGCATGCGATGGGGCTTAGCTTCTCGGTCCAGCCGGATGTGAAGCCGGTACCGCGGTCGTTGGCGAATATTTTTAAGGAGTACTCCTCCGACCTGGGGCTCCCGGCTCCCTCCAACGGTGACCTCACTCCGTGGAGTAGGCAGGGCGTGGCCCTGTTCAACCGTGTACTGACCGTGCGCCCGGGTGCTGCTGCCTCGCACCGCGGTAAGGGCTGGGAGGCAATCACGGAGCATGCCATCAAAGCATTGGTCGCCCGTGATCAGCCTCTCGTGGCCATTCTGTGGGGACGCGACGCGCAGAGTTTGCAGCGTTGGCTCCCCGGCGTGGACTGCATCTGTTCGCCGCACCCGTCACCGCTGTCGGCATCCCGTGGGTTCTTCGGGTCGCGTCCGTTCAGCCGGGCCAATGAGTCGCTGATTCGTCAGGGAGCTACCCCTATCGACTGGACGCTAGAATAGGAATTCATGTCTTTGCAGATTGGTTCTGCCGCCATTGTCGGCTGGGTTGCCCGGGGGATTGACGCGCTTCAATCCCGCCGCGATGAGATCAACAGTCTCAATGTCTTCCCAGTACCGGATTCCGATACCGGGTCGAATATGCTCGCGACGTTGAGTTCGGCCTATGAGGAAGCGCAAAAGGCTGACGCTTCCGATGTTCGCGCAGTCACCGCGGCCCTAGCTGCCGGTGCAGTGCGCGGCGCCCGCGGTAATTCGGGCACTGTGCTCTCGCAGGTTTTTCGCGCGGTGGCTGAGGCTGCCTCCGGTAGTGGCATTGGCGTTGAGTCGGTACAACACTCGCTAAAGCTAGCTGTGCAACATGTTTCCCAAGCGATTGCCAATCCGGTGGAGGGCACGATTCTGACAGTCCTGCGACACGCCGCGATTGCCGCGGAGGAATTTGAGGGCGACTCGATTGAGGAGCTCGCCGACACGATCGCGGATGCCGCTCGCGATGCGCTGGCGAAAACCCCCAGCCAGCTCCCGGCACTGCAGCAGGCGGGCGTGGTCGACGCCGGTGGCGCAGGGTTGGTCATTCTGCTCGACGCGCTTGCCGACGAAGTCAGCGGCCGCGCAGCCGCACCGGTCGATTTGCATGTCGACGCGCCACACGTAGCCACCGTTGAAATGGAGGTCATGTACCTGATTTCCTTGGCGGATACCCAGGCGGTGGAAGCGCTGCGAGAGCGGTTGAACCCGCTGGGCAATTCGCTCATCATCGCAGGTGATGCTGGTAATGCGGAGACCACGCAGTACATGGTGCATATCCACACAGTGGAGCCGGGCGCAGTTATTGAGGCGGCACTCGACTTCGGTCGTCCAAAACGCATCCGTATCGAGGTGCTCGATGAGCCGGAGACAACACCTGAGTCCACTCGCATCCTCATTGCGGTAGTGCCGGACGGTCCGCTGAATGATCTCATCACCTCCTCTGGGGCGATTGCTATCAGCCCGACCCCCGCTCCGACTCCCACATCCATTCCCACAGATCGAGCAGCTATCGCCGACCAGGAGTTCGCTGACAATGTGGTCACCAAGGCGCTGACTGCCATGCGGGGTGCGGATGAGGTAATCCTGCTGCCAAATGGGCTGGTTAGCGACCAGGAATTGGCGGATATCGAATTCGCTGCTGCCGCGGCTAATCCGACGCTCGCGGTAGTGTCCACAGACTCCATTCCGGCTGGCCTTGCTGCCTTGGCCGTGCATTCGGCTGAGCTGCCGCTGGCGGTTGCTGCGTATGCGATGGGAGAGGCTGCCAATGGCACGCGAACGGCTGTAGTCGCTGCGGACGTCGATAAGCCCCTGACTGACGCGCTCACAGAGACCATCTCAGACCTGTTGGCTGGCGGCGGGGAACTAGTGACTCTGCTGCTCGGGCGCGGAGCTGAGGGCGTGGACATAGCGCAAGTGCGGGCGCGGCTGGACAAGCCTGTGGAGGTCGTAGCCTATGATGCGACCGGCATCGATGAGCTGGTGCAGGTAGGAATCGAGTAGCGCGATGCTCGGATGGCTCGGCTCGGATTATGCGCGCACGCCCCTGAATATCGTGGTGGGGCCAAAGACTGCAAAAAAGCTGCATACGGCTTTTGGTATGGAGACCGTCTCGGATGCGCTGACGAATTTCCCGAAGCGCTACGTGGCGCAGGGTAAGAGCTTAGATGTGTCATTTTCCGACATTGGCGACACCATCACCACAGTCGTGGAGGTGCACAGCATTTCGCCAGCGCCCGCCTTCGCCGACCGACGCAAGCCACTGAAAATCTATGTCAGCGACGGCGTGCGCATTCTTCCGGCCGCGATTTTCGGTGCCGAATGGCTGCGCAATATGCTGCACCCCGGTGTGCGTCTACTCATTGTTGGCACGCTCAGCGAGTTCCGCAATGAGCTACAGCTGAAGAATGTTGATTGCATGGTGCTTAAAGCCGATGGTTCGGTAGGCGCAGCCACTGGCAAGCTGGCCACACTGACGAAGACAGCCAAGGGGATTGCGGAGATGCAGCGGCTGCTCACGCGCCCCTATCTGCCCATTTACCGTGGCCGTAAAGGAGTAGCGGGTATTCACCTGGCTCTGTACATGCAGCGCATCCTCGAATGGTTACCGCTGCAGCCAGACCCATTGCCCGCCACGCCGGAGGGACTTACCGATTTCGACTCCGCACTGCGTGGCGCACACTTTCCCTCCATCGCGGGCCCCGATATTGCGCTTGCCCGTCTGAAGTACGACGAAGCGCTTGAGCTCCAGCTCGCCGTTGGTGCACGCAAGCGTACTCAAGCGAGCCTCACCGCGCCGGCCTGCATGGAAGTCGCCGGGGGACTTCGCGACGAGCTACGCCGGGGGTTGCCGTTTTCGCTTACCGACGGTCAGGTCGCGGTCGCAGCCGATATTGCGCACGATATGGCGAGGCCTAACCCAATGAACCGCCTGCTAGCAGGTGAAGTTGGCTCGGGTAAAACCGTGGTGGCCCTGCTGGGAATGCTGCAAGCAGTCGATGCCAGCAGGCAGTGCGCGATGCTGGCGCCGACGGAAGTCCTGGCCCAACAGCACTACCGATCGCTGACAGCGATGCTGGAGCAAGCCGGAGTAGCAGTGACTGTACGACTGTTGACGGGATCGATGTCGACGAAGGAGCGCCGGGCAACCCTGTTGGAGGCAGTCAACGGGGAGGCTGACATTGTCGTCGGCACGCATGCCCTGCTCAGTGAGGGCGTGGAGTTCTTCGATCTCGGGCTGGTGGTCGTCGATGAGCAGCACCGCTTTGGTGTGCGCCAGCGCGATCAGCTGCGAAGCAGGGGACGGGGTGGAATGACACCGCATCTGTTGGTGATGTCGGCAACCCCGATTCCGCGCACGGTAGCGATGACCATTTTTGGCGACCTCGCAGTTTCGCAGTTGACGGAATTGCCACGGGGACGTCAGGAGATCCAATCTTTTGTCGTACCGACGCTGGAAAAGCCGCGCTGGGAGGCACGAACCTGGGAGCGGATTGGGGAAGAAGTGGCCAAGGGCAACCGCGCCTTCATTGTCTGTCCCCGCATTACCCGCGACGAGGAACAGTTCCTCGACGAGTCCGTGGAGGCGGTGTTCGACCGAGCGAGGAAGAAACTTCCCGGTGTACGTATCAGTCAGTTGCACGGCAATATGGCACCGGAGGACAAAGACCGCGTGATGCAGGCCTTTGCCACAGGACAGCTGGATGTGCTGGTGTCCACCACAGTTATCGAAGTCGGCGTGGATGTACCAGAGGCCACGATCATGATGATTCGCCGCGCCGAGAGCTACGGCATCTCGCAGATCCACCAGCTGCGCGGTCGTGTCGGCCGTGGTGACCGTGGTGGACTGTGCTTCCTGTGTACACACACGCATTCACAGACACCAGAGCGCACCCGGCTAGACCGCATTGCCGCCACCACCGACGGCATTCAACTGGCGGAGTTGGACCTGGCCACGCGTAGTTTCGGCGATCTGCTCGGCGATGACCAATCGGGACTGGCAACAGGCCTCGGCCTGGTGGACCTCACCACCGACGGCGAGATCATCGAGCGCACCCGACACGATGCCACGGCTCTCCTCGACAGTGATGAAAGGCTTGTGGGAGAGCTTATCTCCGATATCGATGAAGAGCAGTCGAACTACTTGGACCGCTCCTAGTAAGACCAAAGTAGACTGTTGGGCATGGTAAATGTCTGTGCACCTTTTGCAGGAGTAGTCCGCTGGGAGGTCGCCGAGAAAGACTCGGTGACGACCGGTCAGGTCATTGCGGTCGTGGAGGCCGTCAAGCTAGAAGCGCCGGTTTTAGCGCCCTGCCCGGGCACGGTCGCGGAGGTGGCGGCAGATCAATTTGTGGATGTCGAAGGCGGTCAGCTGCTGGCAAGAATCACGCCAGCAACTCACAGCGCCACGGCACAGCACAACGGCAACGAGAACACATCGCACGAAGGGAAGTAGATGACCCGCATTATTGCAGGTGAGGCACGCGGTCGTAGGCTAGTCGCGCCTAAGGGAGAGACCACTCGGCCAACTAGTGACCGCGCGAAGGAAGCCATCTTTTCCTCCTGGTCAACACGCTTTGGGCTAGAGGGAACTCGCGTTCTCGACCTGTTTGCTGGCTCGGGCGCGCTCGGTTTGGAAGCGGCTTCTCGCGGCGCGCGTTCCGTCGTGTTGGTGGAAAACGATCCGAACGCCATTGCCGCTATTGAAAAGAACATTCGCACCGTGGGGCATCCTGATGTGGCCGTGTCTCCGATGAAAGTGTCGTCGTACCTTGCGGGCGCGCCGGGCGAGCCTTTTGACCGCGTTATTGCGGATCCGCCCTATGAGCTGGCGGGGGAGGCCGTTACAGAGATGCTGGAGGCGCTGCGCAGTTTCCTCGCGCCGGGCGCGGTCGTGACTGTGGAGCGTCACCGCGATGACGAGGAGACGCAGTGGCCCGAGGGCTACGAACAGCTCCAGCAGAAGCTGAAGCGTCGCATTCACGGTTTGGCGCGCTTCGACACCGCTATCTACAACGCTTAACGTTCTTCTTTACGCTTTACGACGGCCAAAGGTGGTTTGACCTCTATGACTCACGCATGCTGCCCCGGTTCCTACGATCCCATGACCTCTGGTCACCTCGATGTGATTGAGCGTGCCGCGCGCCAATTCGATCAGGTGACCGTGCTGGTTACCCACAACCCGAATAAGCAGGGCATGTTCAATGTCGAAGAGCGCATGGACCTCATTCGGCAGTGCACGCAGCACTTGGACAATGTGCAGGTGGACTCCTGGTCGAAGCTGTTGGTTGACTACACCTCCGCGCAGGGCATCTCCTGCCTGGTCAAGGGGCTGCGCTCGGCGGCGGACTACGAGTACGAGGCTCCCATGGCGCAGATGAATCGGCGCATGACGGGCATTGAGACTCTCTTTGTGGAAGCTGATCCGAAGTACGGTCATGTGTCGTCGACACTGATGAAGGAAGTTGTTCGCTACGGCGGTTCGGTGGAAGGGCTAGTTCCTGAGCCTGTCTTGCACGCCCTGCAGCGCCGACTGAAGTAGCATGTAAGTCATGTTTCGCGTCTTCGAATCTCTTGATGAACTGGTCCAGATCCTAGAAGAGGCACACGGCGTGCCACTGTCGGCCAATTGTATGGTTCCGCGTCAGCGTGTTCTCGAGTTGCTCGATGAGCTGAGGGATGCTTTCCCGGCTGAGCTCGATGACGCGCAGGATGTCTTGGACCAGCGGGATGAGATTATCAACGATGCTGAAGCCCGGGCGAACAACACCATTTCGACTGCGGATGAAGAAGCCCATCGCATTGTCGACGAGGCCGAGGCCCGCGCTAACCACACCGTCGAGGATGCCAATGCCCACGCAGCTGGCACCGTCGCGGCCGCTGAGGACGACGCCCGTCGCCTCCGCGAGGATGCTCAGCACGAGTACGACAGCATTGTGGATCGTGCTTCTGCCGAGTCCGATCGCCTGATTCACGCTGGTAACGAATCCTACGAGCGTTCCGTTGCGGAAGGCCGTGAGGAGCAGGCTCGCCTGGTCGCTGAGTCGACGGTCGTCCGCGAAGCCAATGACGAGGCGAATCGTCTGCTTTCTGACGCGCACGCGGATTCCTCTCGCCTCCGCGAAGAGTGTGACCGCTACGTCGATTCCAAGCTCGCCGAGTTTGAACAGACTCTCCAGGAGACCCTGCGCAATGTCGGTCGCAATCGCTCGGTACTGCGTTCGGGAGCCGGTGCCGTCGGCGGTGGTGCAGGGGCTCAGAACGCGCCGTCTTCCTTCTCCGAGGGACAGGAACGCCGCCGGTACGAGCGTTAGCGCATCTTCGGGGTAGACTGAGGTCTATCATGACTGACTCATCCCCATTTGTTCTGGACGTTTCGACATGTCTGCAGGGCGGCATGCCCGAGCAGTTCCGCAAGGTAGGCGATAGCCCTGTCCGCGTTGGTGTCGAGATGATTGGCATCGCCGCTGGCGAGGAGGTTGTCGTTGACGGCATTGTCACGAACCTCGGCAGCGGTGTCATGGTTGACGCGACTGTGACTGCCAAGGCCACCGGCGAGTGCGTGCGCTGCCTAGCCCCGCTGAATCCGGAGCTCAGCTTCCACATTTCGGCTGTCTTTTCCAACAACGAGGACTTCATCACAGGCGACGATGCCGAGGAAGAAGACCTCGAGGACGAAGTTGGCCAGATCGTCGACAATACGGTGGATATCACTCAAGCCGTCATCGATGAGGCGGGCTTGAATCTGCCCTTCAATCCGACCTGTCTGGATTTCGATTCCAGCTGTGCTGAGTCGGACTCAGAAGTGCCGGAGCCAGACGGCATCTCGGGTGAAGAGGAGCGCATTGATCCGCGTTGGGCTGGCCTGGCGGAAAAGTTTGGCTCGCTCGGCGACGAGAAGTAATCGACGACGACTTAGACGAAGACTTTAAAGGAGATATAACGGATGAGCCGCAAGCGTCGGCTAACCGGTGAGGCGGCTAGAAAGGCGGCTTTCGAGGCCGTCGATCACGCCCCGCTGCTGGAAAAACTCGGTGTTGAGCTACCAGAGGAGTCCCTGAAGCTCGCTTTGACCCACCGCAGTTTCGCGAATGAAAATGGCATGCTTACCAATAACGAGCGGCTAGAGTTCCTGGGCGACGCCGTGCTGGGCATGTGCGTTGCTGAAGAACTCTACCGTCGCTTCCCGGACCGCGCTGAGCAGGATATTTCCAAGATGCGCGCAGGTGTCGTGAACATGTACGCGCTGGCTGACCTGGCCCGCAGTATCGGGCTGGGAGAGCACATTCTCCTCGGCCGCGGTGAGAAGGCCACCGGTGGCGCGGATAAGCACTCGATTCTCGCTGACACCACCGAGGCGCTGCTGGGTGCTATTTACCTGCAGCATGGCTTCGAGGTTGCCCGCGAGACCGTGCTTCGCCTGTTCAACCAGATGATTGACGATGCCCCGACGGAGTCTCGCGGTCGGGACTGGAAGACGCTGTTGCAGGAGCGCCTGGCGGCCAAGCAACTACCGGCTGCCGAGTACACTGTGCGCACCACCGGCCCCGACCATGACCTAACTTTCTACGTCGACGTGCTGGTTGACGGCGTGGTTAAGGGCAGCGGTACCGGCGCCACGAAGAAGGAAGCCGAGATGCACGCCGCGCATCAGGCACATACTGCACTGGCATAATGCCCGAGCTTCCTGAAGTCGAGTCCGTACGCCGCGGTCTCGACACTTACGTCGTCGGTGGCCGCATCGACGATTCCTTCGTCTACAACGCTCGTGCCGTGCGGCGCCAACCCGGTGGTGCCGCAGAGTTTACCGGTCGTACGCGCGGGCGGACGGTTGTCGCTACGGATCGTCGTGGCAAGTTCATGTGGCTCACGCTTGACGACGACTCCGCAATCGCCATCCACCTGGGCATGAGCGGCCAATTGCGCGTGGAAGCTCCGTACACTCCCGATACGCTGCCCGGACGCCACACCAGGGCCGCTTTCGACATCGCCCTGCCGGACGGCGCTCGGCACCTAATCAACTTCAACGATCAGCGCACCTTTGGTTGGGTCTGGGCCTGTGAAATGGTCGAATCCCATGGACGCGTGGTTCCGGAACCCGCAGCCAAGATCGCGCCCGATCTATTGGAGCCCACCGTCGATGTGGTTGCACTTGCACACCGCATGATGAAGTCGCGTTCACCGATCAAGGCCGTATTGCTCAACCAGAACATTGTGTCGGGTATCGGCAACATCTATGCCGACGAAATGCTTTGGGCGGCGAAGGTCGATGGTCGCGTGCCGGCGTGTGACCTTTCGGTCCGTCGTTTAGCGAAGCTTTTGCGCGAGGGACAATCCGTGCTCGAACGGGCGCTAGCGGCCGGCGGCACGAGCTTCGATGCGTTATATGTGCATGTCAACGGCGAAAGCGGCTATTTTGAGCGGAGCTTGAACGCCTATGGACAAGCGGGGGAGCCGTGCCCGAGGTGTGGGCGCGCAATTGTCCGTCTGCCATTTGGGAATAGATCGAGTTATCTGTGTCCCACCTGTCAGCGCTAGAATTTCCTTATGAGTTTCATGGAGCAAGCAACCGACTGGGTAAATGCTTGGAATGACAAGTACTGGCTGCTCATGATTGTTCTGCTAGTTGGTACAGGTTTGTACTTCTGTTGGCGGACCATCATGGTGCAGCTCCGGTACATCCCGGAGATGTTCAGGGCCATCACTGAAAAGCCCTCTGATATCTCTGAAGGTGTCAAGGGCATCTCGGCCTTTAAGGCCTTCACAATTTCGGCGGCCTCACGCGTGGGTACCGGAAACGTCGCAGGTGTGGCGGTGGCGATCACCACCGGTGGCCCTGGCGCCGTGTTTTGGATGTGGCTGCTCGCCGCGATTGGTGGCGCAACCAGCTTCGTGGAGTCTACGCTGGCACAGCTGTACAAGGTGCGGGATAAGGACTCTTACCGAGGCGGCCCGGCCTACTACATCACCAAGGGGCTCGGGGAGAACTGGCGCTGGATGGCCTCGCTGTTCGTCATCGCTATCACGGTGACCTACGGTTTCGTGTTCAACGCGGTGCAGTCCAACTCGATTACGGCGGCTGTGGCGGAGTCGACCGGTCAAGACGCGCCGATCTTTAAGTTCGGTGTCGGCATTGTGCTGGCAATCTTGGCCGGCGTCATCATCTTCGGTGGTGTGCAGCGTATTTCGGCGGTGACGCAGATCGTCGTGCCGATTATGGCCGTCGCCTACATTATCCTCGGCCTGATTGTTTTGGCTCTCAACATCACCGAGGTGCCGAGCATGATCAAGCTGATTTTTGAGCACGCCTTCGGTATCCGCGAGATTGCCGGTGCCGCTGTCGGTACTGCCATGATGCAGGGTATTCGCCGCGGCCTGTTCTCCAACGAGGCTGGTATGGGTTCCACTCCGAATGCGGCGGCGACGGCGTCGGTGTCACACCCGGTCAAGCAGGGTCTCATCCAGACGATGGGTGTCTACTTCGACACCTGGGTCGTCTGTACCATCACCGCAGTGATCATCCTGCTGTCCGACCCTACTTTCGGCGGCGATGCAGAGGGCACCGCGCTGACTCAGGCCGCGCTGTCGGCGCAGGTGGGCACGTGGGCAATCCACGCGGTTACGGTCATCATCTTCTTCCTGGCGTTCTCCTCCCTGGTGGGTAACTACTACTACGCCGAAGCAAATATCCCATTCCTGTCTAAGAGCAAGGCTGTCCTGAATACCGTGCGCGTGCTGGTCATCCTGTGCGTTATTGGCGGAGCTGTCGGTTCCGTGCCGCTGGTCTGGTCGCTTGCGGACACCTTCTCCGCACTCATGGCCACCATCAATATCATCGCCATTCTGCCGCTGGGCGGCGTAGCTGTCGCCCTACTAAAGAATTACTCCGAGCAGAAGTCCAAGGGGCTTAATCCGGTATTCCACCGCGATGATCTGCCTAACGTCCGCGGCCACGACAAGATTGAGTGCTGGGACGGTTCCGACCCGATGACAGTGCGTGAGTCCGATGTCGCTTAACGACGTCCGCCTCACCGCGTGGGTACACGGTCGTGTTCAAGGTGTCGGTTTTCGCTGGTACACCCGCGCGACGGCTCTGGAGTTAGGCCTGGTTGGTTATGCCCAGAACTACCCGGATGGTCGGGTGTTAGTTGTTGCTGAAGGGCCACGGGCAGACTGTGAGAGTTTGCTCGCTTGGCTTGAGGGGCCGAATACTCCGGGCGATGTGACGGCAGTGGTGCCGTTATGGCAGGAACCGAAGGGTGCATTGAGCGCATTTGACCGTCGTTAAGCGGGTGCCAACTGCCTTCTCTCCCCCCCCCATGTCGGTGTAGGAATCCGAAAAATTCGAATACGTTCTATCCCTCGCTCTGCGTCGTTGTTTTTACGCAGTTGGCGGGGGATTTTTTCGTGTCTCCAGGTAGTCAATTGGGGCGCTGAAGAGGTCTTAGAGCGCTGAACAACTACGCAAGTGAGAAAAAGAATACGTAAATACGGAAGTCGGGTGGTTTAAGTTAATAACTACCTACTGACAGACAGGGGAGGCACATATGACGCCTGAAGAAGTAATTGCACAGTCGGGAAACTCAGCGTGGATGCTGATTTCGGCTTCGTTGGTTTTGCTGATGACACCGGCGCTCGCGCTGTTCTATGGCGGCATGTCGCGACAGAAGTCGGTGCTCAACATGATGATGATGAGTTTTGGTGCGGTCGGCGTTGTCGGTGCCATTTACGTGCTGTGGGGCTGGTCGATGTCCTACGGATCGCAGTCGATCGGTGGTGTTTTTGCCAACCCATTCGAGTTCTTCGGTCTGCGTAACTCGATTACGGATGGCGACGGCAACTACATCGCAGGTGCGAACGGGTACCCGAACATCATCGACATCGGGTTCCAGCTCACGTTCTGCTCTATCTCGGTGGCGCTGATTTCCGGTGCGCTGGCTGAACGTGTGAAGTTCTCCACCTGGTTGATCTTCGTCGGCTTCTGGACGACGCTGGTGTACTTCCCAATGGCCTTCATGGTCTGGGGCGGTGGCCTGCTGAGCCACTCGGCAGAGGGGCTGTCGGCAAAGCTGTTCGGTACCGCTGACGGTGAAGCATTGATCGCTCCAATTGACTTCGCTGGCGGTACGGTTGTGCACATTGCTGCTGGTACTGCCGCTTTGGTGCTGGCGATTATCGTCGGTAAGCGCAAGTCCATCGATGGCAGCCAGCATCGCCCGCACAATCTGCCACTCGTCATGCTGGGTGCTGCACTGCTGTGGTTCGGCTGGTTCGGCTTCAACGGCGGTTCGGCATTTGCGGCCGACGGTGTCGCTGGTCTGGCATGGCTGAATACGACGGTGGCAGCGTGCGTGGGTATGCTCGGCTGGATTTCACTCGAGCGTATTCGTGATGGACATCCCACCTCGCTGGGCGCCGCTTCGGGTGTCATCGCAGGGCTTGTGACTATTACTCCGGCCGCAGGAGATATGAACCCAGTGACGTCAATCATTCTGGGCTATATCGGCGGTGCGCTGGCTTGCTGGGGCGTTGGCTTAAAGTACAAGTTCAACTTCGATGACTCCCTGGATGTGGTTGGTCTACATCTGGTTGCAGCTATGTGGGGAACGATTGGTGTTGGCCTGCTGGCTAATGATCGCGGACTGCTTACCGGTGGTGGCATCGACGGCCTGAAATTGTTTGCCATCCAGATCATTATTGCTGTCATCGCGACGGTGTTCTCAGGCGTGCTGACGTACATCATTGCCCGAGTCCTGAAGGCAACTGTCGGTTGGCGTATCCACGGCGAGCAGGAACATTCTGGTATTGACGTCGCTCAGCACGGTGAGTCGGCCTACACGTCGGCCAAGCAGGCGGCTGTGTAAACGGCGCCGTGTAAACAAGGCTGTGTAAATGAGTGAGTGCTTGGGGTAATTCAGCTCCAAACCGTAACTACGGGTAAGATATTGCCCCATGTATTTGAAATCGCTGACTCTGAAGGGCTTTAAATCCTTCGCTTCGGCGACGACGATGAAATTTGAGCCCGGCATCTGCGCAGTTGTCGGCCCGAACGGATCCGGAAAGTCGAATGTCGTCGATGCCCTCGCGTGGGTTATGGGTGAGCATTCCGCCAAGACCCTCCGTGGCGGCAAAATGGAAGATGTCATCTTTGCGGGTACCTCCGGGCGAAAGCCCTTGGGGCGCGCGGAGGTTACTCTTACCATCGACAATTCCGATGGGGCACTTCCCATTCAATATAAGGAAGTCTCTGTCACGCGTCGCATGTACCGCGACGGCGCAAGTGAGTACGAAATCAACGGTTCTCGCGTCCGCCTCATGGATGTCCAAGAGCTCCTCAGCGACACCGGTATTGGCCGCGAGATGCACATCATCGTCGGCCAGGGCCGGCTTTCGCAGATTCTGGAGTCGCGGCCAGAGGAGCGTCGTGCGTTTATCGAAGAAGCAGCGGGTGTGCTCAAGCACCGCCGCCGCAAGGAGAAAGCGCAGCGCAAACTCCAGTCGATGCAGGCTAACCTCGACCGTCTGCAGGATCTGACAGGTGAGCTTTCCCGTCAGCTCAAACCGCTGAAGCGTCAGGCTGAGGCCGCCTCTCGCGCCCAGACTGTGCAGGCGGACCTGCGCGACGCCAAGTTGCGCCTGGCCGCTGCGGATTTTGTGGATTTGCAGGACAGCCTCAATGACATTGCTGGTCAAGCCAAGCTCATTGAGGAAAAGGTGGAGGCCGCCACTGAGCGAGCCGAGATTGCCGCTGAGCGCACTGCAGAGCTTGAAGCGGAACTGGAAGACATCACTCCAGCAGCTGATGCTGCCCGAGATTTGTGGTTCCGTCTCTCCGCACTCGGTGAGCGTATTCAAGCGACGGCCCGCATCGCCGCCGATCGTGCGGCCGACCACTCCGTCGCGCCGTGGGTAGGCCCAGACCCGGACTTCCTGGAGCAGCGGGCCGACGACGCCGCGACCGAAGAAGCCACGCTTGCTGAGGCTGAGGCAGAGGCCCGCGAGAAACTGGAGGAAATTCGCGAAACGCTCTTCGACGCCGAGGAGACTTTCCGTGAAGCCGAAGCGGAGCACCTCGCGGCCGTTCGCGCAATCGCCGACCGTCGCGAAGGCGTGGTTCGTCTCATTTCCGCAGAAGAATCTCTGCGCACCCGCTTGGAAGCCGCCGAAGCCGAAGCTGCACGCCTTGCCGAGCAAACCAATGAGGCCGACGAACGCCGTGCCGATGCCACCGAAGCCGTGGAAAACGCCGCGCAGGAGCTAGCCGAGGCAGAATTCGAAGGTCCCGAGCTGCAGAGTGCTTATGAACAGGCCAACCGAGAAGCAGAGCTGGCCTCTACACGGTTGAAAGAACTCCGCGCTGACGAGCGCGACCTCGAACGCAGTGTCTCAGGTCTGTCCGCCCGCATCGAAGCTCTGGAGACCGCCCGCACCGCCGCTGCCAACGACGGCACCGCGTGGCTACGTGAAAAACACGAACTCGGCGTTCTCTCTGAAGTCATCGATGTCGACGCTGGCTGGGAAAAAGCGCTCACTGCCGCCCTCGGCGCGGCCGCCGAAGCACTGGTCAGCGAGGGCAGTGGAGATTCGCTTATCGACGAGCTTGTGGCCACGGACAAGGGCAGTGCCGTTGTTATCAATTCTGCGGATGCATCCGACTCTTGGCGCTTGGACATCACTCTGCCCGCACAGGCATCCTGGCTGCTCGATCATGTGACAGTGCCCGCGGAGCTTTCGGGTTCGTTGACCTCTCTGCTCGTTGACGTCGTGGCCTGCGACGACGAGCACGTCGCCCGTGAGCTGGTGACCCAGGATACTCGACTGCGCGTTGTTGACCGCGATGGTGTGCTGCGTGGCTCTGGTTGGGTAGCTGGCGGTGCTGGTGGCACTGCATCAGGTGTGGAAATCGCCGCCGACATTGCTAAGACTCGCGAAGAACTAGCAGAAGCACAGGTGCGTTTGAGTGACCTCGGTGGTGTGCTCTCCGGTGCACAGGCCGAAGAAGAGGACCGCCGCACGGACGCGGCGGCCGCCCGTGCTGCGCTGCGTGAACACCAGAGTCGTATGAAGGTCCTCACGGATGCCCGAACTCGGGCCACAGCGCAGCTGTCCGGCGTGGTGCATGATGCCGAACGCGCTGAGCAGCGCGGAGCCGAAGCCGCGGACCGAGTAACGAAGCTCCAGAAGGAGTTGGCGGTGGTCGCAGACCGCTTAGCTCGCGTTGACCGTGACCCCGAGGAGGGGGAACCGTCGACAAGCGAACGTGACCGTGCCTCGGAGGCGCTGACGGCTGTGCGCGCCATGGAAACAGAGGCGCGTCTGTCGCTGCGTACGGCAGAGGAGCGACTGTCGAGTGTACGAGGCAAGGCCGAGCGGCTCCGTCGCCAGGCTGCATCGGAGCGCGTAGCGAAGGCCCGCCATGAGCAGGCGCAGATGGCGAAGGTTGCCCAGCGCGAATTGGCAGAAGTTGTCGCGGAGCTGGCTGAGGATTTGCATGCGAAGGTCAACGTGTCGTTGGCGCGGGCAGAGGCCGATCGCGACGATGCCGAGGCGCAGAAGAAGACAGTGTCGCAGGCACTATCAGCGGCCCGGACGGAGGCAAATGCGGCGCAACGTGAGCTGGCACAGCTAACGGATTCCGCGCACCAGGGCGACATCGCCCGTGCGCAGGCGCAGGTCCGCGTGACCGAGGCTGCAGAGCGCATCGTCGACCAGTTGGGGCTGTCTGTCGATGACCTGCTCGCGGACTTTGCTCCTGATGAGAACTTCGACCGCGCAGCCGTGACGAAGCAGCTCAAACAGGCGGAGAAGGATCTGCGTGTGCTCGGCCGCGTCAACCCGTTGGCGCTGGAGGAGTATAAGGCGATGGAGGAGCGCTACTCTTTCCTATCCACGCAGCTCGATGATGTCCTCAAGGCCCGCCAGGACCTCACCGATGTTGTCGATGAAGTCGATGCCACGATCCTGCAGCTCTTCACAGACGCGTGGAACGATGTCGAGGCAGAATTCCCCGCAGTCTTTCAAACGCTTTTCCCGGGCGGCGACGGACGACTGGTTCTCACCGAGCCGGACAACCTGCTCACGACAGGTATCGAGGTTGAAGCCCGCCCGCCGGGCAAAAAGGTTAAGCGGCTGTCGTTGCTCTCCGGCGGCGAGAAGTCGCTGACGGCGCTGGCAATGCTCGTCGCTATTTTCCGCGCGCGCCCGAGTCCCTTTTACGTACTCGACGAGGTGGAAGCCGCGCTTGACGACGTTAACCTGCGTCGCCTTATTGCGCTGCTCGAGGAACTCCGCGCGACCAGTCAGCTGATTGTCATTACGCACCAGAAGCCAACAATGGACGTTGCGAATGTGCTCTACGGCGTGACCATGCGGGGCGATGGTGTGACTCGAGTAATCTCGCAGCGAATGTCACCGGCATCCGCAACTCCGTCGACAGGAGCGGAGTAAGCGCGGAGTAAGTGAGGAAGAGTCGTTGATACTGCATAATGAGAGTTATGACTCCAACTCAGTGGATACTCCTTGTCGTCGCGATTGTCGTTATTATCGCGCTGCTCTTTGTTGTGGGCTATGTCCGCAGGAAGAACCAGCGCATTTCCTTTGCGAAGGAAGATACTAAGGAACTCACCCAGCAGGAGAAGTCTGGAAATTACCAGGCCACTAGTGGTTTTAACTTCGCTCCGGCCGGTGGTGGGACTGATACCCGCGAGAAGCAGCCGGTTGAAAAACCGATGCCGAAACCGGCGGAAAAGCCGATTGAAAAGCAGGCCCCGGAGCCAGAGGAAAAGCAGGCTGATATACCTGCCGATCAGCCGGACGGTTCACTGCTGAAACCAGAAGGTCGACTGGTTATTCCGGATAACCCCACCGAAATGGAGGGGGATTATGACCGCGTAATGCGGGAAATCCCAATCGATTTGCCAACGGCCGGGGAAGAGGAATCAGAGCCCGAGCCGGAACCACAACCAGAGCCCGAAGCAGAGCCTGAGGTAGAGGTAGTTCCTGCTCCTGAACCGGAGCTGGAGCCGGAGCCGACTCCCGAACCAGAACCGACGCCAGAGCCGGAGCCGGAAGCTGCGCCGGAGCCGACGCCAGAGCCAGAAGCAGAACAGCAGATTGACTCCATCGACCCGGCTGAGGGACGTCTGGGCCGCCTGCGCGGTCGTCTGTCACGGTCGCAGAATGCAATTGGCCAGTCTGTGCTCGGCATCTTGGGCGCGGGTGACCTTGATGAGGACGCGTGGGAAGAGGTTGAAGACATCCTGGTTATGGCTGACCTCGGTGCGGCTGCGACGCAGCGTGTCGTCGATAAGCTGCGCGAGCGTATTGCCAGCCAGAAGGTGAGCACGGAAGAGCAAGTGCGCGCCCTGCTGCGTGAGGTGTTGATTGAGGAGTGCAAGCCTGAGATGGACCGCTCCATCCGCGCACTTCCGCACGAGGGCAAGCCCGCAGTGATTCTGGTAGTCGGTGTCAACGGCACAGGTAAGACCACGACGACGGGCAAGCTGGCTCGTGTACTGGTCGCCGGTGGCCACCGTGTTGTTCTCGGCGCAGCGGATACCTTCCGTGCTGCTGCAGCCGACCAGCTGGAGACCTGGGGGCGACGCGTTGGCGCGGAGACCGTTCGCGGCGCTGAAGGCGCCGATCCTGCTTCTATTGCATTTGAGGCAGTTGCTCACGGTATCGAGTCCGGCGCTGATGTGGTGCTCATCGACACCGCCGGCCGCCTGCACACCAAGGTCGGTCTGATGGACCAACTGGACAAGATTAAGCGCGTGGTGGAGAAGAAGGCTCAGGTTGACGAAGTCATCCTGGTTTTGGACGCGACGGTTGGCCAAAATGGTCTACTGCAAGCTCGTACGTTCCGGGATGTAGTAGACATCACCGGCGTTGCCCTGACCAAGCTGGACGGTACCGCGAAGGGCGGCATTGTATTCCAGGTGCAAAACGAGCTCGGTGTGCCGGTGAAGTTGGTTGGCCTTGGTGAAGGTGCTGACCACCTGGCGCCGTTTGAGCCGGAGAGCTTCGTAGACGCACTGCTCGGCGGCCGCAAATAGTAACTAACATCGATGAGTGAATTTTCCATCGATTGGTGAGTACAGCGTCGCCCGTTGCCCCCGGCAAAAATAAAGGCCTCGGAGCCACCGCGTAGATTTCTGTAGAGGATACGCGGGGCTCCGGGGCCTTTAATGTTGAGGTGCTAGGAATCTAGCGGAGAGTTGTGCTAGGAATCCTTAGAATTCTTGCGTGCGAGGCGGGTAGCTGCCACGCCACCGACCAAGAGTGCAAGAGCGGCACCGCCGAGGGCAGTCGCCTGAACACCAGTGACTGCTAGCCCAGTGTTCTTGGTCCCGGTTTGCTTACCGTCATTCTTAGGGGTGTCGGGCTTGTCGCCTGGATTTTCCTCCCCAGGATTCTCGTCCTCCCCGGGCTGTTCGTCACCTGGGTTTTCATCGTCGCCCGGAGCGTCATCGCCTGGGTTCTCATCGTCGCCCGGAGTTTCGTCATCGGAGGTCGGACAGTAGCCGTAGACTCCGGTTGCCGGGTCGATCTTGCTCATATCACGCGGGGAACCGTCGGGGCACGTTGCGGTGTCATCAACTCCCGGCGGAATTCCGTCATTTTCTGGGGCATCTTCATCAGGCTCCGGAGTTGGGCCGGAATCATCTGAAGTGCCACAAGCACCGTAAGCCCCGGTTGCCGGGTCAATCTTACTCATGTCACGCGGGGAACCGTCGGGACAGGTCTGGGTGTCCTCAACGCCCGGTGGAATGCCATCGTTCGATGAACCTCCTGGATCCGGATTTGCAGCGTCATCTACACACTGGAAAGTACCGCCAACATTTTCAAAATGTTGACCGGCGGGGCATTCCGACGGGGCGGGGTCAGGAATCTGTGCGGTGGCGGCGCCAACGCCGATGAGCATGCCGGCTGAAGCGGCAGCGGCCACCATGGTCGAAGAGAGCTTCTTCATTTGGAAACCTCACAATGTCTATAGGAAAGCCCTGCAATCAAAGGACTTAAGGGGGAACACTGTTCACACTTTTGATTCTAATAACTAATTACAGTCTTTGGTGGTATGGGTTTGGGAAGGGGGGGGGTAAAGAGAAATTGTTGACTTGTCCAAACCCCAGTAAGGGGAAGTGGGAACTTATATTTACAACGCTGAGTGTGTACACCCGTTGTGGGTAGGGCGTTTATAGAACCAGTCACTGTCGACTCGGTAGGGGGCTTTTCTGTCTTCGCTAGCGAAGCGTGGTACCTGATTGTGTCGGGTGGTGAAAGGTGGATGGGGCGTAGAGGTTCGGTAAAAAATCGGTGCCTGTGAGGTTTTATGCTTCGGGCTATAGGAGCTATGACTTTTCGGAGGTATGGCGCACAAAAATGCTCCCGATGCTAAATAGGCATCAGGAGCATTTTATGTTTCGTTACCGGGGTAGAACCCCAAGCTTCTTAGCGGTTCTTGCGGGCGATGCGGGTAGCGGCGACACCGCCGACAAGGAGAACCAGAGCGGCTCCGCCCAGGGTGGTGGCGTCAACGCCGGTGGCTGCCAGGCCAGTGCTCTGAGTCGAAGAAGCCTTCTTGGACTCCGAGGTATTCTGCTCAGACTTCTTGGAGTCCGAAACCTTCTTTACATTCTCGGAAGAGGTCGTCTTCTTGGACTCGGAAGCCTTCTTCTCGGCCTTTTCCTTGGCCTTCTTCTCTTCCTTCGTGCACTTGTTTTCGTTCTTGCACTCAGCAGAGATCTTGATGTCAACGTTTACCTTGACATCCTTGCCGTCCTTGCCCGGCTTACCGTCCTTGCCTGGCTTACCGTCCTTGCTATCCTTGCCCGGCTTACCGTCCTTGCCTGGCTTACCGTCCTTACCGTCCTTGCCGTCCTTGCCTGGCTTCTCGGTGTCCGGCTTGTCCGTGCCTGGCTTCTCGGTGTCCGGCTTGTCCGTGCCTGGCTTGTCAGTGTCCGGCTTCGCCTCGTCCTTGACGCAGACACCGAAGACATTCGGGTTGCCTGGAACTGGCTTGCTCATGTCGAAGTGCTCGCCCTCCGGGCACTGCTTATCAGAAATGCCTGGGTTTCCGGGGTCGCCCGGCTGGGACTCATTGTCGCCCGGTGTTTCGGGCTTAGGAGCTTCCTGGTCCGCGACGCACTGGAAGGTTCCGCCGACGTTCTCAAAGTGCTGGCCGTCTGGGCACTTGTCCGGCATTGGGGCCGGAATTCCGTCAGTGGAATCCTGCTCAGGCTGGTCTGCGACGCACTGGAAAGTGCCTCCGACGTTCTCAAAGTGCTGGCCGGCGGGGCACTCGGTCGGCATTGAGTCCGGAATCTGTGCAGTAGCGGTGCCTGCGCTTGCAATCATGCTGGCGGAGAAGGCAGCGGCGGCGATAGCCGTGGTGAACTTCTTCATGAAAACCTCTCAAGGAGTCAAACGGTCAGAGACCAATGAATATGATTTCGCCGTTCATCCCTCATCGTGCACGGCGGAAAATAAAACCAGGCCAACTGCGGTTAACTAGGTTCATGATTAACCATAAACTGGTTGATATATGAACGGTATTGGAGGTAGTTATAGGAATAACATCAGGTGCGCAGTGGCGTGCTTTGACCTGCTGCAATGCCGCCGGTTTGCTATTTGGCTTACACCATTCCGGGGGAGGTTCTTACTAAGGGTGGCCTTAGTAAAAGCTAGCCACTGGCGTTATCTTTCTGTTACCTAGCTGGTGGTAACTGGGTTGGATAAACGTTCTTTATGCAGTAGGGCATTCATATCTGGAGGCTCGTTTAATTGTCACGTTAAAATAACGAACAGTAATCTAACGTCCTTGAGTACAAAAGAGCTTCATCCTATTGCTATTTCTTACTTCCTATTGGTTACACCCGAATCGGGGCATTTAGGGTGGGTGGGCTGCAATCGTTGTCGATAGGCGAAGCTGTAGATATGTGCCAAATGGAGTATCCAGCGGGTACGGTAGAACAGTTAAGAAAAAACAAGGCAAAAGGGGAGCTGGAAACTTGTTTGAGTCTCTTTCCGATCGTTTGACGGGTGCCCTGCGGGGGCTGGGCGGGAAGGGCCGCCTGACTGAGGCGGATATTAACGCCACCGCCCGCGAGATTCGGCTGGCTCTTCTGGAAGCCGATGTCTCCCTCGAGGTTGTCCGTACCTTCATCAAGCGCATCAAGGAACGCGCTAACGAAATTATTGGCAGCCAGACTGTCAACCCGGCAAACCAGATTATTGAGGTCGTCAATGAGGAACTGATTAACATCCTCGGTGGCGAGACTCGACGGCTGAATATGTCGAAGCAGCCACCAACGGTTATCATGCTGGCCGGTCTGCAGGGCGCTGGTAAGACCACCTTGGCCGGTAAATTGGCCAGGTACCTCACGGATCAGGGGCACACCCCGGTCCTCGTCGCCTGTGACCTGCAGCGTCCGGGCGCGGTGCAGCAGCTGGAAATTGTCGCTGAGCGTGCAGGCGTGCCGTGCTTCGCACCGTTCCCGGGCACCAGCCTCGATTCCACCCATGAAATGGGCACCAGCGAGGACAATCCAGTTGACGCCGCGTTCCGTGGCCTCGCTTATGCTCGCCAGCATCGCCACGATGTGGTGATTATCGATACCGCAGGTCGCCTGGGTATCGATGAGGTTCTGATGAAGCAGGCCCGCGACATTCGCGATGCCATCAACCCGCATGAAGTTCTGTTTGTCATCGACTCCATGATTGGTCAGGACGCGGTAGAGACCGCCAAGGCCTTCCGAGACGGCGTTGACTTCACCGGCGTTGTACTGACCAAGCTCGATGGCGACGCGCGCGGTGGCGCTGCACTGTCTATCCGTGAGGTCACCGGTAAGCCGATTCTGTTCGCCTCCACGGGCGAGAAGTTGGAGGACTTTGACGTCTTCCACCCAGACCGTATGGCCAGCCGCATCCTGGGGATGGGTGACCTAAAGACGTTGGTTGAGGTCGCTTCCAAGGAAATCGATCATGAGCAGGCTGCCAAGTCCGCCCAGAAGATTGGTTCCGGCGAACTGACTCTTGAGGACTTCCTCGAGCAGATGATGATGGTCCGCAAGATGGGCCCAATCGGCAACATCCTCAAGATGCTCCCCGGCGGCGCGGAAATGTCCAAGGCCGCCGAGATGGTCGACGAAAAGCAGCTTGACCGCATCGAGGCGATTATCCGCGGTATGACTCCGGAAGAGCGCGAGAATCCGAAGATTCTGAATGCTTCACGACGTCGTCGTATCGCCAACGGTTCCGGTGTGTCCGTTTCAGAGGTTAACCAGCTCATCGAGCGTTTCAATGAGGCGCGGAAGATGATGGCGCAGATGGCCGGCCGATTTGGTATGGGCGGTGGTCGCCCATCGAACCGCAAGGCCAAGCGTGGTCGAAAGGGCAAGGGCAAGAATAAGCGCAAGGGCGCTAACCGTGGTCCAACGCCGCCGAAGGCAATGCGCGGTGGCGGAATGCCCGGTATGCCTGGAATGCCAGGTATGCAGGGCATTCCGGGTATGCCTAGCATGGCTGAACTGCAGAAGCTGCAGAAGCAGATGGGTAATCAGCTGCCAGAAGGTATGGAGGACTTTGACCTCAACAATCTCGACTTCGGACAGGGCAAGAAGTAGCGGGGACTAGAAGTAGCTAGTCCCGCAGAGCCTTCTGAATCTGGCGGTCCATTTCAGGACTGAAAGTGGCCGCTAGTTCATCGGTGATGTGATTGCTGTCGCGGTAGACGTAGATATTGCCAATAACTTTACGGCAGGTGGTCGGACCGCAGAAGATGTCGGAGAAATCTAGACTGTGCCCGTTGGGGAAGTTCGCAAGAATCTCCTCAGCGGGATTTTCTGCATTTAGGGCAGTTTTGCGGTGGATAGTGCAGTCTTCTTCCGCTTCTTCGCATACACTGGGGGAGAATTGGTCCAAGTCCTCCCGTAGCGCCCATGGGTTATCGCGGATGGCGAAGAAATCAATTCCGCGTTCTTGCAGAGCAGCGAAAAACGAAACGTAACCATCCGGTGTGTAGTCGCCGGGCTGCGGTGGGTCCGCCTGGAACAGGGGTCTGGTTGAAGTGGTGAAAACCATCTCTGGCTGAATCTCGTCAATTTTCTGCAGAGCCTCGAAAGTCCAGGCCACGCAGATATCGCCGACTCCGTGGATCGGTTCTAAGGTCGCTGGACAGCCTTGTCGGAGAAGAACCACCACTCGGTACCCGTTGTTTTTGCCGTAGGCATCAATCGGGGCAAACCAATGTTCCATGTGCGAGCCGCCGACGATGACAATCGAGTCACTAGCATCTGGATCACCGTAGACACACGGCTGGGTCTCATCGCGCCAACGGCGATTCGGCGGGAAGTATCCGACGTCCTCACCGCCTGTCGCAAGGCAGCCATCGAGGGCAGGTTCCGGCCAAAGGTCCGTGATGAAATCGGAATTCGGCTTTGTGGCTGCCTTGGGGACCTCGTACCCGTCGGTAAGCGCGAGTGCACCTGGATAGACCTCTGGATCTAGGCTGGTGGCGGAGGCGCGATCGACGCGCACCTGTTGCACGTTGACAAGGCTGGACATGCCGACCAACGCAATGACGACAACAGTGCCGACTACCGCTAGACGACGAGCCGGGCGACGATGCTTCATTGCGTGGATTGCATCGCCGACGACGGGCTGAGTCCGGGTCGGTCGGCGAGTCGATTGAGCCAGCGGCAGCTCGACATACTTGTTGGTGAGTTTGGCCAAAATAAAGGAAACGACGATCACTGCGGTGCCAAGCTTCAGCCCCGGAGTATCGCGGTTGAGGTAGTTTATGGCCAGGATGAGAAGAGGCCAGTGCCACAGGTAGAGCGCGTAGGCGCTCTGGCCTACTTCGCGCATTGGGCGGCTGGCCAGGAACTTGGAGATCCAGCCCGCCTCAGGGCCGGCGATAATAATCAGCGCAGCACCACCGAGGGGCCATAGGGTCCAAGGGCCTGGGAACTGTGCGGCGCCGTCGAAGATGAAACCGGTGGAGACTACCAGTGCGAGGCCGATGCTGGCTAACAGCACTCGAAGTGGCTTGGGCATGGGGATGGAGCCCCGGACAAGAATCAGTCCGAGTAGTGCGCCGAGGCAGAGCTCCCAGAGGCGGCTGACAGTGGAGTAGTAGTTCCAGCCCTGGTTTTCGGAGTGCATATAGAAGGCATAGGCAAGCGAGCCGAGAGTGATAACTGCCAGCAAAGGGGTGAGGATTCGGCGGAGTTTACCGCCGGTAGCGTCGGTGCGCTTCGCCTCCACCGGTGAGGTAACCGCGCCGACAATCTGGGGTGAGCGCGTCATCCAGGCGAGTAGGGAGATGAGCAAAATGGAGCCGAGATAAAACTGGCCCTGTACCGACATTGACCACAGGTGCTGCAGTGGGGAAGTTTCGCTCTCTGCGGCAGCGTAGTCCGAGCCCTGGAGTGCCAGTTCATAATTTTGGTAGTAGAGCAGGCTGGCGCGGAGTTGCTGGGCAATGTCGATGGTGCGAAGCGATGGAATGAAGTAAATGACAAACAGGGTTGTCGCGAAGAGGACCAGCACCAGTGTCGGGATTAGGCGACGCAGCGTGCGCCAGATGCTCCACCATGGATTGATGGACTGCCGGGGATTGATGGCATTGCGGTACTGCGCGCCGAAGAAGAAAAACCCGGAGAGCAAGAGGAATACGTCCACACCACCGGAAACGCGGCCGACGTAAACGTGGAAAAGGACTACGAGGGCAATCGAAATGCCCCGTAGTCCGTCCAAGTCATACCTATATTGGGTGCCGGTGGTTTTCATAGAATGTTACGTTACCGCACTGTCAACGACGTTCAGCTTTAGTGGGTATGCAGCGTTTCGAGTGCGCAGTTTTGTTAATTTCCAAAAACTGCTGGTAACATACCTCGAGTTGTCTCAATGAGAATCCTCAACTGAGGCACGACTGCGAATTCATCGGATCCGGCCACGGCCGCCCGGTGGTCACGCGCAGTGTAAATATCCCAAGGGCAAAACCGGTCCGAGGCACTTCGTTAGTAATTACTCGTGAGCTCGGATGCATAAGTATTGTCCAGTGACATAGAAGAAAGAGGAACTCCTCATGGCAGTCAAGATTAAGCTGCAGCGCCTGGGTAAGATTCGTACCGCTCAGTACCGCGTTGTCGTTGCTGATGCTCGTACCCGTCGCAACGGTGCGGTCATTGAGAACCTGGGCATCTACCAGCCGAAGGAAGAGCCGTCGATCATCAAGATTGACTCCGAGCGCGTTCAGTACTGGCTGGGCGTCGGTGCACAGCCGACCGAGCCGGTTCTGGCTCTGCTGAAGGTCACCGGCGACTGGCAGAAGTTCAAGGGCCTCGAGGGTGCAGAGGGCACTCTGAAGGTTGCTGAGCCGAAGCCGACCAAGCTCGAGCTGTTCAACAAGGCTCTGGAAGAGGCCAACAATGGCCCGTCCGCTGAGGCCATCACCGCTAAGCGCCGCGAGGCCAAGGAAGCAGCTAAGGCTGCTAAGGAAGCTGAGGAGGCCGCAAAGGCTGCCGAGGCTGAGGCTGCTGAGTCCGAGGCTTCCGAGGACGCCGAGTAATAAGGACGCTGAGTACGCCGCTTAGCTAATCCGGGCGCTACCTTATACTTCAAGACGAAGTGTTGGGTGGCGCCTTTTTGCTTTACGCGGGGTGTTTTACAGAGCCTTTATAAGAGAGGGAGTGTGCGCGTGTCGGTAGCTGACATGGTGCTTATTGGCCGAGTGATCAAGCCCCACGGTGTGCGCGGGGAAGTCGTCGTCGATGCGACAACGGATGACCCGGAAGGGCGTTTCGCAGTCGGGACCACGCTGTTGGGTGTACAGGCCGGCCGTGAGGAACAGCTGACTGTGAAAACGGCACGCCCGCACCAGGGGCGTTTGCTGGTTCGCTTCGAGGAGATTCCGGGCCGCAATGAGGCCGAGCGCCATCGGGGCATGCAGTTTTATGCCGAGCCCGTCTTCGAAGACGGGGACTTTTATGACTTTGAACTTGAAGGCCTGCGCGTAGTCCATAACGGCACCGATATAGGCGAGGTCACTTCTATCGTCCGCGCGCCCGCTCATCGTCTCCTTGAAGTCACGCTTGACGACGGGGCCCGGGAGGTACTCATCCCTCTGGTAGAGGACATCGTTCCGGAAGTTGACCTTGAGAATTCTACTGTCACCATCACCCCGCCGGAAGGACTGTTGGAGCTGTGAGCTTACGTCTCGATGTAGTCACAATCTTCCCGGAGTACCTCGAGCCACTGCGTCATGCGCTGCTGGGCAAGGCAATTGAGCAGGGCATTTTGAGTGTCGGCGTACACAACCTGCGCGACTGGGCGCCAGGTGTACACCAGGCTGTGGATGACTCGCCCTACGGCGGTGGCCCCGGCATGGTTATGAAGCCGGATGTCTGGGGTCCCGCCCTCGACGAGGTAGCGGCGCTGAAAGCGGAGCAGTCGCTCACGTCCGCGGTGCCACATTTGGACAATGTCCGCCATGATCAGAAATTGGGTTTGGCCGAGGAATCTTCCTATGCTGCAGCGGAAGTGCCGTCGTTAAGCGAAGAAGATTCAGCGAAGCCCCTGCTGATCGTCCCGACCCCGGCGGGCGAGCCGTTTACGCAGCAGATGGCGCAGGAGTTCTCACACGAGGAGCACATTGTGTTCGCGTGCGGGCGCTACGAGGGCATTGACCAGCGAGTTATTGATGATGCCGCTAATCGTTACCGCGTGCGTGAGGTATCTATTGGGGATTATGTGCTGATCGGCGGGGAAGTGGCGGTACTGGTGATTGCGGAGTCCGTCGTGAGGTTGATCCCGGGTGTGTTGGGCAATCGAAAAAGCCACGAGGAGGACTCTTTCTCTGACGGTCTGCTCGAAGGGCCGTCCTACACCAAGCCGCGCGAGTGGCGTGGACTGGCCGTGCCGGACGTTCTCCTCAGCGGCAATCACGCGCTGGTGGACCGTTGGCGGCGCGACCAGTCACTAATCCGCACGGCCGAACGTCGTCCCGATTTGCTTGCCGACGTCGACCTCAGCGCCCGTGACCGGGAAATAATCCAAGGAGTCATTGGGGAAGTAACCGAGGAGAACTGCTAGTGGCACGTGTTCGAATTGCGCGACCCCGGCATGTCATTGGTTGGTTAGCTGTCCTAGGTGCACTGGCGTGGTTCACTCAGACGCAGCTGGCGGGGAGCGTGGATCAGTCGTTTGCGGGCTGGGTCAGTGACCTGCATGGGGCGCGGGATGGCCGCGTCGATAGTGTGATGCTGGCTTTGAGCGAGATTATCCGGCCGATTTACATCGCGCCGGTCACGCTTGTTGCTGCGGCACTCCTGTGGTTCCGCTTCCGTGCGTGGGCGTTGCTACTGCCGGCGTCATTCGGTTCGTCGATTGCGGTGACTTATGCCATGAAGTGGTTTTTGGGCCGCGACCGACCGGGTGAGGAGTTCTCACTGGTCAACCTGCACGATGCGGCGTTTCCTTCTGCACATGTGGCAGCGGTTACTTCCAGCGGTATGGCCGCGATGCAGCTTGCCATCCCCGTATTGCGCCGTACAGCCCGCAAGTTGCTCGACTTGGCCATCATCGCGCTTATCGGCGCTGTGGCACTGTCGCGCGTGTGGGTCGGGGCACACTGGCTCACCGATGTTATCGGCGGCCTCATCGCCGGAGTTATCGGCTTAGCAGTTGCGCTGCTAGTTCTTAGGAGATGGCCACGAGCACGGCGCTACGCGCTGCCTTAGTCTCCTCGTAGAAGGCCACGAGTTCGCGGTACCGCTGTGTCGCAGTGGCTTCGTCGATAAGCGAACCATTGTCCGTGATGCGGGCGGCAAGATCGATGCTTGCCAGCGTCTGGTGCACGTCGCCGACGCGATCGGCGCGGATGACTGCAGACAGCGGCTTGCGGCAGACGCGGTCGGCGCCGAGGATGGCCTCCGCCAGCGGGTCGCCGAGTGCCTGGCCGTCGATGGGATTGCCGGTCAACGTGCGCAGCAGGGACTCCCAGTCCGTGTCGATGTCCAGGGCATCTTCGTCCGGAACGTCGACGAAGTGCTGCAGGATAATCTTCTCCGCGCCGTCGGTAACAAGCCCCGCCGTGCCGCCGTCGCTGGTCGCCGCAGGTGCTGCGACCTCAACTAACCGCGCTGCCTCCTCATCGGAAATGCGCAGGTATTCGGCACAGAGTTTCTGCTTCATGGGGCTCCTTTTCCGGTGTTTACTGCGAGCCTTCTGTGGGGCGTTCGCCAATTGGTACTTCCACGATAGTAAAGTTGCCCGGGTGATTTCATCAGTAATTGCCCGAGAACTCGCCGCCACTGGTGCGGACGTTGCCGAAAGTGCCGTCGCCGCCGCTATCAAGCTTCTCGACGAAGGCAACACCGTGCCTTTCATCGCCCGCTATCGCAAGGAAGTAACCGGCGGGCTCGATGACACACAGCTGCGTTTCATCGAGGAACGCGTCGTTTACCTGCGCGAACTAGAAGAGCGCAAGCAAACGATTCTCGCCGCCATTGAAGAGCAGGGAAAGCTTAACGACGATCTCAAGGCCGCCATCCTCGCCTGCGACACTAAGGCGCGGTTGGAGGATCTCTACCTGCCGTACAAGAAGAAGCGCAAGACCAAGGCCGATATTGCACGTGAGGCCGGGTACGAACCGCTGGTGGAGGAGCTGCTGGCCGACCCAGCCGCGGACCCCGAGACTCTGGCCACTAAGTACGGCGAGGCAGCTGGTAAGGATGCGAAGGACGCTCTGACCGGTGCCCGTGCCATCTTGGTCGATCGCTTCGCTACCGATGCTGATTTGGTTGGCTCTGTCCGTGAGCAGGTGTGGTCCTCCGGTTCCGCCGCCGCTGCCGTGGTGGAGGGCAAGGAGACTGCGGGTGCGAAGTACCGTGACTACTTCGAGCACAACGAACCTCTGGACACCATGCCTAGCCACCGCGTGTTGGCCGTGCTGCGCGGTGAGGCCGAGGGCATCCTGACGCTCAACATCGATGCGGGTGAGGATGAGACCTACGAGCACATGATCCGTGAGGCCTTTGAGCTTCCCGACGGCGGTACCTCCAAGTGGATTGACCAGGCCGTTCGTTTCGGTTGGCGCACCAAGTTGGAGGTGTCCGCTGCCCTCGATGCCCGCACTCGACTGAAGGAGCGCGCCGAGGCCGAAGCCGTGGATGTCTTCGCCCGTAACCTGCGTGACCTGCTGCTGGCCGCACCGGCTGGCCAGCGCGCCACTCTCGGCCTGGACCCGGGATACCGCAATGGTGTTAAGTGCGCCGTTGTCGACTCCACTGGCAAGGTGCTCGACACTGCCATCGTCTACCCGCACCAGCCGCGCAATGACTGGTCCGGCGCCAAGGAGCAACTGGCCACTCTCTGCGCCACGCACCGCGTGGAGCTCATGGCCATCGGCAACGGCACCGCTTCCCGCGAGACCGAAACCCTGGCCCGCGAAATCGCTGACCTGATAGCTCAGGCCGGTGGCAAGAAGCCGACCCCTGTGGTGGTTTCTGAGGCCGGTGCTTCCGTCTACTCCGCATCGTCCCTGGCAGCAGCTGAGTTCCCGGACATGGATGTATCTCTCCGCGGTGCCGTATCGATTGCCCGCCGCCTGCAGGACCCGCTTGCTGAGCTCGTCAAAATCGATCCGAAGTCCATCGGTGTCGGCCAGTACCAGCACGACGTTTCCCAGACCAAGCTCGAGCACTCTCTCGATGCCGTGGTCGAGGATGCCGTCAACGCTGTCGGCGTGGAGGTCAACACCGCCTCTGCGCCGCTGCTCGGTCGCGTTGCTGGCGTGTCCTCGACTGTTGCGGACAACATCGTCGCTTACCGAGACGAAAACGGCGCTTTCACCTCCCGCAAGGAGCTGCTGAAGGTTCCGCGTCTTGGCCCGAAGGCCTTCGAGCAGTGCGCCGGCTTCCTTCGCATCCACGGCGCTAACAACCCGCTGGATGCCTCCGCCGTGCACCCGGAGTCCTACCGCGTCGTCGATGCCATCGCCGCTTCGACCGGCGTTAGTGTCCAGGAGCTCATCGGCAACTCCCGTGTCCTGTCCAAGGTGCGTGCTGCAGACTTCGTCGACGAGTCCGCAGGTATCGGCCTGCCCACCGTCCAGGACATCTTGACCGAGCTGGACAAGCCCGGCCGCGATCCGCGTCCCGAGTTCGTCACCGCCACCTTCAAGGAAGGCGTGGAGAAGGTCTCCGATCTTCAGCCCGGCATGATTCTCGAGGGCACCGTCACCAACGTCGCGGCCTTCGGCGCCTTCGTCGACGTCGGAGTCCACCAGGACGGCCTCGTCCACGTCTCCAACATGGCCCGCGGTTTCGTCTCCGACCCGCACGAGGTCGTCCGCTCGGGCGAGGTGGTCAAGGTGAAGGTTCTCGACGTTGACGTCGAACGCAACCGCATCGGTCTATCGCTCAGGCTTGACGACGACGCCTCGGATGCCAAGCCAAAGCGTGACGGCGGTCGCGGAGAAGGCCGTGGAGGCGGCCGAAAGCGTGGTTCCCAGAATAAGAAGCGCGGTGGAGCCAACCGCGGTGGAGGCGGCGGTTCCATGGCTGACGCGCTGCGCAGGGCAGGCTTTTAGCTCCTGATCTGTTAGCGCTTGATTTATTAGCGCATAGCCTATTGGCGCATAGCGTCGATGCGGCTGTTGATCTCACCCGCGACAGCCGCAGCCATTCCATCCGGTACGACGATGGTGTAATCGGACCCCGAGGTCTCAATCTTGACTGCCTCGCCTGACCGTGCCGCCACGGTGATGCGGCCATCATTGCCAAGTCGAAGCCCAATACCGCCACCGTCGGCCCAGTTATAAGTGGCCGGCTTCGCATATTTGATGGTTCGAAGCTCAATGGGGTGTTTCATCTTCAGCGGTCCACAGCCGTTAAAAACGGTAATGGAATCTGTCTTCGGGTCCGTGTCTAGTGTCATGCCGGTTTCATATGCGATGAGGAATAGCGGCGTGCACAGCAGAAAAACAATGCCGAGGCTTGGCAGGAACACTGCGAGCGCTACAGACACCACGCACCAGACTGCGAGGGTGACCTTGACCCCCTTAGAGATGGCCACACTGACATCGATGGGAGTCGGGGCTCCTTCTCGATGGGGCAACTGTGGCGATGTCGGCTCGGTGACCGTGGCGTCGGTAAGCGAGGAGTAGTCCTTGAGGCGGCGCGTCACGAGCAGGGCCGCTACTAGGCCGATGATGACGCCGGCTATTGCATAGATCCAGCCGATTCGGGCGGTCGTAGGGTCCGTCGTGCCGATCTGCGGGATGATAATCGCGAATTCAATGCCGATTAAGAAGCCGCAGAGGGCGAGGTTGGTTATTGCAATTGGCTTGCGCACGACAAGCGGCGTGCTGGTCTTTGCACCGAGCCAACCGATCTGCGCACATGCGATGACGATGATGGCCATAATCAATGTGCTTTGAATTGGCGGCATGAAACCGTTGGGAGTGCCGCTACCGCTCCAATGCGTTGCTAACTGCTCCGGTAGTCGGTCGGAAATGGCAATTACCCACAGAAGCTGTGCAATCGCCAGAACGCACGGGGCGATGATTGTTCCTCGAACAATCCAGGGGTCAAAGCGTGGAATCTGCTGCATGGAGACAATCTAGCAGTTGGGGGGGGGCTTTGTAGCAACGGTCGGCAGCGGTCGTTATTGGAGTGCTGTATCAGCGTGACGTTGTAGCGAGCGGTTGTAGCGTGCCGTCTTAGTGTGCGCGGAGTTTCGCCAGAAGATGCACCTCGTGACATTTGATAACACGCTCAACAATTCACTCGAATGTACAAGCGAAAAAGTTTTATTAAAGGGGTTGCGCAATCGAATGGGTGTGCTAAAATGGAGGCATCAAGAACAAAGTGCTTGAGCTTCTCTTCTTGGCGTTGGGCTAGTGGTATTCACTGGTTATCGACACTGAGCGGGGTTGGGGCTTTGGGGGAACAATGTCTGAAAAAGATAGTCCGGCCAAACAACCGTCCGATGTTTACCAAGCGGCTCTGCTGCCTGAAGCGCCGCAGTTTTTCCACGAGTCATCCACGAACCAGTTGGCGGTGGCGGGTATCCAACGCAATCGCCTGGAACTGGGTATAGCTTGCGGTTGCACGCCGAAGTCGCTTGAGATTGATGTGGATGCATACATTGCTGAAATCGCACCCGAGTTGGGTATTTCCCGCGGTAAGGCGCTCGAGTATGTAGAGGTCGGCATTCAGTTAGCGCGTATGCCCCGGCTGGGTGCCTTTATTAAAGCTCGAGCTCATTTGCCCTTTGCGCATCTGATCACCATTGCTCGCGCGACAGCGCCGCTCCACGATCCAGAGGTGCGTGCAGCTGTTGAAGAAGAAATTGCCCGCTTTGTCATTCCCCGAAAGCATGGCGAGGCACTCCGGGGAGTTCGCAGCCTACATAAATTCCTGCAACGGGTTATCGAAGAAATTGAACCTCAGCTTCGCCCCAAAAACCTTCCGGGTGATGTCGATCCGCTGCTTCCTGCAGGAGAACGCGAAATAGTAGGAGAGAGTATCGGTTTTGAAGAGAGCGACAACTTCGCGGAAGTTTTTATGGAGCTGGAAAAGACCCGCGCTCTCGAATTCAAAACCACCCTCGAGTCCATCTCCAGCTCAGCTGGCTGCACTCGAGTCGAAGCTTTGACACACCTCATCCGCGGCACCGCCGAGGCAAAAATCGTACTCAACCTATACTGTCCTGCCACAGAGGAGCGTCCCCGCACCGCCTGGCTTGGCGGCGTTGGCTGGATCTCGCAGTTAGCTACGCAGGCGTGGATTGATAAGGTCACGCATATTCGTATGCTTGCCGACGAAACCGCGGAGGGCTACGCCCCAACCGAAAGTCAGAGAGCCTTCGTTAAAGGTCGGGACGGAACGTGTCGCTTTCCGGGGTGTGATGTACCCGCGGAGCTCTGCGACATTGACCATATTGAGCCGTACGACAAAGAGCACCCAGAGGAGGGCGGGGCAACAGAAACGCCGAACCTCCACTGCCTCTGCCGCCGGCACCACAACATGAAAACAGCTGGTCTGTGGAATGTTGCACGTGATCGGGATGGGGTGGAACTGTGGACGTCGTCAAGCACGGGCAAAAAGGCGGTGAGCCTGGAAGATGGGCCGCTCGCCGGGCACGGACGCTACACCTTTGACAAACGGGGACTGCGAATGGCGCAGGCACTGGCAGAATATAACGAGTATCGCCAGGAGTTGATAGAGCAATCACGGAAGCTGGTCGAAGAAGCGCGCAGGGGAGAAGACGCCGATACTCTTAAACCGCAAGACCCCCAGGACCCACAAGACCCGCAAGACCCGCCGAACATGGAAGAGTTTGGTTTCTGACCAGGGGGTGTGTAATAATTTCCAGGTTGTCTTTATAGGCAGCTTTACCTGTTTCGGGCATGAACCGGCCGAGCGTCCCTCTGTGGGAAAGCGCCGCCAGGGTCCTCTGTCTATGCAAAAAGTAAAGGAATAAGTTTCCATGAACATTCTTGACAAGGTTGATGCAGCATACCTGCGCGACGACATTCCGGAGTTCCGCGCTGGTGACACCGTCGAGGTCGACGTAAAGATTGTCGAGGGTAAGACCGAGCGTATTCAGGTCTTCAAGGGCGTCGTTATCCGTCGTCAGGGCGGCGGCGTCCGCGAGACCTTCACCGTCCGCAAGGTATCCTTCGGTATCGCTGTTGAGCGTACCTTCCCGGTGCACTCCCCGAACATCGACGAGATTCGCGTTGTCTTCAAGGGCGACGTTCGCCGTGCGAAGCTGTACTACCTGCGCAACCTGCGCGGTAAGGCTGCACGCATCAAGGAGCGCCGCTAGTCTTTTGGCGCAAAATAATCCCCATCGAGTGTTGAGCTCGGTGGGGATTTTTCTATCGCGTATAGTCTTTTCCCATGACCGACGACGATTCTCGCGAACAGACTGACGGCCAAAAAGAAGACCGTACTGAAGGCTTGAAAGGCTTCCGGAAACTTGACGAGGAGCCTGAAAAGCACACTCCGTGGTACATCGAGATTCCAATCATTATCGTGATTGCCCTGCTCATCAGTGCCGGTGTGCAGTCCTTTATCGGCCGCGTCTACGTGATTCCATCCGAGTCGATGCAGCCGACGCTCAACGGATGTGTCGGGTGCACCGGTGACCGCATTTGGGTGGATAAGGTTTCCTACCAGTTCTCAGATCCCAAGCCCGGCGATGTTGTCGTCTTTAATGGCCCGGAGTCCTGGAATAGTAACTACGTGTCACAGCGTTCAACCAACCCAGTGGCGAACTCGCTGCAGACGGTTGGTTCCTGGATTGGCCTTGTCGCCCCGGATGAAAATGCGTTGGTCAAGCGTGTGATTGCCACGGGTGGGCAGACTGTGCAGTGTCGCCCAGGAGATCCCGGCATCATGGTTGACGGCAAGATGACAGACCAGGATTTCATTAAAACTCCGGCAGACAAGCCGGTGGTGGATAATCTTGGCTCAGAGCAGTGTGGTGGCCCGTACTTCGGGCCGGTAACAGTGCCGGAGGGGCATCTGTGGGTCATGGGTGATAACCGCACCAACTCTGCGGACTCTCGCTATCACATGGGCGACGAGCTGCAGGGTACTGTGCCGCTGGATAACGTCGTCGGCAAGGTGCAGGCAATCATCCTGCCGTTTAACCGCATCGGTGGCGTCGATGATCCGGACATCCAGCACAACTAGTCAGCACAGTCTGCTCACGCCGCCGGCGCCGAAACTGCGGAGGCTGAAGCAGTCGCGCACGATAGAGGTCGCGCTGGCAAAGCGTGGCTTTGGGCCTGTAGCTGGGGTCGACGAGGCTGGCCGTGGCGCCTGTGCAGGCCCGATAGTCATCGCCGCCTGCTGCCTTCCCGAACGCCCTATCGCAGAGCTGGATAAGCTCACCGATTCTAAAAAGCTCACGCCGGCCGCACGCGAACGGCTCTTTCCGCTCATCCAACGCTTCGCCACCTCTTTTTGCGTGACGACGATTCCCGCGTCCTACATCGACCAATTCGGCATTCAGGACGCGAATGTCACTGGAATGCGCCGCGCGGTAGCCGGTTTGGGGAAGCGCCCTGGCTATGTGCTTACCGACGCACTCAAAGTGTCTGGCTTCACGGCACCCTATTTGCCCGTGATTGGTGGTGATTCCGCTTGCCGATGTATTGCTGCTGCGAGTGTCTTAGCCAAAGTCACCCGCGACCGCATTATGGTTGACCTATCGGAGAAGTATCCGGACTATGGTCTGACGGGGCATAAGGGCTACGGCACGGCATCGCATATGGAAGCGATTTCACGCCATGGCGCAACCCCGGAGCATCGGTGGTCATACCGCAATGTGCGCTTGGCACACGCGGAGTATCTTGAGCACCCCGAATAGACCAACATGTACAAAAAGAGCAACATGTAAACACTCGAAGGAGCCGTCGCGGTCGTGAGCGCAGAAGATCTAGAAAACTACGAGGCCGACGTTGAACTATCCCTGTACAAGGAGTTCCGCGATGTCGTTAGTCAGTTTTCGTACGTTGTTGAGACGGAGCGCAGGTTCTACCTTGCTAATGCTGTGGAGCTGATTCCGCACAACAGCGAAAACGAGGTCTATTTCGAGCTGCGGATGTCGGATGCGTGGGTGTGGGATGTCCATCGCCCGGCTCGGTTTGTCCGCTACGTGCGCGTTATCACTTTCAAGGATGTCAATATCGAGGAACTGGATAAGCCGGACTTGCGACTGCCGTAGGTTATCGTCGCCTGTCATCACTTGTTATGGCTAGCTGCTAACAGTTATCCACAGTCGAAAAATTATCCACAGTTAGGGCCCTCTGAGCATTTATCGGAGGGCCTTTGTCATGCCCGCTGTGCAAGAGTGTTTCCGAACCGCCAAGGCGGCAAAAGTCTAGGCAGTAAACCGCCAAGGCACAATTCAACGGGGAACCAGGGGGACCGGGGCTATGACACAGAGCTTTGAAGAACTAACCACGAGACAGCTCGGCGCGTTTGGGGAGGATTTCGTCGCCGAGATGTTGGAGGATCAGGGGTGGGAAGTTATTGCTCGGAATGAGCGGGTGGGGCGCTATGAGCTCGATCTTATTGCTGAAGATGTTGACGGCAGGCTGCATTTTGTGGAGGTAAAAACGCGGCGCAGCTCGCGAAGTAGTCAGTTTGGGGACGGCAGAGAGTCCATCACAGCAGCCAAGCTTCGTCATTTGCGCAAGGCGGCGGCACAGTGGCTGTCAGAGAGTTCTACCAACTGGTTAGAGTCCGTAGTTATCGACTGCGCAGAAGTCACAGTGTCCAGCCCTTCGTCCGGTCCTCCAGTCGTTGCAGTTACGTACATTCCCGCAATCAGCGACGCGATCATGTGGGACTGCTAGATGACTGTCGGTACAGCTCTTGCAGTCAGCCTCAGCGGCATTGAAGGAACTATTGTGCAGGTGGAAGCCGATGTTGGGCGTGGCTTGCCAGGAATGTATATCGGTGGGCTCGGCGATGCCGCCGTCGGAGAAGCCAAACATCGCGTGCGCACGGCGGTTGCTAACTCGCAGTTGCCCTGGCCGAAGACAAAGGTCGTGGTGAGTCTGTCTCCGGCGCATATCCGCAAGCACGGCACTAGCTTTGACCTCGCCATCGTCTGCGCCATCCTTATCGCAACCAGCGATGACATGGAGGCCCGAGGTCGTCTCCGCCACACGGTTCTCATTGGCGAACTTGGGCTCGACGGTTCCATTCGACCGGTGCGTGGAGTGCTGCCGCAAGTTCTTGCCGCCCGCGAGGCCGGTGCCCGTTGGGTTGTCGTCCCCGCCGCCAACGCCGCCGAGGCCGCGCTCGTCGACGGCATCGCAGTCTGCACCGCAGCCGACCTCACACAGCTATGGGGCTGGGTACTCACCGGCTCAGGTTTGACGACCGCGCTTAACGACGACCCCAGCGAACAAGCCTTCTCGGTAGACCTGGCCGATGTCGATGGCCAACCTGAGGCCCGCTTCGCCCTCGAGGTAGCCGCAGCAGGTGGGCACAATCTGTTCATGCAGGGTTCTCCGGGAACTGGGAAGTCCATGCTCGCTGAGCGCTTGCCCACAATTCTGCCGCCATTGCAGAAGTGGCAGCAGCTGGAGGTCACCGCGCTGCATTCGGTGGCCGGAGCGCTCGATACTGCGGACACTCTTATTCAACATCCGCCGTTTGTGGCTCCACATCACAGCGCGACTGTGGCAGCGTTAGTCGGCGGCGGTGCTGTGCCCAAGCCCGGCGCGATTAGCCTTGCCCACCATGGGGTGCTGTTCTTGGACGAAATCACCCTCATGCGCCCGGCGGTATTGGATGCGTTGCGGATGCCGATGGAAAACGGGGTGGTCGTCCACCTGCGTACGCACCATCGAGTGACTTTTCCGGCGAGAACACAACTAGTCATGGCGACCAATCCCTGTCGGTGTGGGGCGGCGTATGCCAGCGAATGCACCTGTTCTAGTACCGAGCGAGCCAAGCATGGTCGCGCATTATCGGGCCCGCTACGCGATCGCATGGATCTCAACGTCACGCTCAGTCCTGCCGGGGCCAAGCTGGGAATTAAAAACAAAGCACACAATGAGCCCTCCGCGGCCGTTCGCGATCGGGTACAGGCCGCACGTGACCGTGCCCGCCATAGGTGGCAGGCCCTGGGGCTTGCCGACGAAGCAGCCGTCACCAACGCGAGTGTGCCACGCTCGCTTCTCCGTCGTCACGCGGGCTTAGACGAAGAAGCGATGGCGTTATTGGACTTCCAGTTGAGGAACGGAGAGATTACCCAGCGGGGAGTGGACAAAGTAATCGCAGTGGCGTGGACGCTCGCAGATCTCGGGGGAGTAGACGCGTTTACCTTCGAGCACGTGCAACGCGCCTGCCAGCTGCATGACCGCGAGGGCGGCTAATACAACCGAACCATTATCAAGGGGGAGAAATGGACGAAATTCACGCGTGGGCTTACCTGAATCGTGTGGTAGAGGCGACGCATCCGCAGATTGTGCGGCTCGTGACGGAGTTTGGGCCGGTAGAGGTAGCAGAGAGGATCAAGGCTCGCGCCGGGCTGCCGGAAGGTCTGCTCAATACGACGCAGGCACGGGCAGACGTTGACCAGAGCGGCCACGATTTGGAGCTGGCGGCAGCGATGGGGTGGCGTCTTATTTATCCGGGGCACCCAGAGTGGCCGGGGGAGCTGCTGTCCTGCTTTACGACGCTCGAAGTCCGTGACCGCGCCGATGCACCACCACTTGCGCTGTGGGTGCGTGGCCGTGACTTGCGGGACGTGGTCAGTGAAGCGGTGGCGATTGTCGGAACGCGGATGGCCAGCAGCTACGGGACACAAGTGGCGGCCCAATTCGCGGGGCAGTTCGCGAATGCGGGGGTTAGTGTCATCAGTGGTGGTGCGTTGGGTATTGATGCCGCGGCGCATCGAGCTGCGCTCGACGCTGGCGGCACTACGGTTGTGGTCGGAGCCGGTGGTGTAGGGGTTGACTATCCGCGGGCGCATGCAGAGCTCTTCGACCGGATTGCAGAGCGGGGTGCGCTGATTACGGAGTATCCACCGGGGGTGCGACCAGCACGGCATCGGTTTTTGACTAGGAATCGGCTGGTAGCGGCCCTATCGCGAGCAACCACAATCGTCGAGGCGGGCTGGCGTTCAGGGGCGCGCAACACAGCGCACTGGGCAGTGAGGCTAAACAAGCCCTTGGGAGCAGTGCCGGGACCGGTGACGCTGCAAACTACCTCTGGCTGTCATGACCTAATCCGCAGTGGCGAGGCTGTCCTGGTGTGTAGTGCCGATAATGTGCGGTCGCTGTATCGGTCAGTTGGCACAGTGAATGAGGATGCTCAGCTTGAATTGTTGTGGGAAAAGTCGGCGGTGCAGAAGCTTTCTCGAAACGAGCTCGCTGTCTACGACTCTCTGAATTCTGCGGAGCCAACGCCGGTGGGAGAAGTCGCAGCGCAGGCGGGATTGGCCGTGGCGCTTACGACACATTTGTTGCTGGAGCTGCAGGGACGGGGGCTGACCAGTCGGGTGGAGGGTGGGTGGTTGCGCCAGGAACAGAAGCGTTAGTGAGGCGCTAATAAAGCCTTCTGCAGAGAATCTCGAAAAAATCTTGAATTAGGTATTGCAATTCTCTGTACGCTCAGTAATATAGGCAAGGCAAGCCTAAGTAACTGTTACGGAAACGGGCTTGTGACATGGGTGAGGCAATAGGGCAGTGGCTCTGGCGAAAGTCGGAGTCACTGCCTTTTTCCGCTGTCTGGTGAGGTCTCGCGGTGTGCATCTAGGGTTAAACGACAAAATGTGTGTCTGGCTCGGCGTGTCGCGCGGGGGTTAGATTTGGCCTTTCTGGATGCCGATTGAGTGGGTGTAGTCGGTGTCGATAGCGTTGTCGTAGAGGGCTGGTCGTCCTGTTTCGTGGTCGGCTTGGTTCTCGTGTTGGGTCAGGGTGGAAACTTTGGCGAGTTGGTCCTGGCCCCAGTTGGACTGCCTGGCGATTCGTGCTGGATCGTCGGGCAGTTCGGTTTTTAAGTAGAGCCACCAATCCAGCATTCGGCGTTGTCGTTCGCCTGATCTGCCGCGGTGTGTTCTGGCAAGTAGTTTGATCTGGGAGTTGATGCCGCCTTCAAGGCTGTTGGTGGTGGATTTAATCCGGTTTTTCTCCAGCACACCTTCTGGTGGGGTGAGGTAGACAAACAGCAGTTCGGAGCGCCAGAGGTGGTTGAGGCTGTTGTAGGCCTTGCGCACGTTGTGATGTGTCCACGTGCGGGTCCATGTACCTGTTTTAGGGTCTTTGACCGTGGTTTTCTCGTCCATCCAGGAACGGTAGATCGTGGAGAATTCGTGCAGTTGTGCACCCCATGCTGCTGCTTGGTCCAGGGTGGTGATCCGGGTCAGTTTCAGCGCCAGTCGGTAGATGGTGCGCCCGGCATCAGTCCGGGGCCGTGAGGTGGTGTAGCGGCGTACAACGCGTTGGGCGTGGACGAGGCAACGCTGGATTTTCGTGGTGGGCCAGCACTTTTTGATCGCGCTAAACGCTCCCTGGCCGCCATCGATAACGGCGATAAGTGGGGCTTCGATGCGCTCGAGAAGTCGTTGGTAGTCGCGCGTGGTTTCGTGTTTGCACCAGTGCCAGGCGATGACATGGTCGATAGTTGCGGCAATGATCAAACAGCCGCCGGCGGTATATGTGCCGTCTAGAAACACCTGGTCGTAAACCCGCCCGATATGTCCGATGGTGGGATCTGGTACGTCAACGAGCCAGAAGGGTTCGAAGCGGCGTTGCAGTGTGCGCGGTGAGCATCCCACACGACTGGCAACGGTATCGAGGCTGGCGCCAGTGGTCAGGTGGTCAATGAAGGCGGCAAAAACCGTGGAATTGGTGATGTCGCTGCGGCGCTTCACACTCGACGCGCCGCAGTGTTTGCATCGCCACCTCGTAGTTCCTTTGCTGGTAGTGCCGTTGCGTTTCATCTCATCGCCGCAGTGGCAGCGTGGTTGGTTCTTTGACATTGCGACACCACACCACGCCGCGTGTAGCACATCACTGCTGCCACACCGCGGATTTACCGTCCCGGAGCCAAATATATGCTCCCGGAGCATATATTTCTCTGAAACCTAGAGGTCAACCACTACAAATCACCGAATCCAGACACACTTTCTGTCGTTTAACCCTGCATCTACTAAGGTCAGAACCGTGAAGCGCGCAACCAATAACGACGACAGGACTGAGCCGGATCTCGGGTTATCCGCCAATATTGAGGCCGTGCTCATGGATTTTCTCGATGAGCTGACTTATTCCCGCAGACTCTCTGACGCAACCGTCCGTGCCTATCGAGCCGATCTCATCCCCCTCCTCGCCGGCCTGGACCACATCAGTGAACTCTCCACCCCTGTCATCCGTGCGCACCTCGGCGCGAAGCATGCGGAGGGTGCTGCGCGGTCATCGCTGGCTCGCTTAACGACGTCCATTCGCCAGTTCTGTAGTTGGCTCGTAGCTCGGCAAATTCTCGATGCTGATCCGTCGCTGCGGCTGTCAACGCCGAAGAAACATCAGCATCTTCCGGAAGTGCTCTCGCCGGAGAGGGTTGAGGAGGCAATCGAGAAAGTCTCCTCCGAGGACAGCGCAGTTGCGGCTCGCGACTTGGCCATTGTGGAACTGTTGTATGCCACTGGGATGCGTGTAGAGGAGCTGTGCAAGGCCGACGTCTCTGATGTGGACTTTTCCCGCCACATCATCTCGGTAGTGGGTAAGGGGAACAAGCAGCGCATCGTGCCCTTCGGTGTACCAGCGGAGGCGGCACTCAAAGGCTGGCTCCAGGTGCGTGGAAGCTTTCATGCTTCCGCACAGGCCGAACATGCGCTTTTTCTCGGTGTGCGTGGAGGTAGATTGAATCCTCGTCAGGCGCGCCGAGTGATTCATAAATGGGCTGATGTTTCACCGCATTCGCTCCGGCACTCTGCGGCCACAGCCATGGTGGAAGGTGGCGCTGACTTGCGTGTGGTGCAGGAGATGCTCGGTCATTCGAGTCTGGCGACCACGCAGATTTATACCCACGTCTCAGCGGACCGCCTCCGTGAAGTACACAAGCGGGCACATCCGCGCGCTTAATCGCGCAGGGTTGTTTAATTGCGTACAGGCTTGAGCACGATTGGTCTCCGCTGTATCAAATCCAGTGGGTTGAGATAGTCTTTGCCGCGCAGTGCGCCCCAATGCAGGCCCGGTTCGGGATGTTTGGCGTTGACCACAAGATGACCAATCACCTGGCCAGCGGCCACGTGGTCTCCCTTTTCTAACGCGGTATCTATGGGCTGATAGGTTGTGCGGATGCCATCGGCGTGCATGATTGACACGGACGTCATTCCGGCGATTGAACCGGCGAAATGCACCACACCGGGAGCTGAGGCGCGGATTGGCTGACCCGGGGAGGCGTTCAGGTCTACTCCGCGATGTCCAGGCTGCCAGCGTTTTTCCGGTGGGGCGTAGTCGCGTAGAACTTTGCCGTGCACAGGGAAGGTATGTGCAATAGCGGATATTGGCTCGCCGGTAGCTGCAGGTGGGCTTGGGGGTGTTGTTAGCGCGACAGCGAGCACGAATAGCGCTAATGTGCGCATTAGCGAGCGCCTGAAACTCTGCTTGGTTGTCATGCGCGATAGTGTGGCGGACGCTACACCCGTCGACAAGCGGCAGTGCATTGCAAACGGTTCTAGCTGTGGATGACTTTTTGTCCTGTGGATAGCAGGGCGTGTCAGATATTGCGACCTGCGCGATGTATCAGATAAGATGACGCTCGCGGTGTCTGCCTTAATCGGGCGGTCATTAGCACAAAGACTACGCGCGCGACCCATTCCGGCTGGTTCACGGGTGCTCGGCAAGAATATCTGTCGGGTGTGAGGCAGCGGGGGAGCGCTAGGGCACAGGGAAAGCCTGTGCGTGAACTGTAACCACCTATATCGGATAAGAAAGGAAGGGAAGCAGCCGCAGCCCTAGTCAGGCTGGACGTGAGGATCTTCCCTGAATATGACATGGCTGTTGTATCCATGCGAGAACTGCTCGATGCAGGTGTCCACTTCGGTCACCAGACCCGTCGTTGGAACCCGAAGATGAAGCGTTTCATCTTCACCGAGCGCAATGGCATCTACATCATCGACCTGCAGCAGACCCTGACCTACATCGACGAGGCTTTCGAGTTCGTCAAGGAGACTGTCGCTCACGGTGGCAACATCCTGTTCGTCGGTACCAAGAAGCAGGCTCAGGAAGCCGTTCAGAACGAGGCAGAGCGCGTTGACATGCCATACGTCAACCACCGCTGGCTCGGCGGTATGCTGACCAACTTCGCCACCGTTTCCAAGCGCCTGGCTCGCCTGAAGGAGCTTCAGGCAATGGACGCTGCTGAGAACGGCTACGAGGGTCGCGGCAAGAAGGAAATCCTGATGCTGACCCGTGAGCGCACCAAGCTGGAGCGCACCCTGGGCGGCATTCGCGACATGTCCAAGGTTCCGTCCGCACTGTGGATTGTTGACACCAACAAGGAGCACATCGCTGTCGCCGAGGCTAAGAAGCTGGGCATTCCGGTTGTTGCCATCCTGGACACCAACTGCGACCCGGATGACGTTGACTTCCCGATCCCGGGCAACGACGACGCAATCCGCGCTGCTTCCGTGCTGACCCGCATCATCTCCACCGCTGTTGAAGAGGGCCGCAAGGCTCGCGCTGAGCGCGAGGCCAACGCTGCTCGCGAGGCAGCAGGCGACGCTCCGATCGAGTCCGCCGCTGAGAACACCGACCAGGCTGCAGAGATGGACGCCGAGGGCTCCACTGCAACTGAGACGGCATCCGCTGAGTAAAGCTGAACTTTCTAACCACCACAAGTTCTAACCACCACAAGGAGGAACGCCCAGCATGGCGAATTTCACTGCTGCTGACGTCAAGAAGCTCCGTGAGCTGACCGGCTCCGGCATGAAGGCTTGTAAGGACGCACTCGTCGAGACCGACGGAGATTTCGACAAGGCTGTCGAGATCCTGCGTATTAAGGGCGCAAAGGACGTCGGCAAGCGTGCAGAGCGCACCGCCGCCGAGGGCCTGATCGCTGTTTCTGGTAACACCATGGTCGAGGTCAACTCCGAGACCGACTTCGTTGCCAAGAACCAGGAGTTCATTGACTTCGCCAACAAGGTCGCCGACGCTGCCGCAGCAGTCAAGGCAAACTCCCCGGAAGAGCTCGCAGCAGCTGACCTCGACGGTCAGACCGCAGCTGACGCTACCCAGGAGCTCTCCGCAAAGATCGGTGAGAAGCTGGAGCTGCGTCGCGCCGCTACTCTCGAGGGCGACAACATCGCTGTCTACCTGCACCGCCGTGCAGCAGACCTGCCGGCAGCTGTCGGTGTTCTGGTTGCTTACACCGGTGAGGGCGAGGGCGCTGCAGAGACTGCTCACGCAGCAGCTATGCAGGTTGCTGCTCTGAAGGCTCAGTACCTGTCCCGCGAGGATGTCCCGGCCGACCGCGTCGAGGCAGAGCGCGCTGTCTACGAGAAGATCACCCGCGAAGAGGGCAAGCCGGAGCAGGCTATCGCCAAGATTGTCGAGGGTCGTCTGAACGGCTTCTACAAGGACGTTGTTCTGCTGGAGCAGCCGTCTGTCGCCGACAGCAAGAAGACCGTTAAGCAGCTCATGGAAGAGGCTGGCGTTACCCTGACCGGTTTCGTTCGCTTCGAGGTTGGCCAGCACTAATTCCCTGTAATTTGTGCATAAGCCTCTAGCTGTGAGCTAGTTTAAATGCCCCGCTCGGGAACCCGGGCGGGGCATTTTGCTGTCCTGTAGCCGATAATGCGGAGCGTCAAGTGCGCCTTGCTGTCGTGACCGGGTAGACTCGTCTGCGACTTTTTAAACGGTGTGAGAAAGGTGCATGGTCATGGCAGAATCTGTCGAGCGCAATGGCTTCAAGCGTGTGATGCTCAAGCTCGGTGGTGAGATGTTCGGTGGCGGCAAGGTTGGCGTTGACCCGGACGTGGTGCAAAACGTTGCCCGACAGATTGCGGAAGTTTCCCGAAAGGGCGTCGAGGTCTGTGTCGTCATCGGCGGCGGTAACTTCTTCCGTGGCGCACAGCTTCAGCAGCGCGGCATGGACCGCGCACGCTCTGACTACATGGGCATGCTGGGCACGGTCATGAACTGCCTGGCTCTGCAGGACTTCCTCGAGCAGGAGGGCGTGGACTGCCGTGTGCAGACTGCTATCAACATGGCACAGGTCTCAGAGCCGTACCTGCCGCTGCGTGCTAAGCGCCACCTGGAGAAGGGCCGCGTGGTCATCTTCGGTGCAGGTATGGGTATGCCGTACTTCTCCACCGACACCACTGCCGCCCAGCGCGCCCTGGAGATCGGCTGCGAGGTGCTGCTGATGGCAAAGGCCGTTGACGGTGTCTACTCGGCCGACCCACGTGAGGTGCCGGACGCAGAGCTGTTCGATGACATCACCCACCGTGAGGTTCTGGAACGGGACCTGCGCGTTGCTGATGCCACCGCCTTCTCCCTGTGCATGGACAACAACATGCCGATTCTCGTGTTTAATCTGCTTACCGACGGAAACATTGCGCGCGCGGTAGCCGGTGAGCAAATCGGTACTCTCGTCCACAGCTGATAAATTTGTTCGTAATACGTTCTTTCCACAGAGCGCTCTAGAACTATCTAGAACCCGAGTAGAAACCCGAGGTTAAAAACACAATGATTGATGAAGTCCTGCTTGACTGTGAAGAAAAGTACGGTAGCTCCGTAGAGCACTGCCGCGAGGAGCTGACGCACATTCGCACTGGTCGTGCGAACCCGGCGATGTTCAATGGCGTTATTGCGGAGTACTACGGTGTTCCGACTCCGATTACCCAGATGGCTACCATTTCGGTTCCGGAGCCGCGCATGCTGCTGATTAAGCCGTATGAGCTGAGCGTTATGGGCGACATCGAGAACGCGATTCGCAACTCCGACCTGGGCGTGAACCCGACTAATGATGGCCAGGTTCTGCGCGTAACTATCCCGCAGCTGACCGAGGAGCGCCGTCGTGAGATGGTCAAGGTCGCACGTTCGAAGGGTGAAGACGCCAAGATTGCGATTCGCAATGTCCGTCGTAAGGGCATGGAAACTCTGAAGAAGATTCAGAAGGACGGCGACGCTGGCGAGGACGAGGTGCAGGCAGGCGAAAAGGAGCTGGACCAGGTCACCAAGAACTACGTCGAGCAGGTGGACTCCTTGGTTGAGCGCAAGGAAGCGGAACTGATGGAGGTTTAGGCCTTCATATTCAACCGGGAGAGGGGATTTGAGGCGCCAATGCCAACGTCGAAGCCAGCGTCCAATAAGGAACGTGTTCTAGACGAGCTACGGCTTATTAAGCCGCGTAACTCGGCAGGTCGGAACCTGCCGGTTGCAATTACGGTGGGCGTAGCACTTGGTGCAGTCGTCATCATCGGCTTGCTGCTGGGGGCGCTCGCCTGGACCGTTCTGGTCGCCGCGGCGGTTGGCCTTGCAACCTGGGAGGTCTGCGAGCGGCTCCGCGAGTCCGATTGGCAGGTCCCTCGCCCGGTTCTGATTTTCGGCGGACAGCTGATGGTGTGGCTGTCCGCCTACTGGGGGATTGACGGTCTGGTCATGGGCCTGACTGTTACCCTGATGCTTTTACTAGTCACCCGTCTGTTTTTGCACGGGATGGCTGAAGCACCACGGAACTGGCTGCGGGATGTCGCAGTCGGAGTTTTCGTGGTGATGTGGATTCCGTTCTTTGCGGCGCTAGCTGTGCAGCTGGTGCACATGGACAATCCCTGGGAAGTCGATCCCCGTCTGGTCATTGTGACCTTCATGATCGGGGTGATTTCCAATGACGTCGGAGGCTATGCCGCCGGTGTCATGTTCGGAAAGCATCCGATGGCTCCGAAGGTAAGCCCTAAAAAATCCTGGGAAGGGTTCGGCGGCTCTCTCGTACTCGCCACTATTACTGGAGCGCTCTGTGCAATCTTTATGTTGCACGCGCCGTGGTGGCAGGGCATCGTGCTGGGCATTGCCTTGGTTATCTCCGCCACGCTTGGTGACCTGATGGAGTCCCAGTTCAAACGCGATCTGGGGATTAAGGATATGTCCTCGATATTGCCGGGCCACGGCGGTCTGATGGACCGCCTGGATGGCATGCTGCCATCAGCCGCGATGACGTGGCTGATATTGCAGCTTTTCAGCCTGGTTTAATTTGGCTGGTTCAGTCGGGCTTTAGTTGTCGCCCTTACGAATCTGGCGGCGCAGATCAAACATTCGCCAGCCACCGATTAGCGCAGTGATGAGGGCGCCGAGGATAGCAGCGAACAGCATTCCGACACCGACCGGGAAGTTCCAGGCCCAGCCGAACAGGTTTAGTGTGGTCTCCTGCTGATTCTGCAGAATGAATACAAGCAATACGATCAGCAAAACTGCACTGATGACCAGGCCAATCCACATCGAGCCCGCGGTAGTCTTTTTCACCTTGCGCCGGCCAGGAGCGGGCGCTGGCTCCGGTGTGGAGTCCTTCTCTGTCGGCGCGTCAACGACTGGCTCTGGAAGGTTGTCCTGCTCAGGTGCAGGAGCCACAGAATGATTTGGGGAGTACGACGGAGCATCGTCGAAAAGCGGACTGTCGTTATTCGGCTGATTAGCGTTAGTCATACCTATCATTCAACACGTTTTGGCAGGTATGTACCACTTGTAAAGGTCCACTTAGTTGCGGCTGCCTAGTCGCTCATTAGGCCAAAACCGTTATTACATGCGAAAATGGGTGCCATCATGGCATCTTCACTTCCAATCGTTCTTAAAGCTCCACGTCGCGGCATGCCCGCGACCCATTTTGCGGACCTCGATGTTGAGGAACGGAAGGCTGCGGTCAAGGAACTGGGCCTGCCGGCCTTCCGCGCCGATCAGATTGCCCGGCACTATTACGGTCGGCTTGAGGCTGACCCTATGACGATGACTGATCTGCCGGAAGCAGACCGTCAAAAGGTCAAAGACAGTCTCTTCCCACCTCTGTTGACCCCCGTGCGGCACATCACCTGTGACGACGGCGAAACGCGTAAGACTCTGTGGCGTGCAGGTGACGGTACGCTGCTGGAATCCGTGCTGATGAAGTACCCGGGGCGTGCGACCCTCTGTATTTCCTCGCAGGCGGGCTGCGGTATGGCATGCCCATTCTGTGCGACGGGTCAAGGCGGTCTGCAGCGTAATCTCTCCACCGCGGAGATTGTCGACCAGGTTCGTGAGGCCGCTGCCACGATGGCAGCTGAGGGCGGTCGTCTGACTAACATCGTATTCATGGGCATGGGTGAGCCGCTCGCGAACTACAATCGCGTTCTCGCCGCCGTCCATCGCATCACGCGGCCGTCGCCGGAGGGATTCGGCATCTCGATGCGCAATGTCACCGTCTCTACGGTCGGTTTCGCGCCGAACATCCGACGGCTTGCCGACGAGGACCTGTCAGTCACCCTCGCGGTGTCTCTGCACACTCCAGATGACGAGCTTCGCGACGAGCTGGTACCAATCAACAATCGCTTTACAGTGGCCGAGGTACTTGATGCAGCTCGCTACTACGCAGACAAGACAGGCCGTCGCGTATCTATTGAGTACGCTTTGATTCGCGATATTAACGACCAGGATTGGCGTGCAGACCTGTTGGGTAAGAAGCTCCATAATGCTCTGGGCTCACGTGTCCACGTCAACCTCATTCCGCTCAACCCAACTCCGGGTTCGAAGTGGGATGCCTCTCCGAAGAAGCAGCAGGAGGAGTTCGTCCGCCGCGTACAGGCGCAGGGGGTACCGTGCACGGTCCGCGATACCCGTGGCAACGAGATTGCGGCAGCGTGTGGTCAGCTGGCGGCCGAAGAGGTTTAGCCGACAAATAGCAAAAAATCCGCACCGAATTCGGTGCGGATCTTTTTGTGCGCTGTAGCGCTATAGAGCTGTTGCTATAGAGCTGTTAGGCCAGACTTTCAGCAAAAGTGGCTAACTCTACTGGTTCTGGCCTTCCGGCAGGCGGTTCCAGGAGCGCAGCTGAGAGTCGGTCAGGTTAGCGTAGACGCCAGTGCCGTTTACCTGGTCGCGTGCCCACTCCGGCTCAATGTGGCCTTCCGGCTTGTTGTGACCGGTAACGGTGCGAACCTGAGAACCCTGCGGGGCGAACAACTGCAACAGCAGGCCAATAGCAATCAGGGCGGCGATGACGACCAGCCACCAGTTCTCGACGTTGCCCTTGTGGTTACCAATGGTCATGCCCAGCAGGAAGATTACGGAAATCCAGCCGGCCTTCTGCATAGCGCTCTTGCTAATGCCGTGCCAGCCCCACTTCGCCGACGGCTCGTCGAGGGTGCTGACGCCGCGGTAAATTTCTTCCTTTGGCTCGTGGTTGCTCACTTGAAAGTCCTCCTGTTAACACTTTCGGCGAATTGCACTCTATATGCACTTCAGTCTATCTGCGGTTTTGCTGAAAGCGACTGAGCGCATTTTCAGACAATCTTGAGTATCGGGTGTAAGGATACCTTAGAACTTGCTGAAATTGGGACTTAGCCCGGCCGGAAACTGTTCGCCGGTGTGCTCGTTTGCCCAAAGTGGGGGTAGGGTGAGCACTCGTGACATTTCTTCTTGGAGTTTTACTCTTCGCAATCGGCATCGCGGTGACAATCGCCCTTCACGAATGGGGCCATCTCACCGCAGCTCGCCTGTGTGGAATGCGAGTGCGTCGATACTTCATTGGCTTCGGCCCAACGCTGTTTTCCTTCAAGCGGCATCACGCTGCGGCAGGTGGGCATGACACCGAGTATGGAGTAAAGGCAATTCCCTTTGGCGGATTCTGCGACATCGCAGGCATGACGGCAATGGATCCCATCGCTCCTGCCGAAGAACCCTACGCCATGTACAAGAAGCCGTGGTGGCAGCGCATTATCGTGATGCTCGGTGGGGTGGCAATGAACCTCATCGTTGGATTCATCATTCTTTACTTCATTGCCGTGACGTGGGGTTTGCCCAACATGGGTAAGGAAATGGCGCCACGCATTCAGGCGGTGCAGTGCGTCTCGCCGGCACAGCGTGCCGACGGCACGCTGGAGCCCTGCACTGGTTCCGGTCCTGCAGAGCGCGCAGGGCTACGTGCCGGAGATGTGATTGAGAAGATCAATGGCACCAAGATCACGTCCTACCCCGAGGCTGTGTCTCTCATCGGTAGCTCTGCAGGTGGCGACATCAAAATGACCATCGACCGCAATGGCAGCACCCAGACGGTCACGGTCACCCCGGAAGTCGTCAAGCGCAAGACTAACGACGGGCAGGACATCGACCAGCCAGCAATTGGTATCGCCTTCCAGCGACCAGAGACCATCCTTCACGAGTACAACGCAGTGACTGCCATCGGCGGTGCGGCCAGCTTCACAGGCAGCCTTTTCGGGGCGGTTTGGAACGGGCTGCTCTCCATTCCGGAGAAGGTTCCCGGCGTGGTCGCCTCTATCTTTGGTGCTCAGCGTGACCCGGCCAGCCCAATGAGTGTCGTCGGCGCGTCGCGTGCCGGTGGTGAATTGGTGGAGATGAACCAGTGGCCTTCATTCTTTCTGTTGCTGGCTAACCTCAATTATTTCCTGGCCGTGTTCAACCTCGTGCCGTTGCCGCCACTCGACGGTGGCCACATCGCCGTTGTTATTTATGAGCGCATCCGCGACCTGATTCGCAAGGCGTTCGGTAAGCCTGCGCTTGGGCCTGCCGATTACACCAAACTCATGCCAATTACTATGGCCTTTACCGCAGTCTTGCTGGTCTTCGGCGTTCTGGTTATGGCTGCTGACGTGGTCAATCCAATTGTGCTGAACCGCTGATAGCAGGTTGCGGCGCGCCAGCGTCGTCGTAAAGCAAAGCGGTGCTAACGTCAGCCCACATGGAACAAACTTCGCGCCGCAAGCCCCTGCTTCGCAGTATCTCGGCTGTGGCAATCACGGGTCTGGTGTTGTCGTCCGCCGCGTGTACGCCGCGGCCTGACACCGGGCGCGAGGTGCTTGAGGAATTCCTGGGGGCGCTGGCGGGAGGGGATGTCGCTAAGGCGGCGGCGCTGACCGATCATCCGGATTCCGCTGAAGGAGATCTGAAGGCGGCCACTGCCGGCCTCCAGCCGGAGGGGCTTGAGTATGAAATTGCGGGTATCGATTCCAGTTCGAATCAGTCCTCGGCCGAAGTCACCATGAATTGGCAGCTGCCGCATCAGCGACGCTGGGGATATGACACCACTTTCACGCTGACCAAGACCGAGTCGGGGCAGCGTGATTGGGCACTGCGCTGGTCGCCAGCATCCCTGCATCCACAGCTGGGGCGTAATCAGCACCCAGAATTGCGCACTATCGCAGCTCCACGTCCGTCTGTGGTTGGTTCGGACGGTGCGGCCCTGCTCGAGCCAGGGACTGTGCACCGGGTAATTCTCAACCGTGATGGGGCGGAGAATGTGCAGTCGTCGATTAACCGGGCGGCGACGGTCATCAATAATGAAATGCCGGAAGATGGTCCGAAGCTCGACGCCCGAGCAGTGGGGGAGCAGGCAGCTGGTGGGAAGGGTAACTTTTCGCTGATTGTGCTGCCGGCATCCACGCCGCAGCGAGTCAAGGATGAGCTCGCGGACATTGACGGAATTTCTGTTAACGATGAAGCAGCGATGGTGCGACCCGACCCGGGGTTTGCGCCTGATTTGATGAGCCGTGTGGAAAGGCTAGTGGACACTGGTGACCACGGTGCCGATGGCTGGAATATCGTGGCGGCCAACGAGGGCGGAGCAGTCGTCGGCACGCTCTATGAGGTGTCTCCGGATGTAGCCCCGGCGGTGCAGGCATCGATTAGTAAAAAGGTGCAGGACGCAGCGCAGAAGGCAGTCGATACGCGGCAAGATGCGAAGGCTATGCTGGTGGCTGTGCAGCCGTCTACGGGCAAGATTCTGGCGGTAGCCCAGACGGCGGAAGCAGACAAGGACGGTGACCTTGCGCTGATGGGACAGTTCCCGCCGGGATCGACGTACAAGATTGTCACTGCCGCTGCAGGTGTGCAGCACGAGGGGCTAAATGCGGGATCGACTGTGCCGTGCCCAGGTTCGATGGAAATCGGGCCGCGAATTGTCACCAACTACAACGGAAGTGGTGTCGGGGATACCTCGCTGAGCGATGCCTTCGCGCGGTCTTGCAACACCACGTTCGGCAACATCTCCCACAAGTTGGAACCAGGGCAGTTCAAGGAGGAGTCCAAGAACTTCGGCATCGGAATCAACTATCACATCGCGGGCCTCGACACTATTACCGGCAGCGTGTCTGACGGTAGTGATGAAGTCGAGCGTATCGATGCGGGCTATGGACAGGGCAATGACTTGGCCAGCCCGTTTGGCATGGCGCTGGTTTCCGCGACGGTGGCGGCCGGGCGCACTCCGACGCCGTCACTCGTGCCAAGCGCGGGAACGTGGCAGTCCCAGACATCGAAACCGCTTCCACCTGAGGTTTTGAACGAGGTTCGCTCACTCATGCGGGCGGTGGTGACCTCTGGTACTGGTTCGGCCATTGCTGGTCGAGGTGAAGTCTACGCAAAGACCGGTGAGGCCGAGTACGCAGGCGGCTCGCATGCTTGGTTTACTGGCTACCGCGATGATTTGGCCTTTGCCACGCTCATCGTCGGAGGTGGTGGTTCGGAGCATGCCGTGGCGATTACCGATGCCTTCTTCGCCAATATGGATGAAGGGTCGGGGGACGAGGGCTAGAGCATTTCTGGCTTCGAAACCGGCACAGGCCGAAAGGCTAATCCGGGGGTAGGGGTAGAGTATGTTCCATGACTCAGCGTTCTCCACTTACTCAGCAAAAGTCCACGCCAATTCGCACTGTTCCGGCACATATTGAACGGCCGGAGTACGCCTGGAAGGACGAGGTTCAGGAAGGCGTCGGCGAGCCGCTGGTACAGACTCCGGAAGATATTGAAAATATGCGAGAGGTCTCTCGCATTGCTGCCAACGCGTTGGTGGAGGCCGGCAAGGCCGTAGCTCCGGGCGTGACCACGGATGAGATTGACCGGGTGGTGCACGAGTACCTGTTGGATCACGACACCTACCCGTCCACGCTGGGGTACCGCGGTTTCGAGAAGTCGTGCTGTGTGTCTCTTAATGAGATTGTCTGCCACGGTATTCCGGATACTCAGGTTATTGAAGACGGTGATATCGTCAATGTCGATGTCACCGGATACAAGAACGGCGTCCACGGTGACACCAACGCGACTTTCCTCGCGGGCAATGTCTCGGAGCAGCACCGTCAGCTGGTGGAGCGCACTTACAACGCCACCATGCGCGGCATTAAGGTCATTAAGCCAGGCCGTGAGATTAATGTCATCGGCCGCGTAATCGAGTCTTACGCTAAGCGTTTTGGATACAACACCGTTCGTGACTTCACCGGTCACGGTGTCGGTACCACGTTCCACAATGGTTTGATCGTTCTCCACTACGATGAGCCGAGCCAGGACACCATTTTCGAGCCGGGCATGACTTTGACTGTCGAGCCGATGATTAACCTCGGTGAGCTGCCGTACCACATCTGGGATAATGGCTGGACTGTGCAGAATGATGACTTCAAGTTCACCGCCCAGTTCGAGCACACGGTGCTGGTGACCTCCGACGGCTATGAAATCCTCACTCTGCCGGATGAGCAGAACGTGCCAGGTCAGTTCCAAACTGGTTGGAAGCCCGAGGCCTAACCCGTGCAGGCCCCTGCAGCTCTGATTGCCGGCTGCACCTCAGATGCCGGTAAGTCGGTTCTGGTCGCCGGCATGTGTCGGCTGCTCGCGCGCCGCGGCGTGAAGGTCGCACCCTTCAAAGCACAGAACATGTCCAACAATTGCGCTGTCACGCTCGACGGCGGCGAGATTGGGCGCGCGCAGGCTCTGCAGGCGCTCGCCTGTGGTCTGGAGCCGGATGTCTCCTTTAACCCGGTGCTTCTCAAGCCGGGCTCGGACCACACTAGTCAGGTGGTGGTGAAGGGCAAGGCCGATGGGCATGTGAGCGCTCTGACGTACCGGTCGCGGAGAAAAGCGCTGCGCGGAGTAGTTGCGGAGACATTGGAAGAGCTGCGGGGGCAGTTCGATGTCGTCCTGTGCGAAGGCGCTGGCAGTCCTGCCGAGGTCAATCTGCGAGAGTCAGACATCGCCAACATGGGGTTGGCAGAGCTCGCTGATCTGCCGGTTGTGGTCGCCGGTGACATTGACCGCGGTGGGGTGCTTGCACATTTCGTCGGCACGCATGCAATTTTGAGCCCCGAAGACCGCGCGCGGATTACCGGTTTTATCGTCAACAAGTTCCGGGGCGATGTTTCGCTGTTGACACCGGGATTGGACGTGGTGCGCGAGCACACCGGCGTGCCCGTACTCGGCGTGGTGCCTTTTATTCCGGGGCTGTGGATCGATGCGGAGGATTCGCTCGGCACAGTCGCTGGTGCGTCGGTAGGGCCGGCGAACGCACCGCTGGGTACGGAAACGTTGTCCGTGGCCGCCATTCGCTTGCCGCGCGTGTCCAACGCCACCGATATCGAAGCGCTTGCCTGTGAACCAGGGGTACACGTGCAGTGGACGGTCGATCCGTCGGTCGTTGCTCGCGCCGACCTGGTCGTGTTGCCCGGGACGAAGTCGACGGTCGCCGATCTCAAGTGGTTGCGCGAGCGTGGGCTTGACGACGTACTGGAGAACCGAGCCGCCCGAGGGCTGCCGCTGATTGGCATCTGCGGTGGGTTCCAAATGCTCTGCACCACCATCACTGACTCGGTGGAGTCGGTAGCCGGGACAGTGAACGGGCTTGGCGTGTTCGATACCGACATTGAATTCGCGGGGACGAAGACGCTGGTGAGCCACCCGGATGGCTCTTACGAAGTCCACAATGGACAGGTTGTGCGAAGCAGCGAGGCGCCTTTTATCACTGAGCCTGAAGAAGGGGCGCGGCGTGGCATGGTGATGGGCACGCACCGCCACGGCTACCTGGAAAATGATCAGGCGCGCCGTGAGTTGCTGATGGAAGTTGCAGTTGCCGTCGGTCGGGACGGCTTTGAGGTCAGTCCTAATACTTTGTTTGCCGGAGAACGGCTGCTGCAGGTCGACCTGTTGGCCAATGCAGTCGAGAAGTACCTGGCTGGGCCCGCATTGGCCCAGGCCACAGGTATTGAACAGCTGGGCTAGTTATCGAACTCCAGGCCCAGGATTGCGTTTTCAATCAGCTCTGGCAGTGCTGGGTGGATCCAGTGCTGGCCCTTGACAACTTCGCGCACATCCATTTCGAAGCTCATCATCTGGATGCACTGCTGCACTAGGGTGGCAGCCTGCTCGCCGATGAAATGCGCACCCAGCAGGCGGCCGGTGGAGCGGTCCGCAATCAGTTTAGCGAAGCCGTCGCGATCCTCCAGCGCCCAGCCGTAGGCGACATCGCCGTAGTTCTGTACCTTCACGGTAATCTCCGTGCCATTTTCCGCAGCCCAGGCGCGAGCTTCATCCTCGGTCATACCGACCTGACCAATCTGCGGATGTGAGAAGACTGCCGACGGAATGTAGCGGTGGTCAAATTCGCGCAGGTCCGACGGGTTCAGCACGTTGTGGAAGACAACCTTGGCCTCATGGTTGGCAATATGCTTCAGCTGGTACGGGCTAGAGACATCGCCCAGCGCCCACACACCTTCGGCAGAGGTGCGGCCGTTCTGGTCAACCTTGATGCGACCATCGTCGTGCATCTCCACACCACCGGCTGCAAGGTCCATACGGTCACCGTTGGGAATGCGTCCGGTTGCCACGAGCAGGGCATCGGCTGCGATCTCCGTGCCGTCGTCAAGCGTGGCCGTGACGATCTCGCCCTCCTGGGAGAGTTCAGTGATGGAGGTGTTCATGCGGATGTCAATGTCGCGGGCGGCAACCTCGTGGAAGCGCTCGGAGATAGCGGCGTCTGAGCCACGCAGCATGACATCGGAGCGCACCAGCATGTGCACCTTCGTACCGAAGGAGGCGAAGACGTGCGCGAACTCGCTAGCGATGTAGCCGCCGCCGACGACGATCATTTCGCGCGGGAGCTTGTCGACGCGCATGATGTTCTCGTTGGTGTAGTAATCGACCCCGGAGTCTGCGATGAGGCCCGGAACGTGAGGGCGGGAGCCTGCAGCGATGATGATGTTGTCGGCTGTGATGTCGACGGTTTCCTCGCCGATGCCAGTGCGAATAGTGCGGCGGCCGACGAACGTTGCGTGCCGGTCGTAGACATCGATATTGGGAGTCTCGTCCCCGCGGCGGTATGCCTCGCCGCCGTCGGCAATCTGGTCGACGCGCTGGGCAAAAACGCGATCCTGGATTTGCTTGAGATCAACGGAGTCGAAGGTGCCGTGCACACCCAGGCGGCTGGCCTCGCGGATGTTGCGGGCGGCATCAGCGGCCAGAACGAACATCTTGGTGGGAATACACCCAACGTTGAGGCAAGTACCGCCGAAGCGTCCTTCCTCCACCAGAGCGATACGGACATTGTCGTAGGCTGGGGCTGGAATGGAATTGCCGGACCCGGTTCCGATAATGATGACGTCGTAGTGGCGTGGGGTAGTCTCAGGCGAATTCTCAGTGGTCACAAGCACTCCTAGCATTCTGGTCAAACTAGTTTGGTTCAACCGTACTGAATGCTGATTTATTCCGAGTTCCTATTCTGTGCTCCTATTTTGAGCTGTCTCCTGGATTGACTGTGGCAAGGAACTGAAAGGTCTCATTAAAAGCGCGGTCAAGTGCTTCGGGTGCGGAAAGGTAGACATCATGGAGAGCACCCGGAATCGCGACGTTGCGAGCCTGCGGTCCCAAGTGGGCAGTGGCATCGGCAATTTGCTCAGTGTTGAGGACAGAGTCAACGCGGCTGAGCTCCGGGGTGTAGTCGGAGCCGAGAAGGTAGTTGTCCGAGTGGAGGACGAGCGTCGGCACGCCGGTATCGATACCGCGGCTGACACGTTGCTGGCCGACGATGATGGCATTGAGCCAACGCCAGTTCTTGTCATGGCCAGCCAGCGGCTTGAAAGTGCGGTTGTACTCCCAGCGTCCCTGGTGGTCGGCGCTAATGGATTTGCCATAGCCGCCCGCAGACTGCATCGGAATGAGACTGTTAGGGCGAATCCGCGACATAACGCGAGTCACTAGCGAGTACACGGGAGCCTTTGCCCGGGAAACGTGCAGAGTCAGCCACGGTGAGTTCAAGACGGCAGCTGTGACGGAAATATTGGGTGCTTGCGGGCAATGGCCGCCTGTGCTTCGTAACCAATCGAGCCAGAGCACGGCAATGAGACCACCAGTGGAGTGCGCATTAACTGTGACAGTTGTATGACCGGCGTGGTCTAACACTGCGAGTGCCCTGTTGAGATCCTCGAAGTAATTCGTTAAATCGCTGCAGCCATGCCAAGTCTGCCCCGGTTGGTGCGCGCGCCCGCACTTACGCAGGTCAATAGCGTAAAAGGCGTAGCCTTCGGCGTGGTACCGCTCCGCCACGTGCTTCTGGAAGAAATAGTCCGACATCCCGTGAATCCATAGAACCGCCGGACGTTTTTGGAAGTCGCTTGCCGACGAGTCGGGGCAGTAGCGGACCAATACCGCGTGTACGGATCCCTCACCGTCGGGGTCCTGGCCGAGTTCGATGACATGTTGGCTGTAGTCTTCGCCTAGGTTATCGGGGTTAAAGGTGGGGGTAACGAAATCGGGAATATCGGTAGTCACAGGGTCAAGCCTAGCGCCGATTACCGGGGGTAGTGGGAATGTGTGCCACAATAGATTATGGACTGAGACGGTAGCTCTCTTTTGCGTCTTTAGTTGTGTGCGCGCATGTGAGCGAGCGCTAGTTTGAATCACTAATCAAGTTAGTAAGGATGTTGACAGCAAAATGGCTGATAACAAGCTTCCTGCTTCCAGTGGCGACGAGGTAGACGTCGTCCTCATTGGTGCAGGTGTAATGAGTGCGACGCTGGGTGTGCTGCTCAAGGAGCTCGAGCCATCCTGGTCACAGGTTCTGTTCGAGCGTCTCGATCAGCCCGCCAAGGAGTCTTCCTCCCCGTGGAACAACGCTGGTACCGGCCACTCTGCTCTGTGTGAGCTGAACTACACGCCGGAGAAGAACGGCAAGGTCGATGTCACCAAGGCTAAGCTCATTAATGAGCAGTTCCAGGTTTCCCGCCAGCTGTGGACCTCGCTGATTGAAAACGGCACCCTGACTGACCCGAAGGAATTCATCAACCCAGTTGATCACACCACCTTCGCTCAGGGTCCGGAGCAGATGGCGTTCATGCGTCGTCGCTATGAGGCACTTGAGAAGGAACCACTGTTCCACGGTCAGGAGCTCATTGAGGATCCGGACCGTTTCGCTGAGTACCTTCCGCTGATGTCCGAGGGTCGTGACTTCTCCAAGCCGGTCTCCGCTATTCGTAACCCGAATGGTACGGACGTTAACTTCGGTGCACTGACCAAGCAGTACCTGGCCGCACTGTCCGATATGGGTACTGAGATTCGCTACGGACACGAGGTCACCGGTCTGAAGCGCGACGGTTCCAAGTGGATCGTCACCGTGAAGAACCTGCACACCAAGGACGTTCGCACCCTGGTTGCCAACTTCGTATTCGTCGGTGCCGGCGGTGACGCACTGCCGCTGCTGCAGAAGGCTCGTATTAACGAGATTCGCGGTTTCGGTGGCTTCCCGGTCTCCGGTCAGTGGCTGCGCTGCACCAACGAGGAAGTCATTGCTAAGCATGACGCCAAGGTCTACGGTAAGGCTTCCGTCGGCACGCCGCCGATGTCCGTTCCGCACCTGGACACCCGTGTTATCGACGGCAAGCGCGGCCTGCTCTTTGGCCCGTACGCCGGTTGGAACATGAAGTTCCTCAAGAACGGTAACAACCTGGACCTGATTAAGTCCCTGCGTCCGGCCAACCTGCCGTCCATGATGGGTGTTGGTGTCCAGGAAATGGGGCTGACCAAGTACCTGATTACTGAGGTTCTGAAGGACTTCGACGCACGTATTGAGTCCCTGCGTGAGTACGTCCCGAACGCTCGCCCAGAGGACTGGGAGCTGATCGTCGCTGGTCAGCGCGTCCAGGTCATTAAGCCGATGAAGGCTCCGGTCTTCGGTACCCTCGAGTTCGGTACCGCGGTCATCAACTCGTGGGACGGCACCATTGCCGGCCTGATGGGTGCGTCCCCGGGCGCTTCCATCGCTCCGGCCGTGATGATCAGCCTGATTGAGCGCTGCTTCGGTCGCCACATGGGCAAGTGGGCTCCGAAGCTGAAGGAGCTCGTCCCGTCCTACGGTACGCACCTGGCTGATGACCCGGCTCTGTTCAAGGAGGTCTGGGAGGCTTCCCAGAAGGCCCTGAAGCTGGAGCGCTAGTAACTCGCTGAAGAGCTTCAAAGAGTTCAATTAAGCCAACATTGTTCTACCCCGCTGTGAGCCATCCGCTTGCAGTGGGGTAGAACTGTGCTTATGGAAAAAATCACGTCAGCGACCACTGCACAAACAGAGCCCACTTTTCCTTTTACTGCGATCGTCGGGCAGCAGCGACTACAGCTTGCGTTGATTCTGACCGCGCTATCCCCGGAGATTGGTGGTGTCGTCATCCGCGGTGAGAAGGGCACAGCCAAGACCACTACGGTTCGCGCGTTGGCGCCATTTCTCAGCGGATCGTTGGTAAACCTGCCACTCGGCGCTACGGAAGATCGAGTCGTAGGCTCCATCGATGTGGAGACCGTCCTGACTACCGGACACGCACAGTTCAATCCGGGACTACTCAGCGCGGCTGACGGTGGCATTCTCTATGTCGACGAGATTAACCTGCTGCCGGATCATCTCGTTGACTCCGTGCTCGATGCCGCAGCCACCGGTCGCGTGGTTGTTGAACGCGATGGTATCTCGCACTCCGCAACCTCCAGGTTCGTGTTGGTCGGCACGATGAACCCGGAAGAGGGCGAATTGCGTCCCCAGCTTCTCGACCGCTTTGGTCTCGCCATCGACGTCACCGCATCCAAGGATCCGGCTGTCCGCGCGGAAATCGTCGCCCGCCGCCTCGACTTTGACGCCGACCCGGAGAGCTTTGTCACGCGGTTCGCCGCCGACGACGATGCGCTACACGCTCGCATCGATCGCGCACGCGCACTGCTTGACGACGTCGAATTAACTCCCAGCATTCTCGGTCAAATTGCCACTGTGTGCGCTGCTTTTGATGTGGATGGGATGCGTGCCGACATCGTCATTGCACGTACCGCCCGCGCTCACGCTGCCTGGCGAGTAGCCGGGGACGAGTCGGCGCAGCCGGCACCCGACAATCAAATTGAGATCACTGCGGAAGACATTAAGGTAGCTGCGGAAATGGCACTGCCGCACCGTCGTCGCCGTGACCCCTTTGATGAACCAGGACTGGACCAGGAGCAGCTCGACGATGCTCTGCAGGATGCAGAGGAGCAGTTCCGGGATGACCAGAATCAGCCAGAGTCGAGTCCGGAGTCGGATCCAGAGCCCGATGCTGAGCAGGTCTCCCAGTTCGACTCCAACTCCGAACCTCAGGAGCCACAACAGTCGAATTCCTCGGGATCGAAGGGAGGTCGCGCCGCTGAAGGCGCCCCCTTTCGCCGTTCGTAAAATCAGCGTCGACGGTGTCGGCCAAGGGGATTCCGGTCGGCGTTCCAAGGCCATTGGCCCGCGGGGCAGCACCATTGGTGCCGAGCGGGGAGGCCATGGTCTTCACGTGCCGGCGACAGTGCTGGCGGCGGCCAATCGTGGCGTCCGCATGGGCGACTCCATGATTCCCCTGGAACCGGCGGACGTTCACGGCGCTATCCGACAGGGAACGGAGTCCAATCTGGTCGTCTTTGTCGTGGACACCTCGGGTTCCATGGCAGCACGCGACCGTCTGGCAGCCGTCACCGGCGCAGTCACATCGCTGCTGCGTGATGCCTACCAAAGCCGCGATAAAGTCGCTGTCATTACTTTCCGCGGAAATAACGCCGAATTAGTTTTACCGCCGACGAAGTCTATCGACACCGCAGTACGTCGCCTCGCAGATGTCCGCACTGGTGGCCGAACTCCATTGGCCGAAGGACTGCTGAAGGCACACGAAGTGGTAGTTCGGGAAGCCCATAGGGAGCCCACACGGCGCGCAATCATGGTCTTGCTCTCCGACGGCCGAGCAACGGGTAAAAATGGCCTGCAGCAGGCGAGGGCTGTGGCCGCAAAGATCCGTCGTCAAGCGTTGGCGGCGACGGTGGTTATCGACTGTGAGCGCTCTCGCGTGCGGCTGGGGCTGGCACAGGAACTCAGCGTGGAATTGGGTGCGACCTGCATAAATCTCTCCGAACTCAATGCCGAAGCCGTGGCGGGCGTGGTCCATGCCTATCATCGAGACCATGGCACAAGGAAAGCTTGACCCCAAATCAATTCCCAACGATGGACTGACCACCAGGCAGCGTCGCATGATTCCGATTACTGCGGTGCATACGGGCCCAGGTAAGGGCAAGTCCACCGCGGCATTCGGTATGGCGATGCGCGCGTGGAATCAGGGGATGAATATCGGTGTCTTCCAGTTTGTGAAGTCGGCAAAGTGGAAGGTTGGCGAGGAAGCTGTCATGCGCCGATTGGGCGAGCTTCACGACGACACGGGGGAAGGCGGCCCGGTCGAATGGCACAAGATGGGCGAAGGTTGGTCTTGGTCGCGTAAGCAGGGCACTGAGGAGGACCATGCGGCAGCTGCTGCCGAGGGATGGCAGGAGATTAAACGGCGCCTGGAAAATGAGGTGCACGACTTCTACGTCCTCGACGAGTTCACCTACCCAATCAAGTGGGGTTGGATTGATGTCGACGATGTGGTGGAGACATTGAGGAACCGTCCCGGCCGCCAGCATGTGGTGATGACTGGCCGCGATGCGGATCCGAAGCTCGTGGAGGTCGCGGATCTGGTGACGGAGATGACCAAGATTAAGCACCCGATGGATGTCGGACGTAAGGGACAAAAGGGCATCGAGTGGTAGCGCCTGGAATTGTCATCGCGGCGACAGCTTCAGGCACGGGAAAGACGACAATCTCCACGGGCCTGATGCGTGCACTGTCGCGCCGTCACGCGGTGGCACCTTTCAAAGTCGGACCCGACTATATTGATCCTGGCTATCACGGGGTAGCCGCTGGTCGTCCCGGCCGCAATCTGGATTCCTTTATGTGCGCGCCTGAGATGATTGGGCCGCTCTACGCACATGGAGCTGCCGACAGCGATATTGCGGTGGTCGAAGGGGTTATGGGGCTTTTCGACGGCCGCATTGGTGACGACCCGCTATCGGTGGAGGGCTCGACGGCTGAGATTGCCTCACTGTTGGGACTTCCGGTGGTGTTGGTGATTGATGCCCGGCATATGTCGCAGTCGGCTGCGGCTGTTGTCCACGGTTTCTCCACGCTTCGCACTGACGTCCGTGTCAGTGGCGTGATTATTAATCAGGTGGGCAGCCCGCGGCATGCGGACATCATTACCCGTTCTGTGGAGGCCATGGGGGTCGAGGTGCTCGGCGCTATTCCGCGAGTGACTGATATCGAGGTGCCCAGCAGGCATTTGGGGCTGGTCACTGCAGTCGAGCAGGGGGAGCAGCTAGAAGCGGTCATTGAATCGATGGCCAACTTGGTGGAAACCTACATCGACATCGACCGGATTATCCAGCTTGCCCGGCAGCCCTATCCAGCTGAACCATGGGACCCTGCACAGTTCGTTGCACCGCTGGCTACTCAGCGCCGCGTGCGTGTAGCGGTCGCGGCGGGTCCTGCGTTCTCGTTTACCTATGCAGAGCACCGTGAGCTATTGCAGGCCGCTGGAGCCGAGGTCGTGGATTTCGACCCATTGGTTGACGAACTGCCGGAAGCCGAAGGCTACATCGTGCCCGGTGGATTCCCAGAAGAGCATGCCGACGCGCTATCTATTCGTGATGACATTCGCCGCGATCTACGTCAGGCTGCCGACGATGGTGCGCTGATCCACGGCGAATGCGCGGGGCTGCTCTGGCTGCTTGAAGATCTCGGTGGGCGCCGTATGTGTGGCATCATCCCGGGGCGAGCGCACATGGCACGGTTGAAGCTGGGGTACCGGGAGGCTGTGGCGCTGACTGATTCTGTGCTGTGCCCGGTAGGAACGCGCGTGCGCGGTCACGAGTTCCACAAGACAGCCCTAACCGATGACACCGCAAGTGTCGCTGCTGCGGCCGGGTGGCAACCAGCCTGGGGTTGGCGTGGATATCAAGGCGAAACAGTTCGCGACGGCTTCGTTTCCGAGTCTGGGCGGATTCATGCCGGTTACCTGCATGTTCATCCGGCGGGTGCGCCGGGGAACGTCAGTCGCTTTGTCGCTTCGTGCGCCGGGTAAAGTGTTAGCTATGAGTTTGCTTCTCAAAGACTACGGTGTGTTGGTGATTGGCGGTTCCACGGCTGCAGAGCGCGTGATTCCTCGGCTGTTGGACTCTGGCGCTGATGTCACTGTGTGTGAAGGTGGGGAAGTAACAACTGCGATTGAGGCCTGGGCTGCAGACGGCCGTATTACTTTGACCCGCACCGGCTTTACCGAGGCGATGAGCTGGGGCAAGGCTCTCATGGTCTGCTGTGACGAGGCGTTGCTGCGTGAGGTGACTCTAGAGGGACACCGCCGAGGTATTCTCGTCGACGATGAAACCGGGGCTTCCAGCCCGCTTACTCCTGTGGCGCTGACCGGCCGTCGCGCGTCGCGCGCTGGGGACCTCGCTGGTCAGGTCGCACTCGTAGGCGGTGGCCCGGGCGACCCCGGTCTGATTACCGTTGAGGGGCGTCGCTTGCTCCGGCTTGCCGACGTTGTCGTTGCAGACCACCTCGGTCCACTGTCGCTGCTCGGTGACTTGGAGCCGGATGTCGAGATTATTGATGCCGGCAAGCTTCCTTACGGCCGCGCCATGGCTCAGGAGCGCATCAATGAACTGCTAGTTCATCGTGCCCGTGAGGGCTACTTTGTGGTCCGGCTCAAGGGTGGCGATCCGTACATCTTCGGCCGCGGTTTTGAAGAGCTTCAGGAGCTGCAGAAGGCTGGGGTACCGGTTCGCGTTGTGCCGGGTATTACTTCAGCACTGGCGGTACCGGGGACGATTGGCATCCCAGTTACTATGCGTGGCGTCAACCATGAATTCACTGTTGTGTCCGGTCACGTCCCACCGGGGCACAGGAAATCGCTGGTCAATTGGGATGCGCTGGGCCGGATGCACGGCACTATTGCCATCATTATGGGAGTTAAGAACGGGCCAAAGATTGCCGAGGCTCTGATGAAGGCCGGCCGCAGCCCGAAGACTCCGGCTGCGGTCATCCAGGACGGCACGCTGCCGAATCAGAGGTCGCTACGCTGCACACTCGGCGAGCTTGGCGAGAAAATGGTCGAAGAGGCAATCAAGCCGCCCGCGGTTATCGTCATCGGTGAAGTCGCCGGTCTGGATGAGGGCGATGAGTAAGAACAACAAGTTGAGCAACAACAAGTCGAGGAAGCGTGAGCCAGAGCAGCAAAAGGCAGGGCTTGTTACCCGACTGCTTGCCGACGATCAGCTGCGTAGCGCCATCTGGATGGGCGCTGCGACCTTCCTGGTGTTCTACCTCGGAACCATGATCATCTTCCGACTCCTTCTCCTCGGCGGAGAAGGATCGCGATACGACAGCATTTTCATCGCTATTATCGCTCTGATTGCCGCCATTGTGGCAGGCCGAAAGCGCTACAACGACGACATTTAGTTTTCCGGGACGCGGAAGATGAGGGTGTCGTCGTCAAGCGAGACGTCGTATCCTGCGGCGCGTGCGATGTCGACGGCCTCTGTGGGGGAGGTCGGTGTCGTGTCGGAAAGGGCGATGGCGCGGGCAAATAGGCCCTTGTAGTGCTTGTTGAAGTGGCTGACGATTTTGCCCTCGGCGGTGAGCACGGTCATCGTTGTCGCGCTCTTGACTTTGCCCAAATTGGCGTAGGTGCCGGAACGAAGGTCGATGAGGAAGTCGACATCATTGAGAGCCTCGGTGATGGCGGTACCCCAACGGCGCTTCATTGTGGGAGCCGCGTCGGCAGGCTGATCCGCGAAGGGGAGCTTGACCGTACCAGAGAGACGGTAGTGGGGGATGAGGTCGTCCCCGCCAATGACACCGAAGAGCGCTGACCCGATGGCGAGTCGAGCACGGCCGGTTTCCGGCAAATCGCTGGGGGAGAGTGCGTCGTAGAGCACCCCGGTATAACGCTCGAGAGCCGGCATGGTCGGCGACTCTAGGAGCGCGGCATTAGCTGTGACTTCGTCAGCAAGCCGTGGCCCCAGCTTCAGTGTTTCCATCGCGGCTTCCCTGTTCGCACTTAGCGCCACGAGATCGGCTGCAATGCGCTCGCGGATGGGGTTGAGGGAGCCGAAGCTCAGCGAGGAAAAGTCTACTGCGGGATGGCTGCCACCAGTGGCTTTGGTTTCAGAGGGGGGTAGGACTACGAGCATGGGCACAATAGTAATGCCCCGCATGTTGCGAAGAATGATCGACGGGTAAAATCAGCATTCATGATTACGCGAATGTCCCAGCTGTTCCTGCGCACACTGCGCGAGGATCCAGCTGACGCCGAGGTCCCTAGCCACAAGCTGCTCGTCCGTGCCGGCTACATCCGGCGAACTGCCCCTGGTGTGTACTCCTGGCTGCCACTGGGCTTGAAGGTTCTGCGCAACGTAGAGAAGGTTGTGCGCGAGGAGATGGAAGGCATTGGCGCACAGGAGCTGGCATTCCCTGCACTGCTCCCGCGTGAACCGTACGAGGCGACGAATCGGTGGACCGAATACGGCCCCGAGCTGTTCCGTCTGAAGGATCGCAAGGGCGCGGACTACCTGCTGGGGCCGACGCACGAAGAGATGTTCGCGCTGGCTGTCAAGGATCTTTTCAGCTCCTACAAGGATTTCCCGACGACGCTGTTTCAGATTCAGACCAAGTACCGCGACGAGGCTCGCCCGCGCGCTGGTATTCTGCGTGGCCGCGAGTTCGTGATGAAGGACTCTTATTCCTTCGACATGGACGACGAGGGGCTGGAGAATTCTTATCAGCAGCACCGCGGTGCCTACCAGCGAATTTTTGACCGGCTGGGCATTAAGTACGAAATCTGCCACGCCACCTCCGGCGCTATGGGCGGTTCGGCCTCCGAGGAGTTCCTGGCTGTTAGCGAAAGTGGCGAAGACTCCTTCGTAGTCTCCACCGACGGTGAGTACGCCGCCAATGTGGAAGCCGTGAAGATTCCGGCAGTTGAACCGCAGCCGATTGAGGGACAACCGGAGGCGAAGGTTTACGAGTCTCCGAACTGCACCACAATCGCAGCACTTGTTGATTGGGCCAATGGTGCGGACCTCGGACGCGAGGTCACTGCTGCCGATACTTTGAAGTGCGTTCTCGTCGCCGTCGACCCGAAGAAGGTCGATAAGGAGGGCAACGCCCTGCCGGAACAGCTCACCGCAATCCTGGTTCCCGGTGACCGTGAGGTCGATGAAAAGCGTCTTGAAGTCGCATTTGAACCGGGTGAGGCGCGCTTGCTGGAGGACAAGGACTTCGCAGCCAATGACTTCCTGATCAAGGGCTACGTCGGCCCGCAGGGGCTCGCCGATCGCGGTGTGAAGGTCCTAGCTGACCCCCGCGTGGCGGAGGGCACAAATTGGATTACAGGAGCCAACGAGGAAGGCAAGCACATCGTCGATGTGGTCGCTGGTCGCGACTTCCAGATTGATGGTATTTGCGATGTCGCAGAGGTGCGTGACGGCGACCCGGCTCCGGAGGGGCATGGCACGCTAAAGATCGAGCGCGGAATCGAGATCGGTCACATTTTCCAGTTGGGCCGCAAGTACACCAACGCCTTTGAAATCGACATCCTCGATGTCAACGGTAAGCGTGCTCGTCCGACGATGGGGTCCTACGGCATTGGCGTGTCCCGCCTGGTCGCTGTCCTCGCGGAACAGCAGTTGGATGAAAAGGGCCTCAAGTGGCCAGTTGCCGCGGCACCGTACAAGGTTCACATCGCTGTGGCCGGCAAGAACGCCGAAGCAGCTGAGGCCGCTGAACAGCTGGCGGAAGACCTCAGCCAGCAGGGCATTGAGGTGCTTTTCGACGACCGTCCGAAGGTCAGCCCCGGTGTGAAGTTCAAGGACGCCGAGCTGCTGGGTATGCCGTTTGTGGTCATCTTTGGCCGTGGCTACGCGGACGGCAAGGTGGAGCTGCGTAACCGCCTGACCAACGAGACCGACGAGGTCGCCGCTGACGGCATTGCAGCTCACGTCGCGGAGCTGGTTCGCAAGGCTTAGAGCCCGGGCAACGGCTCCAAGTTGTTGCCACCTAGCGCTGCCGCTCCGGCGGCAGCCACGCCAGCTGCCTGCAGCGCGAACATACGCATCCGAGGGTTATTAGCAGCGAGCAATACGTCTTCCCACGCCTGGGCACAATAGCGCTCCAATGCAATCATGTAATCGACGGGTGCCGTATCTGGCGAAGGAGCGCCTTCCGGCATATAGCCAGGTGCGCTCTCCGGCACCTCAACGTCGGAATCCTCCAAAATTAGTCGGGCACGATCGCGCAAAATTCGGTGGCGCTCGCCACGGGCCAAAAGTGCAGTAGTGGTATCGCCTCCGACACGTGGTGCGGCTACGCCGACACCGTAAATCATCATGTATTCGGCTTGCAGTGCCTTAGTCATCTGTTCTTCGGCACCCGAGATTTCATCCCTGTCACTGGGAATCAATGGGACAAGCTCCTCCCACTCAGCGCCCGCAACACGCAGAGCGAGGACGATACCGCCATCGACAGCCGTGGCGAGGCGCGCAGTGTGCTCCTCCCGCAATGCAGTGCGTGAATCCAGGGCATTCGTCAGTACGGGATTGTTTCGCGAGTCCGTGAGCAGTAGCTTCGCGTCGGAACCGGTAACCAGGGATCCTGGGACTGCTACGTCCGAGCCACATTCATCGACAGGTTTACCGTCCTTGTGGGTGCCGCAGGCGCGTGTGATTTCCTTATCCAGTTCGGTAACCTGCGCGGAGCGCACCGCTGCGAGGTCAGGATTGGCGTCGCTAAGCGACTGTGCATCGCGCGCCGCCAGCGCATGGAGAACCTCAATGGCGTAATCGGGGCGCGGTGCCACCAGATGCGAGCACGCGGAAAGCGCAGGAAGTGATCCCACGGCGAGGGCAGCAGCGAGGAAGCCACGGCGCGAGAGAGTACGAGTGCGATGCGATGCGGAAGCAAAACTGGGGGAGGGAGGTTCAACAATCACCTCACTATGGTGCCACGGCGGGCGGCACTTTGTGTCAATGCGGTATGTGGAAAGCGCCCAGGTGCGCAATTCCTAGTACTTGACCTGTAGACTCTACGACTATGGCGATACCCGCACCCGAGAAAATTGAACAGTTTGTGAGCCCGGCGCTCGCACAAATCGGCCTGGATGTGGAAGATGTCAAGGTCGTTCGCGCCGGCGCAAAGTCACAGGTCATTGTGTTAGTTGACGCAGATGAGCGTCCTGACCTCGATGTTCTGGAACAGGCCACGTATGAAGTATCTTCGGCTCTGGATGCCGCGGAGGCACGTGGTGAAGCGGACTTCGGCGCTCAGGGCTACACCTTGGAAGTTTCCACTCCTGGTATTGACGCACCGCTGACCCAGCCTCGGCACTGGCGTCGTAACCGTGGTCGTATTGCGGAGATTTCGCTTGCCGACGGTTCCGCGATTGCAGCCCGCATTGGTGCGCTGTCGCCGGATGAAGAATCCATCATTCTCGTTACCTCTAAGGGGCCAAAGGGACGTTTGAAGGCTGTTGGCCAGCGTGTCCAATTAACCAATGTGGCCCGTGCAGTGGTACAAGTTGAATTCTCTAATCCGCCCGCAGCCGAGAAGGATTTTGCGGGACTAGACTATGACGATGCCTTGACCAGGCTGGAGGATAACAAGTGAAGATTGAACTAGCTGCCCTGCGAACCTTGGAAAAGGAAAAGGGTATTCCTGTCGACGAAATGCTGGGACTGGTCGCCCGAGCATTGCGTGAAAGCTACCGTAACACCACCGCACCGGCACAGTATGCGCGCGTCGAAATCGACCGTGAGACCGGTGACGTCATAGTCTTTGCCCAGGAGCGAGACGACGAGGGCAATCTCATCTCCGAATGGGACGACACTCCGGAGGACTTCGAGCGTACCGCTGCATTCGCTGTTCGTCAGACCATCCTTTCGCGTCTGCGGGATGCGGAGAGCGATAAGGTTCTCGACGAATACGCAGACCTGTCTAATCAGGTCATTTCCGGCGTGGTCCAGCGCGATGTCTATGCCAATGAAAAGGGCATTGTCGTCGTCCACATCGGTTCGGAGGCCAACGGCCGAGACGGTATTCTGATGCCGGCTGAGCAGCTGCCAGGTGAGGAACTCAAGCACGGTGACCGCATCAAGTGCTACGTCGTCGGTGTGAACAAGACACCGCGCGGTGTTGCGATTCACCTGTCACGCACGCATCCGGAGCTCATTCGTAAGCTCTTCGAACTTGAAGTTCCGGAAGTTGCCGATGGGGCAGTGGAATTGATTTCCATTGCGCGCGAGGCCGGTCACCGCACCAAGGTTGCTGTACGCCCCACGGTCAAGGGCCTCAACGCTAAGGGCGCCTGCATTGGGCCCCGCGGTCAGCGTGTGAACTCGATTATGAATGAGCTCAAGGGCGAGAAGATTGACATCATCGACTACGACGAGGATCCGGCGAAGTTCGTTGGTAACTCGCTGGCGCCCGCCAAGGTAGTTAGTGTCAAGATTCTGGACATGGACGAGCGCCGTGCACACGTTGTGGTGCCCGACTACCAGCTCTCTCTTGCTATCGGCAAGGAGGGACAGAATGCCCGTCTGGCGGCTCGTCTGACCGGCTGGCGAATCGATATCCACTCCGACGCGGAGTAGACACAACGTCAGCGTCCCAGCGGTTGCGAAAGTGGCGGGAAAGTGCCTAGGGGGTTGGCACTTTTCCGCCTTTTCGGGTTATGCTGGGAGGTGGCCAAACGACAAGGCGTGATTTTCCTATGCGAATTTTCGCGCTGAATTTCTTAGCAGGAAGGTGGGTGCGTCAGGAGTATGACGACTTCGCGGGTGCTAAACCCGAATTCGACAACTCATACGCCTGCACCCACACGTACCTGTATTGCAACTAAGCAGCGCCACAATTGCTCGGAGCTGCTACGCATTGTCGCCACCACCCGTTCAGATGGCTCAGTAGCCGTCGTTGCTGATCCGCATCGTCGGATGCAGGGGCGAGGTGCCTGGATCACCCCAACACTAAAGGCTTGGGAGATCGCCGACAAGCGCCGTGCATTTGGCCGCGCACTGAAGGTATCTACGCAGGTAGATGCGTTTCCGGTTAAACAGTTTATCGCCACGCACTACGAAGCGGCGGAGGGTTTCGCCCCCGCTGACGATGTGCGTGTCGCTAAGCAGGGAGGCAGGAAAAATGACAACAGAAAGACCTGAACACTGATGAGCACACGATGAAGCATCAGCGATGAACGGCAATAGATAAGAGGGAGCCCTGCAGGCGCTCTCGGTGCGCGGACAAATCCGCCATCGGGCGCTGCTCGGCCCCCACTAGTGAGGAGAGCAGTGTCCGGAAAGCTACGTGTCCATGAGCTCGCTAAGCAGCTCGGGGTCACCAGCAAAGAACTACTCGCCGAGCTGAAGGCTCAGGGCGAGTTTGTTAAGACCGCTTCTTCGACGGTGGAACCACCCGTCGTCAGGAAGATGAAGAAGGTCTACGAAGAGAAGAATGCTGGCGCAGGTGCTGACGCGTCTGCCCAGGCCCCAACTACCAAGGCTGCTGCTAAGTCGGGTGCCAAGCCAGCTGCAAAACCAGGCGCTAAGCCTGCTGCACCAGCGGCGGCAAAGCCGGGTGCCAAGCCAGCTGCAAAGCCAGGCGCTAAGCCTGCTGCACCAGCGGCGGCAAAGCCGGGTGCCAAGCCAGCTGCAAAACCAGGTGCCAAGCCTGCTGCACCAGCGGCGGCAAAGCCGGGTGCCAAGCCAGCAGCTAAGCCAGGCGCTAAGCCTGCTGCACCAGCGGCGGCAAAGCCGGGTGCCAAGCCAGCTGCACCGTCCCGTTCGCCGAAGCCGGGACAAGAAATGCCACGCCCGCCGAAGCCTGCTGGCCCGAAGCCAGGGCCGAAGCCAGGCGCACGCGCACCGCGTGTGGCGAACAACCCATTCTCGACCGGCGGATCCTCCCGTCCGGCACCGCGGCCGTCCAACATGCCGCGTCCGCAGGGTGGAAACGGCCGTCCGGGCCCGAAGCCGGGAGCACGCCAGGGTGGCCCTCGCCCGCAGGGTGGAAACGGCCGTCCGGGCCCGAAACCGGGAGCACGCCAGGGTGGCCCTCGCCCGCAGGGTGGACAGGGCCGCGGTAATAAGCCGAGCGGCAATCGTCCGACTCCGGCAATGATGCCTTCGCACCCGAACCCGGGGCAGATGCCTGCAAAGGCAAGCCGCGGTGGCGGTGGCGGTGGCTTCGGCGGCCGTGGTCGCGGCCCGGGTGGCCCGGGTGGCGGACCGCGCGGTGGTCGCGGCGGACGTCGCGGTGGAACTGCAGGTGCATTCGGGCGACCAGGAGGCGCCCCGCGTCGCGGACGTAAGTCGAAGCGTCAGAAGCGCAACGAGTACGAGGCAATGCAGGCACCATCCGTGGTAGGCGGCGTTAAGCTGCCCAACGGTAAGGGCACGACCATTCGCCTCGCACGTGGTGCATCCCTGTCTGACTTCGCTGAGAAGATTAACGCCGATGCAGCATCGCTGGTCCAGGCGTTGTTCAACCTCGGCGAAATGGTGACGGCAACTGCATCGGTCTCCGACGAGACCCTGCAGCTGCTCGGCGACGAGATGGATTACAAGGTCCAGGTCGTCTCGCCTGAGGATGAGGACCGCGAGCTCCTCGAGTCCTTCGACCTCCAGTTCGGTGAGGACGAGGGCGACGATGAGGACCTGGAGCAGCGCCCGCCAGTGGTAACTGTGATGGGTCACGTCGACCACGGTAAGACGCGCCTGTTGGACACGATTCGTAAGGCCAACGTCGGTGGCCACGAGTCCGGTGGTATTACCCAGCACATCGGTGCCTACCAGGTGCCGGTGGAGCTCGACGGTGAGAAGCGCAAGGTTACCTTCTTGGATACCCCGGGTCACGAGGCGTTTACCGCCATGCGTGCTCGTGGTGCCAAGTCGACCGATATCGCGATTCTGGTTGTTGCAGCTGATGACGGCGTCATGCCGCAGACGGTTGAGGCTATTAACCACGCCAAGGCCGCTGATGTGCCGATTGTCGTTGCAGTCAACAAGATTGATAAAGAAACTGCAGATCCGCAGAAAATTCGTGGTCAGCTGACTGAATACGGTCTCACTGACGAAGAGTGGGGCGGCGACACTATGTTCGTCGATATCTCCGCTAAGCAAGGTCTCAACATCGATCAGCTTCTCGAAGCAGTGCTGTTGACTGCCGATGCTTCGCTGGATCTGCGCGCCAATCCGGATATGGACGCTCAGGGTGTCGCCATTGAGGCTCACCTTGACCGTGGCCGTGGTCCGGTGGCAACCGTTATCGTTCAGCGCGGTACGTTGCGCGTCGGTGATTCCATCGTTGTCGGTGACGCATATGGTCGTGTTCGCCGCATGGTCGATGAGTACGGCAACGACGTCGATGAGGCCGGTCCTTCCCGTCCGGTTCAGGTGCTCGGCCTGACCTCCGTACCGGGTGCTGGTGACAACCTCCTGGTTGTTGACGAGGATCGTACGGCCCGCCAGATTGCAGACCGCCGCGACGCACGTCGTCGTAATGCGCTGCAAGCACGTCGTCGCAAGCGCGTCTCCCTGGAGAACCTGGACGAGATCCTGAAGGAGACCAACACCCTCAACCTGATCCTGAAGGGCGACAACGCCGGTACCGTCGAGGCACTGGAAGAAGCCCTGCTCAAGATCGAGGTCGACGACGAGGTCGCACTGAACATCATCGACCGTGGTGTCGGTGCTGTTACTCAGACCAACGTCACGCTGGCTGCTGCGTCTGACGCCGTCATCATCGGCTTCAACGTTCGCTCCGAGGGTAAGGCCACAGAGGTTGCCAACGCTGAGGGCGTTGACATCCGCTACTACACGGTGATTTACCGTGCTATCGAGGATGTTGAGGCTGCTCTGAAGGGCATGCTCAAGCCGGTCTACGAGGAGAAGGAGATTGGTCGTGCAGAGATTCGCGCCATCTTCAAGTCCTCCGCAGTTGGCCTCATCGCCGGCTGTATGGTCGAGTCCGGCAAGGTCCGCCGCAACGCGAAGGCTCGCCTGGTTCGTGACGGCAACGTCATTACGGATTCGGCGACTATCGAGTCGCTGAAGCGAGAGAAGGACGATGCTACCGAGGTCGCAGCCGGTTACGAGTGCGGTATGGTGCTGTCTTACCCGGACATCCAGGTGGACGACGTTATCGAGGTCTACGAGATGGTCGAGGTTCCGCGCACGTAGCAACGTAAGCTAAACACTGCGTGAACTTTGATAAGGCGCTCCCTTCGGGGAGCGCCTTTTTGCGTATCGTGTTCGTTATGGGCTTCAAAACTAATCTCTTTGCACTCTCAGATGAACTGCCGCGAACGAATATTTTGAATTATCCTCCTGCGAGCGCAGAGGAGACTCTTGCGCAATTGGACAAGATTTGGCCAGGGAAATTCGCCTTTGATTCCGAAGAAACCATTGAGGATGGTCATAATTGGTACTTCCACGCGGTAGCGTTTGGGCCAACGCTGCTTTTCGGGACCGACGACGTATACGACCTTATTGAGGACCCAGCGTTGGCGAACGATCCTCGCGAAAGTTGGTCACTGTGCATCAATAGTGTTGTCGATTTCTGCCACTATAAGACTCCTACCAGGGAATTAGAAGCAAGCTGCGAAGACTATGATTTTGACATGCAGCGGTTTTTCAGCTCTGGACGACTGTTGGATTTTGAGGTACCGTTCGCTAACGGTGAACACGTCGAGGTACTACATCCGACGGATGTGGCTGAATGGGAACAAACCCATGGCAGTGTGGCGCCCAAGGATAAAAATGGTGAGGTAAGTTACCTTTTCCATCCGCTGGAGCTAGGTAATGCTGCGGTTAAATGGATTTTCGGCATCGAGGGAGAAACACCATTGCAGGACAGTGTGATGGATTCACTGCCTGACTGCTCCCATGTTAATGGGTTACCGATGTACAACTTCGTGGAGCGCCGTTAAGAGCGTACGGGTAGGCTGCGTTTCAGCTGCGCAATTCCGTAGTAGCGACTCCCCATGCCGTCGATGACATCGATGGTGGTGGCAGTGTTGTCGTGATGATTAATGGGTTAATAACAAAGGGCGAGCGTGCGGCGAAGCAATTGACTGCACTCGGTAAACGGGTGCGGGCGAAGTCGCGAAACATGCGGTTCGAAGTTGAGTAGTGTTTTGCGTGTTAGTATTAGCAGTCCTTTGTATTGAACCGTTTTGCCGGATCCCAAATGGGTCTTTGTCAGCGAAGGGGCACTTCAAGCCCCACGCTAAATGGGGTCTAGCTACGAATCGTTACGCACAGGTAGAGATAGATAGGGAGTAGCCAAAAATGGCAGATCCAGCACGCGCGCGCAGGCTGTCCAAGCGTATTCAGGAGATTGTCGCCAGCGCAATTGAGCGTGAGATTAAGGACCGGCGGCTAGAGTTTGTGACTATCACCGACTGCCGCGTCACCGGCGATTTGCACGACGCCACAGTTTTCTACACTGTGCGCGGACGTACGCTCGACGAGGAACCGGACTACGAGTCGGCAGCAGCAGCGCTGGAAAAGGCGAAGGGGCAGCTGCGTTCCCTGGTCGGTCGTGGCACTGGTGTGCGCTACACACCGACGCTGGCTTTTGAGGTTGACACGGTGCCGGAGATTTCCGCGCACCTTGAGGAGCTGCTCGATAAGACTCGCGCGCGCGACGCGGAATTGGCTGAGCAGGCGAGAAACGCAAAGCCCGCAGGCGATGCCAACCCATACCGCGACGAGGAGTAAAACTCTCCACCGGCCACATCTATCGATGAAAGGGGCACCCACGTGACCACTTCTCCGCAGGCTCAGGAGCAGGCAGCTCACCAGCTTTCCCAGGCGATTAATCGCCGCATGTCCAAGCCGATTCAGCAGATGCAGGATATGCTTGCCGACGCCAAGAAGGTCGGCGTCATTGCCCATGTTCACCCCGATGCGGATGCGATTGGTGCTGCATCTGCGATGGTCATGGCACTTGTACAGCGTGGCATTTCGGCTGTAGCCAGCTACGGTGAGAGCGATTTGCCAGCCAAGTCGCTGTTGACCATCCCCGGATGGGAGCGATTTGTCGAGTACACGGACTTGGATGAAGACATTGACACGTGGGTGACTGTCGACTGCGCAAGCCCGGGGCGCCTCGGTGCGCTGGAAGATCGCGTGATGGCCTCCGACCGCGTTATCAATGTTGACCATCACGCGACCAACACTCGCTTTGGGTCCGTCAACATGGTTGACGAACGCGCAGAGTCCTCGACCATGGTGCTCCTGGACTTCTTTGGTGTCTGGGGTATCAAGCTGACCACGCCGATGGCTCATGCTCTCTATGCAGGGCTGTTGACGGACACCGCATCGTTCCAGTTCGGCCATTCCCGCATGCACACTGCAGCGGCGCGCCTGCTGGATAAGGGGCTCAATCCGCGCACGATTGGTGCACAGCTGCTGGAAGAACATCCGTTTGCCTACCTTCCATTCCTGGGCAAGGTGCTTTCCACCGCGACATTGGTGCCCGAGTGGGGCGACGGCGCTGGCCTAATCCACGTCGTCATTGAGCACGACCAGACCGCCGAAGTTGGCCACGATGAGATTGAATCGGTCGTGGACATTGTGCGTACGACTAATGCGGCCGACGTCTGTGCCGTGCTTAAGGAGTATGAGCCAAACCAGTGGGCCGTCTCGCTGCGTTCTCGCGAGCTTGTCGATGTCTCCCAGGTCGCCCTGGAAATTGGCGGCGGTGGCCACGAGCGTGCCGCCGGTCTGACTCGGGAGTGCAGCAAGGATGAGCTGCTGCAGGCCATCCTGGACACCAGCGATGTCGCAGCCCAGGCACGCCGAGGCACGAGCGAGGCCTAGGGGATTGTCGGACTCGCGAGAAGCTCAGGAGCGCACTGAGATTGAGCAAACTGGCATAGAGCAAACTGGCATAGAGCGAACCGGCATAGAGCGAACCGGGCACAGTGCGAAGTCAGATGTCAGCCTTCGCGCAATCGTTTCGCTGGCGCTGCCAGCGTTGGGTGTTCTTGCCGCGCCCGCACTCTATGTGCTGCTGGATACGGCTGTCATCGGTCGGCTTGGAGCTGTTCAGCTTGCGGCGCTTGCCGCTGGTTCGACGGTTTTTTCTGTGGTAACTACGCAGCTTACTTTCTTGGCTTACGGCACGACCGCCCGATCAGCGCGAGCCTTTGGCAGGGGCAACGTGGACGAGGCGGTTGAAGAGGGACTGCAAGCGACGTGGGTCGCCATCTTTGTGGGCCTTAGCCTCTTTGCCATCATCGTGGGGTTGGCACCAGTATTTACCGGTTGGTTAGCTCCTCATCCGGAGGTCGCTCATGATGCCGGGCAGTGGTTGCGAGTTGCTGCCTTCGCCATTCCGCTGACGTTGATTGCGCAGGCTGGAAATGGTTGGTTGCGCGGTATCCAAAACACCCGCGCGCCGCTGCTATTTGTGCTCTCAGGCCTTGTTCCGGCCGCCATTGTGATTGTGCCGCTGGTCCGCGCCTTCGGTCTCGAGGGCTCTGCGCTGGCCGTTCTCTTCGGCGAATTGATTACCGGCGGACTGTTCCTCCGCAGTCTTTTCAAAGAGTGCTCTAGCCGCAAGCTTTCCATGCGCCCGAATGGCGCCATTATCAAAAGCCAGCTGGTCCTCGGCCGCGATCTCATCGTTCGCTCCTTGTCCTTCCAGGTAGCGTTCCTCTCCGCCGCAGCGGTTGCTGGCCGCGTTGGGCCGACCACGCTCGGTGGGCACCAGGTCATGCTGCAACTGTGGAATCTGATTTCGTTGGTGCTCGACTCGCTAGCGATTGCTGCACAGACGCTCGTCGGTGCAGCGTTGGGCGGTAGCTCCACGGCCGTTGCCCGCTGGACTGGCAAGCGCGTGACGGTCTGGTCAAGCGTCATTGCCCTCGGCCTAGCGGCTGTTTTCGCAGTAGGTAATGCCAGCATCGTCCGCATTTTTACCGACGCAACAGGCGTGATTGACGCAGTCACCGCCGGACCATGGTGGATTCTTGTCGCAATGATTCCTATCGGCGGTGTCGTCTTCGCGCTCGATGGCGTGTTGCTCGGCGCCGGCGACGCAGCCTTCCTCCGTAACGCCACCGTTAGCGCGGTCCTGTGCGGATTCCTCCCACCGGTCTGGCTGGCGCAGGCATTTGGCTGGGGGCTGACCGGCGTGTGGTGCGGTCTCTTGGCCTTCATGATTCTGCGACTAATCTTTGTCGCTACCCGTTTCCGTGGAGAGAAATGGTACGGCATCAGCGCATGAGTGTGCTTGCCGACGTCCAGGAGTATCTGGCCAGGCATTTGCCCGCCGGTAGCCGGCTAGTTATTGACTCCAATGCCGAGCGTCCGTTTAGTGATGCGGAATTGCAGCAGCTCCGTAGCGCTGAGTTGAGGCTGTCTGATAGTGCAGCACCTGTTCGAATCCGTGATTTCACCCGAGGGCGCCTCGCTGCGCATGAGGCGGTGCAACGGCTAGGAGAGCCTGCCCCACATGGGATTGGCATGTCGACCACCGGAGCGCCGCTGTGGCCGCGAGGAGTCGTGGGGTCAATTAGCCATTGCGACGGGGCCGTGGCAGCCGTGTCCGCGAGCGCTGAACAGCTGCAGGGGATTGGCATCGATGTCGAGGTCGAGCAGACTCTAGAGTTAGGAATCATCGAGGCAGTCTTGCGCACTGACGAAGCACGCCTTGACCCGCTGGTGCAATTTAGCGCCAAGGAATCAATGTACAAACTCTGGGAGCCGATAGTCGGGCAGTGGCTAGACTTCGACGAAGTCTCCGTCCAACTGCGAAAGAAACGGATAGCAGCGCGAGGTTTTTCCCGAGGACTCACAGGCGGACCTTTACAGCTAACGTTTCACCGTGAGATTCCCGACGCCTTCTGCGGAGTAAAAGGCTTCTGGGCTCGCGGTGCAGGCATCGTTGCAACCGCGGTGTGGCTCGAGCAGTCTTAAAATCCTTGAGAGGTAGTCACAGCGTGGCCGGGCGCACCACGAAGACCGTCTTAGCCCGTTTGCCAGATTCTGTGAGCAGCGCCGGAACCTTTCCCGTTGGTGACACCGCCGCATAGACTCCAGGTTTTCCGATCGGCTCCAGCCACTTGCCCTGAGCCAAATCAGCCGCCTGCTGTTCAGTAATTTCGCGGGTATCAAAGCAACGCAGGCAGGCCTCGTCCAGACTCATCGGCAGCAAGGAAGCGGCGCGCTCCGGGACTGGGCGTCGCATCTCCGCAATTTCTGGATGGGCGGTGTCGAACTGCTCGGCCTTCGCCGTGAGCTCGTCGATAGTCAACGCCTCATCAATAGTGAAAACGCCGGCGGCAGTACGCCGCAGAGCAGTGAGATGACCACCGACTCTCAGTGCATCCCCCAAGTCACGAGCTAGGGCGCGGATGAAAGTGCCGGCAGAGCAGTCGACCTCCACGTCGATATCGATGCACTCCCCGGGGCGCGAAGGATCGGAGTCGTGGCGGATGTCCAGAACCTCATAGCGGGTGATCGTCACTGGGCGCGCAGGGATATCGACCTTCTCACCACGGCGGATGCGCTCGTAGGCGCGGACACCGTCAATCTTCACCGCTGATACCGCCGCGGGTTTTTGCATGATTGTGCCGGTGAACTTCGCAATTTCCGCTCGAACCATTTCATCAGTCACCGATGCCGCCGAGGATTCGGAGAGCAACTCGCCTTCGGCGTCGTCGGTAAGCGTGGCAGCGCCGAGTCGAATGGTGGCTTGGTAGGACTTCGTGTCGGCGTGGACATGTGGCAGGAAACGGGTGCCGCGGCCGATGCCGAGGACGAGCACACCGGTGGCCATTGGGTCGAGGGTACCGGAGTGGCCGACCTTCTTGGTGCGGAAGATGCGACGGAGTTTGCCCACTACATCGTGGCTTGTCCAGCCTTGGGGCTTGTCGACGATAACAATGCCGGAGTCTGCAATCGGATCGAAGTCGGTCATAGACGCAATCCTATGTTGCGCTATATGCGGTGTGTTAAACGGTGACCAGTTACACTGGCTCTTTGTGGAGATTTGGTATGGCTTGGACAATGCACCCGAAGACCTGGGGGACACGGTCGTAACCATCGGAGTGTTCGATGGTATTCATCTTGGGCATAAGCGCCTGATAGCTGCTGCGGTCAGTGACGCTCGCGCTCGTGGCGTGAAGTCGCTGTTGATGACTTTCGATCCCAATCCCGTAGCGCTGTTTGCCCCGGATAAGGTGCCGCCGGCACTGTCCACCGTGTCCCGTCGCGCCGAGCTGGCAGAAGCGGAGGGAATCGATGCCATGCTTGTCGTGCCTTTCGACAAGAACTTCTCCAGCATCCCCGCAGAAGACTTTGTACGCACCGTTGTCCGCGACAAGCTGAATGCACAGGCCGTCTTCGTTGGCCAGAACTTCACCTATGGGCAGAAGGCCGCAGGTACCGCCGAGACTATGCCGGAGCACGGCTGTAAGTGTGGGGTCGACGTCACCATCGTCGACCTTCTCGACGTCACTGCCGCGGACTCGACCGAACGTGTTTCGTCGACACGTATTCGCGGTTTGCTTGCCGACGGTGCGGTGTCCGCAGCCGCCTCGTGTCTCGGGTACTTCTACCGTGTCGATGGTGATGTTCTTCCAGGTCAGGGGCGTGGAGGAGCGCAGCTGGGCTTTCCGACCGCCAATATTGACTTCGCTGAGGGCCTGGCAATCCCGGCTGATGGTGTCTACGCGGCATGGTTCACGGTTCAGCCGACGGCAGCCCGCCCGGAGCCGGACCCGAAGGGCGATATCGAGTTTGGGGTGCGCTACCCAGCGGCCGTGTCGGTGGGCACTAATGTGACCTTTGGAGACACTGATCGAACGGTCGAGGCCTACGTGATTGACCGTCATGCGGACCTCTACGGCACCGCTGGGCAGGTTGAGTTTGTCGACCGGATTCGCGGCATGGAGAAGTTCGACTCGGTCGAGGAGCTCATTGACCGGATGAACCAGGACGTGGCAGACACCGAAGCCATTTTGGCTAAGACCGATTAGCTGTTAAAGTAAAACGTCGGCTGTGACTGCGGTCCACAAGCAGTTGCGAGGAACCAGTTGCCAGACGCTGTTTGGTTCCGGGAAAGCCGAGAATGTGGACTGAAAAAACGACCATAATTTGATTCAAGGAGTTAGATTTACATGGCTTTGAACACTGCAGAAAAGGCTGAGATTCTCAAGGAGTTCGGCCTGCACGAGACCGACACCGGTTCCCCGGAGGCTCAGGTTGCACTGCTGACCGCACGTATTCGTCAGCTGACCGAGCACCTGAAGTTCCACAAGCACGATCACCACTCCCGTCGTGGTCTGCTGCTGCTGGTCGGTCGCCGCAAGGGCCTGCTGCAGTACCTGCAGGACAACGACGTTGAGCGCTACCGTAAGCTGATCGAGCGCCTGGGTCTGCGTCGCTAAGGTTCTCCTTAAGGTCCTGTTTGTCAGAGCTTCATTGGTGTAAGTTGCTCTGTTAATTCAAGGCTTTTAAGCTTTTTAGACTCGCCGTTTGGGTTTCCATTGGATGGAAGCTCACGGCGGGTCTTTTTTTTTGATCACTTGTCGTTGTGGTATTCACTCATCGATGCGCTGTAGCGTGGCCACAAGTGAATACCTCATCGACAGGTGGAGGGGCTGATCGAAAGCGTGCGCATAAGTGCCGGGGCACCATCGATAAGACACGGTAATTCGTCGATAAGACACGGTAAACCATCGATGAGTCAAGAAAAGTCATCGATAAGTGCCCCCCGCCCCGCAAACTCCTAGAACCCCGCGTAGGTGCAAGAACCCAGATGCAGTGAGAGATCTCCGATCCGTCCAATACGAGAACTTTCCGCGTTAGCTGGTAGAATGCGTGACGCAAACGAAGTTCATTCGATCTTTTACAGGCGACATCGATGATCGCCGCTATTTCTAGGAGTAAGAAACCTATGGCCAACAGCAAGGCTGTTGAATTTTTCTTTGATGAGGATTTCGGTATTACCGAGGCCGTTGCCACCATCGACAATGGTGATTTCGGCACCCGCACCATTCGCTTTGAAACGGGCCAGCTGGCTCGTCAGGCCGATGGTTCGGTGACCACCTACTTGGACGAGGAGACCATGCTCCTGTCCACCGTCACCGCTTCCAACCAGCCCCGCGAGGGCTTTGATTTCTTCCCGCTGACCGTCGACGTTGAAGAGCGTATGTACGCTGCGGGCAAGATTCCGGGTTCGTTCTTCCGCCGTGAGGGCCGCCCGTCTACCGATGCCATCCTGGCATGTCGTCTGATTGACCGTCCGCTGCGTCCGACCTTCGTCAAGGGCCTGCGCAACGAGGTACAGGTTGTTGTCACCGTCATGTCCTGGGATCCGAAGGACCGTTACGACGTTGTCGCAATCAACGGCGCGTCAGCTGCAACTCAGCTTTCCGGGCTGCCGGTCTCCGGCGCTGTCGGTGGCGTCCGCATCGCGCTTGTTGCTGATGACAAGCACCCAGAGGGTGCATGGGTCGCTTTCCCGACCGAGGAGCAGCACGAGCAGGCTCTGTTCGAGATGGTCGTCGCTGGCCGTATCGTCACCCGCAAGCGTCGCGGCAAGAACGTCGAAGATGTCGCCATCATGATGGTGGAGGCCGGAGCAGGGGAGACCGTCGTCAAGCGTATTGCTGACGGTGCACCGGCGCCGACCGAGGACATCGTCGCCGCTGGCCTCGAGGCAGCAAAGCCGCACATCAAGGTTCTGTGTGAGGCACAGAAGGGTCTGGCTGAGCGCGCAGCGAAGGAAACGCAGGAGTTCCCGCTGTTCCCGGCATACAGCGATGAGATTTTTAACGCAGTCGAGAAGAAGTCCGCTAAGAAGCTGGCCAAGCTGCTCACCATTCCGGGTAAGCAGGAACGAGATGACGCCACCAATGAGTACATGGAGGACGTCGAGGGGCAGCTGCTGGAGCGCTTCGTATCCGATGATGTCGACGAGCAAGCTGCATCTAAGCAGATTCGCGCTGCATACAACGCAGTGATGAAGCAGATTGTCCGTGAGAAGATTCTGGCTGAGGGCTTCCGCATCGATGGTCGCGGTGTCACCGACATTCGTGACCTGGGCGTTGAGGTCGGTCTGATTCCGCGTGCCCACGGCTCTTCGCTGTTTGAGCGCGGCGAGACCCAGATTCTGGGTGTCACCACTTTGGATATGCTGAAGATGGAGCAGCAGATTGACTCGCTGACTCCTGTTACCTCCAAGCGCTACATCCACCACTACAACTTCCCGCCGTACTCCACCGGCGAGACCGGTCGTGTTGGCTCTCCGAAGCGCCGCGAGATTGGTCACGGGGCACTGGCTGAGCGCGCTCTGCTGCCGGTCGTGCCGTCCCGCGAGGAATTCCCGTACACCATTCGCCAGGTCTCCGAGGCTCTTGGATCCAATGGTTCGACCTCCATGGGCTCGGTCTGTGCTTCGACTCTGTCGCTGTACAACGCCGGTGTGCCGCTGAAGGCTCCGGTTGCCGGTATCGCCATGGGCCTGGTTTCCGGCGAGGTTGACGGTGAGAACCGCTTCGTCGCACTGACCGATATTCTCGGTGCCGAAGACGCATTCGGTGACATGGACTTCAAGGTCGCTGGTACTGCGGACTTCATTACCGCACTGCAGCTGGACACCAAGCTCGACGGTATTCCGTCGAAGGTTCTGGCCGATGCTCTGTCCCAGGCTCGTGATGCACGTCTGGCCATCCTGTCCACCATGGCTGAGGTCATCGAGTCTCCGGACGAGATGAGTGGTCTCGCTCCGAAGATCACCACCGTTAAGGTTCCGGCTTCGAAGATCGGTGAGCTCATCGGTCCGAAGGGCAAGACCATCAACGGCATCACCGAGGAAACCGGTGCTGATATCTCTATCGAGGACGACGGCACCGTATTTGTCTCGGCAACTTCCGGTAAGGCCGCGGACGCTGCAATCGAGCAGATTAATGCCATTGCTAACCCGCAGCTGCCGAAGGTCGGCGAACGCTACCTGGGCACTGTCGTGAAGACTGTCGCTTTCGGTGCTTTTGTCTCCCTGACTCCGGGCCGTGACGGTCTGATCCACATCTCCAAGCTCGGTGGCGACAAGCGCATCGAGAAGGTCGAGGATGTCATCAATGTCGGCGACAAGATTCAGGTCGAAATCGCTGATATCGACAACCGCGGCAAGATCTCGCTGGTTCCGGTCGAAGACGATTAATGCTTGGCGACGGAGGATGTGCTTTAGGTAGCCTCCAACAACGCGTGTAGCGATGGCGCGGTTAGGTCACAAATTGACCTAACCGCGCTTTTGTTTTGGGTTAATCTCGGGTTTCGAAGGGATTAATTTTCGAACCCACGTGGAAGGTAATTTGCGCATGCAACTTGTCGCGCACGATCATGAATTCATCGACATTGCGGCCGGTGGCTATGTCGCAAGTATTTCCCAGTTCGGTGGTGGACCGAGATCACTGGAGTACTGTGGCCTGCCACTGCTGACTGACTATCCCAAAGGGTTCAATCCACCGTTGTCCGCAGGTACGCTCCTGGCTCCGTGGCCGAACAGGGTCGCTGACGGAGTATTCATCTTTGATGGGGAAGTCCATCGACTAGATATTTCGGAGCCGTCCCGGGCGAATGCTATTCACGGATTTGTTGCAGATCGCGTTTGGTCTGTGGTCGATTCTGATGACAGCAGCGTCACCTTGGGCGTGGAAGTTGAGCCGCAACCGGGCTGGCCTTGGGAACTCGGTATGACCGTGCGCTGGCAAGTCACGTCTGCAGATGGCCTATCGGCGGAGTTCACAGTGCATAATCGCAGCGATAGGGAGTGCCCGTTTGGTCTGGGCTGGCATCCCTATTTAAGCGCGTTGGGCGCTGACTTCGGCAGTTGCACACTACGGTTGCCCGTTGATAACAACCTGCCACTGGAGCCAATTCGAAACTTGCCCGCCGGCCCAGCGGTGCCAGCGGAGACAGTGGTTCCCAGCCTTCGAGAGGGGGTATCCCTGGATGGACTGTGGCTGGATCACTGCTTCTTTGCTGCCGCGGAGGCAGCGGGGAGTCACTCACCGTGCCGTCGTGAAGCACATTTGGTTGGACCAAATGGCAAGGGTGCTGTGCTCTGGGCCGATGATGAATTCCGCTTCTTCCAGGTCTATGTTGCCGACGCTGGACGACGAGAAGGATTTCCTGGGCACGGGAATGCGATTGCGGTGGAGCCAATGACATGTCCGCCGGATGCGCTACGCTCCGGTACCGGTTTGCTGCGAGTTCAGGCTGGAGAGACAACAACTCTTGCCATGGGACTGCGCGCGGAAACGGGCGGAAAATAGTTTTCCCAGCGCAGAAGAGTGCAGCCCCCTCAATCGGGTTAAAACCTTCTTAATTAATTCACCTGGAATTAAGAATGGAAAATACACTTGGGGACGAATGTAAAAGAATAGGTCTTCCTTTTGTTCCGGATAGTGGCTATCTGGCCCCACACTTCGGGGTAGGTCGAGCCACTTTCACGGCCTTGATGGGCGTGCACCAGCCAGGTGCCGAGAAAAAGAAATCCCAATTCGTGCATTTCCTGAATACGTTTTGACTCCCTAATTGTGAGGAGGCCGTCGTGATAGTGGCGCAATCAGCCCTACGGCTCGAGGCATCATGGGTGGATTACTCCATTGTTGCCCTATACTTCCTATTCGTCCTAGGCATTGGCTGGGCTGCACGAGCCAAAGTGTCCAGCTCCATTGACTTCTTCCTCTCTGGGCGCTCACTGCCGGCTTGGGTGACAGGGTTGGCGTTCGTCTCAGCCAACCTAGGCGCAGTGGAAATCGTCGGTATGTCCGCAAATGGTGTGGAATACGGTTTCCAGACCATGCACTACTTCTGGATTGGTGCGGTTCCCGCCATGGTGTTCCTGGGCATTGTCATGATGCCCTTTTACTATGGCTCCAAGGTTCGCTCAGTACCAGAATTCATGCTGCGTCGTTTTGGTCCCGGAGCGCACCTTGTCAACGCGATTTCATTCGCCGTCGCGCAGCTGCTCATCGCGGGTATCAACCTTTTGCTGCTGGCCAAAGTGGTCAATGCGCTACTCGGCTGGCCACTGTGGCTGACATTGGTCGTCGCTGCAGTCATTGTGCTGTCCTACATCACGTTGGGCGGACTGTCCGCAGCGATTTACAACGAGGTACTTCAGTTCTTCGTGATTGTCGCAGCTCTAATGCCACTGACTCTAATCGGTCTGCACAGCGTCGGCGGCTGGTCGGGGCTTAAGGAAAAAGTTGCCACTGAATCGCACTTCCACACCTGGCCGGGCACGGATATTTCTGGTTTTGACAACCCGGTAGTTTCAGTCATCGGATTGGTATTCGGTTTGGGATTCGTGCTGTCCTTTGGCTATTGGACAACGAACTTCGTGGAGGTTCAGCGATCCATGGCAGCCGATTCGCTGTCGGCCGCACGCAAGACTCCAATTATCGGCGCGTTTCCAAAGATGTTCATTCCGTTCATCGTGGTGCTGCCGGGCATGATCGCCGGCGCGACTGTCGCACCCATCATGGATCAGACTGCCAAGCCTAACGACGCAATTCTGTACCTAATGAGAGATTTGCTTCCCAACGGCCTGCTGGGCATCGCTATTGCAGGGCTACTAGCAGCCTTTATGGCAGGTATGGCGGCGAATATCTCCGCGTTCAACACAGTCTTTAGCTACGACATTTGGCAGACCTACGTCGTCAAAAATCGAGCAGATGATTACTACCTCAAGGTTGGTCGTATCGCTACCATTGGCGCGACCGGCATCGCAGTGTTCACCGCATTGATTGCCGATAATTTCGGCAACGTCATGGACTACCTGCAGACGCTATTCGGCTTCTTCAACGCACCGTTGTTCGCTACCTTCCTTATCGGTATGTTCTGGAAGCGCATGACGCCGACAGCAGGTTGGACGTCTCTGCTCGCAGGAACGGGTGCTGCGATTTTGTACTGGTACATCTCCGAGTTCACGTCGGCAAGCGCAACCATCTTTGAGCTGCCGGGGCAAGGCACTGCGTTCGCTGCCGCCTCCGTGGCATTCGTCGTCGATATTGTGGTGGCTGTGGTCGTTTCGCTCATGACAACGCCGAAACCCGATGAGGAGCTGGTGGGCTTCGTCAAGTCCGTCACGCCGAAGGCTCACTTCACAGACGCTGCTGAGGCAGAGCTGCCATTGTTACAGCGAACTGTTCCGCTGGGTATTTTGTGCCTGGTGATGGCCGTAGTTCTTAACATCGTTTTCGCATAGGAGCTAGTGAGAAATCATGTCACGGACACACAACAATTCAACTGTAGAAGCGACTATCAGCACCGGTAATAAGAAAGCAGGTGCCTTTGACATTCGCAATGTCATTGGGGCGCTGCTTGGTCTTTACGGCATCATTTTGTTGCTGTCGTGGCTGTTCCTCGATCCTGGAGTTAACCCGGAGACCAGTGTTGCCAAAGAGCCGATGTATAACCTGTACAGCGGCATAGCCCTGCTTCTCTTTGCAATCGTTTTCTATGCCTGGGCAAAACTGCGCCCAACGGTTGTCGAAGAATCATAAGGAGTAAAAATGACAACCGATGACCAGCCTTCTCACGCTTTTTCGGTAACGCGCACTACGCTTGCCGACGGTCGCGAGCTAATCTACTTCGACGATGAACCGGACTATGTCTCGGGCAAAAAGACTCGAAAGTTAACCGACGAACGTGATTTGCCACAGGCGATTACGGAGTCGGAGCTGCGCCAAGATCCGCTGACAGGTGATTGGTACTGCTACGCGGCGCACCGCATGAACCGCACCTTTATGCCTCCTGCTGGTGAGAACCCACTAGCTCCGACGCTGCCGGAACAACTTCCCACAGAGGTGCCTGCCAGTGACTACGACGTGGTGGTTTTTGAAAACCGCTTCCCTTCGCTTTCCATGCACATGGAAGTTCCGGATGACTTTGCCCAAACTGTCGACGGCGCCGAGATTTTCCCGCGGAAGCCGGCCTTGGCTCGGTGCGAGGTTGTCTGCTTTACCCCGAATGTTTCGGACTCCTTCCGGGATCTGACCTTTACTCGTGCTCGCACCGTTATTGAAGCGTGGGCGCACCGCACTGCGGAACTCAGCAAGCTCGAAGGTGTGAGGTTGGTGTTCCCCTTTGAAAACAGGGGCAAGGAAATTGGGGTAACGCTGCAGCATCCTCATGGGCAGATTTACTCGTACCCGTATCTGCCCCCACGTGCGGCAGCCATTGTTTCACGCGCGAAAGCCCACTTCGAAACCACCGGTCGTGACCTCTTTGAGGATGTCCTGGAGGCCGAAAAGGCTTCAGGTCGACGGATCATCGCAGAAGGGGAGTACTTCACCGCATTCGTCCCAGCTGCAGCTAAGTGGCCAGTCGAAGTCATGATTATGGCTAACCGCGCTGTCGGTAGTTTTCAGGAGCTGACCGATGCGGAGAAGGACGAACTGACAGCAATGTACCTTGACCTGCTGCGACGTATTGACCGATTCTTCCCCGGCATCGACAAAACGCCGTACATCGCAGCATGGAACCAAGCTCCGGTAGGCGAGGATCACCAGTTTGGCCGCCTCCACCTGCAGCTCTATTCCATGATGCGCTCTGCAGGACGCATGAAGTTCCTCGCGGGTTCAGAGTCCGGGCAAGGAGCCTGGATTTCGGACACGACCCCGGAGGCAATCGCTGACCGCTTCCGGGAAGTTGGCCAGACTCGCTGGCTTCCCACTCGCTCCCATAAACAGGCGGTATCTGACGTAACTGAGCAATTCCGCCGCAGTTTCGGTTCGGAACCACAGGGCGTCTTCCGCGCCCCAGGCAGAGTCAACCTGATTGGCGAGCATGTCGATTATGCCGGTGGTATCTGTCTGCCATTCGCGTTGGCACAGAGTACTTTCGCAGCGGTGGGTGCCCAGGCTGCTGGTGACTCGTGGACAGTGCGAGTTGTTTCGGACTTGATGGACAAGGACGACGCCGCAGACGGTGACAAGCCGGTTGCTATCGCAATGTCCGATGTCGGTCCGAACTCTCCTGCAAATTGGACGGGATACGCAGTTGGCACTATCTGGGCTATGCGTGAGGCAGGGCTGTTGCCCGCGGATTGTCCAAGCCTTGACATTGCGATTTCCTCCGATGTTCCGATCGGTTCCGGGCTCTCCAGCTCCGCCGCTCTGGAGTGTTCTGTCGGCGTTGCAGCCTTTGAGCTCGTCCACGGGCGCGCACCAAACGATGAAGAGCAGCAGGGAATTGTTGAGGCGGCTATCCGCGCAGAAAATGAGGTCATTGGTGCCTCTACCGGCGGTCTGGATCAGCGTATTTCCATCAAGGGCAAGGAAAACCACGCACTGGTCATTGATTTTGCGAAGAGTTCTGACCAGCTTGTAAAGGCTGCTTTCGCAGACGAGGACCTAGAGGTTTTGGTAATCAACACCAACGTTCGGCATAGTCTCTCGGATGGTCAGTATGCGACGCGTCGCGGAATCATCGATGCCGTGACAAATGGTCTTGGGGTATCTGATTTCCGCGGTCTGGATGATGCAGTTGGTGCTGCTATCAATTGGGCGAAGGAGAACGTCCCAGCTGAGGCAGATAGGGATCAATGGGTTGATACCGTGGCGCGCCGAGTACGTCACGTTGTTACCGAAATTGACCGGACGGCACAGGCGATTGAAAAGCTTTCCGAGGGGGACTTCGAGGCCTTTGGCACGTTGATGGTGGTAAGCCATCTTTCGCTGAGGAATGACTACGAAGTTTCCTGTCCAGAGCTGGATCTTGCTGTGGACGTAGCGCTTGAGCAGGGGGCGCTTGGTGCCCGAATGACTGGCGGTGGCTTTGGCGGCAGTGCCATTGCGCTGCTGCCACACGACCGTGTCAGTGCTGCAGCGAATGCAGTTGCGTCGGCCTTCCGTGACAGAGGAATGCCGGAACCGGAGTTTTTCGTTGGAAATCCCGGGCCGGGAGCAAGCCGCCTAGTTTAGGCGGTATTCCCCCCGGTCTTGGGGGGGGCTACTGTAATGCAATCTTCTTCCGCTGCGGCTTGAGCAGCGTGGTGAGGAAGATTAGCACCACGGCAAATCCCGCGGCGGTAAACATCGCAATGCTATAGCCACGAATCAAGTCGTCGGCGGCAGGAGCTGCTGCACCAGTGCCGGACAGGCCAGTGGCAATAACAGCTGACAGCGCCACAAACAGTGCGGTACCGACAGCGCCGGCAACCTGCTGTAGCGTGTTCATGATTGCTGAGCCATCCGGGTAGAGGCGCTTCGGAAGATCACCAAGACCGAATGTGAACAGCGGAGTAAACAGCAGCCCCAGGCCAATCTCAAGGACGATGTGGCAGGCGACAATCCACCATAGCGGAGTCGATGCTGAGATGAAGCCGAGCCCGAAAAGACCGAGGGCAAGGACAATGGAGCCGGGAATTGCCAGTGGGCGCGGACCATAGCTGTCAAAGAGCCGGCCGACAGCCGGTCCCATCAGACCCATAACCAGTGGACCAGGCATCACAATCAAACCAATAGTCTTGACGTCGACACCTCGCAGATTGAGGTAGAGCGGCAAAATGATGATCACACCGAACATCAGCATGAAACCAATGGTCAGAATGATTGTGGACAGCCTAAAGCTCTTTGTGCGGAAGGTTCGAAGATCCAGCAGAGCTCGGTTGTGCGGTGCCAAACGGCGCTGGCGCATGATGAAGAACACCAACAGCACGATGCCGACTGCGCACAGGATTCCGTCGATAAGCGAAAACTCTGCGCCTACGCGGCTCAGCGCGTACACCAGCGGGCCGAATGCGCCGGCACTGAGGAACACCGAGAGGATATCGATGGGCTTCGCGGAGTTTTCCTCAATATTGGGAACGAGGATGACGCCCACTACCAGCACAATTAGGCCGAGCGGCAACATCGTGTCGAAAAGCGCATGCCAATTGTTATTGGCAATCTCCAGAATGAGACCGGAGATGGTCGGTCCGATAGCAGGCGCGACAGCGATGACCACGCTCATTCGTCCCATCATGCGCCCGCGCTCATGCTCCGGTACTACGTTGAGCACCGTGGTCATCAGCAGCGGCAGCAGCACTGCGGTACCGGACGCTTGGACAATGCGTGCGAGCAGAACGATCGCGAAGTTTGGCGCGAAAGCACCGATGAGAGTGCCCACGACGAATAGTCCTTGACTGACCGCGAAAAGAATGCGGAACGGCACTGCCGAAATGAGAAATCCAGTGACCGGAATGACAACTGCCATGGTCAGTAGGAACGATGTTGTCAGCCAGCCTGCGGTAGCTGCGCTGATTCCGAGGTCCGCCTTGACGACGGGAATTGCGACGCTCATGACCGTCTCGTTCAAGATAGCCATGAATGCCGCAGCTAGTAGCACGTAAATGGCCATATAAGCACTTTTGGGCGCATCGGCCTGTGGTGCCTCCGAACTTGGGCTGAGTTCGGAATCTTCAGATTCAGAAACCAATTGAAGTCTCTTTCTATATATCGGTACAGAAATAGGTAATTGTCGAAGATATGGAATCTTAGCGCAACAAAAACCCCGTCGTAAGTCGACAAAAAGGCAAAGCGGACGGGGGCATTGGCACACAAGTTGGCCAACACATTCTAAGGTAAGGGAGAAAGATAAACCCGTTGGGAAAGGACAATAGCTGTGAGCAATATCAAGGTCGGCGTACTTGGCGCCAAGGGCAAGGTAGGGTCCACCATCTGCGAGGCAGTCGAAGCCGCCGACGATTTGGAGCTGGCAGCGGGTCTCGACTCTGGCGATGACCTGAATGAACTTGTCACCGCTGGTGTGCAGACCATTGTTGACTTTACTCAGCCCGACGCTGTGATGGGCAATCTTGAGTTCTGCATTAAGAATGGCATCAACGCCGTCGTGGGTACTACGGGTTTTACCAAGGAGCGCCTCGATCAGGTGCAGCGCTGGCTTGACGACGCCGCCGGTGAGGCCAATGTTCTTATTGCACCGAACTTCGCAATCTCCGCGGTACTGACGATGAAGATGGCGGAGCTAGCCGCTCCGTACTTCGATTCCGCTGAAGTTATCGAAATGCACCACCCTTTTAAGAAGGATGCCCCCTCGGGCACCGCTATCCACACTGCTGAGGCTATTGCTCGTGCTCGCAAGGAAGCCGGCATGGGGGAGCAGCCGGACGCCACTGAGCAAACTCTCGATGGTGCTCGCGGTGCTGAGGTCGAGGGCATTCCGGTGCACGCAGTCCGTATGACCGGTTCGGTGGCTCACGAGACCGTTATCTTTGGTGCAGAAGGGCAGTCGCTCACCATCAAGCAGGACTCCTACTCGCGCACCAGCTTCGTACCAGGCGTTCTGCTGGGTGTGCGCAAGATTGAGGATTTTCCGGGCCTGACTGTGGGACTGGAGCCGTTCCTGGGACTTTAATGGCCGGGAGTTAACTGAAAATGTCTGAAAATGTCACTCTCAAGGCGCAGCTAATCGCCGCGACCAACTTCTTCCCGCCGGAGGACATCGACTTTGATACCGATGCCGATGGTGGGGAAGCATTGATTGAGTTCTCCGGCAGGGCTTGTTATGAAACGTGGGACAAGCCCAATCCACGAACGGCGACGAATAGGGGATATCTGCGACATGTGCTTGAGGTAGGCCACACCTCACTTTTTGAACACGCAAGTGCAAGCATCTATGTTCGTGGGCTGTCGCGCTCGTGTGCACATGAACTCACACGGCACCGCCACTTTTCCTTTTCGCAGTTGTCGCAGCGGTTTGTGCCGGCCAGTTCCAACAATGTTGTGGTTCCTCCCGCAATTGCGGAGGACCCGGATCTGTTGCGAGTTTTCGAAAGCGCGGTTGATCAGTCCCGTTTCGCCTATGGTGAGTTATTAGACGCACTGGAAGAGAAGTGGGCCGACGAGCCCAACGCTATCTTGCGGCGAAAGCAGGCACGCCAGGCAGCCCGGGCGGTTTTGCCCAATGCCACCGAAACTCGAATCGTGGTTACTGGTAATTTCCGGTCTTGGCGCCACTTCATTTCGATGCGTGCGACTGAGCATGCCGATGCTGAAATTCGGGAGTTGGCAGTGGCTTGCCTGCGGGAGCTGCAGCGCTGTGCTCCTGTTGCTTTTGGGGATTTTGAGATTAACACTCTGAAGGATGGGTCGGTCGTCGCGTCGAGTCCTTACGCCTTCGAGGGGTAATCGCACGTACAGTGTGAAGATATAGTCGATTGAGATTTTTAAGAAAAGGTAGTCAACAATGAGCACAGGAATTGCGTCAACTCGCGGTGCTGACATTTTCGGCACCGTCGCCGTAGCTATGGTGACCCCTTTTGATAAGGACGGAAACCTCGATGTCAAGGCGGGTGTGCAGCTCGCTGGTCATCTTGTAGACGGTGGCTGCGATGCACTCATTCTGGCCGGTACTACCGGCGAGTCGCCTACTACGACGGTTGAGGAAAAGCTTGAGCTTCTCCGAGCTGTCCGTGCAGAGATGGGTGACGAGGTTAAGCTCGTGGCCGGTGCCGGCACCAATGACACGGCCGGGTCCATCGAGCTGGCAAAGGCTTCTGTGGAGGCGGGCGCGGATGCGCTGCTCGTCGTCACGCCGTATTACTCCAAGCCGTCCCAGGAGGGGCTGTACCGTCACTTTACGGCAGTGGCTGACGCAACCGAGGCGCCGGTGTGTCTGTATGACATTCCACCGCGTTCGGTTATTCCGATTGAAGTTGATACCATTTACCGGTTGGCGGAGCACCCGAGAATCCAGGCTGTTAAGGACGCCAAGGGGGATTTGGGAGCTGCCGCCGGCATTATCGCTAATACTGATTTGGCGTGGTACTCCGGTGACGATGTGCTGAACCTTCCGTGGCTGTCTATTGGCGCCACCGGGTTTATTTCCGTTATTGGACATGCAGCCCCGCAGCTGCTGGCTGAGGTGCGCTCTTGCTTTGACAAGGGAGACCTTGCTGGTGCGCAGGCTGCCCACGCGAAGATGACTCCGCTGTTTGCCGCTCAGGCTGCACTTGGTGGTGTAAGTTTTGCTAAATCCGCTCTGCGTCTGCAGGGCATTGAGATAGGAGATCCACGCTTGCCGCAAATTGCAGCAAATGACCAGCAGCTTGAGGTGCTTGAAGAAGCTATGCGGAAGGCAGGTGTTCTGTAGTGGCTGAAGGACGCAATCGCGCCCGCAAGGTAACTCGTAAGGCTGGTCCGCCTTCCGAGTCCGACGTGGCTGCAGCAGAGCAGTCCAATAACTCTGCATCCAAGGGTTCCGACAAGGGTGGAGCTAAATCCAACGGCTCGAAGTCCTCGCAGCGTTCCGGTGAGCGTAAGAACTCCGGTAACGCTAAGAAGTCCCAAGGTTCCTCGAATTCTTCCAACCGCGGTTCCCGCGGTGGTCGCGGTGGCCGTGGAGGTAATCGCGGAAATAGTTCGAGGGGTGGCCGTGGCGGACGCGGTGGCAACCGTCGTAACGTAGTCCAGTCGATGCAGGGTGCGGACTTGACCCAGCGTCTTCCTGCACCGCCGAAGGCCCCCAAGGACGGCCTGCGCGTGGTTGCACTGGGCGGTATTTCCGAAATCGGTCGCAATATGACCGTGTTGGAGTACAAGAACCGCCTGATCATCGTCGACTGCGGCGTGCTGTTCCCGAGCTCGGATGAGCCGGGTGTTGACCTGATCCTGCCTGACTTCTCCTACATGGAAGACAAGTGGGATCGCGTGGAAGCTCTCGTGGTCACCCACGGTCACGAGGACCACATCGGTGCTATCCCTTGGTTGCTCAAGCAGCGCGCGGACATCCCGATTATTGCTTCTCGCTTTACCCTGGCACTGATTCAGGCCAAGACACAGGAACACCGTCAGCGCCCGAAGGTCATCGAGGTCAACGACACCAGCCACATTCAGCGTGGCCCGTTCGATCTGCGTTTCTTCAATGTCAACCACTCGATTCCGGAGTGCCTTGGCATCGTCATTAAGACCGGAGCCGGCATGGTCGTCCACACCGGTGACGTGAAGATGGATCAGACCCCGCCGGACGGAAAGCCGACTGACCTGCCGGCGCTGAGCCGCTACGGTGATGAGGGAATCGACCTCTTCTTGTGTGAGTCCACCAACGCTACGATTCCGGGCTTCTCGGGATCCGAGGCGGAGCTGGCTCCAACTCTGCGCCGTCTGATTATGGATGCCAAGCAGCGCGTTATCGTCGCGGCCTTCGCATCGAATGTTTACCGCGTGCAGGCGGTCATCGACGCAGCTGTTAAGGCTGGCCGCAAGGTTGCCTTCAACGGTCGCTCTATGATTCGCAACATGCGCATCGCGCAGGAATTGGGGCTGCTGACCGCTCCGGAAAATACCATTGTGGAAATGAACGAGGCCGCTCGCATGGCGCCCCACAAGGTCGTGCTGGTGACTACCGGTACGCAGGGTGAGCCAATGGCTGCGCTGTCTCGCATGGCCCGCCGTGAGCACCGTCAGATCACCGTCCGTGATGGCGACCTGATTATCCTCAGTTCTTCGCTGGTGCCCGGTAACGAAGAGGCAGTCTTCGGCGTTATCAACATGCTGGCCCAAATTGGTGCCACGGTTATCACCGGTAAGGATGCGAAGGTTCACACCTCCGGTCACGGCTTTGCCGGCGAGCTGCTGTTCCTCTACAACGCAGCTCGTCCGTCGAACGTCATGCCGATTCACGGTGAGTGGCGCCACCTCCGTGCCAACAAGGAGCTGGCTGTGTCCACTGGCGTGAAGCCAGAGAACGTTGTCCTGGCTCAGAACGGTGTGGTAGTCGACCTCGTTGATGGCCGCGCTCGTGTAGTTGGCCAGGTTCCGGTCGGTAACCTCTACGTCGATGGCGTCACCATGGGTGACGTCGACGCTGACGTGCTGGCAGACCGTGCTGAAATGCGTGAAGGTGGTCTTATCACCGTCACAGCCGTCATTGATAACCGCACTGGCCGCCCGTTGGAGAAGCCACGGGCTCAGGCTCGCGGTTACTCGGACGACGCCAAGGAAGTGCTCGAAACCGTCGAGCAGGTCGTTGACGATACTCTCTTTGACCTGGCTGGCAGTGGCGAGAACAACCCGTACCGTATGGCTCAGGAAGTTCGTCGCCGCACCGAGCGTGTCATTAACCAGAAGTGGCGTCGCAGCCCGATGGTTGTTCCGACAATCGTGCCGATGTCCTCTGAGGCAGCCGAAGAGGTTACCGATGAGGAAATCCAGGAGTCGCGCGAAAGTATCTAAATTTCTAGAGCGTCTTTTAGCGTAAGAGCCCGCATCCACCTACAACCGTGTGGATGCGGGCTTCTCCGTGCCTGGTCTAGGCTGGAGCTATGACTTTTGCTGAACGGGAACGTGAAGACCTAGCTAATCTACTGCTCAGCGTCGGCCCCGACGCCCCGACCTTGTGCGAGGGGTGGACGACCCGGGATCTTGCCAACCACCTGTACATTCGTGAAAACCGTCTGGATGCCGCGGGCGGGATGTTCGTCAAGGCGCTTTCGGACCGCCTCGATGCTGTTACCGCTGAGGTCAATCGAATGCCCTACGTCGAAGTGGTGGGGAAGTGGGGTAGTGGTGCTCCGCGATGGAATCCAATGAACTGGGCAGACCGCTACGTCAACGCTGCGGAGAACTTCGTCCATCACGAGGATGTCCGTCGTGCCCAGGAAGGCTGGACCGTTCGTCAGCTGCCGCCCTCCGGAGTGTCGGACCTGTGGCGTCTGGTCACTACTGCCGGCCGTATGATGTTGCGCGGTTCGACCTCGACCGTGGTGCTAATGCGTGACGACGGAGTTGCGGTGACCCTAATCGACAACAGTGCTAAAGGTGCTCCAGTTGTGACTGTCCGCGGAAGCGTCGGGGAACTGGTGCTGTGGCTCTATGGCCGTGACGAGGTACGCGTCACCATCGACGGTGACGAATCGGGCATCAAGCGCAACAGTCTTTAAAATCACGTTCTCAGTTCTGGACGGTCGCGACAGCACGCCTGTTAAACAATGACACGCGTGTGACTAATGTGAAAACGATCCGGTGTTAGCTGTAAGGTAATGGTCATGTCTGCGACCAGCCGAACCAGAACTGACAATCGTCGTGGATCTTCCCGCTCTGCGGAGACAGATGCCACGCGGCGATACCCCGTGCACAGCGCCACGGAGGAATTCGAGCGCACTCCTAGCGCCATGTCGTTCGTGGCCAATAGCTTGGCCAGCGCCTGGACTGAAACTGCCCGCGGCGTGGCCGGTCTTGCCCGGCGGGTCAGCGGTCGCAAAAATAAGCGAAACGAAGAGGAGAATATGTCGCGGCGCGAAAGAGACGCCGATTTTTCGACGAAGCCCCGTAGGAAGCGTCGTAAAGCAGCTAGCGGCTATGACGATGTAATTGAACCGCCGGCACCGGCCTCCGTGCCAGCTGACGAGTTCGACGCAGACTTCGATGAGGGTGGCGAACCGGGATCGAAGGATGGCCTCGCACTACTCGTGCTGGCGTTGGCGATTGTGCTCGCTGGCTCGACATGGTTCCACCTGGCAGGGCCAGTGGGGGAGTTCATTGAAACGGCAGTGCGCACGCTCATTGGTATCGGCGCTTTTGTACTTCCGGTGCTGCTCGGTGTTGTTTCCGTATTAATGATGCTGGATGCTATGCCGCGCCGTGAACGTCTGACACCTACCATCACTGGAGCTTCGCTGATCGTGGTGGGGCTGCTCGCAATTGTGCATATCGGCTCGGGTCGTCCTGCGGACTGGCAGGGGCGACGTGCAGCTGGTGGCGCAATTGGTGGTTATATCGGTTCGCCGCTAGCAGCCGGGTTTACCTCGTGGGTCGCCGTGGTTTTGTTGCTGGGTATCGTTTTTTACGGCGCTCTGGTGCTCTCTGGCGCGACGGTGCGCCAGCTTATCGATGCCACTAAGGAATACTTCAACTTTTCCGAGTGGTCTTCGCGTCGTGCCGGCGACGAGCCGGAATCGGACGATCCCTACGGCAATGTCGATGACATGCTGGAACGTCGTGCGAGCTGGGATTCCGATACCGCATATGCCGATGAGGACTTTGACCAGCCGACGCAGCTAATTGAGCGTCGCCCAAGCCACAGCAGCCGCACGCAACATTCCTCGTCTCGTTCGACCGGTCGCCCTGCTTACCGAGCGTCCCGCCGTGGCGCGGATAGCCGTATATCCGCACCCGAACCCGCGCCTTACGACGAACCGGATACTGACGGTAACCTCTACGATCTTTTGGACGAAGAGCCGCAGAGGAACCGACAGGCTCCGCGACGTGCCCGTCAGGTTGAGGATGTCGACTACGATTCGGCAAAGACCACAGTGTTCGATGTCCGGAATGGGGCACCGCACTCCAATCGAGTTTCCCCAGTGGAGCCGGCGTTTCCGGCAGCTGAGTACGTGGAGGAAGCTCAGTCGGATGCAGTACATCGCGACACCGCTGAGACAGAATCGACTATTCCAGCTGTCGGGGGCACGAACTACCACGCTGTCGACGAGGATTATGACGAGTACTCCGAGTACCCGACGCAGGAGGCTGCTGCAGCTAATAACAGCGAACGGAATTGTGTTTCCGATTCCCGAGCTCCGAAACAGCCCGCTGTTCAACCTGAGGCCGTAGAGCCGGCGAGCGCGCCGCAGGGCGAGTCGTCTGTCGATGATTCGCGGGATGCAGTGTCTGAGGCTACCCGCCGCACAATGGATGCCATTGCCGCTCGTTCTGGTATCGATGCCTCTAAGATTCCGGCCACAACTCCGAAGTCTGAATTGGAAAAGGATGCCGAGGGTACTTCCGGTTCGTCGGCACGCACGCCGGAATCTGACTACCACCTGCCATCGACTAATTTGTTGATTCCAGGTGAGCGTCCCAAGACACGTACGGCGACGAACGACCGCATGATTGAGGCGATTACTGAAGTATTCGCAGAATTCAAGGTCGATGCTGCGGTGACTGGTTTCTCTCGCGGTCCGACGGTGACTCGCTACGAGGTCGAGCTTGGCCCGGGCGTGAAGGTCTCGAAGATCACGAACCTGCAGTCCAACATTGCCTACGCGGTAGCGACCGACAATGTCCGCTTACTGACTCCGATTCCGGGAAAGTCGGCCGTTGGTATCGAGGTGCCGAACAACGACCGTGAGATGGTTCGGCTTGCCGACGTACTCAACGCGCCCAAGACCGTTGCGAACGATGACCCGATGCTGATCGGTCTCGGTAAGGATATTGAGGGCGAGTTTATCTCGCACTCCATCCAGAAAATGCCGCACCTTCTCGTTGCCGGTTCGACCGGTTCGGGTAAGTCCGCGTTCGTAAATTCGATGTTGGTTTCGCTGCTGACTCGTGCGACCCCGGAGGATGTCCGCCTGATTCTGGTGGACCCGAAGATGGTCGAGCTGACTCCATATGAGGGGATTCCTCACCTGATTACGCCAATCATCACTCAGCCGAAGAAGGCCGCGGCGGCTCTGCAGTGGCTGGTTGAAGAGATGGAACAGCGCTACATGGACATGAAGGCCGCCCGCGTCCGTCACATCAAGGACTTCAACCGTAAGGTCAAGTCCGGTGAGATTACGACCCCACTTGGCTCGGAGCGCGAGTACCGTCCGTACCCGTACATTGTCTGTGTCGTTGACGAGTTGGCAGACCTGATGATGACCGCACCCCGCGATATCGAAGATGCGATTGTGCGCATCACGCAAAAGGCCCGTGCTGCCGGTATCCACTTGGTGCTGGCTACGCAGCGTCCGTCTGTGGATGTGGTCACCGGCTTGATTAAGACGAACGTGCCATCGAGACTGGCATTCGCTACCTCGTCGCTCACGGACTCCCGCGTCATTCTTGACCAGGGCGGTGCTGAAAAGCTCATTGGTATGGGCGATGGCCTGTTCATCCCACAGGGTGCAGGCAAGCCGCGACGTCTTCAGGGGGCCTTCGTCACAGACGAAGAGATTCAGGCAGTAGTCGATGCAGCTAAGGCGCAGGCCGAGCCGGATTACACCGAGGGTGTCACGGAGGATAAGAGTGCTGAGGCTGAGCGCAACATTGACCCCGATATCGGAGATGACCTGGAAGATTTGCTTCAGGCAGTCGAGCTGGTGGTCACCGCACAGCACGGATCGACCTCGATGTTGCAGCGCAAGATGCGAGTCGGTTTCGCCAAGGCCGGTCGACTGATGGATCTGATGGAAACTCGCGGAGTGGTTGGACCGTCAGAGGGATCTAAGGCACGTGAGGTGCTGGTCAAACCAGAGGAGCTCGAAACCATTAAGTGGATGATCAAGGGCGCAAACCCGGAGGATGCTCCTAAGGAAGAAGTAAACGTAGTCGACGCTGATCCGAATCAGTCTATGGCGTAGGACGACCCAGCCTTACCGCCGTTTCTGATTGCGTGTATAGTCGGCACACGTGGAGGGGAGTATCCCCGGTAAAAGTGGATGTTTTCCGCTAGCCCGTGACGGTTATCGTCAGCACGGATTGGACGCACAGACTCGTCTTGCGCACATCGAATCCCGGTGCCGTCACTTTTGCCACTATGGCAGAAGCAGGAGAGACCTCCGGTTCATGTTCGCACGACCGGAGGTCTTTTTTAATATGCATGTCCCCGCATTGGTATGGATTATCACCATTGTGGTCGTCATGGGTTTTATCGCCTTTGACTTCTATGCACACGTTCGCACGCCGCATAACCCAACTATGAAGGAAGCCGGCATCTGGACCGCTTTCTACGTAGTCTTGGCATTAATTTTCGGCGGAATGGTGTGGTTGTTATGGGATCACCACCGAGGCATTGAGTTTCTATCGGGCTATATCACCGAAAAGGCGCTCAGCGTAGACAATCTATTTGTCTTTGCACTCATCATCGGCGCATTCAAGATTCCGCGCCAGTACCAACAAAAGGTTTTGCTGTTCGGTATTGCGATGGCGCTGGTATTCAGAGGCCTGTTCATTTGGGCTGGTGCGGCAGTTATTGCCAAGTGGTCTGACGTTTTCTACCTGTTTGCAATCTTCCTGATTTACACGGCTATCAAGACGGTGTACGACGAAGCCGTCGATAAGCCGGAACCCGATCCGTCGGATATGAAGCTGATTCAATGGCTGCGTCGAATCGTCCCAATTTCGGACCATTACAACAAGGACAAGCTGACCGTTAAGGAAAACGGCAAGCGTTACTTGACTCCACTTGCCATCGCGCTGGTGTCCATCGGTTTTATCGATGTGATGTTTGCGTTTGACTCTATCCCGGCTATCTACGGCCTGACGGATGAGGCATATATTGTCTTTACTGCAAATGCCCTTGCTCTCATGGGTTTGCGACAGATGTACTTCCTGCTCAACGGTCTGCTGGATCGCTTGGTGTACCTGGCTTATGGCCTGGGTGTCATCCTTGCCTTTATTGGTGTGAAGTTGCTGTTGCACGCACTGCATGAAAACAACCTGCCGTTTATCAACAGCGGTGAGAACGTGTCGGTGCCTGAAGTATCGACCTGGGCGTCGCTGGCGGTCATCGTCATCGTTCTGGTGGTGACTGTCCTGGCATCGTGGCTCAAGATCAAGCGTGATGAAAACATGGGTGCGATTGCCTTTCCGCGTGTTCACCACGATGATGATGGAAGCCGCGATGGCCTCGGCTCTCACGCTTCCTCTACTTCTGTCAGTGAGGGGTCAGCGTCGGCCGGCAGCGAAACTAACGGTTCACACACCGGTAAGAACGAGCCTGGGCGTTAATCGAACACGATTGTGAGATAAGGTAACAACTGTGACTGCTCCAAGTGCTGATACAAGCCGTGTTTCCAACTGGAACTTGCCCAATTTCCTGACCGTGCTTCGCATCCTCGGAGTACCGGTGTTCCTGTGGGTACTTCTTCAGGAGGGCGGCGAAGCCACCAATTGGCGCTGGTGGTCGTTTGTCGTATTCGCGCTTCTGATGGCGACTGACAAGTTGGACGGGCACCTCGCACGTAGCCGTAACCTCATTACCGACTTTGGCAAGATTGCCGATCCGATTGCCGATAAGGCTCTAATGCTGGCTGCGCTGATTGGTATGAACATCATCGACATTCTGCCGTGGTGGGTGACTGTCATCATCGTGATTCGCGAAGGTGGTATCACCATCTGGCGTATGTTCGCCCTGCGTCAGGGGCGTGTTGTTCCGGCTTCTCGGGGCGGCAAGATAAAGACGGTCCTGCAGTCTGTAGCAGTGGGGCTCTTCCTGATGCCAGTGGACTGGTTGTTCTGGCCGTCCTGGATTGTGATGGTTGCCGCCATTGTCGTCACCGTCGGTACTGGTATCCAGTACATTGTGGATGCGCGAAAGGTCTCGTAGAGAAATTAAGTGGAGGGTAAAGCTGTGAACACAGTCGAACGCCTCGCCCAGAGCGACGAAAACGCTGACGGTGTCGATGGCGTTTCGCTTCAACTCGTCCAAACGCTTACGGCTCGTGGCGAGACTTTTGCAGCCGCAGAATCACTTACCGCAGGTCTTCTCTGCGCTACAGTTGCCTCCGTACCGGGAGCCTCCGCCGTTCTCCGCGGTGGCGTGGTCACTTACGCCACTGACACGAAGGCGTTGCTTGCCGACGTGCCAAAGGATGCTTTGGCCGCATATGGCCCCGTGTCCGAGTTGACGGCCCGGTATATGGCACTTGGAGTGGCAAATAAAGCAGTGGCGGACTGGGGGATTTCGCTAACTGGCGTTGCTGGTCCAGCGATGCAGGATGGGCACCCAGTAGGTGAAGTCTGGTGTGGTCTGAAACCGCCGGGAGTTTCGTACCTTGATGGGGTAACTGCTGTTAGGTTGCCGGTGAATAAAGAGGGGTCGCGCGCGGAGATTCGTCGTCAAGCAGTGGTATTGGCGTTAGAACTGTTGTTGCAGAATCTCGACGGTGAGTAGAATTTTTGAAAATTGGGAACAGGTCGGCCTTCTAAAGCGTTAGAGAAAGTGATGACCAACAATACTGCACTTATGACCATTCGCTACCCAGAGGTAGATAGCGCTGCCGCTTTCGAAGCTTCCATGGATGCCACAGCACCGTCGGCGCGGGTGGCTGTAGGGGAGCAGCCTGGATCGGTTGCAAAGTTAACGGCACAGGATTTGGCGGAACGGGGAGAATCCCGTGAGCCACTCCTGCGAGAGGCACTGGGGGAGACGCTGCGTGATATCCGTTCGCGCAGTGGACAGACGCTGCGTGAGCTTTCTGAAAATGCGGCTATTAGCCCTGGTTATTTGTCTGAGCTTGAGCGTGGACGGAAAGAAGTCTCATCTGAGCTGCTGGCGTCGGTATGCGCGGCGCTTGGTGTGACGGTGTCGGATTTGATGATGGAAGCAGCCACAGCGATGGCCCTGCATTCGGCGAGCCCAGAATTGGCAGCGATGTAGAAATTGGTTGCGGCGGTGGAATTTCATTCCATTGCTCCGGTACTTAGCACCCGAAGACGCTCGGCTTTAGTTAAGATTGGGTGCGCGATAAGCACAGACCTGCTTTGAGGTAGTTGCAATAAGAAAGGTGTATGGGACGCTATGGCTAATCCATTTGTAAAGCTGTGGAATTACTTGATGGCCGCTTTTGATTCCAAGATTGAGGAAAACGCTGATCCGAAGGTGCAGATTCAGCAGGCTATCGAGGATGCCCAGCGGCAGCACCAGGAACTATCGCAGCAGGCAGCGGCGGTGATTGGTAATCAGCGCCAGCTGGAAATGCGCCTTAACCGTCAGCTCGCTGAGATTGAGAAGCTGCAGGGGAACACTCGTCAGGCATTGCAGCTCGCTGACAAGGCTCGTGCTGAGGGGGATACCGCCAAGGCTACGGAGTATGAGAACGCAGCTGAGGCTTTCGCAGCTCAGTTGGTTACTGCTGAGCAGTCGGTAGAAGATTTGAAGGCTCTGCACGATCAGTCGCTGCAGCAGGCAGCCCAGGCTAAGAAGGCCGTCGAGCGTAATTCCATGCAGCTGCAGCAGAAGGTCGCGGAGCGCGCAAAGCTCCTCAGCCAGCTGGAGCAAGCAAAGATGCAGGAGAAGGTCTCTGAGTCCCTGCAGTCGATGAATCAGATTTCTTCGGGGGCTACACCTAATCTGGATCAGGTTCGTGACAAGATTGAGCGTCGTTACGCTAACGCTCTTGGTCAGGCTGAGCTGGCTCAGAACTCGGTTCAGGGGCGTATGGCTGAGGTAGAGGCCGCAGGCGTTCAGCTTGCTGGGCACTCTCGCCTGGAGCAAATCCGCGCAGAAATGAACGGTGGCAACGAGCTCTCTGGTGGCGAGGCTCAGAAGTCCATCGAGGGAAGCGCTGCCTCCAACGTTGACCCTGCTGTTGCTGAGCGCATGCGCCAGCTGCGTGAGGGCAATTAATTCTCCTACTCACCTTCGCCACGTGCGATTAGCGAATCACCCATTGCCTTCGAGCGATTAATGGTTCGGATGACCACAGGTACGCCGAAGGCAATGATTGAGCCGGCAGCCCCTCGTGCTTTTCGAGCCTCCAGTACCTCGGCAGCGGCCATAACCTGAAGCGGAATCATACGCAGCGTCAGCGATAGTGCGAGCGCGATGGTGTCGACTGGTAGGCCGAAACGGGCGAACGGCTTCATCGCAGTGGTCAAAGTATCCATGATGTCGCTGACGCGGGTCGTCAGCGTTAGCAATATTGCCGCTGCGATTGCGGCGAGAAGCGCGAGGAAGGTCGTCAGCGCTTGCTCACCCCCGGCGCGCCACCACAGGAGAAGGGAAAGCAGCGCCAAAATGATTACGGCTCCACGGAGCTGTCGGAAAGCAACCATCGGTGGCACCTTGGCCACCGCATAAGCGAGGGTGACAATTGCCAGGGCAATCGCCCCGCCTAGCCAGGTATCCACGAGAATCCCGGTGAGCAATAAAAATGCGATGACTATGATTAGTTTGGGGGCCGTCGGGAGCCTGTGCGCAGGCGACTTATGGTTGAGGTAAAGCCCTAACGGGACATCGGCCGGATGAATCATGAGCGGCCTTCTTCCGCACGAGTCATATCGCTGACGTATCGGTCAATAACTTCCTTCGGCGCACCGTCGTCGACGATTTCTCCTGCGCTTACGCGGATAACCCGGTCGAAGTCCATAAGAAAATCCAGATCATGAGTGACCACGATAATTTGCTGCTCAAGCTGGGCGAAAATACTCCGAATGTGGAGACGATTGCGCAAGTCGAGGAGCGTAGTGGGCTCATCGGCAATAATGGTCGTGGGATTAAGAATTAACACTGCCGCCAGCGCCAGTAGCTGTTTTTGTCCACCCGAGAGCAAGTGTGGCGAGGCGTCAGCATGATTGGCGAGCCCAAATCGCTCAAGAGCTTCCTGCACCAGCTGGTTGCGCTCATCCTTTGGCAGTTTTCGCTTGCGTAGTGAAAAGGCAATGTCCTCTGCGACTGTCGGCATCACAATTTGGTTATCCGCATCAGAAAAGATGAAGCCGACATTCTTGCGAATTGCCTTTGCCTGCTTTGCGACATTCATGCCCTCATACGTGACCGTGCCACCAGTGACCGGGCCCAGGCCGTTAATGAGTCGCACCAGCGTGGACTTACCGCCACCGTTTTCGCCGATAATGCCAATGCGGTTCTCTGTGAGAGTTAGCGTGGTCGGCTTCAGTATCTGGCGTCCCGAATAGGTTGCGGACGCGCGGTCAAAAGCGATGGTGGGCATAGTGCGACTCGAGACCCTTTCTAATTCTGTGGGGTTAATTGCCCGAGGTGGCTGCTTCCTTAACCAAACGACTTTGCTTACGGTTGGCAGCGTCGGGAAGCAAATCAGGGAAAGCCTGCAGTACGGCAGTAGCAATAAGCGCGGCTACGACAACCTTTGCCACGTCGCCTGGGATAAACGGGACGTTGGTAATCAGTGCGTCGGTGAAGCTAAGTCCCATACGCCAAGTCAATCCGACAGATCCGAAGAAGTACTGTAGTAGAACTCCGACGAGGCCTGCGCCGATGAAGACGCTGATTCGTGAAACCTTCGCCCGTGGTGCTTGCTGGGCAATCGCGCCGATTGCGAAACCGGCAATTAAATAGCCGACAATGTAACCCACGGTAGGGCCGGGGAGTGCGGCGAGAAGTGGTTTCCAGCCCGCCATGTTTGGGACACCCACGAGACCAACAGCCAGGAACAGGGTAGTGGCGAGGCCGCCACGTTTGAATCCGAGAATCATCCCGGCCAGTGCGATGCCCATGTTCTGTAGCACGATTGGCACGCCGAGGCCGCCAACGGGAATGGCAATGCCGCCGAGCACGATGATTAGTGCTGCGAAAGCAGCGATAATAGTGAGGTCATACACCTTGGAATTATTCACAGCTCTCATCTTAAACCCCTGAGTTGAGCACTGTTCAGGCAGGGGGCCGGGGATTCGTCTATGCAAAAAGGCGCCCAGGTAGGTATCAGTGACAGGTATCTTGTACGTTGGTCTCATGCGATTGGCCGATTTTCACAACTTCGTCAACCACGAATTTGGGCCTCAGCACGGTCCGTGGCTGTTGCATTCCCACGTACTGATGGAATATGGAAAAACTCCCGCGGAACTGCTCGAGGACGGGGTCGAACCTCGGGATATCTGGTGGGCGCTGTGTAGGGAACACGATATTCCTGAAGACCGCTGGTACGGTCCTGACGAATAGGTTCCGGCGTAGACGACGGTGAATGCTTGCCGACGGCTCTTGCGTGTCGTTGCCATTCGAACAGGGTTTCGCATATTATCGAAAGTGCTGATGAAGTCAATCCGTCTGATTCGGTATAACTTCCGGGTGTAACCGGCAGTAGAGGTGTCGCGGACCAATTTGGAACCGGAACGGCTAGTTTCGCGCCTAATTAAGTGTGAGCGAAGTTTCTGTTTTGGATGAAAATCGGGAGACACATTCTCTGAGTACGGCTCCAGAACCCGATACCGTACGCGACAATGACCGCGACAATGACAATGAGGAAGAACAACGAACTATGGCTCGTAAGAAGGCTACGGCTTCGAACCAGGGCAATGATCGCCTGAAGGCGCTCGATGTAGCTCTGGCGAACATTGAGAAGGACTTTGGTAAGGGTGCAGTTATGCGCCTGGGGGACGACAATCGTCCTCCAATTCAGGTTATTCCCTCCGGCAATATCGCTATCGACGTGGCCTTGGGCCTGGGCGGGTTCCCGCGTGGTCGTATCGTAGAAATCTATGGTCCAGAATCCTCAGGTAAGACCACAGTCGCACTGCATGCTATTGCAGAGGCGCAGCGGCAGGGCGGTATTGCCGCATTTATTGATGCGGAGCATGCGCTGGATCCGGTTTATGCGCGCAAGCTTGGAGTAGATACGGACAACCTTCTGGTATCCCAACCAGATACCGGTGAGCAGGCACTTGAGATTACAGATATGTTGGTGCGTTCCGGTGCTATTGACATCATCGTGGTTGACTCGGTGGCCGCGTTGACTCCGAAGGCTGAAATCGACGGTGAAATGGGCGATTCCCACGTTGGCCTGCAGGCGCGGTTGATGAGTCAGGCGCTGCGCAAGATGACTGGTGCGCTGTCCCACACCGGCACCACTGCCATCTTCATTAACCAGCTGCGTGAAAAGATTGGCGTCATGTTCGGCTCTCCTGAGACCACCACGGGTGGTAAAGCACTGAAGTTCTACGCTTCCGTTCGCTGTGACGTACGCCGAATTCAGACGTTGAAGGACGGCCAGGATGCGGTGGGTAACCGCACGCGCTTGAAGGTAGTCAAGAACAAGGTGTCGCCGCCGTTCAAGCAGGCAGAGTTTGACATCATCTACGGCGAGGGCATTTCGCGTGAGGGCTCGTTGATTGACATGGGCGTTGATAACGGCATTGTCAAGAAGTCCGGTTCGTGGTTTACCTACGAGGGCGATCAGTTGGGTCAGGGCAAGGAAAAGGCTCGTATGCACCTGCGCGAGAATCCAGAAATTGCCCAGGAAATCGAAGTCAAGATTAAGAAGAAGCTCGGTGTCGGGGAATTCGCGGAGGTCGAGGATGAGACCGATATCGATGCCCCTGTCGATGTCGTGCCGGACATCGACTTCGATGATTTGGAAGACTAGCTAGCTCACGGCGTAGTGCCGCGACACACGAAAAGAGAGGACCGTGGAGGATCGTAACGGCCGCGATGTGCGGGAGACTATCGAAAAGCTTGCTCAGCAGATTGCGGAAGCTGACGGTGGTTCGCTCTACGATGCGGGTCGTGAGGAATCCAAGGCCCCGATTCGTGCTAAGGCACTGCGCTTGCTCGATCAGCGAATGCGTTCCCGCAAGGAACTCGTAGAAAGGCTCGAGGCAGTCGAGGAGTTTCCAACCTCGATGATTGAAGAAGTCGTTGATGACCTGACCCGAAGTGGATTGGTTAATGACGAGCTTTTCGCATCCGAATGGGTGCGGCAGCGCTTTGCCAGTCGCGGCAAGTCGAAGATGGTTTTGAACCGGGAGCTGCAGGAAAAAGGCATTGATGCTTCTCTTCGTGCAGATGCGTTGGAGCAGATTACGCACAACGCGGAAGAAGAAGTCGCCCGGAAGCTAGCGGCGAAGAAAGCGGCCACTATTAAAACAGTGGCACCTGACTTCAACTCCAAGCAAAAGGATTTACGCAAAGTCGTCGGTGTGCTGGCGCGGCGCGGTTTCCCCTCTGAATTGTCCATGAGCATTGCTCGGGATCAGTTAGAAGAGCGATACCGGGAACTCGAAGAGGACACAGATTAGCGCCGGTGCCACCGCACGCCGGATTAGCACGCCGGCTGCGGACCCGTCAGGTTTAAAGGGGTCGCTGATTGGGGAAATGGGCCATAAACAGCTAACCTAAACTGCCGTGACTACCCCTTCTTTGAACTCTCAGCAGCAGTCTTCGCCTCGCACATATGAGGTACGTACGTTCGGTTGTCAGATGAACGTCCATGACTCGGAACGACTGTCTGGCTTGCTGGAAGAAAACGGTTATGTAGCGGCTGCAGAAGGCGATAATCCTGATCTGGTCGTTTTCAACACCTGTGCCGTTCGAGAGAATGCGGACAATCGCCTCTATGGCACATTGGGACAGCTCAAACCGGTCAAGGATGCTCACCCAGGCATGCAGATTGCCGTCGGTGGCTGCTTGGCCCAGAAGGATAAGGACGTCGTCGTAAAGAAGGCCCCATGGGTGGACGTAGTCTTCGGCACGCATAACTTGGGTTCGTTGCCAGCTTTGTTGGAACGCGCCGCTCATAATGACCGGGCTGAAGTCGAGATTAAGGACGCGCTGGAAGAATTTCCCTCGGTGCTGCCGGCCAAGCGTGAATCCACTTACGCAGGTTGGGTGAGTATTTCCGTAGGCTGCAATAACACGTGCACCTTCTGCATCGTCCCCAGTTTGCGTGGTAAGGAACGCGATCGTCGTCCGGGCGAGATTCTCGCTGAGGTACAGGCACTCGTGGAGCAGGGCGTTACTGACGTCACCCTCCTCGGACAGAATGTCAACGCCTATGGTGTTAACTTCGCCGACCCTGACATGGAACGCGACCGCTCGGCTTTTTCCAAGTTGTTGCGCGCCTGCGGCCAGATTGAGGGGTTGGAGCGCGTGCGCTTTACGTCTCCGCACCCAGCTGAGTTCACCGATGATGTCATCGACGCTATGGCGGAGACACCGAATGTGGTTCATCAGCTACACATGCCACTACAGTCCGGTTCCGACCGAGTGCTGAAAGACATGCGCCGTTCCTACCGCACCAAGAAATTCCTGGGAATTCTGGAGAAGGTTAGGGAAAAAATGCCGGACGCGGCCATTACCACTGACATCATTGTCGGTTTCCCAGGCGAGACCGAAGAGGACTTCCAGCAAACTCTCGACGTGGTGGAAAAGGCTCGTTTTAGCTCGGCGTTCACCTTCCAATACTCGCCTCGCCCGGGAACTCCGGCGGCGACCATGACTGATCAGGTTCCACCAGAGGTTGTGAAAGAACGCTATGGTCGGCTGCTAGCGCTTCAGGAGCGTATTTCCGAGGAAGAAAACGCCAAGCTCGTCGGTCGGGAAGTTGAGCTGCTGGTCAGCCAGTCCGATGGGCGTAAAAATGCGGAGACTCATCGCATGTCAGGTCGGAGTCGGGATGGCCGCCTGGTGCACTTCAGCCCGTCGGAAAGCGAACCAGGCGTCGTCGACCGCAAGATTCGCCCAGGTGATTACGTGACAGTGCGTGTGACCGACTCCGCACCGCACTTCCTCATTGCTGACTCCGGTGTGCTCACACACCGCCGCACTAAGGCGGGGGATAATGTAGAGGTCGGTCAGACTCCGACGACCGCTCCGATTGGAGTTGGTCTGGGCTTGCCAAAGATTGGACGCCCGGAGAAAACGAGTGTAAGTGAGGGATGCGGCTGTGAGTAGTGACAAGGCTTCGCCGGAAAGTGATATGGAATCCACTAGCGAGCAGTCGGTGGAATCCGCGCAGGCGTTGCGGGTTCAGGAGCGCAAGGCCGCTGGCGAGCTGGACCTCGGCCGTGCGGAGATTCCGATGATGGTTGCCGTCATCGGCCTCATTACGAGTTTCTTCCTTCCGCACTCGGGCGTTGTTTTGGGCTTTGATGTGTTGCTGGATACGGATGTTGCGCATCAGTACTTCACGACTCGACCGGAGCGAATTTACTCCATTCTCGTGGTGGTAGGTGTCTTGCTAGCTATTGCCACGCTGATTACGCGGACGACGATTCTCGCATTCGTCACCTGGTTTTTTGCCTGTATTCAGATGGTCTACTCAGTCTTCGCTGGTTGGATGCGTCAGTCTCGTCCACAGGAACTGGCCGGCGAGGGTATTTCCTTCGGCCTGATGCTCGGTATTTTCTGCAGTTTTCTACTGGCCATCTCCGTGACTTTCATCGCTTTCCGACGTAGTAAGGAGCAGCTCGCAATCGCGACGAAACGTCGCAAGCACGCTGACACCGATCCGGTACTGCGCGCGCAGCAGGTTTACCTGCGGGCGGGCCTGACCCCGAATACGACTACGGATGTTGAGGTCGTCGACGACCGCCGTGAACGCGCTCGCCGACGCAATCGTGTCCAGCAGGGCAGTAGCGCGGATAATGTCTCTCAGCAGACCGGCGAAAAGGACGAACAGGTCAGCGACGAGTAGTGAGACTTTTTAACTAGCGCAGTAAGTATGGGGCTCTCTTCCATTCCGGAAGAGAGCCCCTTACTTTTAACCATCGACGCGTTGCCAGCGCGTAGCTGAGCCAGGATTCTGTTGCGGACGCCGGAGAGCGAGAACCTGCTTCCCCCGACACACAACTAGCTTCTGTTAGAGCTCCTTGAGAGTCTCCGCGGCCTGCTCTGCCCACTGGTGCCACTGCTCGGCCTGTTCACGGGCCTTGGCGGCCTGAGAAGTCTTGCCCTTCGCCTCGAGTTCGGCAGCCTTCTGCTCAAACTCGGCCGCGCGGTCGGCGAACTGTTGGACGCGAGCCTGCGCTTCGGGGTCGGTGCGGCGCCACTGCGAATCGGCCGCGTCCGAGACGCGCTTTTCCAGTGCGCCAATGCGGTTTTCGTACTCGCGCACACGACCGCGCGGTACAAAGCCGATGGCATCCCACTTCTCTTGCAGATGACGTAGTTCGTTGCGAGCGTGCTCGAGGCCCTTGGACGGATCAATGCGGTCTTCGTACTCGGCCAGCAGGGCATCCTTGGCTGCGGCGTTTTCCTCGAACTCCTTGTCGCGGGCGGCGTTGACCGCATTACGAGCACCAAAGAACTCGTCCTGGGCGGCCTTGAACTGTGCCCAGAGCTTGTCGTCCACCTCGCGTGGGGCTCGACCAGCAGCCTTCCACTCAGCCATCAAGTCGCGGAAAGCAGCAGCGGTGCCACCCCAATCAGTGGAAGACTTTAGCGCTTCAGCTCGCTCAATGATGTCCTCTTTCGCGCGGCGAGCTGCAGCACGGTTGCGATCCAGCTCCGCAAAATGGGAACCTCGGCGGCGGTTAAAAGAATCGCGTGCACGGGAGTAACGGCGCCAGAGCTGGTCATCAGTCTTGCGGTCGATTCCGCGGATCTGCTTCCATTCCGTGAGAATCTCGCGGATACGGTCGCCGGCGACCTTCCACTCGGTGGAGTTCTCCGCCAATTCTTCGGCTTCTGCAGCGAGCTCCTCCTTGCGAGCGATGGCCTTCTTACGGCGTTCTGCCTTGTCATGTGCGACCTTCTCCTCCGCGACATGGGAGGAGGCGATAACCTCTGCAAGGCGCTTATCCAGCGCATCGATATCGCCAAGAACCGTGGCAGTAGCGAGGCTTTCACGCAGTTCAGCGGCGTTGTGGGAAATGGTCTGTGCCTCCTGTGGGTGGGAGGCAATGCGAGACTCCAACAGCTCGACTTCGGTGGCCAGATCCTCGTAGCGCTTGCCGTAGTGGGCATAGCCCTCTTCCACGGTGCCGGCCTGCCAGGAACCAATATTGCGCTCACCGGCGCTGGTGATTAGCCAAACAGTGCCGTCTTCGTCAATACGGCCAAACTTCTTCGGGTCATTGTGGACAGTATGTGCCGCAACAGCCGATCCTGCGGGCGCTGCAGCAGCTCCAGGGGCCTTACGATGAGCCGGCATCGCGCCTGGTCGAGGCCCTGGACGTGGACCCGGGCGTGGACCTGGCTTAGGGGAATTGCTGGTACCGGTCATAGTAGGTAAACCTCTTCCAATCTTCATGCAGAACTGCCGCGCGACACGGCTGCCATCAAACACTTGCGGTATCAGTTCGAGTATCCCAAAAATTCTGGCACAGCGCGCGTAACCCCGCCGGAATAAGGCATCGGCTAGCCCCTCACGGTAGCGTTGAGGACGTGAATTTCCGTTTTCCTCGGCTTGTTATCGTTCCGCGTGCGCTCCTCATCGTCGAGGAGCTGGGCGGTTCTGCACCCACTGCCACGGAACTGCGGAAGTGTGCCCGACAGGCCGTCGCAACGCTGTGGGCACATGACGAACCCGCGGAGCCCGGCGCGGTCGCCATCATCACCGGCACGTTGCCGGAGGAGCCATCGCATGAGCCCAACAAGCCGGGAAGTTTCCGCCCGTATGGGGTTGATGTCACGGTGTCCGGCGGTACCGAATTGCCAGAGCTGCTGGGACGCTGGCTCATCGAAGACTACGCGCGACGTATTCCTGCCGGTCACACTGGCCACATTCTTCAGTCAGCGTGCTTCGAATCCATCGCTGAGGCGCTCGGTGCCGGTTACACGCGTCTGCTCGTGCTTGTCGACGGCGCATTCGGTCTTGCGGACGAATCCCCGGTCGGCGCAATTGAGGGCGCAGCGGAAGTTGATGCGCTGTGCAGCCAGATTGCGGGTCAGGAGTGCTCCACCGTTAACGTGGAAAATGCTGAGTTTCCAGCTCCTGGCGAGTACGCGGCCGAGTTATGGCTGCAGCTGAGCAAAGCTGCTGAAAGCTGGAATGGGGTAGGAATGGCCGTCGTAAAGCGTGTGTACTATGACGGCGCGCCCTACGGCATCGGTTACCACGTGGCCAGCTGGCTGTGTGTTGCGAAGTAATAGCGTGCGTTTTCAAGTTTGTGCAGGAGTGTGAACTGAGTAGTGACGGCTTTCGAGAGTGAGAGCTTGCCGGTGCCGATTGCGGTGGTCGGACCGACGGCGTCGGGAAAGTCGGATTTGGGGCTGGTGCTCGCGGAGCAGCTTGGTGGTGAGGTCGTCAATGTCGATTCCATGCAGCTGTATCGAGGGATGGATATCGGGACCGCGAAGCTGTCGGTGGACCAGCGGCGGGGGATTCCGCACCATCAGCTCGATGTGCTGGATGTGATGCAGCCGGCGAGCGTGGCGACGTATCAGCGTGAGGCAGTCTCGGATGTTGAGGCCATTCGTGCGCGGGGGAAAGTCCCCATCCTTGTCGGTGGGTCGATGATGTATGTACAGGCGTTGGTGGACGACTGGCAGTTCCCACCTACGAACCCTGAGGTGCGTGCGAAGTGGGAGGCGGTGCAGAACGAGATCGGGCCGGCGGCGTTGCATGACCGGCTCGCCGAGATCGATCCGGATGCGGCGGCGATTATCGAGACCAACGACCCGCGGCGCACCGTCCGGGCGTTGGAGGTCATCGAGCTAACAGGAAAACCTTTTGCGGCGTCGAAACCGTCGATAGATAAGCCCCCGCGGTGGAACACTCGCATCCTGGGATTACGCACGCAGGCGGAATGGCTGAATCCGCGGATTGAACAGCGCACCAGAGGCATGTTTGCCTCCGGCCTGGTGGAGGAAACTGAGGGTTTGATTGCACAGGGGCTGCGCGAAGGCGTAACTGCTAGCCGTGCGATTGGTTACGCGCAGGTACTGGACTATTTCGATGGCGTTTACGACCTGGATACGGCCTGTGAACGCACGATTACTGGGACTCGGAGGTATGTGCGGCGGCAGCGTTCCTGGTTCAACCGTGATCATCGAATCATGTGGCTTGACGCGGCCGGTGATGTGCCGGGGCAGGCTTTTTCTGCGCTTGGGCTTTAGCCGGTTCGGCTGTCCCGCTAGCATCGAGGGCATGGTTTCATTCGCCAAAGGCCACGGTACGCAAAACGATTTTCTAATTTTCCCAGATGATTCGGTGTCGCTCGATTTGACCGAGTCGCTGGTCGCGGCAGTGTGCGATCGACAGCGTGGTCTTGGCGCTGACGGCGTTCTACGAGTTGCCCGTGCGGGGAAACTCGTGGATGCCGGTATCTTGGCGGCACTGCCGGAGGGGGTTGAAGCCGACGATTGGTTTATGGACTACCGCAATGGCGATGGCTCCATCGCCGAGATGTGTGGTAACGGTGTCCGCGTCTTTGCGCACTATGTTGCCGCAATTCACAGTCCGGATAGTGTCGTCGACGGAACTCTGCGGGTGGGCACTCGAGCAGGGCTGCGCGCTGTCTCGATTGATGAGCTCAGCCGCAGGCACGCGGTTGTCGGGGTAGACATGGGGCAACCGGAGGTGCTCGGTGTGGCTACTGCGTTCATTGGTTCGGGCGAGACTGCACAGAAATTCGCCGGGATTGGTGTTGACGTGGGAAATCCGCATTTGGCCTGCGTTATGCCTGGTCTGAATGCCGATACTTTGGCACAGCTTGAGTTAGAGGCGGCGGGTAGTGCCACCAAGCCGGTGCGTGCCGACGAAGCCATGTTCCCGAACGGCCTCAACTTGGAAATTGTCACCCCGCTGGATGCCTCTGATTCGGTATCCATGCGAGTGATCGAACGGGGAGTGGGTGAGACCCGCTCGTGTGGAACCGGTACGGTTGCAGCGGCTATTGCTGCGCTGACCGATGCCGACCGCACCGAGGGAGCGGTGACGGTCAAGGTGCCCGGTGGCGTGGTGACCGTGGATGTCCACGAGGCCAGCAATACCGATGGCGCCTTCTCGGCGATCTTGACCGGTCCGAGCGTGATTCACACGCTTGGCAAAATTGAGCTGGAAGCCCTGTGAATGGTAGCTAGCGCAACGGGGCTGGCGGGTTAGTCGAAGCGGGCGCGAGTTAGCGAACTAGTGTCCGCCGCAACCGCCTTCGCCACAACCACAGCCACCTTCACCGCAACCGCCACCGCAGCCCTGTGGCGGGATGATTTCACCCGTCAGCAAGAAAGTGCCCGAGACAACCATGCCCGGCTGAGGCGCTTCGTCGCCACCGGGGACGAGCACATCCATGGGAGTCGGTAGCGCAAGGTTGAGCACCCAGAACTTCTTTCCAGTTAGCTCATTTACATGCTTGCGAGAGTTGTTGATAACACCAGCCAGCTTGACAGTGGCGCTGGGGGAGGCCTTGCCAACCTGGTCGCCGACAATCGCCTTGGCACCTGCAAAGTCGAGGGTTGTCGGAGTTTTGCCAGTGCGCTTCTCGTAATCCTCAGAAGATGCGTCGAGAGTGAATTCAGTTGCCAACGCGGACAGTGCGACATGCTCGAAGGTCTGTGTGCCGGCATCAACGATCATCGGTCCCTGCGACAGTAGACAGCAGGCGACCTCGATGACCTTGTCAAAATCGTCCGAAGACGGGTCATCCTCGACAATCTCCACCAGCGCCAGGACATCGTCCACACTGGAGACATGCGCAGTGACGGTCGGGCTGCCCGCGAAACCTGCGTAGGTAGAAAATGGTTCAACACCCAGGATGTGCAAGCGCGCGCCAGAGGAATCTTCGAAACGGACCAGCTGACCACCGCGTACCTCGCCGATAACCGAGAGATTGTCGCTGGCAATCGCGGCCTCCATCGCGTCTCGCCAGCTTGGGTAGTCCATGCCAATGCTTCGCAAGTCAGTAGTCATAACTTCCGATGATACTTCCCATATCTTCAACTGCGAACTAACGAATCGCATGGGAGTAAGTTAAGTTCCGCAGTTCACCTGGCCCCAAGTCCTCACACTGCGTCCACACTGCGTCGACAATTCGAACGAGGCTAACGGTTCTGCCATCCTAAATAGGCAAATGTTAAGTGTGAGATAAATAACCTTCCTTAGGTGTACCCGGTTTATTGCATTTAGGCGTACCTAAGAGTAGGCTGGCCTTCATAAACATCATTTGTTTAGCTTAATTCTTATCGATATAAGCGAGGTCTCTCATGCTTGGACTGCGGTCTCGAAAACAGTCGGATGACGTTCAGTCGCTTGCTGACGTCCCGGTGGGGGCAACCGTCACTCTGGGCGCGTCGCATGTGGATGAGCGCCTGTGCCGCAGGCTTTCACAACTCGGGCTTCGCCCCGGAATGAGTGTCACTGTCGGACGGAGCACCAGTGGCGGTGGACGTATCGTCCATGCTGGCGCAACGCGTTACGCCATCGATGCCAGCACGCTGCGCAAGATGTCCGTCGCGGGTTAGTACCCTACATTCCTTTTCCTCACATTCTTCCTGAAAGTTCACAATGACAACACCTACGGATTCCTCAACGCGAAAATTCGCATCCACGCCGAGCTGTCATGCTTGTAGTGGTGGAGCGCCAGCAAAAGATGGTGCACCTGTTGTCGCAGTTGTTGGCGCACCGAATTCCGGTAAGTCAACGCTGTTTAATAGTTTGACTGGCGCGAAAGCGCAGATGGGCAATTGGCCGGGCACGACCGTGGAGGTCAGCCGTGGCGCATGGAAGACTGATGTCGCTGAGTACGATGTCATTGATTTCCCTGGTGCCTACTCGCTGGATGCCATGAGCCCGGACGAAGAGCTCACTCGCGAGATGCTCATCGAGAAACCAGAGGGAGAACGCCCCGACCTCGTCGTAGTTGTGGTCGACGCTACGGCTTTGGGGCGTAGTCTCTATATGGCTGCGGAATTGGCGGAACAGCCTCAGCGCATCGTTCTGGCCCTGACCAAACTCGATGCGGCTGAGGCCAAGGGCATCGATGTGAATCCGGACGCATTGCAGTCAGCTATGGGTATGCCGGTGGTGGCGCTAGATCCCCGTCGTAAAGCGGGAATGACACGGTTGGCCGACGCAGTAGCAGCAGCTCTGGACGGATGTAGTTCGGTGCTGTCGCCGATTCGTCAGGCGGATGGCGAATCGATTGAAAGCTTGGACGAGGCACGCTTTGCCGCTATCGATGCAGCCGTCGCGGCCTCAACAGGCGGGGTAGAGGATCGCCAGACGTTCTCCGACCGCATTGATAACGTGGTTCTTCATCCGGTGCTCGGACCGATTGTGTTCCTGGCGGTCATGTGGGCAGTCTTCCAAATCACGACCACGGTAGCGGCTCCGCTCCAGGACGGTTTGGAAACCCTTATTACCGGTAACTTCGCAGATTTGGTTACCCGCGGCTTGGAAGCGATGGGATGGAATCATCCGATTGTCACGGGGCTGCTTGTCAACGGCATTATTGGCGGTGTCGGTATGGTACTGACCTTCGTTCCTCTGATGGCACTCATGTTCCTGTGCCTCGCGGTGCTCGAGGATTCAGGGTATATGGCGCGTGCAGCCGTGGTGGCCGACCGTGTCATGCGTGCAATTGGTCTTCCGGGGAAGGCATTTATTCCGCTCATCGTCGGCTTTGGTTGTAACGTGCCAGCGATTTCGGCGACACGTGTGCTGAGTAATCCGCGCCACCGTATATTGACGGCACTACTGGTTCCGTTTACCTCCTGCTCGGCGCGCCTAACCGTGTATGTCATGTTGGGTGCGGTGTTCTTCCCGGAACACGCGGGCACAGTTGTCTTCGCTATGTACGTGATCTCGATTCTGTTGATTGTCCTAACCGGCATTGCACTGCGTAAGACCCTGTGGCGCACCATGCCGTCGGAACCGCTGGTCATTGACCTGCCAACCTATCAGTTACCGACCGCACGACTGGCACTATCTGTGATGTGGATGCGACTGAAGGGCTTCCTGCAGACCGCTAGTGGAATCATCGTCAGCACTGTCATCGTCGTTTGGCTACTGATGTCTATCCCGGTTGTCTCCGGGCACTCCTTTGCCGATGAAGACCTGGCACCGCAGGACTCCGCATACGGTGCAGTCAGCGCAACTATTGCTCCTGTGTTTAACCCGGCAGGTTTCGGCACATGGTCCCTGACAGGTCCGTTGGTGACGGGCTTTGTGGCCAAGGAAGCCGTCATTTCTACCTGGGCACAGACCTATGCAGTAGAGGACGTCACCGACTCGGATTCGACCGAACAGGCCTCCAGCCCACTCGCGGACAATATTCGACGTGACTTTGACAATGCATCCGATGGGCACGGATTGGCAGCAGTCTGGGCATACATGATCTTCCTGCTGGCTTACACACCGTGCGTGGCTACGCTCGCGGCACAACGTCGCGAGATCGGCTTGAAGTGGACGGGCTTCGGTTTGCTAGCGCAGCTGGTCGTAGCATGGGCACTGGCCGTGATTGTTTTCCAAGGGTTGAAACTGTTCCTGTAAAGCCGCGTAAATTCCTAGTAGCTTCGGCCAAGCTACTAAGTCACACTTGCGAACTAGAAATCAGGTCCAACAAGAATTCCGATACGGAAAGGAGCTATCGCCGTGGGACTCTTTAGAGCCAGGAAGAATACGACGGTTACTCGTCGGCCTTCAGAAGCTGTCCAAGATGCAATTGCGCAGGGTATTAGCTCCCGACGCAAAATCTGCGAAATCACCGGCCTGCAGCGAACAACGGTAGACCTCATCCTTGACCGAATGGAACACACCGGCCAACTGCGAAGGGAATCCCTCGGCGGCATGTGCCCAGGCGGAGGCTGCTCCAACTGCGGAATGTCCGACAGTGGTACGTGTGCTGGCGGTAGTTCTAATAGTGGTCCGGTCGCACTGGTTCTGACTCGCAGGCCACCTTCTGCAGCCTAAGTCTTGAGCTTCGGCTCGGTATTCTCCGCACACAATGCGGAGAATTTGGCTTGTCATGCGACAATAGCAGCTAGTATGACGAATTTTTCCAACAGCTTTGATGAGGTCAGCGACGAAATGTCGCAGCAAGCCAGCACCTCGCACGAGATGGACGATTTTTTCATCGACGCTAATGATGCTGACAAAAGCGCCGATAGTGCCTCCGGGGATGCGTTCGCGACGAACGTCGGCACGCAAAGGGAACCTACCGTCGGTGACTTGGATCTGGAGGCGCGATCCTCTCTGCGCCGGCTGACCAGGTCAGTAGCGCATACTGAGTCTGAAGAGGTGATGGTCGAGTACCGTCAGCTCCGACTGGAACGCGTTGTGCTGCTCGGTGTCTGGACATCCGGGACCCTACAGGAAGCCGAAGTGGCGATGGATGAACTCGCTGCGCTGGCGGAGACTGCAGGTTCGGACGTTTTAGAGATGGTGCTGCAGCGCCGCGATAAGCCAGACCCTGGTACGTACGTGGGATCTGGCAAGCTTAACGAGCTTCGCGATATTGTCGCCTCTACCGGCGCAGATACAGTTATTTGCGACGGTGAGCTGTCTCCTGGCCAATTGGTGGCGCTGGAGGACCGGCTTGACGCCAAGGTTATTGACCGCACCATGCTGATTCTGGATATCTTCGCTCAGCACGCGAAGTCCAAGGAGGGCAAGGCGCAGGTTTCGCTGGCCCAGATGCAGTATCTGTACACGCGTCTGCGCGGTTGGGGTGGCAACCTGTCGCGTCAGGCTGGTGGTCGCGCGGGCTCCAACGGCGGCGTGGGTCTGCGTGGTCCAGGTGAAACTAAGATTGAAACCGATCGTCAGCGACTACGCCAAGATATGGCGCGGATTCGCAAGGAATTGGCTGGCATGAAAACTGCGCGTGAGATTAAGCGCGCACGTCGTAAGGCTGGTCACCTGCCGCGCGTGGCAATTGTCGGATACACCAACGCGGGGAAGTCTTCGTTGCTCAACGCACTGACAGGCGCTGGTGTGCTGGTGGAGGACGCGCTGTTTGCAACGCTAGATCCGACGACTCGTCGCACCAAGCTTCGCGACGGTCGCACGGTGATTATGACCGATACGGTCGGATTTGTGCGTCACTTGCCGACGCAGCTCATTGAAGCTTTTCGCTCGACCTTGGAAGAGGTACTCGAAGCCGACGTCATCATGCACGTCGTAGACTCCTCTGACCCATTCCCGCTGGAGCAGATTAAGGCTGTCAACAAAGTCATCAACGAAATCGCGGAGGAAGAAAACGCCGAGATTCCGCCCGAACTGTTGGTAGTCAACAAGGTTGACAAGGCCGATGGCATCACTCTGGCCCAGCTACGCCACCAGCTCGATGATGCGATATTTGTCTCTGCGCGAACGGGTGAGGGGATTGGTGAACTGGAGACCCGACTCGAGCTTGCTCTCAATGAGCTGGAGTCTCACGTTCACATGTTGATCCCCTATGACAAGGGCAATATTGTCTCCATGCTCCACGAAGATGCGACCGTGCTGTCGGAAACATGGACGGAGCAAGGCACCCAGATGGACGTGCGTTTGCCCACTAGCCTCGCGGATGAACTGTCGGCATACCACTTCGAACCGTAGCGGGAACTGCGGTGGGCATCCACTAGCATTACAACCATGAATTCTACTTCTGACGCGGAGACCCAACAGGGAACCTCCGCAAATCCGCCTGCTGAAAACGCCGAACGTGGCCGTCTTTTCGGTTGGGATATTCACGGTGACGGTCGAAAGATTGCACCGGGAGCCGTGGTGGCTCCCAACGAACGCCTCGATTGGCCTCGCACAATTGGCATTGGCGCACAGCACGTCATTGCCATGTTTGGTGCAACTCTTCTGGTGCCGCTATTGACTGGTTTCCCAGTCAATACCACACTGCTGTTCTCGGGTATCGGCACGATTGTCTTCCTGCTAATCACCCGAAACCGCTTGCCCTCTTACCTGGGCTCGTCGTTTGCCTTCATCGCACCACTGACCGCGACACAGGCGCAGGGTATTGGTGTTCAGCTCGGTGTCGTGCTCTGCGCCGGCATCGCGCTCATGCTCGTTGGCTGCGTTGTAAAGTTCGCCGGCAAGCGTGTCCTCGATGCAGTGATGCCACCTGCAGTAACCGGTGCCATCGTCGCTCTCATCGGACTTAACCTGGCGCCTGCCGCCACGGAGAACTTCGCCACTCAGCCGTTGGTCGCATTTGTCACGATGGCATCCATTGTCTTCGCAACCGTCGCTGGCCGCGGTATGGTCAGCCGTCTGGGTGTCCTTATCGGCGTACTAATCGGCTGGGTCTTCGCCGCTGCCACTGGAAATCTCTCGCCCGAGGCTACAGAAACTGTCGGCAATGCCGCCTGGATTGGTCTGCCCGCATTCCACGCGCCGGAGTTCCACTTCAATGCGATGCTGATTGGTCTGCCCGTCATCGTAGTACTCATCGCAGAGAATGTCGGTCACGTCAAGGCTGTTGCTGCCATGACCGGCCGAAACCTCGATGACATCGCTGGCGATGCTCTTATTGCAGACGGTCTAGCCACCACCATCGCCGGTTCAGCTGGTGGTTCTGGTACCACTACCTACGCTGAAAATATCGGTGTTATGGCCGCTACCCGTGTCTATTCGACCGCAGCTTACTGGGTGGCAGCTTTCACCGCCATTGCACTGGCTTTCATTCCAAAGTTCGGCGCACTCATCTTGACCATTCCTACCGGCGTGCTCGGTGGGGCAACGATGGTGCTCTACGGCCTAATCGGTTTGCTCGGTGTGCGCATCTGGATGGACGAAAAGGTCGACTTCAACAACCCGGTTAATCTCACCGCTGCCGCTACCGCGCTGATCGCGGGTATCGGCAACCTCACCCTCGACACTGGTTCGCTGACGCTGGAGGGTATTGCTTGGGGGTCGGTCGGCATTATTATCGGCTATCCAATTTTGAACTGGCTCTACAACCGCATCGGCGAGAACCGCTCGTAGGCCACCCGTCCAGGGCAGAATCTCGCACGAATGCTTAACGACGGAACCACGTGACCGTTGCCACAATGTTTCGTCGTTAAGCTGATTGCTTTTAATCGCTCAGATCTTGGGCGATGAGTTCGGCGATTTTCTCTACCGCAACCGCGTTGCTACTGGTCACAGTGACTTCATCGCCGAATTCGGCACCGAGTGCCATGAGCATCAACGAGGATGAAGCATCGGCCGGTTCGTTGTCGGGCTCGTCTGAGTCAAGGAGCTCGACCAGAATTTCTTCCTGAAAACGGGAGGCACGCTCAGCGATGACCGTTGCAGGGCGGGCATGAATACCCACCTTGGAGCCGACGTGGACATGTTGAGTAACCATGCGAGCGGCATCCTGCCTTTCTGCTTCTCGATTTCCTCGATGCCATTTCTGAGCTTAATAGGTTGCCCGGATGGGTTGGGGAATGTTTGCTGAAAATCGTAGAAATGCTCGTTGGGATAAACCAGCCGGTGCGGTAAAAACTACGCTTCCGCTGAAACGTCCGCTTCTAGGTTTTGATTATCGGTGCTGACTTGCCGCGGCCACAGGCTTTTAGCTGCCACAACGAGAATTGCTGCCACTATGCTGCCCAAGACGATTGCAGTAAGCCATGCGACAGGGTTGTCGATTGCAAACAGCACAAAAATACCTCCGTGCGGAACACGTGTGGCCGCACCCAAAGCCATTGAGGTGCCACCGGTGACGGCACCGCCAATCACAATCGGCGGAATCACACGTAGCGGATCTGCGGCGGCGAAGGGAATTACTCCCTCTGAAATGAAGGCCGCACCGAGCACCCAGCCCGCTTTGCCGTTTTGACGCTCCGCCGAACTGAACAGCTTTGGTCGGAGCACAACTGCCAGAGATGTAGCCAATGGAGGTACCATGCCCGCCGCCATCACAGCGGCCATGACCTTCCATGATGCGGGATCTGCTGAGGCGATGTTTGCGACGGCAAAAAGATAAGCAGCCTTGTTGATCATTCCGCCCATATCCACGCACATCATTGCGCCGAGAAGACCACCGAACAGGAACGCCGCCGTCGTATCCAGTGATTGCAGCCACTGCTGCAGAGCCGTCATCAGCCAAGCCAGCGGCATCCCGAGCAGCAGGTACATGGTGAGCCCAACGGCCATAGCTCCGAGCATAGGAATCACGACAACCGGCATCAGCGGTCGCAGCCAGTCCGGGACTTTCATCCTCAACAGTAGGGCTACAACTAGTCCCGCCAGGATGCCTGTCACCAGGCCCCCAAGGAAGCCGGCGCCAACCGTGACCGCGATGGCACCGCCAATAAAGCCTGGTGCAATGCCGGCTCTGCCAGCCATGCCAAAGGCGATATAAGCACTCATTACAGCCACAATGACCTGCATGCCGTGGTTGCCAATGGCAAAAAGCGCCGAGCCGAGATACAGCCACAGCCCACTACGATCAATTAGCACGGTGCCGAGATCTTTTGTCGGCACAGCAATCGGGGCATCGAGTCCGATAATCTCCGGCAGCCGCAAATCCCTAGTCACGGCGTCAGCTACTACACCAACCTGATGACCGCCGACGAGGAATCCCAGCGCAATCAACAACCCCGATGCGGCCACGAACGGCACCATATAGCTGACACCGGTCATAATGGCATCACGAACCCAGTGTCCGAAGGCTTTGTCACCGCCTAAGGATGATTTATGTGCCCCCACCTTGGTAGTTGCTTGTACCCTCTCAGATGAAGGGTCCGCGCCGGTAGTACCGGTTTGCGGACCGGCCTCCTTGTCGTGGTCATCCTTAGGTTGCGGCGCCTTTCGGTCGTAGGCGCGAACCCGTGATTGTTCTGCTTTTGCCTTCGCTTGTTCAATAACCGCAGTAGGTTCATTGACTGCCTTACGAATTGGCACTTTGACCTGTGGTTTATCGCTGAAGCGCTTAAGCCCCGTAACCCCAATATCGGCTGCGATTACTAGCACGTCGGCCCGGGCAATTGCCTCTGCGGGGGCTTCCTGGGTTCCTGCCGAGCCCTGCGTCTCTACAGTTAGTGTGACATCAGACATGCTTTCTGCCGCGCCAGTAAGCGCTTCGGCTGCCAAATAAGTGTGTGCGATGCCCGTGGGGCAGGCCGTGATGGCGACGATATTGGTCTTCGCCGGAGGTTTTTTCGCTTTCCGACGAGGCGCTTTGGTGACGTGCTCGCTAATGATCCGGGCAGTCTCTTCATCGCTTTCAGCACCGCGAAGAGCTGCGCGAAACCCCTTATCGCGAAGTGCTTTTGCGAGTGCGGCCAGAATATCGACGTGGACATCGCTGTTACTAGATGGGACACCAATGAAAAAGAGCAGGTCCGCCGGCCCATCTGGTGTGGTGAATTCTGTAGCGCTGGTTAAGCGGGCAAACATCAGGGTCGGCTTCGACCAGTCCTCATGGCGGCAGTGGGGGATGGCTATCCCTCCCGACAGACCTGTCGGGGCCTTCTCTTCGCGTTCGAGGGCTGCTGCGACGATGCCGTTGCTGTCGGTGGCGCGGCCGGTCTCTACAGCTTTAGCGATGAGATAGTTAAGGATCTTCTCCTTTTGCGGACCGATATCTAGGTCAAGGAACACTGTCGACTCATCGGCTAGGTCTGATGCAATAGCGGAAAAATCTGCCGAAGAAGACATGGTTTTCTAATGCTCCTTATCTAGGCATCGAAAAGCTAAGTGTCGAGCTGCCATAACCGGCCGGCCTCGGGGTGAACCTGTTCTGGATAGGGGATGGTCGTACCGGGAAGACTGGTTGCCGCCGCCCCATAAGCTACGGCGGTGGTTAGTGCATCTTGGTAGCTATCACCGCGTTCGCGGGACATAACGTAGCCGGCCAAAGCACAGTCTCCAGCACCGACCGTCGACTGAGCGACTATCGAGGGGGAGGTAGCAGCGAAACAACCGCCTGACTTCACTGAAAGCACCGCCCCTGCTTCGCCGAGAGTGGCCAGGACTTCGGAAACGCCAAGCTCGTTCAGCGCACGAGCAGCCTGCGCTACGGGAAGATAGTTCCCTTCGGCTGCAGCGGCCTCAAGTTCTTCGCCGTCCTGATCAATGATTTGACCAAGTTCGTAGGCGTTCGGCTTCATCAAAAAAGGTCGCACCTTTGGAAATGCGCGAACGACCTCAGTCAGTGGGCCGTCGCTCGTATCCATAGCAACACGAATATTCGGGTTGACCGAATACACCGCCTCGGTGCATTGAACGTAAAAATCCCTGGGGACACCAGGGGGCAATGAACCTGCGAAAACTACCCACGTGGCGTGTTTAGCATGGTGGATAAGTTTCTCCAGGACACGCCTACGGTGCGCTTTCGTCAATGTCATGCCAGGGGAATTGAGCTTGGTGGTCGTCCCATCTGGCTCTGCGAGTGTGAGATTAACGCGGGCTTCGTTAGTCGTGTTGATGGCTTCATGGGGTATGCCAGAGACTTCCAACAGGCGCGTGAATTTTCCGGAGTCCGATGCCGGGTAGAGCGCGAGCGTCTTTTCTCCGGCGTAGTGCAACGCCTTGGACACATTAATTCCCTTGCCACCAGCCATGTCCTCAGCCATTGGTAGGCGGAACACGCCACCTCGCTTGAGCTCCGTATCGAGTCGAGCAAGTCGATCGATTGACGGATTTACAGTCAAGGTCAGGATCATGAAGCAACCACAACCTCGACACCTTGCTCCCTGAGATCGTTGACGAACTGTTCCGGGGCAGAGGAATCTGTAATCACGACGTCGATATCTTCCAATGCTGCAAAGCTGACGAGAAAGTCGCGGCCAAGTTTCGTCGAGTCCGCCATAACGATGACCTTGCGCGCATTCGTAATCATCGCGCGCTTTACCGCCGCTTCCTGCGGATCAGCAGTAGAAAGACCGTGGTCAATTGTCAAGGCATTAGAACCAATGAAAGCGACATCGGCACGCATAACCGCGAGAGTGCGGAGTGCCGTATCGCCAGCAACCGCCTGAGTAATGACGCGAACTTGGCCGCCAAGGAGTTGAAGCTCAATGCGGTTCGATCCTGCGAGTGTGATGGCGTTGGGAAGAGAGTTTGTGACAACCGACCAACGGCGGTTATCAGGGGAGTGGACCATCAGCTCTGCAAGAGCCTCGGTGGTAGTTCCAGCATCGAGAAAAATTCCACCACCAGAGTCAGGCAGAAAATCCGCAGCACAGCGGGCAATAGAGAGCTTCGCGTCCTTTTGCGCGTTCTTTCGAGCGGCAACTGAAAACTCAACAGTCTGAAAAGAACGAGTAGCCACAGCGCCACCGTGTACGCGGTGAACTGCGCCCTCTGCATCCAACTGAGCTAGGTCACGGCGAATCGTCTCTGCTGTGACATCGAAAGCTTCCGCAAGATCAGCGACCGTCACGCGCCCTTCGACTGCTGTCAAAGACGCAATCTTCCGGCGGCGTTCCTCTGCGTACATTCCCCGCTCCTTAGCTGTTAAGAAATTTCAGCTTTACTATCTGTTCCCAGTATGCCCGTTTATGTCTGTTTCGGGCAACGAAAATGTGGGAAATTAGAGGCTGCGTAGGACGCTGACAATCTTGCCGAGGATTTTGGCGTGCTCCGCGGGGAGTGGGTCAAAGGCGCGATTATGGGGCATGAGCCACTTGCCAGCAGCGTCTTCGTGCCATTCCTTGACTGTTGCTTCATCTTCAAACAGGGCTGCAACGAAATCTCCCTGTTCGACCACGTCTTGGGAACGGACTACCACCCAGTCTCCGTCGAGAATGCCCGCGTCAACCATGGAATCACCCACGACCTTGAGTAGGTATAGCTGACCAGAGCCCGTAATCTCCATCGGAAGTGCCATGTGACTTTCCACATGCTGCTCCGCCAAAATAGGGTTGCCAGCCGCAATCTGTCCAACGATAGGAACGAAGATTGGCTCTGGCATGTCCTCTGGCATCTCGGGAGTTTGGGTGGTGCCAGTAGCCTTTGGCCCAGGCTTTACCGGAGTGAAAGTGCCAGCGGAGGACTTCGAATCCCTTACGTTTACCGCGCGGGGTTTGTGTGGGTCGCGGCGGAGAAAGCCCTTCTTCTCCAACTCCTTGAGTTGGTATGCCACCGACGAGGTGGAATTCAAGCCCACAGCATCCCCAATTTCTCGAATGCTCGGTGGGTATCCGCGAAGTACGACGGCATCCGAAATGACGTCAAGAATCCGACGCTGCCGATCGGTGAGTGTTTTAGGGTTAGCTTTCTTCTTTTGAGCCATGGAACATCCCTTCTCAAACTCTTTCGAATGAATCATAACTCAAAACTGTTCGAATCGTCGAGCATCGAACACTGTGCGCCCTTGAATTCTTTAGAAAACGTGTACATTATCCGTGCTCGGAGGCGGTGATGATGTCGAAAATCGAAAATAAATCCGGATAGCAGTAGACAATATTCGAACATGGTGTTATAAATCGAACATGACAAGTTACTCGAACAGTCGTTTGATGAAAGGGTCTAGACGGATTCTCCGCATCCGCCCTTGGACATAGTCTCCACAGCGTCGGGAAACGGTCGTACAACTCTTATTCTCTCCAGGCCGGCAACGGTGGGAGAGTCAACGTTGGAAAGGGAGAAAACATGATGTCTACGGTTTCAACCGCACTTGGTGTTAGCAGCACATCTGATATTGACTTTTCTCAAGTTTCCGAGCTCCCTGCTCGGACGACACGGAAAGCCCCGTTGGTGTGGGGTGAACGTAGTGCGTCTTGCACACAGCACATCGTTCGGCCCGGTCAGCGTGCACGTATTGCACAGCGCAATCGAAATGGGGCTTCATCGGCGCGAATGCGGAGGGACAGGTCGCGGCCCAGTCATGTCTCGGTCAACTACGGGCGTCCGTCTCTATCCGTTAGCAGGGCGCAGCAGTCCAATCGTAGTGATGTATCCGCAGGCACTAACCTGACTCGCCTGATGGCGGTATGGGCTCTAGGGCTTGGTGCTTTCTTCGGAGTTTTCGGCAGCATGGTCTTTGAACAGGGACAAAGTGAGGCGGTCGAAAGCACCTTTACGTCTACGTACGCTTCCTACTCCGCGCAATAATCATTCCAGTTTCCGGTGTTGGGGTGGGACGTAGACTGGAGACCGTGTATTGCCAGTTTTGTCATCATGATCAGACACGAGTCTTGGACTCACGGTTGATAGATAACGGTATGGGGATTCGTCGCCGAAGGGAATGCCTGAATTGCGGCAAACGTTTTTCTACGATTGAACGCTCGCAGCTGATGGTCGTTAAACGGGATGGAATCCCTGAGGAATTCAACCGCGAAAAGGTTATCCAGGGTGTTCGACGTGCGTGCCAGGGGCGCGAAGTATCAGAGTCTCAGCTGAAGAAACTTGCACAAAAAGTGGAGGAGAGCCTCCGCGAGAAAGGCACGCCCCGGGTGGACTCAAACGATATCGGCCTTGCCATCCTTGAGCCGCTCAAAGAACTGGACGAAGTTGGCTATCTCCGCTTCGCTTCGGTGTACAAGTCCTTTTCCTCCGCGGACGATTTCGCGCAAGAGATTGCCAGCATGCGCAAGGGGAAAGGACCGCAGGCTAATGGCAACGAGGTTAAAAAGAACTAACGCAGTTTATCCACACGTTTCTTTATTCGAGTCAGGGATACGCTCTGGGCGGTACCCAGCCGTTGTGCGAAAAGGCTGACGCGCAGCTCTTGAATGAGCCACTGAATATCCCGTACCTCCGCGGAATTCGAACGTGCCTTAGGCAGCTGCTGAAGCTTTGCCGCCAAGTATTCGCGGGCCTCAGTCACCTCATCTTCACGTTCGGCATCACGGTCCGGGTCACGGTTCATTTCCTCAAGCCGAATCTCCATCGCTTGGAGATAACGTGGCAAATGTCGTAGGTGCTGCCAACCGTGCCTTGCCACAGCGCCCTTAGGGAACATGAACTCCAGCTGGCGACGCATATCGTCAATAGCATCGCCTTCCCACTTGTTTAGCTGATTTACCACCGAGACATAACGAGGCATTGCCTGGGCAACGCCGACGACCAATTGGCGCACCTCTGAGGCGACTCCAGAACGAACGTGTTCGAGTAGTTTGTCGAATTCCTTCGGATCGCGGACCGGGCCGCCGGCAGCCATCATACGGTCGCGAATCACTGCGACACGGCAGTCCTCGACAAGCCCATCGGCGCCCCCATGTGGCCATGCGTCCACGCCAACACGTTGCTGGAGTGGAAGCCCCTTAGTCATTTGTGCACCATTTACTGGGCAATCCCGCAATAGCATTGTCAAGTTTGTGGTCGCCAACGTCGCCTCAGCCTGAGCCTTAGTTGGTTTGACCTCAATGGCCACGCCATCCTTGGTGGTCACCAGCGTCGGATACATCGTGACGGACTGACCGTCGACATTACTTTTGACCGTTAATGAGACGGCGCCCAAGTTCTCTGAAGTCCACTTTTTCACAGCTTCGCGTGCTGCAGACTTCGAACGTTTCGACACAGCAGTTGAGACCGTCGAGGCATGCTTGTCTCGAAGCGCAGCAAGATCTCGGCTCTGATCGACGATCTTTCCATGGCGGTCGACCACTGCGTAGTTAAAGCGCAAGTGTGCTGGCAGCTTCGAAGGGGCAAAGTCTGCACCATTGATGCCCGAGCCTCCGAGTCGTCGTAAAGCATCGGCAAAAACATCGACGAAGCGGCCTGAGTACGGAGTCATCGTCTCCAGCGCGCGGCGTGCGAAATCCGGGGCGGGGACAACGGACTTCCGCAGTGCCTTCGGCAGAGTGCGAATGTAGGCTTCCGCGAGCTCAGCGCGAAGACCTGGTACCTGCCAGTCGAAGCCATCTTCACGCAGACCTGCAAGAAGAGGCACGGGGACACGGAGAGTCACACCGTCATCAGGGGCGCCCGGTTCGAATTTATAGGACAGAGAGAAATCGACCGAGCCCTGCTGCCACATTTCGGGGAAGGCGTTGTCGTCGATGTCGCCGGCTTCGGGGTTGAGCAGCTTATTGGGATCAAAGTCCAGTAGATTTGGCTGCTTGGGCTTAGTTTTCTTCCACCAGCGGTCAAAATTGGTGGCCGTGGTGATAGAGGCGGGCAGCTTGGAGTCGTAGAACGCGTAGAGCACGTCGTCATCGACGACAATGCCGCGGGAACGCTGCTTTTCCTCGATCTTCTCGGCTTCGGCAAGTTTGTCTTGATTGTTCTTAAAGAACTCGTGATGTGTGTTCCATTCGCCGTCGACAAGCGCAGAGCGAATGAAGATCGAGCGGGCGGCGTCGGCATTGACTCGGTGATAAGGCATCAAACGGTCAACCACCACGGGCACGCCGTAGAGCGTCGACTTCTGGTAAGCCATCGCTGCACCGCGCTTAGTAGACCAGTGAGGCTTTGAGTACTGGTGCTTGAGCAGATGAGGGGCTACCTTCTCTAGCCACTGCGGCTGAATCGTGCCGACGTTGCGCGCAAAAGTGCGCGAGGTCTCGACGATTTCCGCAGCCATCACCCAGCGAGGCGGCTTCTTTGCCAACGCGGACGAGGGGTGAATGAGGAACTTAGTGTTGCGGGTGCCAGTAAATTCCTTGCCCTCGCCCTCGCGCGTACCAATCATCGATAACAGACCCGGTAACAGTGACTTTGCCACCTCGTCGGGATTGTCGACACCGTTGGTTGAGCTGCGGGCCGAAAGATGCCAGCCCAGCTCGGCCGTTGCCTGGTGGAGCTGACGCACCAAGTCCTGCCACTCGCGAACGCGCAGATAGTGGAGGTACTCGCGCTTGCACATCTTGCGGAATTGGTTACCGCTAAGCTCGCGACGCTTTTCCTCCAGGTACTCCCAGAGCTTCAGTAGGGAGTTGAAGTCGCTGGTGGTGTCCTTAAAACGGGCATGTAGCTGATCTGCCTGAGCTTGGAACTCCAGTGGACGTTCGCGAACATCCTGCAGAGACAAAGCGGCGACAATGACGGTTACCGCCCCAAGAGTGGTGTTCTCGTACCCTTCGACCAGCATGCGGGCAAGACGCGGGTCGACTGGGATACGGGCAATTTGTCGGCCGATGTCCGTCAGCTCGGGGGCATCAGACCCCGACGTGGTGGTAATAGCCTGAAGCTCTGTGAGCAGGTTAATGCCATCGCGGATTGCTTTGTGCTCTGGTGGCTGGACAAAGGGGAAGTCCTCAATCGCGCCAAGCCGCAGTGAAATCATTTGCAGTACAACCGAAGCGAGATTGGTGCGCAGAATCTCCGGATCCGTAAACTCGGGGCGCGAGAGAAAATCCTCTTCGCTGTAGAGACGAATCGCCACACCATCAGCTACACGGCCACAGCGTCCAGAGCGCTGATTCGCAGATGCCTGGCTGATGTCCTCAACTGGCAGGCGCTGCACCTTCGTGCGGGTGGAGTAGCGGGAAATGCGTGCGGTACCAGTATCGACGACATACTCGATACCAGGGACCGTCAGCGACGTTTCCGCAATGTTGGTCGCCAGCACAATGCGACGCCCGGAATGCGGAGTGAAGATCAGATGCTGCTCTGCATTAGATAGCCGACCGAATAGTGGAACGGCTTCTACACCTTTCCAGTGTTTGCCCTCGATGGCTTCGGCAGCTTCTCGGATCTCTCGCTCACCCGAAAAGAACACCAGGATATCGCCGCCGCCAAGCCGCATCAGCTCTTCACACGCAGCGATAACACCATCGATCTGCTCGATGGCGACTTCCTTTTCCTGCCCATTCTTCGCAACAACGGTCCGCACCAGCGGGCGATAGCGGATTTCCACCGGGTAGGTGCGCCCTGACACCTCGATGATGGGCGCAGGGTGCTCGTCGTCAGGCGCGAAATGACGAGCGAACCGTTCCGGATCAATCGTCGCGGAAGTGATAATGATTTTCAGATCTGGACGCTGCGGCAGAATATGCTTTAAATATCCCAGCAGGAAGTCGATGTTGAGGCTGCGCTCGTGCGCCTCATCGATGATGATGGTGTCGTACTCGCGCAGCAGCCGGTCGCGGCCAATTTCGGCCAGCAGGATACCGTCGGTCATCAGTTTGATGCAGGTATCCTTGCCCACGCGATCGTCAAAACGCACTGCATAGCCGACGTGCTGTCCAATCTTTTCGCCCAGCTCATGAGCGATGCGCTCCGCGACGGAACGCGCCGCAATACGACGTGGCTGAGTGTGACCAATCTTGCCCCGCACGCCGCGTCCCAGTTCGAGGCATATCTTCGGGATCTGCGTAGTCTTACCAGAGCCAGTCTCACCAGCAATAATGACGACCTGGTTGTTTTCAATTGCCTCTGCAATGTCGTCGCGGCGCGCGGACACCGGCAACTGGGCAGGGTAGGTGATGCGAGGAATCGCTTTACGACGATCTTCTAACCGCTCCAGCGCAAAGTCGAGGTCTGCAGAGATTGCAGACAGCGCCTTCGGCGCGGATGCTCGCTTTAGCCGGCGTCGGAAGGACTGAGCCTCCCGAATCGGCAATTGATCAGCGAGCTGGTAGAGCTCCTTTTTACGCGTGTCCTTAGCAGGTTTGCCAGAGCGCTGTGGCCTGGCGGAATTGCGGTGGCCGGAGTGGTGGTTTCCCGACTGGGCACGTGGAGCTGGTTTATCAGAACGGCTAGGAGTACTCATGGTTGCCTACTAGATTAGCCGCGTCTGGGGAGACAACCCACATCTGTGCTGATTAAGAGGTGCTCGAGATAGTCCGATGGCAGCAGGGAGCGTCCTACTTTGCGGCTGCTAGCTCTTCGGCAACTTCCTTGCAGTCCTCGCGCCCACAGTGCTGTGTCTCGGTGTGCTCCCAGCAATCATCGCAAATAAGCACCTGACGACGGCAGGTATCTTCGTTGATGCAGTTCTGGAAGGTGTTTGTGGGCTTGCCGCAGTGGACGCAGTGCCCGAGCTGTACGTAGTCCTCGTCTTCGATGCCATCGCCAAACTCCATATGCATGCGCTTGTCGAAGACATATAGGGAGCCTTCCCACAGCCCCTTATTGCCAAACTTTTCGCCGTAGCGCACAATACCGCCGTCGATTTGGTAGACCTCTTCGAAACCGCGGTTCTTCATAAGTGCGGAGAGGATCTCGCAGCGGATGCCGCCGGTGCAGTAGGAGATAACCGGCTTGTCCTTCATCCAGTCGTACTTACCGGATTCCAGTTCGTCGATGAAGTCGTGCGTGGTCTTTACGTCCGGGACGACAGCGTTTTTAAACTTGCCAATCTCGGCTTCCATTGCGTTGCGGCCATCGAAGAAGATGACATCGTCGCCGCGTTCCTCGACCAGTTTATTGACCTCTTCCGGCTTCAAATGTGTGCCGCCGCCAATGACACCATCGACATCGACTTTCAGCTCACCCGGAGCACCGAAAGCGACGATTTCGTCGCGAACCCTGACGGAGAGTTTTGGAAAGTCATCAGCGCCGCCTTCGCTCCACTTGAACTGCATGGAGTGAAAAGCGGGGTACTGCTTGGTTTTCTTGATGTACTTCTTGCAGGCATCGAGATCACCGCCGACGGTGCCATTGATGCCGTGCTCGGACACCAGAATGCGGCCCTTGAGCCCTAACGACTCGCAAAGATCGCGCTGCCATAGCATGATGGCACGCGGATCGGACAGTGGGGCGAACTGGTAGTACAGAAGAATCTTGCTGATGCTCACGGGGACTATTCTAGTCTGCTCTCTCAGTTATCCTATTTTCGGCGTGAGCTGCTGGTATGGCTTAGTGCTTCTGATAGAGAGCCTTCTTCTGGTACTTAGGCTCCGAAGTCACTAGCACACCGAGGTTGCGGAAAATTGTTTCGTCCACGCTGCCCAGAATGGTGGTGGTGTGGACATCGCAGTTTCGAAGGTTCTTCAGCTCGGCGAGGGCTGCGCGGGCATCGTCGCTGGTGGCCGCCGACACGGAAAGGGCGATAAGAACCTCGTCGGTATGTAAGCGGGGGTTGCGGCTGCCCAGGTGATGCGTCTTAAGCGTTTGAATTGGCTCAATGGCAGCTGGGGAGAGCAAGTGCAAGTCCGGGTCGATATTGGCGAGCTTCTTGAGAGCGTTGAGGAGCATTGCTGCTGAGCATCCGAGTAGTTCAGAAGTCTTGCCCGTGATGATTGTGCCGTCGTGCAATTCGATTGCGCTACCCGGTGCCCCGGTAGATTTCTCAACTTCAAGTGCTGGTGCGACGACTCGGCGGGCGGCTGTCGACACGTTGGCCTTGCTCATAATCATGGCAATGCGCTGTGAGACTTCGTCGTCTGCGCTGTTCTTGTGTTCGTCGACAAGAGCCTTGTAGTAACGGCGAACGATTTCCTGGTTGGATGCCTCTCGGCACACTTCGTCATCGTCGATACAGTAACCGGCCATATTGACGCCCATGTCGGTCGGTGACTTGTACGGCGACTCGCCCGCGAGCTTCTCCAACAGAGTGCGCAGCAGTGGGAAGACCTCGACATCACGGTTATAGCTGGTGACCTTGGTGTCATAGGCGGCCAAATGAAAAGGGTCGATGAGATTGATGTCATCGAGATCAGCTGTTGCCGCCTCGTAGGCCAGATTTACCGGGTGTTCGAGTGCCAGGTTCCAGATAGGGAAGGTCTCAAACTTTGCGTAACCGGAACGAATTCCGTGTTTGTGATCGTGATAAATCTGCGATAGACAGGTCGCCAGCTTTCCAGAGCCCGGGCCCGGCGCTGTAACAACGACCAAGTCCCGCGACGTTTGCGCCCATTCATTCAGCCCGAAGCCGGCTTCACTGACAATTTTCTCCGTGTTTGTCGGGTAGCCCTCGATATTGCGATGGCGGATTACGCTCAATCCGAGTCGCTGCAGGCGCTCAATGAAGTTCTTTGCCAGGGTGTTGTCGTCGGAAAGCTGCGTGACGACGACGCTGTCGACTAGAAACCCGCGTTCACGAAAGACATCGACGAGGCGCAGCACATCGTCTTCGTAAGTGATGTCGAGGTCAGCGCGGACCTTGTGGCGCTCCAAATCCTTGGCATTGATGCACACCATGATTTCCAGATCGTCTTTGAGGCGATCGAGCATAGCGATTTTATTGTCAGGCGTGAAGCCGGGGAGCACGCGCGAGGCATGCATGTCATCAAATAGCTTGCCGCCCATTTCGAGATAGAGCTTGCCGCCTTCACCTGCGATGTCTGCGCGCCGCTTCTTAATATGAGCGGATTGCATTTCGATGTACTTTTCGCGGTTAAAACCGACAGCCTGAGCCATGGTGCCCTTTCTGAAGTTGTGTCTGCGAGGAGCGCGCTAAAGCTTGCGAAATTCTACTGTGTCCATGGTAGTGATACTGCCTTGCGAATGTCGTATCGGTTACTGCTGTCGCGGGGGGAATTTTGGGAACTTTGGCTTATTAGGCCACGCGTAGGGGATTGTCTGATTAAAGTCCAACATATTGATATTCAAAAAGAAATATGAAGAGGATGTGACATGCTCGATCCCCAGATGGCATCATCGTCGAATTCGGCAGAACCAACCGCACGCGCCCCGTACCAAGTGGGCAGGCGAGGCTTCCTCGTCGGAGCAACTGCCGTGTCAGCTGCGAGTATGATGCCTGCCGTAAATGGTGCATCAAAGGCAAACGCCGCTCCTGCAAACGGGGCTTCTGCCGCCGCGGGGAATTCGACCACCACTTTGAATGTCGGTCGAGGAATGGCTGACATGACAGGCGAGCCACTCGGCGCTGGCATGAACGGGTATGCGGTCATGGACCAGACCACCTCGGGTCTGCGTCTTCGCCAGATGGCGCGTGCATTCATCTTCGGTGATGACAACGACAACCGTGTCGTCCACGTCACCGCAGATATGGGGCTCATGTTCCAGTCCATCCAGATGGAAGTTCTGCGGCGACTGCGAGCTCTCTTCGGAGACCTCTACCACGAGGGCAACGTGCTTATCTGCGCATCTCATACGCATGTCGCGCCGGGTGGTACATCGGGCCATCTTATGGTCGACCTGACTACTCTCGGTTTCCGTCCCGTCACTTTCGAAGCTGTGGTCGTCGGTGTGGTCAAGGCTATTGAACGTGCACACGCTGATTACCAGCCGTCGACTATCCACCTGACCAAGGGGATTGCCAAGGATGCGGGTGTTAACCGCTCCCTGGAGGCATTCAGGCGTAACCCCGAGGAAGAACAGCGTCTTTTCCCCGACGGAGTCAACCCGGAAAGCCATACACTGCACGTGAGTCGCGGTGGTCGCGAAGTCGGATTCATTAACTGGTATGGAATTCATCCGACCACCTTCGGCCCCGAGCACACCATCATCGACGGCGACAACAAGGGCTATGCAGCATGGAAGGTTGAGGTCGACCGCGGGGTTACCCACCGTGAGCCGGCCGATGCCCCCTTTGTCGCCGCATTTACCATGTCGTGCCCGGGTGACATCAGCCCGAACATGGGGCTCGTGCCAAATTCGGGTCCCGGCAACGGAGACGAAGCAGAGTCCGCCCGCATTCTCGGTCAGCGTCAGATTGACGCTACCCAGGGTCAGACCATTGCACTGCCAGGAGGCGGAATCTCTACCGTCCACAAGTGGGTCAACCTCGGCGATGTCGACATTGACGGCCAATTCACGCCCGACGGCCAGCCGCACCGCACTGGACCTGCAATCCTCGGTGCGGCCTTCGCAGCCAGTAGCCAGGAGGACGGCGGCGGCGAACCAGCCCTAGGTTTCAACGAGGGCCAGCGTGGAGGCACACCGTGGGTACGTCAGCTCAATAACGTCGTACTCCCGAAAAATATCGGGGAGATTCAGGGCGAGAAAGAGTGCCTGCTGCCAGTGGGCTACATCGATGGTCTTCTCCAGCAGACCCATATGTTCTCCATCACCCGCATCGGTGGCTTCACCTTGATCACCAACGGCCTTGAACCCACCACGATGTCGGGTTACCGCATGCGTCAGCACGTCGCCGAAGTCCTCGGCGTTCCAATCGACACTGTCATCTGCCAGGGCTACACCAACAGCTATGGACACTACGTCGTTACCCCAGAGGAATACGATCAGCAGGACTACGAGGGCGGCGCGACGGCTTTCGGCAAGTACACGCTCAGTGCGATGATCTCCATCTATCACGATCTCGCCCACGCGCTTGCCGACGGCATGGCTGTCGACCCGGGTAGTGCTGCAGGTGATCTCACTGGCATCATCCCGCCGTCGCCAGCAGGAGGAAAGATTATCGATTCCGCACCAATGGGCAAGAATTTTGGTGACGTGCTCGAATCGACTGCAAGCGTCACGGTAGGGCAGAAGGCCGTTGCCCAATTCGTCGCGGCAAATCCGAATAACGACTTGCGACTGGAAGACGGCTACCTACTCATCAAGAATGACCGCGGTGAGATCGTTTCTGACGACTGGGACCAGGCAACTGTCATTGAATTTGCCAAGGACGGTAATTACACCACCGCCAAGGTCACTTGGGAGACCGGAGGAGTCGCGCCGGGCAAGTATGACATCATCGTGCGTGGTAGCGCGTTGGGTGCCGGTGATTCGCTGAACGAGTTCGAGGGAGTCGCCGCGGTGGAGCTCGTGTAAGAACGTCCAATTAAATACGTCCATGCGCACAATGTGACTTATACTTCGGCCTTTAAAAACTCATCAAGGGCTTGTCTCACGTATAGTCCGTTGTGCGCGTTATTTGTATGTATCCGTCAATTTGGCAGGAGCAATTTGCTTCATGAATACCTCAAACGATCCATATAGCAACAACGATTCTTACGGTGACGGCAGCCGGGACAATGAGTCCAATAACTATGACTCCCAGAGTCACGGTTTTCCCAACAATGGTTCGCAGGACTACAACCCTTACGGGTTCGATTCGGACGCACAACATGGCCCGCGTGGACCAGAGGATTCGCCACAGTGGAATCAGACTTACGGCCGTGAACAGGCTTATGGCGAAATTCCTTCTTATGGAACTGGCGAGTCGCGCGATAGTTACGGCGGGCAACCCTATGGTGCGGACTCGAGCTACTGGCAGCACCAGTCCAGCGGGGCTTCTGCAGCCGGTGCACTTGCTCCCGGAGTCAACATGCCAGGTGGCGATGAGCCGCCGGTGAAGCCTGTGGCACAGGGGCCGACGAAGGTCGACATTGGAAGTGCCTTTTCCGCGGCGTTTCGTAGTCTAAACAGCAATTTTGCTTCCTGGCTTGGCATCATGCTGACGTTCTTCGCCGTACTAGTCGCACTGATTGTTGGCGCAGCGGCAATTCTCTTTGCGACTGGTGACTTCGATCCGGACTTTGAGCCGAACTATCCAGGCGATGTTCCGTTTGAGGATCTAGGGTCAATGTTCGCGACTCTCGGCGCGATGGCACTCCTATTTGCCGTGGGCATGTTCGCGATGCAGGCATTTATGCTGCGCGGTGCATTCGAAGCTGTCGACGGCCGAGTGCCGAGCTACGGTACTTTCTTCCGTGTAAACCGGTGGGGATCTCTTATCGGTGCCTACATTGTCACGTTCCTGGTGGGGCTGCTCGCCATGCTTCCGGGGATGGTGCTCTTCATCGCTGGAGTATCCCTGTCTGCCAACGGCAGTGAAGCTGCAGCTGCGATGATTCCCATCGGCTACCTGTTGGTACTTGTGCTGTCCATCTTCATCATGCCAATCACAGCGACTATGCCGCTTCTTGTTTTTGATGGTCGAGCAACAGCACTTGAGGCTCCGGTCGTCGCATGGCGCTTGGTGAAGCCTCAGTATTGGACGATGCTCGTTGCATTCATTCTGACGTCAATTGTTTCTTCCGCAGGTGCAATGCTCTTCTATATCGGTATGTTGTACACAGTCCCGCTTGCTCTCCTCGTGCAAGTACATATCTACCGTCAGCTCATCGGTGGCCGTCGAGTAGTTAATGAAGCCCAGGAGAATCCGGGTTATTACCCGCCACAGCAGTAGCCAAAAACGTACAAGAAAAAGCGCCCAAGGAACCGATAAAAATTGGTTCCTCGGGCGCTATTTCGTCAGCAGGTAATCCTGCGGGGGAGCGTTCGGCTATCAAAAGCCGAACCTAAGCTCTGAATATTTAGCGGGTAGCCTCAGCGAAGACAGCCTGTGCAACACCAGAGACGGTGCCTGCAATCTTCACAGCTTCCCAGACCTGCTCCTTGGTCAGACCAGCATCGCGGACGACCTTTGCGTGAGAAGTCACGCAAGCTTCACAGCCGTTGATGGCAGAAACTGCCAGAGACCACAGCTCGAAGTCTTCCTTCTCGACACCCGGATTGGAGATGATGTTCATGCGCAGGCCGAACTTGACCTGTGCGTAGTCATCACCGAGCATGTGGCGAGTGCGGTAAGCAACGTTGTTCATGCCCATAACGGTGGCCGCACCAAGCGCAGACTCGAAAGCCTCGTCAGACAGGTGCTCCTTGGCTTCCTCAGCGATCTCGGAGAAAACGGTCTCGTTGCGGGTGGCAGCAGCGGATGCAAGCAGGGTACCCCACAGCTGCTGCTCGGAGAGTTCCGTAGAACGGGTGAGAGTGCCAAGGTTCAGCTTCATGTCCTTGGCGTACTCCGGTAGACCGGAACGAAGGTTATCGATGCTCATATGAGTTACTTCAGCTCCTGCTTCAGAACGTCCATCTTGTCGATGTTCTTGGTCGGGTCATTCTTCTGCCAGTTACATGCGCAGACCTCTTCAGACTGAAGAGCGTCGAGAACACGCAGAACCTCGTCAACGTTACGACCGACAGCGTCCGGGGTAACGGAAACGAACTGAATGATGCCGTCCGGGTCAATGATGAAGGTTGCGCGGTCTGCAACACCGTCAGCGTTCTCGACGCCGAGTGCACGCATCAGGTCATGGCGGATGTCGGAGAACATCGGGAACGGGATGTCCAGCAGTTCCTCGTGGGTTGCACGCCAGTTGAAGTGGGAGAACTCGTTGTCGCCAGAGCCACCGAGAATAACGGTGTCACGGTCCTCGAATTCCTCATTCAGCTTGCCGAATGCAGCAATCTCAGTCGGGCAGACAAAGGTGAAGTCCTTCGGGTAGAAGAAGACGACCTTCCACTTACCCTCGTAGGACTCATTGGTTACCTGCTCGAAGTAGTCATCCGGAGAAGAAGCGTTTGCATCACGCAGGTTGCCGCCCTTCAGAGCGGTCAGAGAAAACTCGGGGAACTTGTCGCCAACAGTCAAAATTGCCATGGAATCCTCCTGAATGTATTCCTTTTGGGGGTCACCCACCATTATGCCTATGGATTCCCGAACCGTCAAGAGGAAAAAGTTAATAAGCTCGTGTAGGCTTATAGGTATGCGTAATAGAGATTATCGGCCCACTTTGCCTCAGTTACGTGCCTTTGTCGCGATTGCCGATACCGGTCACTTCGGTCAAGCCGCTGCCCGCCTCGGCATTTCACAGCCCAGCCTGTCACAAGCGCTTTCCACCCTTGAGCAGGGACTGGGGGTGCAGCTTGTAGAGCGTTCGACTCGCCGAGTGCTGGTGACGCCACTCGGTCGCGGTCTGATTCCATATGCCCGCCAAGCATCTGAAATTGTTGACGAGATCGTTGCTCGCGCCTCTGGCCGTACAGATGATTTGTCCGGACCACTATCCATTGGTGTTATCCCTACGGTTGCTCCATACGTGCTGCCCAACTTCCTCCAGTTGGTTCGTGACGAGCTGCCAGATCTAAAGCCTAGGATCGTCGAAGAGCCGACCGAGCGCCTCATCGAATCACTTCGCTCCGGCACCATTGATGCAGCCATCATGGCACTGCCGTCCGATGTGCCTTCCTTTGAAGAGATCTACCTCTACGACGAAGAGTTCTACATCGTCGTGCCAGAGGATCATCCGCTGGCAGGTAAGGAAGAGGTAAAGCTTGAGGCAATCAGAGACTTGGACTTGCTTCTGCTTGACGACGGTCATTGCCTGCGCGACCAAGTGTTGGATATTTGTCGCAAGGTCGATGCTGTTCACGGCGAGACCTCCAGCTTGGAAACACGGGCGGCTTCTCTATCGACCGTCGTGCAGTGTGTTGCCGGTGGGTTGGGGCAGTCGCTTGTACCGGAATCGGCTGTCAAGATTGAGGCCGACCGTCCCGGCCTGGCTGTTGCGCGATTCGAAGGTCCGGCACGGCCGGGACGCACCATTGGGCTGGTTCACCGCGCATCATCGGTACGCGGCGGCGAGTTCAATCGAATTGCTGAACTGGTACGGCAGGCCTACATAGACGCTGTTGCCTAAAGCTCTCTTGGCGCATGCCGCAGTAGCGTATGAAATAAGCAAAACCGGGCTGGTAGTTCCGGGTTAAGTGACAAAAAGTGTGTCTGATTTTCAGCCTATTTGCTGGTCAGGCCGCATAAAACGGGCTTATATAAGGTTCCAGACCTTATTCAGGCCCGTTTCTTGCTCAATCCACCGGAATGGCTCCTGCATGTGGTAACAGGGGCCTGGTTGTCTTTCTGGGTGACTCCAAACAGACCCCGATGCCCTATATGCGCTGGGCAAATGAAGAAAAACGGCACCACAACCAAAGGGACAACCAGGTGGCGATGCAAAAACCCTGACTGCGGATGCTCAACAACACGACACCGCCCCGATCAGACCCACACCCGGGATTTCAAAGCGTTTCACACCTACGTCACCGGCACTGCTTCTTTAACCAAGGTGGCCGACACCTTGAATGTCTCCCGGCGCACACTCGACCGCCGGTTCACCTCATTGTGGCTTATCGATGTCCCTAACACCCCCGATCCCAACCGGGTCTACGACCAAATCTTCATCGACGGCACCTACACCGACGCTGGCTGCTTACTTGTGGCAGCCAGCCACGACCACGTCATCGCATGGCACTGGACACAACGCGAAACCGCCCACGCCTACACCCAACTACTCAAAAACATCGCCCCACCACTATGCGTTGTCCTCGACGGTGGCCAAGGCGCCTACTCAGCAATCAAAACCTGCTGGCCAACCACCCGCATCCAACGCTGCCTTGTCCATGCCCAACGCGTGGTCCGTCGCTACACCACCAGCCGTCCACGCACCGACGCAGGCAAAGCTATCTACGCCCTGGCGTTGAAACTGACCCGTATCACCACACTCGACCAGGCACGGGAGTGGACGCTGCGCCTGCATGACTTCGGACAGGTATTCAAAGCATTCCTCAACGAAAAAACACCCCTCCCCAAAGAACGCCGCACCCTCAACAACCAGTGGGAATGGACCCACCTGCGAGTTCGCAAGGCATACAACTCACTGCTGCACCTATCGCGCAATAACTGGCTGTTTACCTACCTGCAGCCACCACCAGAAGCACTCGAACCACAGCGCTGGGCATCAACAACCAACAGTCTGGAAGGCGGCGTCAACGCCCAGCTCAAACGCATCGCCGACGCGCATCGCGGCAGGTCCGGGGAGCGCCAACGCAAAATGCTCGAGTGGTACCTGCACTCGAAAACGCAGCTGCCTGACGACCCGCTAAAGATCGCCAGGCAGTGCAATTACGGACAAGATCAACTCGCCAAAGTCAACGATCTTGTCCCAGAAGACCACAACAAAGCCGACCACGAAACAGGACGACCAGCCTTCTACGACAACGCTATCCCAACCGAATACCAACACAACATAGGAATCCGGAAAGGGCCCATGAGATAAAAAGGGCCCACCCGGCGACACACCGAGCGGACACACTTTTTGTCACTTAACCCGTAGTTCCAGCCCGGTTTTTCGCGTTTATCCCTGAATAATTCGCAGCGATGCCAACCTGACCTCGCCGTATTCATCAGATGCAGCCAAGTCAACGCCCGCTTCAAAGCGCCAGCCGTGGTCGCCCTCAGGGTCATCGAGTATCTGGATCACATGCCATAGGCCCTCACCAGCCTTGCGGTCAATCGAAATCATATCGCCGCCGCGAGCCTTTGCATCGATCCCTAGGTCATCGTATTCATCGAAGTAGTCATCCATCGCGGCAGGCCAATCTGGCGCATCGTCGAGGTAGTTGTCCAGGTCGGCCAGCTCCTCCTCCTTTTCAAAGGCAAAGAGCTGCACGTGGCGAAACATGAGATTGCGCACCATACGGGTAAATGCACGTTCGTTGCCTGTAAGGGGCCGCGACTCGTCGGTGCCAAAAGCCGCTTCCTTGAGAGTTTCCTCGTCCAATGGCTTGTCCGGATCGGCCATCTGCGCCCATTCATCCACCAGGGAGTTATCCACCTGCACAACGAGCTCGCCGAGCCATTCCACAATGTCCCGGAGTTCCTCGTTAGCGGCTTCCGGAGGGAGAGTGTGTCGCAAAGTGCGCCAGGCATCGGTGAGGTAGCGCAGGAAAATACCTTCAGAGCGGGCAATTCCATACTCAGATACCACGTCCGAGAAAGCCATGGCCTTTTCCACCATCTCGCGCACCACAGACTTGGGCGACAGCGAAAACTCACGCACCCACGGGTGACCTTGAGCATAGGTGTCGAATGCGCCCTCCAGCTCGTCGGCAAGCGGCATCGGCCATGTGATGTCTTCGACGATGTTCATACGTTCGGTGTAATCAACACCCTCGGCCTTGAGCGCGGCGATTTCTTCACCGCGTGCCTTTTTCTGCTGCGCGATGAGCAGTGGGCGAGGGTCTTCCAGAATTGACTCAAACACACTGATGACATCGAGTGCGTAGTTCGGGCTGTCCTTATCCAGCAGTTCGAGCGCGGCGATGGCGAAAGGCGACAGCGGCTGATTGAGCGCGAAGTCACGCTGCAGCTCCATTGTCAGCTCGGGGCGGCAGTCATCGCCCTCGCCATGCATGACGACGATTCCCGCGTTGACCAAACCGCGGTAGAGCTCAATTGCGGTCAGAATAGCCTCATTTTGCTGGTGGCGGGTGTCGTGATTGGTGCGCAGCAGATGACGCATGTGTTCGTAGGTATCGCCACCACGTGCAATGACGTTGAGCAACATACCGTTGGTAACTGCAAAGCGGCTGGTCAGCGGCTCCGGTGGCTGAGAAACGATTTTGTCGAAGGTCTTCTCCGACCATGTCACTTCGCCCTTGGGAACGGACTTCAGCCGCAACTTCTTCAGTTTGGCCTCATCCTGGCCGGCACGGCGCCGCAGCTTGGCGTTTTCGATTTCGTGTTCAGGTGCTTCGACAACTACGGTGCCCTCGGTGTCGTAGCCAGCACGGCCGGCGCGTCCAGCGATCTGGTGGAACTCGCGTGACTTGAGAATACGGCTACGACGGCCATCGAACTTGGCCAAACCGGTAATCAGCACCGTGCGAATAGGCACGTTAATGCCGACGCCGAGGGTATCCGTGCCACAGATGACCTTCAGCAGACCAGTCTGAGAGAGACGCTCAACCAAACGACGGTACTTCGGCAGCATTCCCGCATGGTGGACGCCAATGCCCTGGCGCACCAACTTGGAAAGAACTCGACCAAAGGCCGTGGTAAACCGGAAATCGCCAATCTCTTCGCGAATCCGCTCCTTCTCCTCCTTCGTCAGCAGCTTCAGACCGGTCAGTGCCTGAGCCTGTTCAGCTGCTTGGCGCTGGGAGAAAAAGACGATGTAGATTGGGGCTTTGCCGGATTCCAGCAACTCCGCCAGCGTGTCATGAACTGGTGTGTAGACATAGTGGAAATCCAGCGGTACCGGGCGCGTCGTACCTGTAACGAGGTTGACGTCGAGTCCCGTGCGTTCCTTCAAATCCGTCTCAAACTTTTGAGTATCGCCGAGAGTGGCGGACATCAACAGGAATTGGCAACGGGAAAGCTCGAGCAAGGGCACTTGCCATGCCCACCCGCGATCGGGATCCGCATAGAAGTGGAATTCATCCATTACCACCTGGTCAATATCGGCGTCGGCCCCGTCGCGCAGGGCGATATTGGCGACAATTTCCGCAGTTGCGCAGATGATGGGTGCACCACCGTTGACGGTGGCATCGCCGGTCATCATACCGACGTTCTCAGCGCCAAAGACCTCGCAGAGGGCAAAGAACTTCTCGCTGACCAAGGCCTTAATAGGCGCTGTGTAAAAGCTGCGCTGGCCACGAGCGAGGGCGCAGAAGTGGGCAGCAATAGCCACCATGGACTTGCCCGAACCTGTCGGAGTGGCAAGGATGACGTGGTCGCCACCAGCGAGACCAATAGCGGCCTCCTCCTGGGCCGGGTAGAGCGTGATGCCCTGATCCCTGGTCCAGGCAATGAACGAGTCCATAATCGCATCGTCGAAAAGGGACTCTGGAACCTCAGCTAGGTCGGGAAGCATTTCAGATAGTGACACGCTTCCCACCCTAGCGGTAACCCCGGATTAGAAGCGGAACCAGGGCTTCCAGCCGCGCCGACGGCGAGGTTGTTCCGGTTCACCGGATTCTTCGCTTTCCGCCTGCTCTTCCCGAGGCTGTTCTGACTCAGGCTGTTCGGCAGTGCCGTCTGCAGAAAACTCCGCAGACCTATCATCCGCCGAGGCCGACTCGGATTCTTCCGAGTGTGCGTCAGTGTCCTCTGATGTAGTTGCCGAGGAATCCGAGCTGGCCGGGGTCTCCGCCTCGTCGTCAAGCGAGGAAGAATCCTCTACTGGGCGCAGCGGTTGAGAAGCGAGGAACCTTTCGAACTCAGCGCCAATCTCGTCGGCCGAAGGCATCTCGCCGTTAGGTCCAAGCAGGGGAGAAGTCTCCAGCTCTTGACGACGTTGAACTTCCTGGTCGTACTGTTCCTCGAGAAGATTGACCAGCTGAGAGACCTCGCCGGAATCATTCGTCTGCGTATTGAGCAGCTCCGCCACCCGCGCGGATTCCTTCTCCAACGCCTCAAGCGGGAGCTCGAGCTTGGCTAGTTTTGCTACCTCCTGCAACAGCCGCAGTGACGCCAGCGGATACTCAGAGGCCGCGACATAGTGTGGCACCTGTGCGGTGAAACCAAAGGCATCACAACCGCGGCTTGCGAGCTCGTACTCAATGTTCAGGCTCGCAGCACCCGGAACTGTGACGCGGTTTCCCCAGGTATGCATATCACCGAGTTTCCGCTTATCTGTGCCATGGGCGATGATGCCCAGTGGTCGGGTGTGCGGAACCGTCATCGGAGCCGAGTACAGCGACACAGTCCGACCGACATCGTAGCGCTCCGCCAACTCTGCAACGGCAGTCGAGAAAGCCTCCCACCGCATGTCTGGCTCAGGGCCAGAAAGCAGCAAGAACGGCTTACCGACGTTGTCGCGAACCACATTGAGTGACAGGTTCAAATCGGATACATCCACAATCTGGTCGTGGTTCATCGTCACAGAGGGACGGCGAGAACGATAATCAATCAGCTCGTCGATAGAAAAGTTCACCAATGGACGGTGCTCGAGAGCATCCAAGAGGAAACTAGCTGATTCCGAGACGGCATTACCGGCATCCGCATAACCGCTAAGTGCAATGACCAGGGTCAGATGGCCCTCGCTTCCCGTTACGTCAGGAACCGGAAAAACTACCTCGTACATATTGCCCTGAGGCTTGTCGGTCGGATCACTCACGTACGACTACCTCCTGCATCACATTTTTCGTCATTTGAAGTAAACAACCACGATACCGCAGAAACTATTCCAGTTATCCACAAGTAGAAAGTAGTCCACAGATGGGCCGATTTTTCCGGTCGCGCACAAGCAAGGCTGTTGCGGATTCGATAACAATGAGAGCCACCAGATGGCGAGAGGATTGTCCGCTGTCGAGCTATTCCAATGGGGGAAAAGGGGTAAGGAATTAATGGGAAACAAACAGAACTTCGGTGCAGGACAAAAGCCTGAAATTGAGCCGAGTGTTTTTCTGACGAACCTGCCGGGAATCGTTGGATTCTATCCGCGGGGGCAGGTAGTGATTGCGGCGTTGTATCGTCAGCAGGTCGAAGATCTCATCGATGGCAAGGTCGAGTTTGATCCGACAGCGCATGCTGGCCCGATGCTGATTAAGGATGTGGCCTCGATGGAGAACAATCCTGACTTGGTGCGGGCAGCCGCGGACTTCCTGCTCGATGAAGGATGCACTCACGCAGATGTGTTTATCATCGACGAATCCTGGGGGATTGAAAAGGACTCCACACCTATTACAGGCTGGCTGCGAGAAGGCGGCCTGCATGAGGTGCGTTTGGCGGGCGTTGCCACTATTGCTGCGGGGGAAGTTGTCACGGACGAGCAGGGAGAGATCGTCGGCATTGTCGGTGACAGTCTGATGACCGACAATGCAAATCTAATCTCTCGGCAGGGAGAGCAGATTTTCAAAAACTATGAGGAGTACCGCAGCTATTTTCGAGGTGGCCAATTCCGCGACAGTAAAGACAGGGCTCTGATTGAACGCCTCCGGGAACGAGCGACAGCCGTTGAGCAGCCTAGGAAGCTCAAAATTGGTTCGGACAATCCCGCGCTCATCGAGCATTTCGACATGCTAAAAGCCGCCGTGGAAAACGTGGCCGATGGTGTGATGGATGCACATGAGGCGGTTCGCGATGAAACCGCGGGATATGCCATTGCTGCAGCACTGACCAACGTCACCTTGCGCGATATGTCCATGATTTTCATTACTACGCAGTTGGCGCAATCAATGGGAGAAATCTGGCGCGAGGCCGCAATCGTCCACCGCGGCAGCCTGCGTGCTAACGCTTTAGCGTGTTTTGCCATCGCAAAGTTCGCGGCTGGGCTGGAGAACTATGCGCAAACAGCTCTCGATGAGGCAGCGGGGGAGCAACCGAATCATTCACTGACTCAGTTGCTGGAAATTGCGGTCGCCAATCAAATTGTGCCGAGGTGCGTTGGCACAATTCTTGGTGCGGCACAAGAGGTGCTGCGCAGGGTATACAAGGTGAAAATGCCGCGTATTGATTAGCGACCCTGCAAGCTGTGCTGCAGTACCTAGCGGTGCGCCGAGTGGGCTCGGTCGCCGAGGTTCTTGGTGTACTCCCATGCATCGGCGACGATGGTTTCCAGCTCCGTATGATTGGGCTTCCATCCGAGCTCGTCCATGGCGCGCTGAGAAGAGGCAATAAGGGTTGCCGGATCACCGGCTCTACGCGGTGCATCCTCAGCAGGAATCGGGTGACCGGTGACCTTACGGCAGGTCTCAATAACCTGGCGAACCGAAAAGCCGTCGCCAGAACCGAGGTTGAAGATACGGTGGGTTCCCGGCGTGTTGGACTCCAGTGCCAAGACGTGCGCATCGGCGAGGTCTTTGATGTGGATGTAGTCACGAACCGCGGTGCCGTCCGGAGTCGGCCAGTCATTGCCAAAGACCATAATCTTGTCGCGGTGACCGAGCGCAACCTGCAGTACCAGGGGGATGAGGTGAGTTTCCACCTCACGGTTTTCGCCAAAACCGCCCCAGGCACCCGCCACATTGAAGTAACGCAAGCTGGTAGCGCCGATGTTGTATGCCTTGGCGTAAGACGAGATGGCGTAGTCCATGGCCAGCTTGGTGGCACCGTAAGGGTTGGTCGGTGCGGTTGGCATGTCTTCGGTAATTGGTGTCTTCTCTGGCTCACCGTAGGTTGCAGCTGTCGAAGAGAACACCAGGTTATTCGTACCGGTATCACGCATTGCGTCGAGTAGCTTCAGGGGTTGGCCCACATTGTTGTGCCAGTAGTCGGAAGGAACCTCAACAGACTCGCCAACAAGCGATTTCGCAGCGAAATGAACGACGCCGTCGAAGCTGTCGGAGGACAGAACCTCGTAGGCCTTGTCCGCCGCATCGCCTTCGACTAGGGTCGCGCCCTCTGGCACCGCATCACGGTTGCCAACAGAGAAGTTGTCCAGAATGGTGACGTCGTGGCCAAGAGAAATCAATACTGCCGAGCACACGCTACCGACGTAGCCGGCACCACCAGTGACGAGGAGTTTCATTTGATAATCACCATGATTGCGTGAGACAGAGTATCCGGAATGTCAAGAGAATGATCACCACGGGCGAGAGTCACGCGGCCGGCGGCAACCTCGGCAAGTGCCTCAGTACCCGGCATAATTCCAGCCTTGTGGAGACGCTTCATGTAGCTCTGCTCGACCTGCAGGATTTCGTTAATCTGGACGATCTCAACGGTGTACTCGCCGGGGTTTAGATCGGACAGTCGGCGAACGTTCTCTAACGACTCTGGTGACTGAGTCCCACCGAGGTCTCCCAAACCGGGAATCGGATTGCCGAATGGGGAGCGTGTGTAAGAGTCAAGCACGTCGAGAAGTTTGCGCTCGACCTCGTCACTCATTACGTGCTCCCAGCGGCAGGCTTCGTCGTGAACCTTGTCCCATTCGAGGCCAATGACATCCGTAAGTAGGCGCTCAGCTAGGCGGTGCTTACGCATGACAGCCGTGGCCAGCCTGCGGCCCTCGTCGGAAAGCTGCAAGCTGCGATCTGGGGCAACTACGAGAAGGCCATCGCGCTCCATGCGCGCAACGGTTTGGCTAACGGTCGGCCCCGACTGCTCAAGGCGTTCGGCAATGCGAGCACGCAAAGGAATGATGCCCTCTTCTTCGAGTTCGAAAATCGTACGTAAGTACATTTCCGTGGTGTCAACCAAATCCCTCACGGTTTTCCTCCGATAACACAGTCTTAAAAGTTTTCACTCAAGTATTAGGATAACCACACTTGCGCAAGAAAGATGTTAGGGCTCGCAAATCTAGTGGCTTTGGTGCTGATTAGGCAGCGAAAAGCTTGGTTCGGTGGGCGCTGCTGAGACGGAAGGGAGCGTACGCGATGTCGAAAGTTCGACGTGCAGACGAAAACGCCGACCGCCAGTGTGGATGAAACTCCGGCACGGGGTCGGCATTGAAGTCCAGCTCTATCTCAGGGCTGAAATTAGGAACCCTATCGATGTCACCGCCATGTGGCGTTAGTTTGCGTACTCACGCAGCTTGTCAGCACGGTCACCCTCGCGGAGCTTGGACATAACTTCCCGCTCAATCTGGCGGACGCGCTCTCGAGACAGGCCAAAGTGGCGGCCAATCTGATCCAGCGTGCGGGGCAGGCCATCGTCGAGACCGTAGCGGAGCTTAATAACTTCCTGCTCTCGAATCTCGAGAGTGGACAGAACCTTGCGGACATCGTGGTGACGCAGGGAAGCGACAACTGCCTCCTCGGCATCAGTTGCCTCTGAGTCCTCGATGAAGTCTCCCAGAGGAGCTTCCTCATCAGTGCCCACCGGCATGTCCAAGCTCACCGGGTCGCGGGACTGACGCAGCAGCATCTCGATCTTGGCCTCTGGAATGCCGGATTCCTCTGCCAATTCCTCATTCGTAGCCTCACGGCCGAGCTGCTGGTAGAGCTCACGTTTGATACGAGAAATCTTGTTGACCTGCTCAACCAAATGGACGGGGAGGCGAATAGTGCGCGACTGATCAGCCATACCGCGGGTAATAGCTTGGCGAATCCACCACGTTGCGTAAGTGGAAAACTTGAAGCCCTTGGTGTAGTCGAACTTTTCCATGGCGCGGATGAGGCCCAAGTTGCCCTCCTGGATTAGATCCAGCAGAGGCATACCGCGGTTGGTGTAGCGCTTCGCCAGCGAGACCACAAGACGGAGATTGGCTTCGAGTAGGTGGGCGCGTGCAGCCTTACCTTCCTTTGCCAAAATCTTGACATCACGCTTCTTTGCGCGGGTCATTTTCGCGCCGGTCTGCAGCAAATGCTCGGCGTATACACCGGCTTCAATGCGCTTAGAAAGTTCCACCTCTTCTTCAGCGCTGAGAAGAGCAGTCTTTCCGATGCCGTTCAAATACACACGAACCAAATCGGCGGACGGATTGGAGTTATTGCCAGTGCGGCGCCCCTTGTCCCGTGGCTGACCTTCCAGTTCGTCATTTTGAATATCGGCACTCTTCATGAATCTGCCTCCTGGATTTTTAAGTGGACTCAATAACTACAACGCACGGAGTTACGGAAATGTTCCCGTGAAAGTTGATGAATGTCAATAGGGTAATTTTGCCATGCAAATATAATGTTTAGAAAAACTGCCGCGACTAGCATTCTACGAGAACTGTAAAGGGTCCATCATTGACGGATGCGACCTCCATCATTGCTCCAAATTGTCCCGTTTCGACCGTCAAGCCACGATTGCGCAAGTTCTCGACAATTTTTTCTATGACGGGTTCGGCTTCTGGGCCCGGAGCCGCGTCTACCCACGACGGCCGCCGTCCCTTCTTTGTCGCCCCCATCAACGTGAATTGGCTAACAACGAGCACCGGGGCGCCAGCGTCGACAGCGCTGAGCTCGCCATCCAGAATGCGCAGCTCCGCGATCTTGCGGGCCATCGTTTCCCAAGCATCGGCAGTGTCCTCGCGGCCAACACCTACGAGCGCCAAAATGGCGCCGGTATCGCCTCCGTCAACGTGGCCAACAACGGAGCCGTCGACAGTGACTGACGCGGATTTAACTAGGGTGAGAACGGCTTTCATTTACTGTTTATCCTCCAAGAGCTCGGTGGGGAGAATCAGACCATGGCGAACCAGGTCAACGACGATGGGAACTAGGGCGTCCTTGATTGCAGGGACTTCGGACTCATCAAAGGCTCCAAACATTGCCATGATGTCGATGACGGAGCCCAGAGCAGCTTCGGGATGCAGCGCACCCAGAATGGTTGCCACGGACTCATCGATTGAGTGTGTCCAGGCGGGGCCGTCGGTGCGTGAGATGCGCGTATCGAACTCAGTGAAGCCCTGGCCGCTGTCGACGTCGGCAAGCGAAACGCGTTCTAAGGCGACGCCAGGGCGCAGAGTAAAGGCAGCTTCGAGGATGGTGTTAGCAGTTTGTGCGCGAAGCCATTCGGCGCGGCCGAGATACTCCTGGGCTTCGGCGCCGAAGGGAGCGGCCAAAGGCTGCGGCATTTCTTCGCACACGGCGGAAGTCGGGCCGGCAATGCGTTGGACTGTGATGTAGCCGAACCCGATGCCTGTCACGCCGCTGTTGCGGAAGTGCTCCAGCCAGGCACGGGAGCGCTCGCAGCCTTCTGGGCTGCGGGGGTCGATGGACTCGTCTCGAAGCCAGGTGCCGATGTATTCCGCCGGCGTGGCGACATCTCGTTGTGTTACCCACACTTCGAGGCCTTCAGCAGGGAGCCAAGAGGCGATGCGCTGTTGCCAACTTTCGCCTTCGATATGGGCCCAAGCACCGAGCAGATGCGCCGTGCCGCCGTCGGTGAGATGGTCGGCCAGACCGCGGATCATAAGTTCGGTGGCACCGTCCAGATTCAATCCTGAGTCACGGTAAACATGTTCCACACTTGGCAGCCCTACGACGAACGGCGGGTTCGCCACAATGCGGTCAAACTTCTTGCCTGCAACCGGTTCAAACCACGAACCTTCGACGGCCTGCGCCTGGTCGAAGCCATTTGCGGCGAAAGTAGCGCGGGCAAAAAACAGCGCCCGGGGGTGAATGTCCGTCGCGACAATCGACTTTGCATCCGGCTGGGCAAGACTCTGGACGCCACAACCGGCACCGAGGTCGAGTACGGATTCCACCGCCGAGGTCGGCGAAATATCGAGGAGGGAGCGGGAAGCCCGCCCTACGCCCAAGACATGATCGGGTCCAGGAACGTGATCGCTCATAGAGGCATCGCGGTCGGAAAAGACAATACGGTCGACTCCCGCAATCTCGACCGGGCGCACATCGATACACACCTGTGCGTTGGTGGCGGTGCCGGCAAGTATGCCGCTGCCCAGTAACTTGGCTGTCAGCTCAGCCCCAAATAGCTGCTGTGCGTCGGCGAAATCGCCCAGGATGAAAAGACGCAACGCGGTCACAGTGTCCGCAGAAACGCCCTCAGTTTCGGTAAGTAGAACATCGACAACGCCGGGCTCACCGCGGTCCAGCGCGGCCAGTCCCTCGGCGCCTAGGACTCGACGCAGTGACTCACTGGAAAACTCAAGGCGCCTGAGCGCGGTGGCAAATTCCTCCGCACAGTCGACAAAATCACGAAGCTGCTGATCAGTCGGTGGGGTGAAGGTGGAGGGGGAAAAGGTCATCGTAGGCACTACCTTCGTCGTAAAGCGGGGCGGAGGGGCTAGTTAGGGGAGCTTGACGACGAATCGTCGTCTTCCGGCATATCGATGACATTTGCGTCATCGAAGGGATTTGAGGTGGTCTCGTTACCGGACTGCGTCGGTGCGTCGGTGTCTTCGGTACTGGCGGCAGAACCGAGCGCGCGCATCTCTGCTTCCTTGAGGGCGCGCTGGCGTTGCTGCTCCTCCCATTTGCGGTTTTGCTCGCGTACAACTCCAGGCTTGTAGACGCGCGGCTTACGCTTGTCAGCGGGTTCTCCAACGCCATTGGCGATGACAACCGCGATCCACGGCATGGGTACGGAGACGACCATGAGAATCGCTGCAATCCACGGCACATCCCACCACAGATAAAAAGCGCCGGAAAGAAGCAGCAGCGGAATGCGAGACCATTGCAGAGCCGCGTAGACGTGGCGGCGGTGGTCATAGTTGCGAATCCGAGAGCCGCGGGCGTCGGTAATCAACGCCGCGTCTTTCTTGCGTCGCCGGGAACTTCCGCGTTTCGGCAGCGCGGAGTCGCGACGGTCATTGATTCGCGCCATGGTTGTCTAGCATACGCCTGTGGCGTGGGGTCGTCTCAACTAGCTATGTCCGTTGCAGCCGCATGCTCGCGTAGTCGTAGCGATGTTGTGGATGGCTGTGGAAGGCAGCAGTCAGCAGCGGCCAGCACCTGGGTCACTGGGCATAATTTGACCGATGGGGCACAATTGGAATCTGTGAGCACTCCATTGAAGACGACAAAGACGATTGAACGCACCGATACCCGCGTCGATGAGTCGACGAGGGACGATACCCCGAAGTTCTTCCATTACGTCAAGAAGGACCAGATCGTGAACTCCGCGGTCAACGGCTCCTACGTCGTTGCTCTGTGCGGTGAAACCTTCCCTGTGAAGAAGTCAGCGAAGCCGGGTTCACCGGTATGCCCTGACTGCGAGCGGATTTACAAGTCCCTGCGTCGCAAGTGAGCGGGCTTCGTAAATGGCAGCAGGAGGCCCTCGACAAATACCTGGCGACTAACCCCAAGGACTTCCTTGCAGTGGCGACACCGGGCGCAGGTAAGACGACCTTCGCCTTGCGTATCGCCAGTGAGTTGCTGTCGCGCCGGATCGTCGAGCGCATCATCGTCGTGGTTCCCACTGAGCACCTGAAAGTGCAGTGGGCTGCTTCCGCTGCTCGTTCGGGGATTGCGTTGGATCCCAAATTCACCAACGCCAAGGGTGTGGTAAACCCCTCCTACCAGGGAATTGTTGTGACCTACGCCCAAGTCGCAGTGCATCCGTTTAAGCACCATGCCGTAGCCACCGCTCGGCCGACATTGGTGATTCTGGACGAGGTGCACCACGGCGGCGATGCCAAGAGCTGGGGCGACGGTATTTCCGAAGCTTACGGCGATGTCGAACGCCGCCTGTGCCTAACTGGTACGCCGTTCCGCTCCGATGACGCAGCGATTCCGTTTGTTCGCTACTCGCCGGACGGCGATGGTTACTCGCGTTCCGTCGCTGATTACACGTACGGCTATTCCAATGCGCTTGCCGACGGCGTTGTCCGCCCGGTGGTCTTTCTGGCTTATTCCGGTGAAGCCCGCTGGCGTGATAGTGCGGGCGATGAGTTTGCTGCGCGTCTGGGCACCGTGATGAGTCCAGAGGAGACCACGCGTGCTTGGCGCACCGCGCTTGACCCAAAGGGCGAGTGGATGCCATCTGTGCTGCGGGCAGCGCACACCCGGCTCTCGCAGATGAGGCAGCATATCCCGGACGCGGGTGGCCTGGTTATCGCCTCCGACGCGGCAACTGCCCGTGCGTACAAACGCATTCTCGAGCAGATTGCCTCTACGCCGGTGGCGTTGGTGCTCTCGGATGAACCGGGCTCGTCGGAACGAATCAAGACTTTCTCCGAGTCCACCGATGAGTGGATGGTGGCCGTGCGCATGGTCTCCGAAGGCGTGGACGTGCCGAGGCTGGCGGTCGGCGTGTACGCGACCAGTTCCTCGACTCCACTATTCTTCGCGCAGGCTATCGGACGATTCGTGCGAAGCCGCATGCCAGGGGAGACTGCTTCGGTCTTCTTGCCGTCGATCCCGGTGCTGCTCGACTTGGCCTCGCAGATGGAGGTGCAGCGCAACCACGTGCTCGGCAAGCCGGATCGGCCTTCGGAAGGCTGGGAAGATGACTTGGTCGCTGAGGCCAATCGCCGCAAGGATGAGCCCGACGAATTGCTGCCGGCCTACGAATCCATTGGCGCGGATGCTGAACTTGACTACCTCATCTACGACGGCTCCTCCTACGGCACCGCAACCGTTGCCGGTTCCGCCGAAGAGGCCGATTATCTGGGTTTGCCAGGGCTTCTCGACGCCGATCAGATGCGACTCTTGCTGCGTCAGCGGCAGGATGAACAGCTTAAAGCCGCCAGTGCCCGAGAGAAGGAAGCCCGCGAGGAGGCGAGGGAATCGTCGTCAAGCGGAGGCGAAGGGGGCGCGGTGCACCGCATTGAAGGATCGGCGTACCCAAGGCCGCAGAAGGTGGCCAGTGAGGTGTTGCCGAAGTTGCGGAAGGAGCTCAATACGCTGGTGTCGATGACAGCGGCGCGAACCGGTAAGCCACATGGTCAAGTGCATAACGAGGTTCGGCGCGCCTGTGGTGGCCCGCCGACTGCGCTATGTACGGAGGAACAGTTGCGTGATCGCATCAGCTACCTGCGTAATTGGTAGGGTTTCAAACGAACTGAGCAATCTATGGTGGAGAGAAGAATGTCGGCAAGCAGTGATAAGTCGAGGCCGTCGGAATTGACCGGCGGTGGTTTGTCAGCTGTACCAGGCAATGACGGTCGGACTATTGGCGTGCTGGCACTGATCTTTGGCGTCGGCGGACTCTTGATGTCCTGGATGATTGTTGGTGGCATCCTCGGTGTCTTTGGCATTGTTCTGGGCATCATCGCGATGGCGAAGGCAATGAGTGCCAAGAAACGCGTGCAGGCAGCCGGGGGAGACGCGGTCATCAGCGGTTCGTTCGGATTGGGCGTGGTCGGCATTGTGACGGGTATTGCAGCCGCCGTGGTGTCGCTGATGCTGTATTCGTCGACATCAGATGCGATGTCGAAGTGTGAGAAGTTCGAGCGCACCTCTGGAGAGTATGCCGAGTGCATCTCTAAGCAGATGGGTACTGATCAGCCAAAGAAGCAATCGGAGTGAGCTCGGAAGCGACATCAATAGCGGTCTTACTTTGTGCCCGGAGTTTTCGGTCAACGCCAGATACGCAATCAGGAAATGAGCTAACCCCGTAATCCACCCCCGAAGCCCAACTGCCTGCAGTTTCGGCCGGGGGTTTCTTAGTGAAATCTCATATTTGGCCGAGTGTTGGTAATGATATTGGTGTCAGAAAGTACCCACATTTGGCATCCCCTACATGCGGTAAACGTTTGAACATGCGTGCAATACAGGATGTCTGCTGATTATTAAATAGGAGCGTGAATCGTGGCAGCGACATCTACGCGCGACAACTCCCCGGAACTGTCACCTGGCCAACAAGACCGTGGATACCTGAGCCGGGAGCTTTTCCGTAAGCGCACCGGTCTAGGACTCGGTATCATCTTGGCCCTGCTCGTGTACTTCTTTATGCCGGCTGAGCTCGATCACAACCTGCGTGCAACCGCAGGTGTAGCAGTGCTTATGGCCGTGTGGTGGATGTCCGAGGCTATTCCGATTGCCGTTACGGCTCTGCTGCCGCTGGCTCTATTCCCGATTCTCAACCTCGCGGAGATTAAGGATTTCTCGGGCAAGTACACAGACCCGACCATCTTCCTCTTTATGGGCGGCTTCCTGTTGGCGCTGGCGATGCAGCGTTGGAACCTCCACAAGCGCGTCGCATTGTGGGTTCTGGTGCTCATGGGGTCGTCACCAAAGATGCTGATTCTCGGCTTCATGGTGGCTACTGGCTTCCTGTCGATGTGGGTCTCCAACACGGCCACGGCCGTGATGATGCTGCCAATCGGTGTGTCCGTCCTGAGCCTCATTGTCCGAATGCTGCACGATGAAAAGGTTCCTGCAGAGGATACGGGCTCTGCGAGTGAATCCGTCGCTGAAACCCCCGGTGGGGATGCGCTGGAGGAGGCCGAGGAGTCGTCGTCAAGCTATGACCCGATGCCAAAGTCAAACTTCGGTATCGCGCTGATGCTGGGTATCGCTTACGCGGCATCGATTGGCTCGCTGGGCACGATTATTGGTACTCCGCCGAACGCGATGCTGGCGGCCTACATGGCGGAGCAGGGTGTCAACATTGGGTTCGGCCAGTGGATGCTGCTGGGTGTCCCGGTGGCGGTTGTGCTCATGCTCTGTGCATGGTTTTTGCTGACAAATGTTCTGTTTAAGCCGGAGATTACGCATATTCCAGGTGGGCGCGAACTCATGCGTGACGAGTTGAAGCGCCTTGGCCGTATGTCGACTGGAGAGCGCCGAGTGCTCCTGGTGTTTATCGCGGCGGCACTGGCGTGGGTCTTTGTTCCGGTGCTGCTGCCCGACACCAAGATTGCCGATGCGGTTATCGCAATGACCGTGGGTATTGCGTTGTTCCTTATTCCGGGTGGCCCTAATGGCGTGAAGCTCATGCGCTGGGAAAATGCGTTGGAGCTGCCGTGGGGTGTGCTGCTGCTGTTCGGTGGTGGCCTGGCGCTGTCCTCACAGTTCGGTGCCTCTGGGCTGTCGGACTGGATTGGCGAGCAGCTGTCTACTCTCGGCTGGATGCCAGTGGCTGCACTCGTGGTTGTCGTCGGCGCCGTTGTGCTGTTCCTGACCGAGTTCACCTCTAACACCGCGACGGCCGCGACCTTCCTGCCGCTGGTTGGTGCGATGGCAATCGGTCTGGGCCACGACCAGATGATCTTCGCAGTTCCAGTTGCACTGGCAGCTACTTCGGCATTCATGATGCCGGTTGCAACACCGCCGAACGCCATCGCCTACGGCTCCGGCTACGTCAGCATGGACAACATGGTCAAGGCCGGTGTCTGGCTGAACGTCGTCGCACTGATCGTGATTTCTGTGGCATCGCTGACGCTCCTGCAGTGGGTATTCGGCGTCGTGTACTAGCTGGGTAGGTAGTAGCCCGTAGTGGATGGTGGGGCAGTGCGCTGAACCGCCACCGGGCTTCTCCGCCTAGCGTTGCTTAGATGCCCGTTCGCCCCGTTCCACTTTGGTGGTTCGGGGCTTTTGGCTGCAAATGTGAAACTGCGTGAGTTTATGACACTTTCAGGCCATTTTTCAGGTCATTTTTGACATAAACGCAGTCAGTAACTCACTAGCGCTGACACCAAAAGAAAAACCGGGCCCGAATAAGGTGTGAAACCTCATTCAAGCCCGATTCTCTGGGGCTAGCTGTTAGCCCCTGAACAACTTCAGGTTAAAGCTTTACTCCAAGTAGTCGCGCAGAACCTGCGAACGCGATGGGTGACGCAGCTTGGACATCGTCTTGGACTCAATCTGACGGATGCGCTCGCGTGTCACACCGTAGACCTGGCCAATCTCGTCAAGCGTACGCGGCATGCCGTCGGTAAGGCCGAAGCGCAGGCGGACGACACCGGCTTCACGTTCGGAGAGAGTCTCCAGAACGTCGCCAAGCTGGTCCTGGAGGAGCGTGAAGCTGACGGCGTCCACAGCGATGACTGCCTCTGAGTCCTCAATGAAGTCACCGAGCTGGGAGTCGCCCTCGTCACCGATGGTCTGGTCCAGCGAAATGGGTTCACGAGCGTACTGCTGAATCTCGAGAACCTTTTCCTCGGTGATGTCCATCTCCTTAGCGAGCTCTTCCGGAGTGGGCTCGCGGCCCAAATCCTGGAGCAACTCGCGCTGGATACGACCGAGCTTATTAATGACCTCGACCATGTGAACCGGAATACGAATGGTTCGAGCCTGGTCGGCCATTGCACGAGTAATGGCCTGGCGAATCCACCACGTTGCGTAGGTGGAGAACTTGTAGCCCTTGGTGTAGTCGAACTTCTCGACCGCACGAATCAGGCCGAGGTTGCCTTCCTGAATCAAGTCGAGGAAAGCCATGCCACGGCCGGTGTAGCGCTTTGCCAGGGACACCACAAGACGGAGGTTGGCCTCGAGCAGGTGATTCTTGGCGCGCTGACCGTCGCGAGAAATCTCGCGCAAGTCGCGCTTTTGGGCGTAAGCGATGCGCTCGCCGGCTTCCTTGGCCTCGTCAATCTTGTACTGCGCATACAGACCGGCCTCGATGCGCTTTGCCAGACTGACTTCTTCCTCGGCAGTCAGCAGCGCGACCTTACCAATCTGCTTGAGGTAGGCGCGGACAGAGTCGGCGGAGGCGGTGAGGGCAGCATCTTTGCGGGCCTGACGCAGACGAGCGGACTCGTCCTCGTTCCAGACCTCGTCGCCCTCGTCCTCTTCATCCTCGTCTTCGTCTTCGTCCTCGTCGTCCTCTTCTTCATCATCGTCGAGGTCGTCGTCTTCGAGGTCGTCATCATCCAGATCGTCGTGAAGATCATCGTCTTCGAGATCATCATCCAGATCCGGGTCGTAGTCCTGCTCCTGCTCCAAGTCGTGGTCGAGTTCCTCGTCCTCGAGCTCTTCGTTCTCAGTTGCGTCGAGAGCCTGCGCGTCCTTCGCCTTCGCTGCAGCAGCCTTGGCCGCGGTGGCCTTCGCAGCCGTTGTCCGCTTAGTTGCCTTCTTGGCGGCGGCCTTACGCGTGGTCTTCTTAGCGACGGACTTCTTGGCCGCCTTCTTCACGGTCTTCTTGGCCGCTGCCTTCTTAGCGGTCGTCTTCTTCGCCGCAGTTTTGGTAGCAGCCGTCTTTTTGGCAGCAGTCTTCTTCGCGGCAGTCTTCTTCACTGCCTTCTTGATGGCCTTCTTTACAGCCTTCTTTGCAGGAGTAGCTGAACCGGTGCCACTCCCGGTGGATTGGTCCTGAGCTTGCCCCAGTTCGTTGCCTGCCACGAACGCCCTTTCACGATGTACGTTGTGTGCGCCGCCAAAGCCGCCGCCAGCTTCTCTCGGTCGAAGAGAAGCTCAACGCGCCAGTGGTGCGCCTTTACTTCGTCTATAGCCAACTAGCCGAATGGAAAACATTCAGAGCTGACCTTTTCGTGCCACGGTCATCAGTGTTGCTTTCTGGCTCCTAGCGAAGAAGTAATCGGTGAAAATCCTCATCGAAGCAGTGCGCTGGAATTCGATTTTCCCAATCCTCCTCGAGCCTGTTGATTATTCAACCTTGCCGTGAGTCAACTTCTTATTGTAAACCAATTCTTAAAATCGCCGCCACGGGGCATGGCTTCAAGCACGTGTCACGCCCGACACGTAGCTACCAATCCCCATATAAGAAATGAAAGTGGTTAAGGGTAAAGCCCCTGGTCAGCTGCAAAGGCGGCGCCAGCAATACCCGCATTATTATCCAAACTTGCGGGGACAACTGGAGTCTTACATGTCAACAGCGGAATCCACTTTTCGTGTTCGCGACTGATTCCGCCGCCGACGATGATCCGTGACGGCCAAAACAGCGCCTCGTAGGTCTTAAGCACCTTGCTCACGCGCTCAGCCCACTCTTCGAAGCCGAGCCCCTCCACATCCTTAACTCTCGCGGATGCAAAGTGTTCGGCCTCCATGCCATCAATGATGAGGTGGCCTAACTCCGAATTGGGGTAGAGCAGTCCGTCATGAATAAGCGCGGAGCCGATGCCTGTACCAAAAGTTAGCAACAACACGGCGCCTGTCTTATTGCCCGGATCGCCAAACTGGACTTCAGCGAGGCCGGCAGCGTCAGCGTCGTTAAGCACGTGCGCCTTGTTGTTGGGCAGGTATTTAGCGAAGAGCTCTTGGCAGTTCGTATTAACCCAAGAACCGTCAATATTGGCGGCCAGCAAGGCAATCTGATTCTGTACGACGGACGGAATCGTGATGCCGACATCGGAATCCCACTTCGCAATGTCCACAATTTCTGCAATGGTCTCCGCAACCGCTTCCGGAGTTGCCGGCTGTGGCGTGAAAATTTTAATGCGGTCGCCAATAAGCTGCCCAGTTTCAAGGTCTACGCGGCCACCCTTGATTCCAGAGCCTCCCACGTCGATGCCAAATCCAATTCGTTGTCCCATAGCTCAAATTGTACGAAACAGACACAATGGGGGCATGAGCAATAACTCGCATGGCACCGAACAACTCGCTAACAGCGCGGATAATAGGGGGTCTGCTGCACCGAATAGCCCCGGGTCCGTGCGGCCCAGCGTCGGGGAATTGCGTGACCGCGCGGTACTTATCGCCCGCGCAGCCGCGGCGCACATCGCCAGTCGTCGGGTCGAACTCGGCTCCGATGGCGTTTTAGCAAGTTCCGAAACGAAGTCCTCAGCTGTTGACCCCGTCACCGTCGTCGACCGTGAATCTGAGGAGCTCATTCGTTCGCTTATCAAGACGTTTAGCAGCTCTGACCGCATTTTGGGCGAAGAAGGCGGGCTTGACGACGGCGCGAGTTCCCCAGCGCAGGCTGCCAACGAGGGCGAAGCGGTGACCTGGATTGTAGACCCCATTGATGGCACGGTGAATTTCCTTTACGGCCTGCCCAATTGTGCCGTGAGTATCGCTTGCGCCGTAGGCGATGAGGTAGTGGCGGGTGCAGTGGCAAATGCGTCCTCGGGAGAGATTTACAGTGCAGCTAAGGGAGAGGGCGCTCAGGTTTCTCGACGGGACGGCACTGTGCAGACGCTTAGTTGTTCCCCAACGGCCGAGCTGGAAAAGACACTTGTGGCAACGGGATTCAGCTATTCCGCTAGTCTCCGGCAGGTGCAGGGCCGGATAGCGTCGCAGTTGCTGGGGGAGTGTCGAGATATTCGGCGCATGGGATCGGCGGCGCTGGATTTGTGCATGGTGGCGCACGGCCGTGTTGATGCGTATTACGAACACGACATCAAGGTTTGGGATTATGCAGCTGGTGCTCTGATTGCGGCTGAAGCAGGCGCAAGGATTAGGGTCCCGGAATTCACTCAGTGTGCCAACGTTACTGGCCGGCCGGAGGGAGACCCGCTCGACTTTGGTGTCGGTGCGGCGAACTCTGAAGTTGCCGATGCGTTCTTCGAGGCATTGGATGGTGCTATCGCGAAGGCTAGGAATTAGTGCGTCGGTCTAGGAGCAGGTGCTCGAGCCTAACGAGCTCAAACCCTCTAGGTCGGCTTGTTCGCCACGGTTCAATGCGGACATCGTTTCCTCAACCTGGCTGGCTACTTCGAGATCCTTAAACCCCTTACCCAACGACACATCGACGGTTGCATCCGGCCGACCATCGTGGATGAGCTCAAAGCAGGGGAAAAGAGCGTGAAGCGCCGCGGCGTGGCCATTGAAGTCCTCGCCATAACGCAGCTGGCCGAAGCAACCGAGGTCTTGGTTTTCCACAATAGGGTCGTTGCCGTAGGGAACCTGCTCATCGAGGACAAAATCGAGCTGCCGCAATTGCTCGGCGACGGTTGTAGCCTGGCCGACTTTGCCGTTGGCATTATAAACGCGCACATGAACATCCGACGGTGGAACGACGTGCTCTCCGATTAGCGTGGTGGAGGAAACAGGGGTCCCAGCCGCGGGGAGGGAACAGGACACCGGATAACTTGCCGGTTGGCTGCGGAATGCCAACACCCACAACGTAGCGGCAATAACTACAGCAACGACGGAAACCGCCACGTAGGGAACAATTTTTCGTCGATGTGATGCGCTCGTAATGCTCGCGGGGCCTGAACTCATAGCCATCATGTTATCGTCTCCTCGTCTAATAGGCATAGAAACCTATTCTGACCTGCAGAGATGACAGATTGCGTGAATTGCCTTAATATCCGCTGAGAAAGGCACTGGAGAGTACAGGGTGTCAATCGTCTCAACGCGTTGTATTCTCCGAGAAAAAGTCAGTTCACAATGTCTAGCAAAGGTCCAGAAAGAAGGTTTGGGACATGGCTGTAAACTACGATGCCCCGCGTACTCGTGAAACCGAAGAGCTGGAGACCGATTCCCTCGAGGGCCTTCAGGCTGCATCTGCTGAGAAGGAAATCGACGACACTGACGACGGCGAAATTGTTGAGCCGTTCGAGTTGCCGGTTGCCGACATCGCGGGTGAAGAATTCGATATGGATGTTGCCCCGAAGGGGGAGGATGAATTCACCTGTGGCTCCTGCTTCATGGTGATGCACCGCTCAATGATCGCAATCGATAACGGCGATGGATTCCCCATCTGTCAGGACTGTGCCTAATCCCCGCACAGCCGGGATAGCTTCCTAGGAAAAAGGAAAACCGCCACTACCACGGTTCTGGCGGCGCTGGGGCCGTCGGCAAGCGTGTAGCGGCGGTGAGAGATTTGACCTAGCGGTCGAAGAGACTGTCAAGCAGTGCCTCGGGGTGGCGGGTGGAGACCAGCCAATAGGGGGTGGGGTCGTCCGGATCGTCGAGGACTAGCAGCACCATCGTGGGAATCCACGTGTGTGTAACCAGGAACGCTGCTGGATCGAGCTGACGGCCCAACGCATTGCGCTGCGCGGACTTCGGGACCACCAGGGATTTGGCAACAACCGATGCTGGCAAAACTGCCGTGCCAGCGTGAAGCCAGCGTTCACCAGTGCTGTCCACTTCCACGGACACCGTGGTCTTCGACATAGTCAACAGCACCCACACGCCCACGGCCAGACAAATAATGCCGCCGATGACAAGCCAAATCGGTGAACGGTTAAAGCCAATCTGGGCCGTGCATACAAAAACGGCAGCAGCGCCGAGTACCCAGAACCACCAGGGAACCCAGAGCTTTTCGGAATAGACAATCGATGAATCTCCGCTCGAGCTCATTGCTATTGCCGCACCTTCAGAGACGGATGCTGAGCTGTCGTCGCGACGAGGCTGCAGGTTATCTTTTCCACTCACGGTTATCCATTCTAGGGCACGGCTATGCTCGGTACTGACAAGGCCGAAGTGCGGTTCTTAAAAGACGCGACAGCGAAGGATATACAAAGAGATGACTTATGCCCCGGTGCAAGTGAAAAAGCTCGCTAAAGACGCTGTGATTCCCCAGCGTGCGCATGCCGATGATGCCGGTGTGGATTTGAGCTCAGTGGAGGATGTCATCCTAGCACCAGGGCAGCGGGCGCTCGTGGGAACCGGTATTGCCATTGCTTTGCCGGCGGGCACAGTGGGATTGGTTCATCCTCGCTCCGGATTGGCTTTCAAAAAGGGGCTGTCCATCGTCAACGCTCCCGGCACGATTGATGCCGGTTACCGTGGTGAGCTTAAAGTCTGCCTGATCAACTTGGACCCCACCAACGCGGTGGAGATCGCCAAGGGCGATCGAATTGCCCAATTGGTTGTGCAGAAGGTCGAGCTCAGCCCGCTGGTGGAAGTCGATGAGCTCGATGAAACTGAACGCGGCGCGGGCGGTCACGGGTCAACCGGAGTGTCCACGACGCTTTAAAACGCCTCTGACAGCGCGGGGACCCTACCAAGTGTGGTTCAATGCGTGAAGAGCTCAATAAAGCGTTTACAAAAGCGTATACAAAGATTTCTTTTTAGCGAGGTGTCAATAAACCACCATGTGGCCATTTGGAAAGAAGAACCAGCCAGAAGAACCAGCTGCTGAGGCAGAGGCCGTTACCACCGACTCTGCGGCGCCAGCTTCTGAGGAGGCTACCGCAACCGTGCATGACGACGCGTCGGAAACCGCCGCGGAGAACGCACCAGCAAACGGCCCCTTCGACATCAACAGCGCTAGCCCGACGCAGTTTGATTTTTCGGACTTCGCGAAGGCCAGCCTGAACCTCGGTTCGATGCTGCTGCCTATTCCTCACGTTGGTGATATTCAGGTGGAGATGGGGCCGACAGGTCCAACCATGCTGCACGTCGCCACTGAGCATGGCCGCGTAACTCCTGTAGCATTCGCTGCTCCGACGTCGGGCGGCCTCTGGGAGGAGTCCGCTCAGGAAATCAAGGACGGTCTTGAGTCCGATGGCCTCGATGTCCACGTCGAGCAGGGGCCGTGGGGTTCTGAGGTCGTAGGTCGCACCTCCGATATGGAAATGCGAATCATCGGCGCCGACGGCCCGCGTTGGATGCTTCGCATGACGGCTTCCGGTCCGGCTGATCGGGCGGAGGAACTCGCAGATCTCGCCCGCGGTCTCCTTGCCCGTAGCTTCGTCTCTCGCGGTGAAAACCCGATGCCAGCAGGTCAGCCGCTTCCGGTTACGCTGCCGTCCCAGATGGCCGAGCAGATTCGTCAGGCATACCAGCAGCAGACCCAGGCTGCCCAAGCTGAAGGTGAACCCGGGCAGGTGCCAGGCGCTACTGGTATCAACCCGGATGGCTCCACCAATTAGTTTGGTCAACCCGCCAGCAGAGAGAAGCTAGCTACTTGACCAGTTAGAAAAGGATCTGCAGGCGCCACTGTGCACTGCCCGCCGCCGTCACCCGACGGCGGCTTTTCTCTTGTCAGCGGGTAGTATCACACTGCGTGAACATCGAAGTGACTATTGACCGTCCCGCTGCCGGCGGAGAATTCATTGCCAGCTACGACGGACGAATCGGTTTCGTCACCGGCGGTATCCCCGGCGAACGCGTTGTTGTCGAAATTGCCAAACCTGATGCCAAGCTGTGGCGCGGCAATGTCGTTGAGGTTTTGGATGCCTCAGAGCATCGAATTTCGCAGCGTTGCGAAGCAGCTCAGCAGGGCGCGGGCTGTTGCGACTGGGGTTTTATTGATCCTGAGCACGCGGCGCGTCTCAAGGCTGATGTCTTGACCGATTGCCTGCGCCGTCTTGGACGTTTCACCGCCGACGAGCTGCCAGCTATCGATGTTCTTCCACTGGCTCCGACCTCCCGTTGGCGCACGCGCGTGCGGCTGGGTGTGGATTCCCAGGGACGAGCGGGATTACGTCGTTCCCGTTCCCACGAGCTCGTCATCGGCTCCGAGTGCGTCCAAACAGTTCCCAATCTCATCGCTGGCTTTTCGACGGCCGGAACCATCCCCGCCGCTAAGCCTGCTCGCGGTCGAGGGAGCAAGAAGCCGAAGCCAGGAGAACTCCATGTGGCCATGGACACGGAGGGTAACCGAAGTGCTGTGTATGTTTCCGGCAGCGGCAGGAACCGCAAGCAAACGGTGATTGAAGGCGAGCCAACCACACAGCACACTGTTCACGGAATTACTTTCGATGTGCCGACTACCGGTTTTTGGCAAGCCCATTGCCATGCCCCTGAGTTCTATGGATCGCGCATCATTGACCTGTTGGCTGGTCAGTCTTTCTCCTGTGGTTGGGATCTTTACGGTGGCGCAGGCGTTCTGTCGGCGGCACTTCGCAAGCTTGTTGACGCAGAGGGCTCAATTCTCTCTGTCGAGGGTTTTGCAGCGGCAGCGACGGCGGGGCGCAAGGCCTTCACTGCAGCTGACCACAGTGCGAATACGTCGCCTGCGGCACCAGTCCGGTTCGTTACTGGGGATGTCGCCGAAGTAGTGCGTCGCGAAGTTGCTAATGAGGAAACTCCAAACCCGGATATCGTTGTTCTCGACCCTCCGCGCTCCGGTGCTGGTAAGGATGCCATTGCCGCTATTGCTGAGGCAAAGCCACGCGTGGTTGTACATTTCGGTTGCGATCCGGCGACTTTTGCCCGCGATGCCCGGTACTGGGCTGACTACGGCTACGCGTTCAAACACCTCGAGGTCGTGGACGCATTTGGTCTAACGCATCACTTTGAAACCATCGCAGTGCTGGAGCAGCTGTAGCTAGAGTGGCTGCCGCATGGGCGCAAGAACGTTGGCGCCGATCACGTCGGCAAGCAAATGTGCCTGCCATGGGCGGAAACCCTGTTCGCTGAGGTGAGCGGAGATTTCGGTAACGGCTGGCAGGCCGCCAGCGTAGTTGTCGTGGTGGCGGAAAACGAATGAGTCGACTGCGCGGCTGTGAATCCACCACACCAGTTCACGTGTCTGCGCGGAAGTGATGAGTGTGTCTTTGCGCAGATGTATTTGGGCACAGACGTTGTCGATGCAGTCTCGCGTGGTTTCGAAAATCTCGGCGGCTTGTGGGGCATGTTCAGCCCAACGCCGAAAGTGGGGCATCTGGTTGGGAGCCTGCTTCTGGGGCTTCGGCCATGACGACCTAGGTTCCTGACGGGCTTCATTAACGACCTTCAACCAAGCGTCCGCAGCACCGCGACGGCGACGTGGAAATCCACGGATTGCAGTCAGTTCACGCTGCGTACCGGGGAGTTGTTCTGCGATTGTACGTAGAACGCTGTGCCCCATGACGTGTGTTGGGGAGACATCACGGCGCTGCGCGATTTCGTCACGCTCAGTCCACAGTGCACGGGCGACGTGAAGTTGTTCGGGAGTGCGCAGCTTCCCAATCCCTTTGAGCCCCTGCCACGAGTGTCCGACGTGCAGACCATCGAGGTATTTACGGTTTAGAGCGAGTTCGCGTTCGCATTCCTGTTCCAGCCATTCCAAACGGTCGAGCTCAGTCAGCGCCTGACAAAGAACCTCGGCGAGTTCGATGAGCAGCTCGACATCCAAGGCTGCGTAGTCCAGCCAATCTGCTGGCAGTGGACGAGTAGACCAATCCTCTCGACCGTGCCCCTTGGCAAGTCCAACTCCGAGGAGTCGCTCTGTCAGAGCTGCTAAGTTGACTCGCTCCAGGCCGAGAAGGCGGCCGGCCAGCTCAGTGTCAATGACTTTGGTGGGGTAGAGACCCAGAGCTGCGAGGCAGGGAAGGTCAGAATGAGCGGCGTGAATAATCCAGGTCAGGTCGTTGACTGAGGAACCGAAAACGGCCATCGCCTTGCGACCATCTTCGGGATCGATGAGAAAGGTGCCCGCTCCACGGCGGCGAAATTGAAGCAGGAAGGCGCGGTCGTCGTAGCGATATGCTGAGGCTCGTTCAGTATCGACTGCGAGCCAACCGTGTCCTTTGGCCAGCTGCTCACCGGCGTCAATAATGTCGTCGATGGCAGAAAGCACGCGTGGAGTTCCCTCGGCTGGGGCAAGTCTTACTTCTACGTCGGGACTAGTTTCCACGTCGGAGCTCATCGCACGCCTCTTCGGTCGTCGGTATCAGCAGTCGCCGGTATCAGCCCAGCAGAGAAACGCCGACGGGTGGCAGACCAGCGACGTTCGCTAGTACCTGAGCGAAGGATTCAACGTGAGTGCGCAGGTCGGTGCCACGAGCAGTCCACGATGCGCGCATTTCTAATTGAAAGGCCTGTGGCTTGCCGCCGATCTCGCCATAGCGGACAGAGTTCGTAGTAGTCACCGTGCCACCCAAGTTCGACAGTTCGGCGTTGTTCTCAGCCAGAGCCTCGGTGAGCCATTGCCAGGCAACCTGGGGAAGCAGCGGATCTTCCGCGAGGGAGGCGTCCATATCCGCCTGGATGTATGCAACCAAGCGCATGTCACCGTCCCAGGTTTCCTCACTGCGGGGGTCATGGAGCAAAATTAAACGACCAAAGGCATCGTCGTCCGAGGACTCAGGGACAATATCAGCTTCGGGCTGCGTGACCTCAAGCGAGACAGCGTGGCTAAACGGTGCCAGCTTCTGCGGTGGCCGAACGGTGCCCAGAGCAATCTCAGGTCGCAGTTCAGCAGAGTGCATTGACTCGACCGCGGCGCGGAAGTTCTGTGGCGTTGAATCGGTTCCATTCACGCGCCTGAACTTAGCCATATGACGCATGCGTTAGTGGGAGGCGCGCCGAAAAGAGCGGAAAGCGACCAAGCGGTTTGTTGAAAACGCACAGCAGGGCGAGTGATTTCCCTGCTCTTAGTACCCCACACATCAATTTTTAAGGTAAGTGGGGCATGATTGTCAGTATGAACAATCGTCGCACTTTGACTGATGCCCCGATTCTTGATGCAGCTTACGGTCGAACTCCTTCGCGCCGCCCGGTGTGGTTTATGCGGCAAGCCGGTCGTTCACTGCCCGAATACCGTGAGGTGCGCAAGGACATCGGTATGTTGGACTCCTGTTTCCGTCCGGAACTGCTCGCTGAGATTACTATGCAGCCGGTACGTAGGCACGACGTTGATGCTGCGATTCTTTTTTCCGATATCGTCGTGCCGCTGAAGGCTGCGGGTGTCAACCTGGATATTGTTCCTGGCCGCGGTCCAGTAATGGATACTCCGGTGCGCTCGGAAGCAGACATCAAGGCTCTACCGGAAGTCACGGAAGAGCAACTCGCTCCGGTGGCCGAGGGTATCGGCCTCATTCTGCTAGAGCTGACTGATACCCAGGCACTCATTGGTTTCGCCGGTGCACCGTTCACCTTGGCGTCGTACCTGATTGAAGGCGGTCCATCCCGCAATCACGAGCGCACTAAGGCGCTGATGCACTCGGACCCTGAATTGTGGGATCACCTGATGCAGAAAATCACTCCGATGGTGATTGCTTTCCTGCGCGCGCAGATTGGCGCTGGTGTGGACGCTATTCAGCTCTTCGACTCCTGGGCTGGCTATCTCACCGAGCGTGATTACCGCCGCTTTGTGTTGCCGTACTCGAAGGAAATCTTCCAGGCTGTCGCCGACGCCGGCATTCCGCGCATCCACTTCGGTGTGGGCACCGGCGAGCTTCTCGGTGCGATGGCTGAAGCCGGCCCAGAAGTCATGGGCGTCGACTGGCGCGTGCCACTGGACGTTGCTGCCAACCGCATTCGTGCCACGCTTTCCGACGTTCACCGAGGCGCAGACCCGGCGGAAAACAGCCTTGCATTGCAGGGCAACCTTGACCCGGCGATTCTCTTTGCCGGTGAAGATGCAATGACCCAAGAGATTCAGCGCATCTGCTCTGAGGCGGACCGTGCAATTAAGCGTGGTGACGCCCGTGGACATATCTTCAACTTGGGTCACGGGGTGCTACCGAATACCGATGCCGACGCGATTACGCGCGCCGTTGAGATCATTCACGCAACGTAAAAGCCGACGCAACAGGCGTGTAAAACACGCACTAGCTAATTTCCTACAAGTCTTATCGACCGTGCCCGCTCGAGGCGCGGGCATAGAGAAAGCGTACGAAATACCGTGGTTGCACAACCTTCTACCATTGCCGTCATAGGTGGCGGTATCTCCGGCCTGACCGCAGCGTATGAGTTGCGTAAAGAGCTCGGACCCGCCGCAAGAATAATTGTCATCGAGTCCAGTTCACAGGTTGGCGGCAAGCTGAAGACTCGACCAGGAGCTAACGGCCCTCTTGAAGCGGGCGCTGAGGCGTACCTTGCGTTCCGTCACGATGCCACCGAGTTTTTCAAGGAACTCGGTTTGGCAGATCAGCTAGTCGCCCCTTCGGGGCTGCCTTCCAAGCTCTACATTGGCGGTGAACTCAAGGACCTTCCGCGTAACACGGTCACCGGTATTCCAGGAAGCTCAGAAGGGTTGGGCTACCTCCTCAGCGAGGCCAGCCTCGCCAAGATTGATGCCGAGTCGAACCCCGAGCTCACTCCAGCCTTGCACTGGGTACTGGGAGACGACATGAATGTCGGCCAGCTGGTCGCGGCGCGGCTCGGTGAGGAAGTCGTTGACCGCATCGTCTCCCCGCTGCTCGGAGGCGTCTACTCAACCACCGCATACGACCTGGGCCTGCGTGCGACCATCCCACAGCTGGCGGCAGCGCTTGATGAAATGGCCAGTGCCGGTGATCATGTCAGCCTCACCGGCGCTGTCCAGCGCGTTCTGGAAGCACGTAAGCAGGCGCAGCAGGCGCGTCTGAGCAGTGAGGCTGCGACAGACTCGACGAAGACGAAGCGGCCGGTGGTCTTCCAAACGTTCCGCGATGGCTTCGAGGTTCTCTACAACACGCTTGTCGACGAATCGGCAGCCGAACTCCTCTTGTCGACGAAGGCTACTGGTCTGCGGCAGCATGACAACGGCTTTGAGGTGACAGTGGAACTGCCGTCGGAAAGCGGCACGAGCATTAGCACTATCGACGTCGACGGTGTTGTCGTGGCGGCACCTTCTGCAACCACATCGGAGCTGTTGAGCAATCTTGCGCCAGAGGCGGCCGAGCTCATTGGTGGGGTAGACACGTCGAACTCGGCGGTGGTCGGTATGTGTTTCGACTCGTCGGAAGGACTGCCGGAGATCAACGGCGTGTTGTGCGAGATTGGTGCTGACCTGTCCGCGAAAGCTTTTACAGTGTCGTCCCGGAAGTGGCCACATATTGGTGAGCGCTACGGTGCCGTTGTGAGGGCAAGCTTCGGCCGTTTTGATGATGACTCGCACGTGCATCGTAGCGACGAGGACCTCATCGCCAGGGCAAAAGCAGATTTGGCTAAGGCGACTGGCTTTGATGCCGAACCGACAGCGGTTTTCGTCCAGCGTTGGTGGGCGGGGATTCCACGCTTCGATATGGGGCATGGAGGCCTGATGGATTTTGCTCGCCAGGATTTGGCCGAGGTGCCTAAGCTTGCAGCAACAGGGGCGTGGCTCAGTGGCCCGGGCATTCCGGAATGTATCTCCAACGCCAAGGCTGCGGCCAGCAAGATTGCTGCGGAGCTGGCATAAAGCTGCGAGATTGGTGCTGAGTACGAAACTGGCGCTGACCCATCGTTTTTAAACAAACCTTTCAACCGAACTAGGAGACAACTAATGACCAAGCTCGATTTCAAGAAGCTCAACGACACCATCCGCTACACCATGTGGTCTGCCTTCAAGGTGACCCCAGGTGCACTCGGTGATAACCGCGAAGAGGCAGTGGCTAAGACCAAGGAATTCCTGGCTCGTTACGAAGACACTGATCTGATCATCCGTGGTTTCTACGATGTTTCGGCCATGCGTGCTGAAGCCGACTTCATGTTCTGGATCCACGCAGAGAATCTGGAAGACCTGCAGGCGTTCTACAACGCCTTCCTGCGCGAGACTCCGCTGGGCAAGGCATCCACTCCGCACTGGTCGAACGCTGCGCTGCACCGTCCAGCTGAGTTCAACAAGTCGCACCTGCCGTCGTTCATCATGGGTGAAGAGCCGGGACGATGGATTGCGGTTTACCCCTTCGTTCGTTCCTACGACTGGTACCTGCTGGAGCCGACCGAGCGACGCCGCATCCTTGCTGAACACGGTATGGCCGGTCGTGACTACCCGGATGTGCGCGCCAATACTGTCCCGGCGTTCGCACTCGGTGACTACGAGTGGATCCTTGCATTCGAGGGGCCGGAGCTCGACCGCATTGTGGACTTGATGTGGAAGATGCGTTACACCGAGGCTCGTCTGCACGTCCGCGAAGAGATTCCGTTCCACACGGGACGTCGCGTCGATGACATCGCAGAGATCATCAACGTTCTGCCGTAGCTCACGCAATCAACGAGAGAATCAGCAGCGCCGCTGGTCAAGCCCCGTTAACTGACGGGATTTTGACCAGCGGCGCTGCTTCTCTATCTAGTTATTCAGCCGTCTTGTCCGGTTCCAGCGTGAGTGAAATTGAATTGATGCAATAACGCAGGTCGGTCGGAGTATTGTATCCCTCACCCTCAAAGACGTGGCCGAGGTGAGACTTGCAACGACTGCACAGCACTTCGGTACGGACCATGCCGAGACTCGTGTCTCGGCGCTCAATAATGCGGTCTCCTGCTAGTGGAGAGAAGAAGGATGGCCAACCGCAGTGAGAGTCGAACTTCTCGTTCGACCGAAACAGCTCGTAACCACAGGCCCGGCAGCGGTAGACACCTTGAGTCTTGGTATCGGTGTACTCACCGGTGAAGGCGCGTTCAGTACCTGCCTGACGCAAAACCTGGTACTCCGCGGCACTGAGGCGTTCGCGCCATTCTTCTTCGCTCAGATTCCAGTCTTCGCTATGCGAATCAACCATTCTGAATAGCCTCCTCAGACTTGAGATCAGATTCGTGATTAGGCTTCCTGCCTGCTATCTTCCAGCCGCTCAGCCAGCTGAAGCCGGATGCAAAGCTACGCCCATTGACGGCATCCACAATCGTCATTCGAATGAGTGCTGCCGTGATGGAGAGTATAAGAACGGCCCATCCAATACCGCCGATTGCAACCGTGAACCACGGGAAAAAGAGGTCATCTTCATCAATCCACCAATTGGCGTAGAAGAAACAGAGTACGACTCCAAGTCCTGCGCCCCAATTCAACATGACAGTCGAACCAATATTTCCTTCATTGTCGCGAGCCAAAACCAATGGGCGAAGCACGGTGAGAACCATTGGCAAGAGCGTCATCGAGTAGTACTGCTGTCCCAGGCTGGAAAGGAAGAACGCGCCGGTGAAGAGAACTCCGGAAGTCGTAGCAATCCAGAATATCTCATCCCTTTCGAGCCAGCGAAGAAGGAGCACGACAGATACCAAGACGAAAATGCCGAAAAAGATTTGCCACAGCAAAATCAGTGTCGGGTGGGCGCCCAGCCAAACAAGCTGTCCAGTCAGTGAAGCATTTGCAAAGTCACGGACAACTCCCAGGTAGGGGATAGTGATATCTAGGTAGTCACGTGGTTGGACCATGAGCGGCCACGCAATGACATTGGCTGCAATTACCACCCCGATACTGGTCAGTACCGTAGAGAACTGCCTGCGCATAAACGGTAGGAACAGCATTGGCAAGAATACGGGCTTAATGGTGATTGCGATACCGATAATCAGGCCGGCTAGGATATTGCGTCGCTCGGTCAGTGCAATAAAAAACA